>NZ_JASBQE010000057.1 GCF_029960785.1 Polyangium sp. 15x6
GACCAGAAGACGATCCAAACCATTATCAGCCGTCAGGCGACCTGTCCGATATGCACCCTGGCGGCCATGGGAACACGAGCGGCCACGACCTCTTCGACGGGCTCGCGATCGACACCAGCCACCTAGGTCAGCGTACTGTCCGCGCATGAGCGGCGCTTAGGACAATCTGGCAGGCGGCCGAGCGCGCGCCGCGACCTCGACCGTCGGGCACCTTCGCCACGCCCCCCGGGGGGCACTCCTCCAGGGGGGGCCGCGCGAACGAAACTCTATTGGCGCGCTATCGCAGCCAACAGCTTGCCGACCGCCGCGTGTGCGTCGTGCGCAGCCTCGATCGAGGGATTTCCAACGGGCATCCCTTGGAGCAATGGCGTCGCCGCATCGTGCGCGACGACTGCCACGTCATGAGCGGAGGCGGAGGCGGAGGCGGAGGCGGGGGCGGAGGCGGAAGCGGCAACAGGAATCTGTTTGTGTACCGTTCTTGAGGAAGGCGGGGGCAGGTCGAGCGTCAGGTGGGCGGTGGACCTTGCCAGGTGTGGCGACCGCCATGGCGGAGGGGGGCGGCCGCCAGGGAAGATCGGGGAAGTGCTCGGTAATCGGCGTCCCTTTCTTTTGGCATGGCGCGCGCGATGGGGACGCGCGTGGGGCCTTCCGGTTCGCTTTCTGCACTGCATGGCGACGGCGACCGCTACGAGCGGCATCGACCTGAGGAGACGGTTCTCTACCGAGTCGTGCGTTCGTATTGGGACTCGTTTCGGGAGCGCGTGGAGCCGATTGGGAGTTTGCCGCGATTCGTCGTGCGCGAGGTCGAGGAGTATCTGCGCTGCGGGATTCTCGAATACGGCTTCATGCGCGTGGAATGCGAAGGGTGCGGATTCGAGCGACTGGTCGCATTTTCGTGCAAGCGACGTGGGTTCTGTCCATCATGCCTCGGACGGCGGATGAGCGATGGCGCTGTGCATCTGACCGAGGAGGTATTGCCGGAGGTACAACTTCGCCAATGGGGCTCGACTTTCCGCGCGAGGCCCACGCGTGGTGGCGTCATGCCGTAGTCGGGGATACGGCCGCGGCGGGGGGCGGCGGGGCGACGGTTCCTGCTCGAGGGTGAAATTGGCTGGTTATTTGCCCTAAGCGCTGATTGGTTGCCCTAAGCGCTCGAGTTTGCCGCCGCGCATTGCGCGCTCGCCGCGGCGAAGCTCCTTCCGAGCTCAATACCGCGAAGTGCAGACTCCGTCTTTACAAATGGGCACGAGCATAGGGCACGAGGGAATCGGAATGGGTACGAGCTTGTCGCAGCCGCTCTTGGTCCAAGATTCACAAGCTGGCTCCGTGATACGTTTTCGGTCCGCCTCGTACGTGGCCCGCGCGGCTTTGGCGATGCTGACGCCGCAGCTCGCGGCCATGCAGATGCCATCCGAAAGAATCTCGCAATCGGCTTCGGTCTTGCAAGCGGCGGATTTGGCTTGCGCTTTGCCCAAAGCGTCGCGGACCTCGGCACGAAGCGTATCGCATGCTGCGGTGGAGGGCGGCGCAGCGGCCGGCGGTGAGGAGCCTGCTTTTGTTTCGGCGGACGGCGTCACGGGGGCGTTTTCCGAAGGCGGCTTGGCGCCTGCTTTTGTTTCGGTGGACGGCGTCACGGGGGCGTTTCCCGAAGGCGGCTCGGCGCAGGCTACCCAAACGAGGGGCGTAAGCACGGCGAGCCCGACGAACATGAGGGGGGACAACGATCGCATCGGCGAGAGATAGCCGGTCGGGACGGCAAAGTCGAGCCGCCCGCTTACGGTTTGGTCGCCTCCGCAAACGCCTTCCAAGTCACCTCGGCGGGGCCCACGGCCGCGCGGGCGCCGTCGCGTACGATGGGCGTGCGAAGCAACATCGCATCCTCCAAAAATAGCTCCGCGAGGCGTGTTTCGCTCGGGTCGAGGTATTGAAGGCCGCGTTCTTTCACGCGAGGCCTGTCTTCGGCATAAAGCGCGCGCATGCCGCCCACGGCGGGCGGCGCGTCTTGCGCAGGCCGTGGAAGCGCCCCTTGGGATCGACCTCGTTAAAGGAAGCGGAGGCGGGAGCGGAGGCGGAGGCGGGGGCGGAGGCGGAGGCGGAGGCGGAGGCGCAAACGTAAAACGCAAACGCAAACGCAAACGCGAGTGGGACGGGTTTGCATGGATTCCGCTCGGGGACGGCGATCGTACCGTCGTGCTCGGCCTCTTCAAGGCCAAGCCGTGCTCGCCGTCCTCGCGCTTCGCGCTCCGGGCGGCTCCGCGCGGTGCTGCGCAGCCTTGAAGAGGCCTGCGCGCGACGGAATGGGGCAGAACAGGATCCTGACGATCGGCGTCGCAACACAGTGGATCGCAGAGCTCGGCGGCTACACGGGTAAGTCCTCTGGTGGCCCGCCAGGATCCATCACCATCGGTCGAGGGCTCGAACGCTTGGCTCCCGCAGCAGAAACGCTGCGACAGCTCGATGAGGCAGGGCTGTTGCGATGAGATGAATGGTCAGGGCCAACGAGAAGTGCGATGTCAAGCCATCGCCTATCATCAAGGCCGGAGGAACGAAGATCACGGAATGGGAGACTGGCGCGCTCGCCTGCCGGTCGAGCCTCGACACGTCGCTCTGTGGCTCGGGGGATAAGCTCTGCGTTCCGAAGGTGCTCTACCCCTACCGTCAATGCATCTGGCAGAAGGGGAAGCATACGAAATGCCCCAAGCCCTACAATTGGGAGCTTCCCCGGACCATGTACCCGTTTCAGCCGAAGGACTCGCGCGAATGCACGGCATGCACGTGCGGCGCGCCGCAAGGGGGTGCGTGTGTTGCCACGTTGCGGCTGTTCGATGATGGGGCGTGCGCTTCGGAGTTCCTGAAGCAGCCGATTTCCTCGCTCGGTGGAGACTGCGATCCGATCTTCCCCGCGGGCCGTGCGATGGGCGGAAAGTCGGTCACGGATCACGCGTACGTCGCGGGGACATGCGAGGCCGGCGGGGGGGAGCCCATCGGGGAGGCGGTCGAAGACGACGAGAACGCAGTGACGGTTTGTTGTCGACAATCGTACATTTTTGATTTCTGACGAGTAGGCACCGCGTTGCATGGCGCCCAGCCGACGCTCCCTCGTTCATGTTCTCGATGCAAGCAGCCTGCCGTATACTGAGCTTATGAGCGGCCGGAAGATCGTCCTCGACAGTACAGGTCTCGGGCCAAACCCACAGGCGGCATGTCCCCAGTGCGGCGCGGCTCTGTCTTCCGTGAGCCCCGCGACGCTGCGGCCAATCGCGCACAATCTCTTTCGGTGCGCTTCGGGCCAGCATCCTCGCCTATTCGAGGCCCGCTGCGGGGGCTGTGGTCGCATCCTCATTGTACAGAGGAGCGATGGCAGCCTCGTCCTGGTTCCCGGGGACCAAGACGGACTCTTGCGTCAGATCCGTGAACTCGATCGCGAAGACGTTCCACTCGGCCGTCGTGGCGGTCACGACGACTGACGGAGGCTTGGCGCCGCGCGTCGCGAGCGCCCCGACGACCATGCCTGCCGTGCGCCCTGCGTCCGCGCCGAGTGCCGAGCGCCCCGAGGGCTGCGCCAAGCGCCCGCAAGGCTTCCGCCCGTGACCGGATGGATCATGCAAATCTTGTTGAAGATCGCGTCCTTAGTCCTCGCTCTGGCCTCCGAAACGGTACACAAACAGATTTCGCTTGCCGCCTCCGCTTCCGCTCCCGCTTCCGCTTCCGTCGAGGTCGCGCCGGAGCCTGCGCCCGCGATCGATCCGGAGACCGTCACGATCGAGCGTTACGCCACCATCTCGGCCGAGATTGGGGCCCATCACGCACTTCGAGATCCGGCACCACGACGGCTCGGATGCGGGGACTACGTTCGCGCCTTCACGAGAAGTACGTGCTGTGCGACACGTCCTTCCAGGCTTGGTACTCCGCGCGCTGGGCGTCTAGCTTCGCCATGATGCCTGTCCAGCTGTCAGCGCCGAGGCTGAGCCGCTGCGGCATCTCTCCAGAATCCACGAGTTTGACGAGGATGTCGGCCATGCGAGCCGGATCGCCTGGCGCGAGAGAGCCGTCCTTGTCGTTCACCAGCATATCCATGACGGCATGGGCCGTGGCGCCATATGCATCGATCCTCGGGCTCCGGAGATTCCGTTCGACGATGCCCGTTCGGAAGCCGCCCGGTTCGACCAACATGACCTTGAGACCAAGCGGCGCGACCTCTTGCGACAGGGCTTCCGTGAGTCCTTCGAGTGCGAACTTCGAAGCGCTGTAATAGCCGAGGGCAGGCATGGCGACGACGCCGTTCATGGACGAGATGTTCATGATCGTGCCGCGCCCCCGAGCGCGCATGCCGGCGAGAGCTGCCCGTAGGGTCGACGCGACGCCGAAGAAGTTCGTCTCGAAGACCGTCCGAATCTTCTGGTCTTCTCCCTCTTCAATCGCGGCGAGGTAGCCGAGTGCGGCGTTGTTCACGAGCACGTCGATGCCGCCACGCCACGCCTCGGCGGTAGCCACCGCAGCCTCGATCTCGGATGGTCTGGTGAGGTCCATCGAGAGGGGGAGCACAGCGTCGGGATAGGCCTCCACCAGCGCGTTGAGGCGGGAGCTATCGCGCGCGGTGACGGCCACATGATGACCAGAGCGAAGGGCGGCGCTCGCGATTGCGGCTCCCAGCCCGCTTGATGCTCCGGTGATGAACCACGTCTGGATGCTCATCTTTCTGTTCCTTTCGATTGCGGCGTTTTCGCCTAGGCTCGGACGCGCACGACGACCTTCCCGAAGGCGCCGGCCTGCAGATGGTTCATGGCCGCCTGGAGATCGGCGAAGTCATAGGTCGCCGCCACCGCAGGGCGGATCTCGAGGCTGTCGATCGCCCGGATCATGTCCTCGAGCGCTCGCCGCGGTCCGACGCCGATGGCGTTGATCGTCGCACGACGCAGAAGCAGGGGGCCGACCGGGGTCGAGACGCGGTCACTGTCCAGCAGCCCGACCAGCAAGATCCTTCCGCCGTAGGCCAGGGCCTCGACGGACGTCGCGAGGTTCTCGCCCGCCGCCATCTCGATCACCGCGTCGGCTCCGCGCCCCCTCGTGAGCGCCATCACTTCTCGATCCCAATCGGGATGGGTGCGGTAGTTGACGCCGGCGCGCGCGCCGAGGGTCAAGCCGAGGGCCAATTTCTCGTCGCTGCTGGAGGTCAGGATCACCGTCGCCCCGTGCGCCGCCGCGAACTGGAGCGCGAAGAGCGAAACCCCGCCCGTGCCCTGGACGACCCAGGTCTGCCCCGCCCGGACGCGACCCGTTTCGACCACAGCCATCCAGGCGGTCAGCCCCGCGGTCGGAAGCGTGCTCGCCTCCTCCGGGCTGAGGGTTTGGGGCGCCGCGACCAGCATGTCTTCGCTGACGACCACGAACTCCGAAAGGCGGCCGGAGACGGCGATGGTGTTGGTGTGGCGCCCGGGCGCCGCGCCGTCGATCCAGTCTTCGATGTCGACGCCGATCACCCGCTCGCCGATGGAAAACCGCGTCGCAAACGGCCCGAGCTCCACGACCTCTCCAGCAAAGTCGCTTCCGGGGACGAACGGTTGGGCCAACTCGCCCATGCGTCCTTCCCACATCAGGATATCGCGGTAGTTCAGCGACACCGCCTGGATTCTCACCAGGACCTCGCGAAGCCCAGGCCGCGGCCTGGGAACATCGCGGAGCGCCAGGTTTCGCACGCCTGGGGCGTCGAGCTCCCAGCGCCGCATAGGGGGATCGAGCGGTGCCTGGGCGTTTTCAGAATACATGGGCGTCGCAAGGACTGTACTCGTCATGTCGCGCCTCCTGCGCATCGATGAGCCTTTGTCGTCGCCAGATGTAGCTGTCGGAGCTGCGGCGCGGCAGTGGGCTAGATTGTGATGCTCCCTCTCGAAATGTGAGAGGCTGGGGTGGCCTCGACGAGCCGCCAGGCGCCTAGCGTCTCGGCGGCCCCGCGGGCGCCCCGACACCTTCAGCGGTCAATCGGCCGCGCAGCCGGGGCGCCATCCAGTCCAAAAAGGCGCGCACCTTGAGCGGTAGGCGGCCCTGACCGGAGAAGACGAGGTGGATCGGAAGAGGAGCCACTTCGAAGGCTTCCAGGAGCGGCGTGAGCGCTCCGGTCCGCAGCTCCGGCGTGATCTGGTAGTCCAGGGCTCTCGTGATCCCGAGGCCGGCCTTTGCCGCCACCAGCGCCGCGGCGGGCGAATTGACGGCGACCCGCGCGCGGGGTTCCGCGACCACCTCCGCGGCGTCCCGCACGTACCGCCAGCGTGAGGGCACGAATCCGCGATAGGTCACCCCATCGCGCTCCGTCAGGTCCTCCGGCGTCTGGGGCTCGCCGAACGCGCGCAGGTAGCTCGGGCTCGCACAGGTGATGGAGCGCGTGGCCCCGACACGTCTCGCCATCAATGAATTGTCCTCGATCTCTCCGATCCGGACCGCCACATGCACGTGCTCCTCGACGACGTTCACGATGACGTCCGTCAGGAAGAGGCGCAGATCGATCCTCGGGTGCGCCGCAAGAAACTCGCTGGCGATCGGCAGTACGTACAACTCGCCGAACATGGTCGGTGCCGTGACGGTCAGCTCCCCTCGGGGCTCCTGATATTCGCCTGCGGCGGCCTGCTCGGCTTCTTGCAATTGCTCGAGTATGTGCCGCACCGCAATGGCGTACTCGCGCCCGGCCTCGGTCAACTCCACGCGGCGGCTGGTGCGGATCAGAAGCTGCGTGCCGAGATGACGTTCGAGTTCCGCGACCTTACGGCTGACGGTAGGCAGCGGCGCCCGCAGCCGCCGCCCCGCCGCCGACAGGCTGCCAGTTTCGACCACGGCCAGGAAAACGAACATGGCGTCGAGCCGGTCCATGGCCTCTCATAGCACGGAAGGGCGGTGCCGGACTGAGGGTTCGCGATGGGTCGGCCGAACCTTTCGCGCAGGCGAGAGTCAGGAGCGGTCATCGGCTCCGATCGGAAGAATCGCAAGAACGACGCTCCTTCGACCGGCGGACCTTCGCACGTGCTCGCACGTGGCCGATGCGCTGGCTTTCGGTAAAGACGTCCCGACCCTTTCCATATGGCCACAATTCAACCGTAAGTTGATTGGTAGGCATTTTTCGCCCGCGCCGCTATGGTGACGTTGAACGCCGTTCGGCGGCCCTCCCGGGCGGTGCTCGAACGGGTGTCGGCAAACGATGCGAATCTCGGGGATCAACCGCGCAGGGGGCCTGCCTGCAGGTCGCCGAGGCGCTCGGGTACGTGGACGCGCTCGATGACGAGATCATGGGCTCGCTCGACCGCGCCCGCCTCCGCTTCCGCTATCCCAGCCACAGCATAACCTGCTGGTGCAATGTTATTCGCAGCCGCAGGCATTGGAGAAGAAGTTCTGCGGCGGCTCGCAGCGATACTTGATGAGCATGCACTTTTCCCTGTCGCCGAGGTATCTGCGGTGCGGTTCTTTGGCTGGATCGCACCCGCTGGCCGCGGGGACCTGCGTGCCTGCTGTATTCGTGGGTGCGGTCTGCTGCTCGCCGACCGTCGCGGTGGGCTGCGGCTCAGGCGCCTGGGTTGGCTGCGGGTCGAATGCGTGCTGCACGGGGAAAGGCCCCCGCGCGCGCACCGACGCGCCGTGCGTGGTGTCGTTCGCCGCGCACCCCGCTGCCGCTGCCGCATCCGCTGCCGCTTCCACTCCCGCATCCGCGTCCGCTTTCTCCGGTCGATGCCGCTCGTACGGTCGCCGTCGTTATGCACTGCGGGACGCGCGGCTTATGTTGTTCGAATGATGGGCCGTCTCTGTTGGTGCTGCCTGCTCTTGGCGCTCCCGTCGTGCGGCCAAGCTTCCACCCCGCCTGCCCCCGAGGACGAGCCGCCGGACGCCCGCATCGAGAGCGTCTCTGCGCCGCCGCCCGCCGTCCGCGACGACTCTGCCGAGGCGCGCACCCTGCGCGAGGACCTCGTCCGCGAGATCCTCCGCAGCTCGCCCTGGAGCGGCGCCACGTGGGACGGGCGCGTGCTCGGCGCCTTGCAAGCGACCCCCCGCCACCTGTTCGTGCCGGACGCACCCCTCGCCCTTGCGTACGAGGACCGCCCGCTGCCCATTGGCCATGGCCAGACGATCTCCCAGCCGACCGTCGTCGCGATCACGACGAACGCCCTCGAGCTCCGGAGTACGGAGCGCGTGCTGGAGATCGGCACGGGTTCGGGATACCAGACGGCCGTGCTCGCGCTCCTGGCGCGGCGGGTCTTCACGATCGAGCTCGTCGCGCCCCTCGGCGAGGTCGCGCGAGAGCGTCTCGAAGAGCTCGGTTACTCCAATGTCGAGGTCTGCATCGGCGATGGATACGCAGGCTGGCCCGAGCAAGCGCCGTTCGATCGGATCCTGCTCACGGCCGCGCCACCGGAGATCCCGCGCGCCCTCCTCGACCAGCTCGCAGAGGGCGGGATTCTGGTGGCGCCGGTGGGCGGGGAGGACGAGCCACAGGAGCTCGTGCGGTTGACGAAGCGCAGCGGGCGAATCGCGAAGGAAAACCTGGCGCTGGTGAGGTTCGTGCCGATGGTGCCGGGCAACGCGAAGCCGAACCCCTGAGCTGCCCGGACCGAGGAAGAGGCGGAGGAAAGGGCATCACGCACGCGGCGGGGGCCGGGACGTCAATCCCCGCTGGATCCGCGTCCTGCTGACGGCGGATCGGCGCCTCTGTCCCGTTCACCAGGGGGCTCATCATGCGCTCGGGAACCGAGCGTCCAATGACGGTGGCCGGGGCGGGGGGAGCCGCGGGAGCGGTACACAATCAGATTTCGCTTGCCGCCTCCGTTCCCGTAGAGGTTGAGCGGCCATGCGCGGGGCTGTCGAGGGACGGGGCCTCGAGAGGCGACCTCAGGAAGGCGCTTTTTTCTCGTCGCGATAGGCCGCCGTCGCGACGTACCGAAGGATTCTTCCGCAATCGTGCGTGCTGGACCGTCCCGGGCAAGACCGCTCGCCTTCGAAGACGGTGCGGCGATATGCGAGCGCAGCGAGGAACTCGGCCGTCACGTCATAACCGCCATTTTCGCACCGCGGATCGGAGCACGGCAGCTCGAAGAGGGCGGGCGCCGATGCGATGACGACGCGCCGGATGTAGCGCGTGCCGCCGACGGCGGTGCCGCTCCTCGGCGTCTCGTCGATCGAAATGTAGAAGTCTTTCAAATCGGGAGCGTGCACGGAGAGCTTGCCTGCCGCGTCTTCGCGAGCCAGCCGCTCTGCATGACGGGCTTTGCGCTCGAGGTTCTTGCGGTAATTCATCATCCCCCCTCCATCGACGCGGGTTCGACACTCATCGAGCGAGCGGCCGAAGCTGTTTCCTCATCTTTTGATGAAGGTCTCGGGGCATTTCAGCCATGGGTCACTTCTCGGCCGCGGACATGGAAAACGGCGCGGGCGCGGCTGCTCTTGCGAGCTGCCGCGGCCCGCGCCGCACGTCATGCTTTTTCGATCAGTATCGGCCGCCGCCGCGACCACCGCGACCACCGCCGCCGCCGTAGCCGCCGCCACCGCGACCACCGCCGCCACCGTAGCCGCCGCCACCGCCGCCGCCGCCCGTGCGCGGGGGACGCTCTTGCGCCTCGTTGACCTTGAGCGCGCGCCCGTCGAGCATGAGCCCGTTGAGCTGAGAGATCGCGTTGAGCGCCTCGTGCGCGTTCCCCATCGTGACGAAGGCGAAGCCGCGGGGTTGCCCGGTCTCGCGATCGATCGGCATCGCGACCTCGCGAACCTGGCCGGCCGCGGCAAAGGCGCTCTCGAGCGAGGTCTGGGTGGTGCTGTACGAGAGGTTTCCGACGTAGAGACGATTTCCCATGGTGTTTTCCTGTGGCTTCTCAAAGCGTCCAGGGAGACGCCTTCACACCGACCGTTCGAAGAAGCCGCATCAAAGCCGAACGGGGTGTGCAGAGACGCGCGAAGCACCCAACTTGGGAACGTCACTCGCCTCGGCGCACGTTTGCGTCATCCAGTCTTCCGAGCGAGCCGCATTCTGGAAGAGGAGCGACGTGCCGAGAGCGAGCCAGAAACGTTTGCGTGTCGGCCGACAACTTACCTCATCGGCCGACCTTTGGCAAGGTGAAAGATGCTCGTCGCCCAAGATCATCCAGAGCGGCGTGCGTTCGCCCCGAGCAGGCGGGCGAGACGGAAGGGCGCGGGCCGCGTGTCGAGGGCTTCACGACACACCCAATGCCGCCGGGCCCGCGCTCCTGCAGAATCCTCGTCGCTTGCACGAAAACGCGACCGAACGATTACATTCCACGTGCATGAAGCCGTACTCGAGGATCCCGCCATGCAATGCGGAAAGCGCGTTGGAAGAACCCACGCGCGGTGCCATCGCGAGCCCGCTTGCCACCTCCGCCTCCGCCTCCGCCCCCGCGGCGAGCGGAAGCGGAGGCAGAAGCGTCAGCACCTAGCCCACCGGCATCTCGGCCGTCGGCTCTTCCGCCTTCTTCTTCGACCGTCGCGTCGCGCGGGTGGCAGCGACCGCCTTGGCGTGCGCCATCGCGTCCGTCAGCGGAGCGAGGAGCGTCCGACCTTCGAGGGACCGCTCGACCTCCCCCGCGGACGCGCGGCTCTCCACGTACTTGCGCAGCCGACCCACCACATCGAGCCAATCGGCCTCCGCGTCTTTCCCGAGATTCACGTGATGACCGGCCGTCCCTCGCGCCGAAGCCCGCTCGGCATAGGCCAGGTCGCTCTCGCCGACCGCGAATTCGAGGCGGTCGATCCACTCCATCGGGAACGAGATCCCGGCGAGCGTCGCCGCGTGCTCCGGGGCGCGCAGGATGGCGAGGATCCGGCGGATCTCGGCGTTTTCCTCGGGGACGCGCGCGTCGAGGAACGCGCGACCCGCGGGGAATGCGGCGGCGTGAATCGCTCGGACCGCGGCGACGTGGGGCCCCTGGCGGCGACGGCTTTCGTTGCCGAGGTAACTTTCGATGTGGCAGGCCACGGTATCGACCTCGTCGTCGGCCTTCTCGACGCGGTCGGCATGCGCGGCGCGCGCGGCGCTGGCGGCGTGTTTGCCGGCCACGTGGGCGTCGAGCCGCGTGGCGGTGGCGTCGAGCTGCGGGATGAACGCGTCGAGCGCGGGCTCGGCGGGGCCCATCTGGGCGCGGGCGACGAGGTTGTCGTGCAGCTTGCGGCAGATGGCGGCTTTTTCGGCGCGGGAGAGCTTGGCGGTAGAGGGATGACTGGCCATGGGAAACACCTCGCTGGTTCCGGCGCGACGGGATGTCGCGCGGCGGGTTCGGGAGGTGTCATGGCAAGAGCCGTGCCCCTCCGGAATCCACGGAAATCCAGGTCGATGCTCCAAAACGGAGCGGGGAGGTGCTCCAAAACGGAGCGCGGGGTGCTCCAAAACGGAGCGGGGAGGCCCCAAAGTGAGGTCCCGGCGGTGGGAGTGCATCATGGGGAGCCCCCAAAGCGAGGTCCCCGCGCTCGGAGTGCGTCATGGGGAGGCCCCAAAGCGAGGTCCCGGCGTTGGGAGTGCGTCATGGGGAGGCCCCGAAGCGAGGTCCCGGCGGTCGGAGTGCGTCATGGGGAGGCCCCAAAGCGAGGTCCCAGCGTTCGGAGTGCGTCATGGGGAGGCCCCGAAGCGAGGTCCCGGCGCTGGGAGTGCATCATGGGGAGGCCCCGAAGCGAGGTCCCGGCGCTGGGAGTGCATCATGGGGAGGCCCCAAAGCGAGGTCCCGGCGGCGGGAGTGCATCATGGGGAGGCCCCAAAGCGGAGTGACCCTACGCAACCGGAATTTGGGGTGACACTTTGCCGTGGCGAAAGGTCGCGCTCACACCGGGTGCGATTCGCGAAGGCTTGGCGCGTGCAGGGCGTTTCTCCCGAGCGCCGGTCGTCGGTGTACGATGGGCAATGGTCCGGATGCCGGGGGAGTCCTTCGACGACAGCATCTACAGCATCGAGCGGCAGCGGCACGAGGGCTTCGTTCTGTTTTTGGCCGCCACCCCGGGGGGACCGTCCGGATCGCGCTCGACGAGGAGGCGCGCGCGATCCAGGAGGCGCTGGAGCGCAGCCGGTTCCGGGACCGCTTCGAGCTGGTGACGCGCTGGGCGACGCAGCCCGACGATCTGCTCCGCGAGCTCGTCAACCTCCAGCCAACGGTGGTCCACTTCAGCGGTCACGGCGGCGGGGACGCCGGCGGCGAGCACCGGACCGGTCCGCGCAGAGAGTTCGTCGCAGAGCCCGCGACGGCCGGCGGCCGGGAGCAGGGTCTGGTCTTCCATCACGGCGAGGGCCGCGCCCAGCTCGTCTCGAGCGACGCACTCGCGAAGGCGTTCAGCGCAGCGGGGGCCTCGGTGCGGCTGGTGCTCCTCAACGCCTGTCACAGCGAGGACCACGTCGAGGTGCTGCGAGCGCACGTCGACTGCGTCATCGGGATGAGCGGTTCAATCCACGACGTCGCCGCGCGGCGATACGCGAGCAGCTTCTACACCGGCCTCGACGCGCGTCAGTCGGTCGCGGCGGCACACGCCCAGGGGTGCGCCGCGATCAGTCTGGCAGGGCTGCCCGACGCAGACCTCCCGCGCCTCTGCGTGCGCGCCGGCGTCTCGGCAGAGCGGCTCGTTCTCGCCGAGGGTTGTCCGTAGGCGCGTGCAGCGTCTCTTCTGGGAGGCGCTTCGCCGGGGCTCTGCCCCGGGCCCCGCGGGGGCTGTCCGCCCCTCGACCCGGACCAGCGCAAGCGCTGGACCTCAGGGGGAAGAACTGCGCGATGCGCAGTTCTTCCCACAGGTCGGTGGCAAGACCAGGGACGGCGTTGCCGGTCACGGCGGTCTTGGTTGGGTAGTGGCGGGATATCAGCAAGAGTGGCTGGATACCGTCGCGGGTCCTAGAGCCGGCTATCGGCTGGCAAGCGCTCGGAATGACCGAAAGTGCATGATTCCTATGGCGATGGTGTGCTGAGCGGAGCCACACGAAGGGGCACGAGTCTTGCGGCCTGTCCTTTTCGAGGAGGTCTCTATGGGCATCTCGATACAGGCGAATAAGATCTGCATGAGCGCTGTGGCAAGTCTCGTCATGGCGTTTGCGTCTGGATCAGCCAGCGCCGCCGATCTAACCGGCTGCTGGTCTGTCAACGGAGGTGGCACCTACTATATCGCCCAGCATGGCTCATCTTTGTTTTGGATGGGGATGAGCGATGATGGAGGGCGTCAATGGACGAACGTCTATTACGGCACCATCTCTGGCAACGCGATCACGGGGAACTGGTCCGACGTCCCGCGTGGCCGCAACGCCCTCTGGGGGACGCTCTCGCTTCACATCGACAATGATTCTAGTTTCTCCACGACAAGCCAGACGGGAGGGTTTGGAGGACTATCATGGAGGAAGATCACCTGCCCGTAAGCCGTGGATGGCAATGCCTCACGCCGCGTCGGCGCCGAGGCGTATGTCGATGAGTGGGGGCACGGCCGAGCACTCGTAGACAAAGCCGCGTGGGGGTCGTGGTCAAGGTGCGCCGAGTGGTCATCCTCCACCCTCCCGCTCCCCTTGCCTCGACCTGCTCGATGAACTGCGCATCGCGCAGTTCATCGACCCCGGGTCCAGCGCTTGCGCTGGTCCGGGTCCAGGGGTGGACAACCCCTGGTGGGGCCTGGGGCAACGCCCCAGCGCAGCGGCCCCAATGGGCGCCGCCGCAGCTCGTTTGCTCTCGGCTGGACGCGGTCTCGAGAGTCCGATACGGGGGGCCATGCGAGCCATCCGTCCTCCTCGGATCGTGGCCTGGCGCAGCGGTCGACGCCCTGTTGGGCCCTCGCTGCTCGGGGTGGCGCTCGCGCTGACGACGGGCTTCGCCCTCGGTGACGAGCTGAAGAGCACAGGCCCCGCGGTCGAGGACGCGGCGGCGCGGCCCGTGCTCGTCCTGCTCGTCGCGAAAGGCGTGCGCTCGCCGCTCGAGGAGCGGGCTGTGACGCTCGTCGCTGCGCATGTCCGCTCCGCCGGCGTGACGTTGAAGCGGGTCGAGCGCCCCGTGAGCTCCCCCGATACGGGCGACCGTATCGCCGACGCGCGCGCGGTCGCGGATGACGAGGGCGCGAAGGGGGTGCTCTGGGTGGGGATCGGGAAAGGGGACGAGCTCGTCCTCCATCTCCTCGAAAAGGAAGGCGGGCGCGTGTTTCGCCGCGGCGTCCCCGCGCCCGCCGGCCAGACCTCCGCGGCGCTCGAGGCGCTCGCGAACATCGCCGGCTCGGCCGCGGCGGAGCTGGTCGTCGAAGGGCACGTCGTCACGATGACGTCCCTGGAGGTCGCCGACCCCGCGTCCTCTCCCGCGCCCGCCGCCGAGGCAGCCCCGGTCTCCGCGCCGCCTCCGCCTCCGCCACCCCCTCCGCCACCCCCTGCCACGACGGCGCCTGCGCCTCGGGTGATGCCTCCGCCGGAGGCTCCCGCGCGGCCGAGCTTTCGGCGGCTGCTCCTCTCCGCGGGATATACGGGCGGCACCTTCGCGCGCGAGGCCTCCTGGCAGAGCGCCCTCGCGCTCTCCGCGTGGTGGGCGCCCGCGCCGAACGCGCGCGTCGGCCTCGGCTACGAGATGATCTTCGAAGAGTACGTCAAGGGCTCGAGCTCCGCGCTCGACGTCGACCTGTCCCGTCACCCCATCGTCTTCGGCGGCGGATATCGCTTCCTCTTCGGCGGCCGCTGGGACGTCGATCTGGGCGCGCGTAGCACGGTCGACATCGTCGTTCGCGACCCGCACCCCGTTTCTTCTTCGGCTCCTCCTGCTCCCACGCCGCCGCCGCCGACCCCGCTGCGGCACGCGGTCGACGCGCTCGTGAGCATCGCCCCCACGGTGGGCCTCGGCTTCCGGATCGTCGACCGGCTCCGCGTCGGCGCCTGGGCCGGCGTGGACGTGCCGCTGAACCGGCTCTCCACGACGAATCAGCCCCCGGTCGACCTCCAGACCGACCCGGCGAGGTTCCTCGGCGGCCTCGAGCTCCAGGTGGATCTGATCGAGCCCACGATCCCGCGTCCTGCCCGGGCGGGACGATGACGAAAAAAAATGACCCGCTCCCGGGGGCGCGCGGAACCATGCGCCCGTGCCTGCGGGTGGAAAGTCGAGCTTGATGAGCGCGAGCGTCCTCGGGCGGTCACAGGCCGGCCGAGACGAGGCCGCGGTCGTGGCCTCGCCCCTGGATCTCGATCGGGCTCGCCGCGCCGGCGCGGGCGAGCCCGCGGCCCAGGCGTGGCTCGTGATGGAGCTGCTCCCGAGCGTCCGGCGGATCGCGCGGGCCTTCCTGCAGAGCCCCGCCGACGCGGACGACGTCGCCCAGCTCGCGCTGCTCGCGATCCTGAGGAGCGCCGCGACCTACCGCGGCGAGGCCAGCCTCGCGACCTGGGGGCGGCGCATCGCCGTGAGGACCGCGCTCAAGTACGTCCGCGCGGGGCGGCAGCGCGAGGCCTTGATCGCCGGTGACGAGTCGGCCGCCGACGACGTGCCCGCGTCGTCGCCCGGTCGCGACGCCGAGGCCCTGCCTCGCCATGTGCGCGAGTACCTGGACGAGCTGCCCGAGGCGCAGCGCGAAGTGATCATCCTCCACGTCGCGCTGGAGCACACGGTGGACGAGGTCGCCGAGATGACGGAGGCCAGCCGCGATACCGTGAAGAGCCGGCTGCGCCTCGGGATCGAGGCGCTGCGAAAGCAGGTCCGACAGGATATCGCCGTCGGCCGCAGGAGGTCCGCATGAAGCCGATGAAGCGTGCCTCGGACGAGGAGCGCTGGATCTCCCTCGTGGCGGCCCGGGGCCGTGGGCAGCCGCTCACGCCCGAGGAGGTCGAGTTCGTCCGTCATCAGGAAGAGGCCGATCCGGAGCTCGCCGACGAAGCGGCGTTGTGGGCCGAGATCGGCCGGCTGGGGTCGCCGCGCGGGGAAGGCGCCGAGGTCGACGACGGCGTGATGGCCTCACGGGTCCTCGCGAAGATGCAGGAGGAGCGTGCCCCGTCGTCCGTGGAGCTCTTTCCGGAGCCGCGCCCGCGATCCCTCACGCGCCCCATGACGAGGCGCGGGGTCGCGGGGCTCGCCGCCGCGGTCGCCTTCGCGGCGGCGCTGGGCGCCTTCGCGGCCACGTGGGTGAACACGCGCTTCGGGGGGCCGGAGCCGCGCCCGATCGAGGGCACCGACGCCGGACCGCCTCCGTCTGCTCACACGACCGCGCCGCCGAAGCCGGTCGAGGTCGTGGCGCCGATGCCTTCCTCGGTCGAGGCGCCCGTCGCGAGCGTGGCCGAGGCGCCCGTCGCGGCGGCCCCGCCCCGGGTGGCGGATCAGGACGGGAAGCGCGGCAAGGTGAGCGCAGGATCGAGCGCCGACGAGCTCCTGGGCGAAGCGCAGGCCGCGCTCGCCGCGGGCCGGACCCGGGACGCGATCACGACGTATCAAACGCTGCTCGCGCGTTACCCCGAGAGCTCCGAGGCGCGGGCCGCGCTGGTATCGCTCGGGCGCCTCTCACTCGCGGGCGGGAGCGCAACCTCCGCGCTCGGCTATTTCGATCGTTACCTGGCGAGCGGGGGCGGCGCGCTCGTGATCGAGGCCCACTACGGTCGCATCCAGGCGCTCCAGCAGCTCGGGCGCGCCGGCGAGGCGCAGGCGGCGATCGACGATTTCCTCACTCGTCACGGCGACAGCGTGTACGCGACCCGGCTGCGCGAGCAGCGCAAAGGGCATTAGAGCTCTCGACGAGATTCGAGCGCCCTCGGTTCTTTTTTTGACCCGCTCTCGCGCCCCCCGGGCACGAGGGCGGCACAGAGCGGCGGGGGCATGTCCGAACACGCCTGTCGAGCGTCACGCTCCAAAGGACCCGAGGAAGCATGGTCATGTTCAACAAGTTCACGATGCAGGGGATTTTCGCATTGGCGCTGGGTTCGTCGCTCGCCGCGTGCGGCGCCGAGGAGACGGGTGTAGGGGACACCGAGAACGTCGGAGAGAATGCCCAAAAGCTCCAGTCCTTCGCCGCGCCGTTCCGGGACGGGTCGACGATGCGCGGCAGCTCCGCGGATTGGGATCCCCAACACGGCAAGGCTTCTTGCGCCCCCGGCGAGGTGGTGAGCGGCATCAGCGTGTCGCCCACGGATCACCAAGGCCGGAGCGCGCTCTGCAAGGAGGGCGACGCCGCGAAATTCACGGGGAACGTGGTGGAGACGATGGTGCTCGCCGACGCGGACGAGCGCCGGGCGTCGCGCCTCGGCGACTGGGCGCCCGGGTTCTACAAGCTCGAGTGCGGCTACGGCGAGTACGTGAGCGGCGTCAGCGAGAACGCCGCGCAGTACCAGGGCAACAACAAGTTCCACGGGCTCCAGTGCGCGCAGGGGGTGGGGTTCACCGAGGACACGGCCTGCACCGTGCGGACCTTCGACACCCGCGACGATCGCGGAGACTGGACGCGCTTGGAATGGGACTACGGCGGGTACAAGGGCGAGTGCGCGATCAATGAGCACGTGGCCGGCGTGAGCATTTCGCCCTCGAGTGGTGGCCCGCATTCGATCCTGTGCTGCCAGAGCTCCGGGCCCGCGCCCACGATGTCGCCCGGCGCGACGTTCTGGGGAACGGGCCCGCTCATGACGTTCACCGCGCAGACGGCGACGGAGTGTTACACCCCCTGCCTCGAAGACGCGTCGTGCACGGGCGGTACCTTCAATCCGGACAAGCAGGCCTGCTGGCTCCGCACGGGGAGCGCGACCGTCGGCGACGGGCTCGTGTCGGACAACGCGTTCACGGTGTCGTCGAGCCTGCGCGACGCGTATTACCTGTCGCTGATGCACGCGGGTCGGACCTTCTGGGGGGCGGGGGGGACGGCGAGCCCGGGGCTCCGCACCTTCTCCACGCCGAGCGCGGCGGTGTGTTATCAGGCCTGTCTCGTGGACCCGTCGTGCGCGGGCGGTACCTTCAATCCGGACAAGCAGGCCTGCTGGCTCCGCGCGGGGCAGGCGGACATCGGCGACGGGCTCGTGTCGGACTTCGCGTTCGTGATGCCCTCCGCCCAGCGCGACGAGGCGCTGCGCTTCTTGGGTGAAAAGTTCGCGCCGCGGCTGCGCTTCGACGGGGCGGCCAACGGTTACCCCATGTCCGCGCAGGCGTTCTACGACAAGGCCATCACCCAGAACGCGGGCATCAGCGTGAACGACGACGCCGCCTCGCTGTCCACGGGCGCCATCCCGACGTATTACCAGACCATCACTTGCGGCGCGCAGGTGCGGCTCATGTACTGGTTCTTCTACGGCTACCAGGAGGACTGCGACGGGAGCTCCGGCTCCCACCCCGGCGACTGGGAGCGGGTCATGGTGACCCTGAGCGAGGATCGGAGCCGGATCGCCGCCGTCACCTACTGGATGCACGGCAAGTCCTACACGCGGCTCCCGGCGCGCGGCTCGGTCGCCATCGAAGATGTCACCCACCCCGTCATCTACATAGGCAAAGACTCGCACGCGGCCTTCTACAACCAGGGCGGGAGCAGCAACACCTGCCTGCCCTGGGAGGAGTTCCGCAACAACAGCACCGGCGTTCACCTCGATACATGGAACAAGCTCGTCAGTCTCGACGGGAACGAGGAGCCCTGGATGCTCCACGACCGGCAGGGCGGCTTCTCCTGGGGCAACGGCGGCGTGGGCACCCACCCGACCCAGGCCGGACCGAGCTGCAACATGGCCGCGGCCACCTGGGACGACGCTATCCCCACCTGGTGGCACGCCGACTGCGAGTACGGGGATACGGAGGCATTGGGCACCTGCTGGACGTCGGGTTGGGACTCGTACACCAAAGCCTGGACCATCGGCATCACGGACCGAGGCCTCATCGTGGGGAACTGAGCGACCACGCGCCCACGGTTCGTATGGGCGAAATCGGCGGGCGTCAGGGCAAACGCGCCGTCGCCTTGGCAGCCAGGCGCTCGAGTGCGTCGAACACGCACGTCTGCTGCCGCGCATTGAGGGTCACGACCATGCTGACGCGGCCCTTCGCCACCGCCACACGGCACAACGAGCCCGTCACGAGATGTTGTGCCGCGTCGCCCAGGCCGGACACGAGTTTCACCTGCGTCGCCTGCTCGTGAGGACCTGTCACCATGGCCGTGGCTTCCGTCGCGGTCCGGTGCGATCGAAGATAAACGATCACGAATCGCCCATCCTCCGCGTGGAAGTCTCGACTGCAGTTGTTTTCCGTCGAGGGCGGCTCTTCGTCGGCTGACGGCCTCACGGAAATGCCGAGGTCCGCTTGGATGTCCTCCGGCGTGAGCAATCGATCGCAATCGAGGGGAACGCTCGCAAAGGGGTGGCTTTCTTCGCAGGCGAGGACGGCGTCGCCTGTCTTCGCGGCGAGGAAGCAGGCGGCACGGCCTGCCCAGCGGTCCTTGTCATCAGCCCGTCCAGCCGACTCCTCCTCCAGACACTCCCGAATGAACTCTTGCTCTTTGCCTTCGTTCTCCGGGCGCCCGGCGGTCGAGAGCTCCTGCGAAATGACGGAACGCAGGTGCTCACATACCTCCCGCGGGCCCGGCGGTTGGGCTGTGGGAGCGCCCGTCGCATCCGTGGCGTCCGCGGGGGGAGGGGGCGCAGCGCCGCCGCACGCACTGAAAGCCGCGGGGAGCACGAGGACACACGCCAGGAGCCTCACGAGTGTTCGCCGACAGACCGTGTCAATGCATTCGGAGGAGCGATGAAAGAAGCCGTATGAAAGGCTGTTCGTCATGGCGGCGCCATGGGTAGCACGGCACACGCAAAAAGGACACGCATATCGCCCCCCAAGAAGAGACCAAGGGCGACGGCTCGGGCCGATCCTCGCGCGCCCATGCTATAGGTTCGCGCATGCAGGTGTACATCAGCGTCGACATGGAAGGGGTCGCCGGGGTGGTCCACGTGGACCAGACGCGGCGGACGGGGGCCGATTACGAGCGGGCGCGCCGGTGGATGACGGACGAGGCCAACGCTGCCGTGATGGGGGCATTCGAGGGCGGCGCGACGAGCGTGCTCGTGAATGATTCGCATGGCGACATGCGGAATCTCCTGCTCGACGAGCTCGATCCGCGGGCGGAGATCGTCACGGGATCGCTGAAGCCGCTCTCGATGGTGCAGGGCATCGCGCCCGGCTTCGGTTGCGCGCTCTTCGTCGGGTACCACGCGGGCGCTGGGAGTCGCGCGGGCATCCTCGACCATACGTTTTTTGGTCGGGTGGTGGCGCGCTGTCGCGTCGGCGGACGCGATTTCAACGAGACGGCCATCAATGCGGCCGTGTGCGGCGCGCTGGGGATCCCCGTGGCGCTCGTGACGGGGGATCAGACGGTATGCGCGCAGGCGCGGGACATCCTGGGCGAGGTGGAGACGGTGCAGGTGAAGGAGGCGATCACCCGGTATGCGGCGCGGAGCCTGTCCCCGATTGCCGCGCGGAAGCGCATTCGTGATGGAGCGTCGCGGGCCGTGCAGCGTGCGGGCGAAGGGGCGTTTTCGCCGTTCCGTCCGGCTTTGCCGCTCGATCTGGAGATCGACTTCGTCAATTCGGCGTGCGCGGACGTGGCGGAGCTCGTGCCGTTCACGGAACGGCGGTCCGGTACGGCGTGCGGGTATCGGGCGCCGGATGCGGCGACGGTGGTGCAGGTGATCGAGGCGTGGACGATTCTGGCGGCGTCGACGATGATTTGACGGGTGGGATCGACGCGCGACGTCGGAAGTCAAGCTGCAAGCAGCCTTCGTTTTTGCATTCCACCTCCGCTGCCGGAGGACGACGGTGGTGCAATGCGTAGGCGACCTTTTCGGCGGATTCTCCACCTCGAGCCACTTCACGTCGCGCGCCGCGGTTGACCCGCCTCTCGTCGCTGGGTATTCAAACCGCCATGCGCAACATCGGCTCATTGGCCATTTCGCTCCTTCTCTACGCCTCGATCGTCGGATGCGGCAGCTCGAACGAGAATCCACCTTCGTCAACGGATGGAAGCGGGGGGAATGGGGGCGCGGGCGGCTCCATGGGCGAAGGGGGCGCGGGCGGCGCGGGCGGTGAAGCCGGCGCGGGCAGCGTGTGGGGGACCTTCGAAAAACCCTTCGCTGCGGACTCGCTCTGGAACAGCCACCCCAAGAACCCCGTCCTGGGCGACTACCAGATTCCGCCGACGCCCAATCCGGCCTTTTATCCCTCGGTGGGCGGAGGCGCTTTCTCGACGACCATCTTCCGCGCGTCGGAGAGCGACCCGCCGATGCAGGTGCTCGGCCAAGGCGGCGCCGCGGGCCCGAGCTGCCCCGACGTCGGCGGATCGTGCACCGTGACCATTCCCCACTGGCCCGCCTCGGTCGAGGGCGCGTCGGGGAGCGATGGGCACGCCGACATCGTCGACGAGAAGGCGGGCATCATTCATTCGTTCTGGCAGCTCAAGAAAGACGCCGCGGGCGCCTGGACCGCGGCCATGTATTCATGGTCCCCCCTCGGCGGCTCGGGCTGGGGCGATCCGGCGCATTACTCCCAGGGGGCGCGCGCTTCCGGCGTGTGCACCGCCGCCGGCCTCATTCGCGTGCACGAGGCCGACGACGGGGAAGAGATGTTCCACCACGCGCTGGCCCTGTCGCTGGATGGCACCGCGATGAAGACGGGCTTCGTCTTTCCGGCCACCCTCGAGGACGGCGATAGCGCGTCGGGCTACAAGGGGCAGATTCCGATGGGCTCGCTCCTGATGCTGCCGCCGGATTACGACACGTCGAACGTCACGTCGCCGGGTCTCTTGAAGGTCATCAAGACGCTCCAGGTCTACGGGGCCCGCCTCGTCGACAGGAACACCGATACGCCGTTCGTCATCTACGTGGAGAACGGCAGCAAGTTCACGGTCTCGACGAAGCCGCCCGGCGAGTGGGACAGCGTGGTGGCCCATCAGCTCTTCGACGTCGCCCACGCGCTGCGCGTGATGACGGGCTCCGACGGGTACATCGACGGCGACGGCAAGGAGTTCGTGCCGAACATGAACCTCAATCGCATGTCGATGCGGGGCCCCTGGAATGGCGCCGGTGGGGCCTTCGGCTTCGTCATGCCCGCGGACAACGGGTATCCGATCCTCATCGCGAAGAGCGGCGTCGGTCAGGCGTCCTCGGTGCGGGGCATTCTCGTCGCCGAGTGAGGCGTCGCCGTTCCAGCCGATTTCGAGCCCGTCGAAGTTCCAGCTCTTCTCGATCCGGTAGCGCATGATCGAGGAAGGATCGAACTTCGTATCGTTCGTATCCTCATCATGTCCCCTTGGAAACTGCGGAGAGCCTCGTTGACGTGAGGCGCCGCGCTGGGGCGTTGCCCCAGGCCCCACCAGGGGTTGTCCACCCCTGGACCCGGACCAGCGCAAGCGCTGGACCCGGGGTCGATGAACTGCGCGATGCGCAGTTCATCGAACAGGCCCGAGGCAAGACCAAGGGCGACCCTGCCAGCCAAGACAGCCGCGCTGCCCTTTCGACGGGCAAGGCTCTCTCACGGGCCCGTTGGAAGAACTGCGCATCGCGCAGTTCTTCCACCTTCGGTCCAGGCCGTGCCTGGTCCGGGTCGAGGGGCGGATAGCCCCCGCGGGGTCCGGGGCAGCGCCCCGGCGCGGCGTCCCCCAAAGGCGCGCGCTGGATTTTCGGGGAGAGCCCATTGCGCCGTGAAGGCCGGACACAACATTCGGAAATGGGAAAGGGGGTGCCGTATGGCCGTGAGAGGTCAAAAGGAAAGGTCCGCTCTTCGGAGCGCCAAACGATTCGTCGCCGAGGAACTGGACGAGAGGCTCGAAGCGGAGCCCGTCGTGCTGGACGAGGTCGATCCCTCCGAGGGCACGCAGCCGCCCGAGGATTGGGACACTCATGCCCACCAGGACGACGAAGACGTCTGGGAGGGCGTGGAGACGAGCGCCGCGCCGGGCAAGTCGAGCTTCGAGGCCGCGCCGGCGAAGGGGCGATCCATCAATGGATTCAGCGTGGGGCCCGCGAAGCGCATCGGGGTCAAGACGTACCGCGTCCCGGGCACGAACGTGTCCTTGTCGGTCCGCGCGATCATCGCCCCGCTGCTCATCGGCTTCGCCAAGGAATTCCACCAGAAGGTGGAGAAGCTCCGCAAGGGCTGGTGCTGGGGGCACGCGAATCGCAACATCCGCGGCTCGAAGCGGCCCTCGTTCCACGCGGCCGGCATCGCGATCGATCTGAACGCGCCGAAGCACCCGCTGGGGCGCGCCAACACGTTCAGCGTGGCCCAGCGCAAGACGATCAACGCGCTTTGCAAGAAATACGGCCTTCGCTGGGGAGGCAACTACCGCCGCCGCAAGGACGACATGCACTTCGAGGTGATCCTGCCCCGCGCGAAGGCGGTGGCGCTGGCGAAGCGGATCCAGAAGGGCGGGGCGCGGTAGCGCCGGAGGTGAATTGAGAGGGGGGGCGGCCATGCGAAGGGGCGCGCAAAACCCGTTCACGATCACGTTGCTCGACGTCGGAGCCGAGCAATACGGGGATGCCGTGCTCTGCCGGTTCGGGGGGATCTCCGTGCTGATCGATGGGGCGCACCCGGGCGATGCCCGCCGCAAGGCGGGCACCTCGCGCTCCAGGAGCAGCTCCGGCCGCTCCTGCCCACGCGGGAGGGCGCGTCCGTGGTGATCCTCCTTCTCATTTCGCACGCACATCAGGACCACATCGGGGGGAGGGGAGCGCGTCATGAACGAGAGGGGAGCATCGCCGAACGAGGCAGGCCGCGTGAGCGGCGGCCACGAATCCCGCGCGAGCGAGCAGGAGCCCGTTTCGTGCACGGCCACGACCGAGGCGGCCGCGGTCGGGAGACCCGCGGGCCTGCTCGAATACGTGCCGGGGTATCAGCGGCCGAGGGACCCTGACGCCGCGGCCCCGGAGCCGTCCGGGAGATTTCTCCTTCCCCCGCGCCTCACCCACAGCGCGGCCCCGATCTTGCGGTCGATCGACGCTCCGCGGGAGGCCACGGAGGCTTTCCGGATGCACGCGGCCAGGGGCCGTCAATTCGTCGTGTTCGGCCCGGATGATCGGGTCCGGATCACGCGGACCCAGGAGGCTCCTTACCGGGCGATCTGCGCGCTCCGGATCACCGGCGCCAATGGCGTGCCGCATGTCGGCACCGGATGGCTCATCAATCCCCGTACCGTGGTCACGGCGGGGCATTGCTTGTACGATTGCGAAAAGATGGGCGGGTGGGCGACGTCGATCGAGGTGATTCCGGCGCTCGACGGGACCCGAAAGCCCTTCGGTTCCGTGGTGGCGAAGCGCTTTCGCCTGGTGTCCGGGTGGCTCGAAGACCGATCCCCGGAGTACGATTACGGCGTGATCCTGCTCGACGAGCCGGTCCGGCTGGACGAGGGCTTTTTCATGCCCGAGGCGCTGCCCGAAGCGGAGCTCGAGGGCGCCCTGGTCAACATCGCGGGATATCCGCAGGAACCCGATTTCGCCACCCGGTTGTATTATCACGCGCGCGCGCTGAAGGGCGTCGGGGCCCGCGTCGTCGAGTACGACATCGACACATTCGGCGGGCAGAGCGGGGCTCCGGTCTGGTTGACACGCCCGAACGGCGAGCGCGTCGTGGTCGCGATTCACACGAGCGGCCCTCGCACCGGTATCCTGTGGAACTCGGGCCTGCGCATCACGCCGCAGGTGCTCGCGAGCCTCAGGCAATGGTCCGAGGAGGCGACACCCGGGCGGCGCGCCCGGCGTCGTGGTTTCTCGGCCCCGATGGCGGACCTCGCGGTCGAAAGCGCGCGCGCGCCGTCACCGGCGGCGCCCGTCAAGGAAATCACGGGTAAAGTCGTCGACCAGAACAACCGCCCGCTCGCCGGCGTCACCGTCACGATCAACCGCCCCCGCCGTCCGGGGCCCACGATTGCCACGACCTCCGCCGCGGACGGCTCCTTCTCCTTGCCCATCACCCATCCTGGGCCTCATATCCTGAAAGCGGTTTCCAGCGATGCGGTTGCCCTCAAGAGGGTCACGGAAAGGCAAGCGTTGCCGGTGACGCTCGTCCTCGAGCCGCTGGCCGAGATTCCGGCGAAGAGCACCGAGGCGGCCGCGGCGAAGCCTGCCGGTCCGCTGGCCGGAACGACGTTGCCCGGGACCAACCTGAAACGCGGCGCGAAAGGCGCGGGCGTGAAGGCCCTGCAAGCCGCGCTCGTGAAGCTCGGCCACATGACGCAAGCCGAGATGAACACGGCCCCGGGAAGGTTCGGCCCGAAGACGGAGGCGGCGCTGAAGAAGTTCCAGGCCCGACGCGGCGTCCCGAGCACGGGCACTTATGGGCCGAAGACGCGCGCCGCATTCGCGAAGCTCGGCGCGAAGATGGGCCCGGCCAAGCCCGCGCCCCCGAAGAAGGGCCCGGCGCGGGGCAAGGTCACGCTGGCGGAGCTGCGCGCCATCATGCCGAACCTCGCGGCGGCGCGGGCGCGAAAATGCTTGCCGCACCTGAACAAGGCCATGAAAGAGTTCGCCATCGACACGAAGAAACGAATGGCGGCTTTCCTCGCGCAGCTCGCGCACGAGAGCGGCGAGTTCCGGTATTTCGAGGAGCTCGCGTCCGGCGCTGCCTACGAGGGGCGCAAGGATCTCGGGAACACCCACCCCGGCGACGGCAAGCGGTACAAGGGTCGAGGCCCGATCCAGATCACGGGGCGCAGCAACTACCGCGCAGCAGGCAAGGCCCTGAAGATCGACCTGGAAAAGAGCCCGAAGCTCGCCGCTCGTATCGACGTGGGCTTCCGCATCGCAGGGTGGTACTGGAAGTCCCGCAAGCTGAATGCCCTCGCGGACCGGGGTGACTTCAAGAAAATCACGTACCGCATCAACGGCGGTTACCGCGGGCTCGCGCAACGGACCGCGTATTACCGTCGTGCGTTGCGGGTCCTCGCCTGAACGAGCCGCGTTTCGCTGGGGCCTGCTCAGTGCGTAACCGAACTGGAAAAGACGTTGACGACGATGACCCCCACGACGATGAGGCCGAGTCCAATCACCGCGGCCAGGTCGAGGCGCTGGCGAAACACGACGTAGCCCACCATCGAAATGAGGACGATGCCGAGGCCGCTCCAGATGGCGTAGGCAATGCCTATGGGAATGCTCTTGAGCGCATGCGAAAGAAAGTAAAATGCGCCGAAGTAGCAGGCGGCCATGATTGCGGTCGGAATCGGCTTGGTGAACTGCTCCGACTTCTGCAAGCACGACGTGCCGACGACCTCGAGCAGGATCGCGAGCCCCAGCGCCCCGTAGGCTACGTGTGAATGGTTCATGGCAGGTAGGAGCGGCATGGTGGCACCGCAGCGCGTTTCACGCCAGCCTGCGGCCGATCCTCAATCGGGCGGGCGCTCGCACTCGAAGATGTGCCCCCAGCGTGGATCGAGCGACAGCCAGACCGGAGACGAGCTGGGGGTGAGCGCTCCGCTGCCGAGCGGGAGCGCGCCCTCCCAGACACGCTCCGTGATGCATCCGTCGAGGCCGAGGTCCGCGGGGGTCGCGCGGAAGGTCGATCCATCGGGGCACACGAGCGTGAGGGGCATGCCCGACGTGAACGAAATCGTCGCGCCGCTCGGCCCCTCGAGGACGTGTACCCGGGGAGTATCCTGCGCCAACCCCGTCTCCGGGCCCGTGTCGCGATAGCGGAAGCAGGTCTTGTTCGCGACACGGACCTCGATGTCGAGCGCCCAGGGGCTCGCTCTCGCCAACTCGGGCCGAAAGAGCACCTCCGCGTTCGAGGCCGCGCAGGTCTTTCCGTCACGCGCGAGCATGCCCTCGATCGGGAGAGGGCCGAGGCAGGCGCGGATCTCGCGTTTCATCGGCTGCCAGCAGTTGTCCTCGTCGCGGACCCATTCGCAATCGAGCGGCTTCGAGGCGTCGTTCGGCGCCGGAGGCGCGGGCGTTTCGTCGGAGAGCGGGGGCGGCGCGCCCCGCGGAACGGCGTCTCTCGTGCAGCCGAGGAAGGACGCGGTGAGCCAGAGGATGGGGGCGAGCAGGGCTCTCGAGCGCGGATGCATGGTAGGTCGTGGCCGAGGAGAGCCCTAGCAAAGCTACCGCGAGGAGGGAACGTTCCTGGTTGCCGCCAAGCCAGGCTAGGAGCCCGGGGGGAACGTTCCGGGGAGCTTCCGAGCCTAGCTACAAGCCCGGGGGGAACGTTCCGGGGAGCTTCCGAGCCTAGCTACAAGCCCGGAGGGAACGTTCCGGGGAGCTTCCGAGCTTGGGGAGGAGACCGGGGGGAACGTTCCGGGGAGCTTCCGAGCCAGGCTACAAGCCCGGGGGGAACGTTCCAGGGAGCTTCCGAGCTTGGGGAGGAGACCGGGGGGAACGTTCCAGGGAGCTTCCGAGCTTGGGGAGGAGACCGGAGGGAACGTTCCAAGCTGCCTCCTAGCCTCGGGAGAAGGTCGAGGGGAACGTTTCGAGCTCGATTCCAGCGAGGCGAGGAAGGTCCAGCGACCCGCCCACCTCCGCCCACCTGTCCGATTTTTGACGCTCACCCACGGTCTTCGCGTATCGTAGTCGCGTGTCCCTGGAAACGATGCGTGTTCCACCGAGCGAGCGATGGGAGGCCTTTGGCACGCACCTGCACAGGATCGAGCACCCCGACCTGTACTTCGTCCGCATTCGAGGAGACGTGCTGGGCGACGACATGCGCACGCAGATCGCCGCCCTCCGAGCACTCGCCAAGCGCTCCGGGGGCAGCGTCTTCTGGATGGCAGACGTCACGGCGATGGGCACCGTCACGACAGATGCGCGGCGCGCGACCGCAGCGCACGAATTCGCAGCCGTACGCGCAAGCCTCGGTGGCTCGGCCA
Organism: Polyangium sp. 15x6; assembly: GCF_029960785.1. GTDB lineage: Bacteria > Myxococcota_A > Polyangia > Polyangiales > Polyangiaceae > Polyangium. The sequence goes on from NZ_JASBQE010000057.1 coordinate 27,751, forward strand.
TCATCGGCGCCTCGTTCACGGCGCGCGTCGTGTCAACCCTCATCATGCGCGCCGTACGCGCCCTGGAGCCCCACGGAATCCGCCCCGTGGCATTCGTCGAAACAGAAGCCGAAGCGCGCGCCTTTCTAGACCCGTTCCGAAGGCCCGGCGCCGACGTCGCGATCACCCCGTAGGCCGCCGCGCTGGGGCGTCGCCCCAGGCCCCACCAGGGGCTATCCGCCCCTGGACCCGGACCAGCGCAAGCGCTGGACCCGGGGTCGATGAACTGCGCGATGCGCAGTTCATCGAACAGGCCGAGGAACGACCCCTGCCAATCGAGACAGCCGCGCTGCCATTTCGACCGGCAACGCTGTCCCTGGTCTTCCAACGGGCCCGTTGGAAGAACTGCGCGGAGCGCAGTTCTTCCACCAAAGGTCCAGGGCTTGCCCTGGTCCGGGTCGAGGGGCGGACAGCCCCCGCGGGGTCCGGGGCGGCGCCCCGGCGCGGCGTCCCCAAGCGAGACGCGCGCTACATTCGCGCCGTCATCCACGCGACGATGTCGCGCAGTACGTCTTCCTTGCCGAAGTCGGCCAGGAGATCGTGGAAATGGCCCTCGTAGAGCTTGAGGGTTTTGTCCTTCGAGCCGGCTTTCTCGTGGAAGAGCTGGCTGCCGTGGGGCAAGGTCACGCGGTCCTCGGTGCCGTGCATGATCAGCACGGGCAGCGTGATCTGCGGGAATTCGCGCTTCAGCCGCTCGTCTGCGCGCACCATTTCGGCCACGGTCTGCGTCGGGTAGCCTGCGCGCTCGATGAGCGGATCGTTCTTCATTTGCTCCACGAAGCTCGTGTCGCGCGAAAAATTTTCGTCCTCCAGCTTCAGGACGTGGGCGTGCGGCACGATGTGGCTGAGACCCTTGAGGATGGCCAGCGCGAAATCTGGCGCTGGCACCTCGTGTGCGAAGCTCTCGCAGATGAATCCTGCGAGCTCCTCGCCGTGCTCCAGCGCGTAGATGCTCGAAATCACCCCACCGGCGCTGTGACCCAGCAGGAACACCGGGAGCCCCGGCTCGCGCGATTTCGCCAGACGCACGAGCGTGTGCACGTCGGCCACGTAGTCGCTGAACTTGTCGACGTAGAGCCGCTCGCCCTCCGAGCGCCCGTGCCCGCGGTGATCGAGCGCGTACACCGCGAATCCATGCTCGACGAACTGCTCCGCCGCCCACTCGTACAGACCGCCATGGGCCTTGAAGCCGTGGACCAGCACCAGCACGCCGCGCGGCGTCCCCGGGCGCCACGAGCGCGTGAAAATCTTCAGCCCACCTGTGCCCTCGAACGTCTCTTCTTTTTTCATCTCGACCGTCCCTTGGTTCTCGCGTTCATCACGCGCTCAGGGGCGCGGGTATGGACGGAATCCTCGGCGGAAGAAACCCGACCAAAGGCGGGTGTCATGCCCCTTCGTTCGGACGATCTCGTACAGCTCCGTAGGAAAAACGGGTAAGGTAGGGGTTCGACATGCGCCCCGTTGTGCCAGCGAAAGAAGCCCGCTTGCAGGCTGGAGGCGAGCTACGCGGCATCCTCGACGAGCTGCCTGGCCTCGTCTGGGGCGCCCGTCAGGACGGATCGCTCGAGCTCTTGAGCCGCCGGTGGGGTGAGTACACCGGCAAGGCCGACGCGGCGCTCCTCGGGTGGGCGTGGACGGAGACGGACCTGTTCCACCTCGACGATCGCGCGAGGGTCATCGAGACGTGGGCCGCGTTCCGCGCCTCCGGCAAGGAGGGGCGCATGGAGGCGCGTCTCCGACGCGCCGACGGGGTCTATCGCTGGTTCCAGATCCAGGCCGGGCCCGTGCTCGACGACCACGGCGACGTCGTGGCGTGGTGGGGCCTCAACACCGACATCGACGATCAAAAGCAGGCCCAGGCCCAGGCCAGAGGCGAGCAACACCTCCTCGAGATGGTCACCCGCGGCGAGCCGACCTCCGCCATCCTCGAAGGCGTCGTGCACCTCGTGGAGCGTGGTTCGGGTGGCCTCCGTGCCTCGATCCTCCTGCTCGACGAGAATGGGCGCACGTTGCGGCACGCCGCGGCGCTCACCCTGCCGCGGAGCTACACCGAGGTCATCGACGGCGCCCCGATCGGCCCCGAGGCGTTCTCGTGCGGCACGGCGGTGTGGCGGCGCGAGCTCGTGGTCATCGCCGACATCGAGACGGATCCGCTCGGCGCTCTCTTTCGCGCGAACGCGCTGGCCCACGGCCTGCGCGCCTGCTGGTCGCTGCCGATGCTCTCGTCCGACGGCCGGGTGCTCGGCGCGTTCGGCATCTACGCCACGGAGCCACGAACGCCGTCGAAGCCCGACCTCGAGCTGCTCGAGCGATGCTGCCGCGTCACGAGCATCGCGATCGAGCGCAGCCAGTCGGAAGACGCGCTGCGGCGCAGCGAGGCCTACCGCGCCGAGGCGGAGCGCTTGAGCCGCACCGGGACCTTCAGCGTCGACCTCCGGCGCCGCGAATTCGCCATGTCCGACGGCATCTGCGAGATCGTCGGCTTTCCGAGCAAATCCAGGCCCACGCTCGAGCAGATCTTGAGCCGCATCCACGACGACGACCGCGAGCGCATCGCGGACGTCGTGCGGCAAGCGCTGCGCGAGGGCGCCAACTTCGATTACGAGCACCGCCTCGTGATGGAGGATGGAACCGTCAAGCTCGTCCGCGTCGTCGGCCGATCCCGCGTCAACGCCGCGGGGCAACCCGAGATCGTCGGCGCCGCGACGGACATCACGGCGAGCCGGCAGGCGGCCGACGAGCTGCAACGCGCGCAGGCGGCCCTCACGCACGTCTCGCGCGTCACGACCCTCGGCGAGCTCGCGGCGTCGATCGCCCACGAGGTCAACCAGCCGCTCGCGGCGATCATCGCCGACGCGAACGCCGCGATGAACTGGCTCGCCGCCGATCCGCCCAACCTCGCGCGGGTGCGCGAGTCGCTCACCGCGATCATCGGCGACGGCGAGCGCGCCGGCCAGGTGCTCCTGCGGATCCGCTCGCTCCTGTCACGATCGCCGCCCCGCCATCGCCCGTGCTGCCTCAACGACGTCGTCCGCAAGGTCGTCCCGCTCGTCGCGCCCGAGCTCGCGCGCCACGGGCTCGTCGTGAAGCAGGTCCTATCGCCCGATCTGCCGCAGGTGTCGGGGGATCCGGTGCAACTGCAGCAGGTGGTCCTGAACCTGATGCTCAACGCGGCCGAGGCCTCGAAGGACATGCCGCTGGAGCGGCGCCGCGTCGTGATTCGCACCTTCGTCGAGCGGCGCGCGAGCGGGGCCTTCGTGCACGTCGCAGTCGAGGACGCCGGCGCCGGGCTCGACCCCGCGATCGACATGGCGCGCCTCTTCGACGCGTTCTACACGACCAAGGAGAACGGACTCGGCATGGGCCTATCCATCAGCCGCTCGATCCTCGAGCGGCACGGCGGCAAGCTGTGGGCACGCCCGAACGAGACATTCGGCACGACCTTCGCGTTCGCGCTCGGGGCGGCGTCATGAGCTCGAGAGCTCCCGTGGTCTTCATCGTCGACGACGACGAGTCCGTGCGCGACGGGATCGGCCGGCTGCTCGGCTCGATCGGGCTCACGGTCGAGGCCTTCCCGACCGCGGAGGCGTTCCTCGACGCGCGGCGGGACGACACCCCCGGCTGCCTCGTGCTCGACGTGCGGCTGCCGGAGCTCGGCGGGCTCGAATTGCAGCAGCGGCTGCTCGAGGCCGAGGTCCCACGGTCGATCGTGTTCATCACCGGGCACGGCGACATCCCGATGTCCGTCCGCGCGATGAAGGCCGGCGCGATCGAGTTCCTGACGAAGCCGTTCCGCGCCGAGGAGCTCATCCGCGCCATCCGCGAGGCGCTCGCGCAGGATCTGGTCGCGCGGGAAGAGGCGGAGCGGCTCGCCGGGCTCAGGCGCCGGTACGAGAGCCTCTCGGCGCGCGAGCGCGAGGTGATGGCGGGCGTCGTGGCAGGGCGCTTGAACAAGCAGATCGCCGCGGATTTCGGGACGCGCGAGACGACGGTGAAGGAGCAGCGAGCGCAGGTCATGCAGAAGATGCAGGCCTCGTCGGTCGCCGAGCTCGTGCGATTCGCCGCGCAGCTCTCGGAGGACACGCGGCGCTCGCCGTCCTCGCGGCGCGGGTAGGCTTACATCGACACCCGACTTTGGTCGGGTATTCGGAGGCGGTCCGGTTGCGATACACGCTTCCTCCATGACTGCGACCACTGCCATCACCACGCCCAATCTGTTCGTCGAGTCCAATGGCCGGCGGATCGCTTACCGCTCCCTCGGGACGGGCAAGCCGATCGTGCTGTGCACGCGCTTCCGCGGCAACATGGACGTCTGGGATCCGGCCTTCCTCGATGCCCTCGCGGCGCGCGGCTTCCGGGTGATCACGTTCGATTACAGCGGCCTCGGGCTCTCGACCGGCGAGAAGAATTATTCGCCCGTCGCGCTCGCCCAGGACGCGCGGGATCTGATCGAGGCGCTCGATTTGAAGAGCGTGGTGATCAGCGGCTGGTCGCTCGGCGGGCTCGCCGCCCAGGTGGTGGTGGCGCTGTATCCCCACCTCCTGAGCCACGCCGTCCTGATCGGCACCTCGCCGCCCGGCCCGAACGTCAAGCCCGCGGAGCAGCTCTTCTACGACACGGCGGGGAAGCCCGTGAACAGCTTCGAGGACGAGATCATCCTGTTCTTCGAGCCGCGGTCCCAGGCGAGCCGGGAGGCCGCGCGGCGCTCGGCGGATCGAATCGCGCAGCGCACCGAGAATCGCAGCGTCCCGGTCCCCGCCGACTGGGCGGCGTCCGTTCTCGGCGACAAGCCGAAGAGCCCGCTTTTCCCCGCGGATCCCATCCTTCAGGCCTTGAAGGCCACGACCTTGCCGATCCTGCACGTCGGCGGGGATCACGACATCATCTTCCCGGTCGAGAACTGGTACGCGCTGAACCAGGAGCTGCCGACGGTCCAGCTCCTGACCTACCCGCGCGCCGGCCACGGGCCGCACCACGAGTACCCCGAAGCCACGGCCGAGCACATCGCGACCTTCGTGCGCAGCACGTCGTGACGGAGCGGGAGCCATGACCACGAAGGTTTACCCGGCCGACGCGACCGGCATTCTGTTCATCGACCCGTACAACGACTTCCTCAGCGAAGGAGGGAAGCTCTGGCCGCGTCTGAAGGAGACGATCGAGGCGAACAACGTCCTCGAACACCTGCGCCAGATCGTCGCGGCCGCGCGGAGCGCCGGCATTCGCATGTTCGTCGTGCCCCACCACAAGGCCGAGCCCACGGACTTCGCGACCTGGAAGCATCCGACCCCGTACCAGCTCGCGTCCGCCAAGCTGCAGGTCTTCCAGAAGGGCTCGTGGGGAGGGGAGTGGCACCCGGATTTCGCGCCGAAGGAAGGTGACGTCGTCATCAAGGAGCACTGGGCGCAAAACGGATTCGCGAACACCGACCTCGATCAGCAGCTCAAGCAGCACGGCGTTTCGCGGGTCATCCTCATCGGCATGGTGGCAAATACGTGCGTCGAAGCCACGGCGCGATTCGCGATGGAGCTCGGCTATCACGTGACGCTGGTGACAGACGCGACGGGCGCCTTCGGGCCCGAGATGATGCACGCCGCCCACGTGCTCAATGCGCCGACGTTCGCACACGCGATCGTCACCACGTCGGAGCTCTTGGCCTCGCTTTAGTACGCCTTCTCGGACAGCTCCGACTCCGGATATCCCACGCCGGCCCGGTGATACAGGGCCGGCCCGGCATTCTCCAGCAGGCACTCCCGCGTCCAGCCGACCTCGAGGAGGAAGCTCCCCCAGAGCTTTCGGCTCTTCTCGTCCGTGAGCAGATCCGACCGCTGGAAATGCCACCACTCCATCCCGATCGGCTGCCCCGGCGCGGGCACGGTGATCGCGTCGCCGGGCATGATCAGCACGCTCGCCGACACGCCCGCCGGATCCGCCGGCGTCGCATACCCGATCTCGAAGATCGGGTTCAGCGTCACCGTGAAGCTACTGGTCTTCGGCTTGGCCGAAGGCACCGTCGCGCCGGTGTTTTGCTTGACGTTCTGATTCGCGGGCGCCTCTTGCTCCAGCGCTTGCGGCCGCTCCTCGATGTATTTCGCCCACGCCTCGCCCGATTGCACCGGCGGCTGCGACTCGTCGGAGACGATCCCGTAAAACGGCTTGTCCGCGTATTCGCGTAGCTTCGCCGCGACTTTCTTCGCGTCCTCGATCTTCGCCGCCGACCAGGAGAGCGTCACCGTGAGCTGCGGCGTGTTCGTCTTGACGCTCTTGGCGATCTCCTTTTTCGCGTCCTTCAGCGTCCCGGCCCATCGGCGCATGAAGTCGGCGTCCAGCGCGGGCACCGTCGACGCGAGCTTCGTCGATTTCCCGCGCGAGACCCTCACGACGTCGTCGTCCGTCTTGCTCGTCTTCGCCTTGTCGAGCGCGTCGGCGAGCGTGACGAGCTCGGCTGCCTTCACCGTCTTCGTGGTTTGTCCCCAGCCCGATTTGAACGAGCTGATGCGGCCGAGGTTCAAAAGCTCGCCGACGGCCGTGATGTCGAGGTACGCGCCATGATCGCCCGCCTCTGCCGCCTTCGCGGGCTCGTGCTCGGCGAAGAACTCGGACGCGGTCATCGTGGCGCCCTTGATCCCGCCTTCCGGGTGCCAGGCGTCGTACATCCACCGCTCGATCGAGGCCCGGTAATACTTCGCGAAGAAGCCCGCGGGATTCGCCTGGATCTCCGCGAGGAGTTTTTCGAGCGCTGGGAGGAGCATTGCCGCCGCGATGGGCGTCTTCGATTGCTCGTCCCGCAGCGCCACGAGCCGCTCCACGATGGGCGCCGCGTGCGCCGCCGCGTCCGCCGCGCCGGGGAGCGATTGCTTGGCCGAGCCGTGGAGCCGCCATTTCACACGGCCATCCGCGACCTCACGCGTGTACGCCACCGGCCAGCCCGAGACCGTGTCCACGAAGCCGCTCGCGATGCCGAGATCCATGGCGAGGCCCGTCTTGTGAATGGACCGCGCGCTCCGCCCATATCCGGCCTTGCCGATGTCGACCTGCGCGCTGCGGAACGTGTGGTTCACGCAGATCCCGTGCTCGAACCCGAGCGCCTTCACGAGCTCGCTCCAGCCGTGCAGCGATTGCGCCGCCTCGGGCCGCATCCAGTTCAGCCAGCCGCGCGGATCGATCATCGAGACCAGGATCGCCCCCGGCTTGCGCAGGCCCTGCTCGAGCCACGTCTTCAGCGCCTTGCCCGTCGCCGCCGTCACCACGCCGTCGGCCGCGTCCGGTTTGTCCGTCGGCGCCGCGATCTCGCTGCCGTCGAGGTAGGCCCATGCATTCGCGATGTTCGTCGCGGTCTTCACGTCGGCCTGCTCGGCCTTGATCTTCCCGTCGAGCGTGATCTTTTGCTTCTTCTGATCGTCGGTCAGCCCCTTCTGCTTCTTCAGCGCCTTGAGCTCCGCCTGCATCGCCGAGAGCGCGCCGCGATCGACCTTCGGCGCGAAGTTCGCCCCGTAATCGACGTACGCCGCGTGCGGGCCCGAAGCGCCGCCGCCATTCACCTGGAATGCCCGCGACCGCGCGTCCTCTTGATACCGATAGACCGCGTTCATCGTGCGGACGTCGAAGATCCCGTCGTTCACGCCGCCGGATTTGTCGGCGTCCGTGCCCGCGTCCGGCAGGTAAGGGAAGTTCGACGTGCCCACCATGTACCGGAGCGCGCCGAGGTGCGCTTGCAATCGCTGCACCTGCTTTTTCACCGGCTCGCACGCCGCGAAGGGCATGTCCCGGAAGAGCACCCAGCCTTCATAGAGATCCGCGCCGGCCGGCAGGAGGCCCTTCGATTCCTCGGGCACCTCGAGCGTCGGCGCATCCGCGCGCACCGTGAGCGCCCTCGGCTCTCCGAAGGCCTTCGATCCCGCGTTGATCTCCGCTTCGATCCGCGACGCGAGATCGAGGCTCGGGTGCTGGATCAAATACACGTCGTAGGATTGCCCCTGCTGGAGCTTGTACGCGTCGGGGACCTGATCGAAGCACGTGGGCGAGGAATGATCGATGGGCGGGCCGAGATATCCGGTCGCGTCCGTCATACCGAGCACGTACGGCGGCACGGGCCCCGCGGGCGTCTCCTCGCTCGTCCACAGCGCGGCGATCTTGCTGCCAATCGTGGGATCCGCGGGTTTCGGTGGGGTTTTTCGGAACAGGACGAAGAGGTTCGGCAGCACGTGGCCGGCGGTGCACGCGACCTTCGTGATCTTCAGCGTCGGGACGCAATACGTGGTCACGGCGCTCGACGCGCCGCCGCCCGGGGTTCCGCCGTCGCCGCTCATCGCTCACCCTCTTCGAAAAAGCCGTCGTTCACGTCCACGAACTCGCCGAGCTCCTCCTCCTCCGGCGCCTCCTCGGGCGGATCCTCGGCGGGCGCCTCGGCCTTCTCCTCGGCCACGCTCTCGGGTTCGGTCCCGAGCTTCTTGTCGCCGAGGAACGCGCCCTCCTTCGACACCACGAGCCCCGTCACGACGTCGAGCCATTTCTCGGCCCCGATCCGCACGGAAATGCGATACGCGCCCGGCGGCACCAGGCGGAACGTGTAGAGCACGAGCCGCCTCTCGGGGTCGGGCTTCGCGTCCGCGTCGCTCGCGAGGAGGATTTTTTCGTAATGGCCGTCCTCGCTCCGGAGGCGGACCTCGTCGTCCTGGAGCGGATCGTCGTCGAGGTCCATCTCCAGCGGGACCGTGAGATCCACGCCGGAGAGGACGATCGTGTTGAAATCCTTACCCCGCGGGTTTCCGAATGCGACGTCGTGGGTTCGCTCCATCGTGCGTGCCTTTTTGGTTCCGTCAGGAGCCGTGTTTCTCCTCGAGCTTCTTTTTCGTCGCGTCGTCGAGATCGCCCGTGACCTCGAGCTTCTCGTCGTGCTGGAAGAGCGCGAGCGCCGTGCGCGTGCGTTTCCCGAGCACCCCGTCCGCCGGACCCGGATTGTATCCGAGGTTCACGAGCCGCCCTTGCGCCCCGGAGACGCCGCCGTCCTTGGCGTCGAGCGGGTTCAGGTGCCCGAGCCGGAGGTGAATCACGCGCCCCGCGATCGTGAGTTTTCCCGTCGTCTCGGAGACGGGGACCTTCTGTTCGAGTTTCCCGCCGCCGTCGGTCTTGCCCTCGTGTTTCTCGCCCCCGACCTCGAGCACGTACGCCTCGCCCGCGAGGGGGTTCCCGTCGTGGCCTTCGAGCTTCAAGCGGAGCTCTTTTTTCGGCCGGCGCAGGCGGAATCGATGGAGCTTGCCGGTCGCGAGGCCCTCCTCGACCTTGAGCTCCTTGTCGGGGATCACGATGCGATCGCCGGGCTCGAGCACGTTCGGGTTCGCGCGTTTCTTCTTCAGCTCGGCGTTGTCGGGGTGATCGTAGAGGACCCGATAATCACCGAAGCCGTATCGCTCGGCGATCTTGGTAAAGCACTCGCCTTGCTGAACGACGTGGATCGGCATGGTTTTTCCGCTCGCGAGACGGGGGCGAGTCTCTCGACGGTATCATGCCCCCGTCTTCGTCGTAAACGATCGGGGATGTGATCCGCCCCGCGTGGACGAGTCCTCGTGTCAGGAGCGTCGGAACGAATGTGTCAGGAAGCCCCCGGTGCGAACGGTCCGTCGCACTGCTTGTACAACTCCAGGGAAACATTGTAAGGGATGTGGAGGGCATGCAGACCTTGCCGGTGTTGCACGACGCGCCGACCGAGCTTGACGACGCTGTCACGCGTCGTGCGCAGGCGCGCATCGGCACGGTGCTGCGATCCAAGTGGCGCATCGATCGTGTGCTCGGGATCGGCGGCATGGCCACGGTCTACGAGGGCACGCATCGGAACGGCAAGCGCGGCGCCATCAAGATGCTGCATCTCGAGCTCTCGGTGGACCCCGAGGCGCGCGCGCGCTTCCTCCGCGAAGGGTACGTCGCGAACAACGTGGGCCACCCCGGCGCCGTGAGCGTGCTCGACGACGACGTGGCCGAAGACGGCTCGGTCTTCGTCGTGATGGAGCTGCTCGAAGGCAAGACCGTCGAGGCGCTCGCCGCGCAAAGGCCCACGGCTCGCCTCGGGATCACCGAGTCGTTCCGCCTCGCCGATCAGCTGCTCGACACGCTCGCCGCCGCGCACGACAAGGGGATCGTGCACCGCGATCTGAAGCCCGAGAACATGTTCCTCACGAAGGACGGCGCGCTCAAGGTGCTCGACTTCGGGATCGCCCGCATGCGCGAGGTGCAGTCTTCCGCGAAGATGACGAAGACGGGCAACGCGATGGGCACACCCGCGTTCATGCCGCCCGAGCAGGCCCTCGGCGAGTGGAACCGCGTCGACGCGCGCTCGGATCTGTGGGCCGTGGGCGCGTCGCTGTTCACGCTGATGACGGGCCGCCACGTGCACGACGCGCCGACGCTGAACCAGCTCCTGCTCAAGGCGATGACGCAGCCGCCCCAGCCGATCCGCGTGATTCTGCCAGGTTTGCCCGCGGAGGCGGCCGAGGTCGTCGACAAGGCGCTCGCCTTCGACATGAACGCGCGGTACCAGGACGCGCGCAGCATGCAAGCCGCAGTGCGCAAGGCGCTCGCGTGGCTCGACAAGCACGGCGAGCCGCAGAACCTCGCGCCCGTCGCCTCGCCCGGCACGACGAGCCCCGGCGCGGTCGACAGCCACATGGTCACGCTGAGGCGCGATCCCTCGGCGCCGATGCTGACGCCGACGTACGCGACGCCGGCGCGGGGGCTGATGATCGGCGGCGCGATCGGCACGCTCGTGCTCGGCGGCGTGCTCGCGCTCGTGGTCTTCGGGCGTGGATCCGCGGAGGAGCCGACGCCTCTGCCGGCCTCGTCTGCGACGGCGACCGCGACCGCGGGCAGCGCGCGCGTGGAGGCGGCGGCGCCGAGCACGCCTCCTTCGGTTTTGCCGGTCGGTCCGGCGCGCGTGGTGAACGAGGACGCGGGCGCCCCGCCGCCGCCCGTCCCTCCGGCAACGGCCAGCGCGACGAAGAAGGGGCCGAGCGTCAAGAGCGGGGCGGACTTCGGCGAATGGGGAAAATGACCACACCCGTGCGGAGCCTCTTCCGGGGCGCGTGTTTCGTCGCCGCGCCGCTCGCGCTGGCGCTCGTGATCGGCGGCGCCGCGTACGCGGACGAGAAGGACGACAAGGCGCGCGCGCAGAAGCTCTTCGTCGAGGGGCGCAAGGCGATCGAGGCCGGCGACAAGGCCACGGGCTGCGCGAAGATGCGCGAGAGCATGGGGCTCTTCGCCGTGGCGAACACGCTCTTCAACGTGGCGCAATGCGACGAGGGCGAGGGCAAGATCGCCGGGGCGCTCGAGCACTGGGAGCGCGGGCTCGCGCTGATCGACGCCAAGGATCCGCGCGCGAAGGTGGCGAAGGAGCGCATCGGCGAGCTCTCGCCGCGCGTGCCGCGGCTGCGCATCGTGGTGCCGCCGGGGCAGCCGGTGTCGGCCGTCGTGCTCGACGGTACGGAACTCTCGCCCACGACGCTCTCGGCGCCGCTCTACGTGGAGCCCGGGAGCCACACGATCGTGGTGCGCTCCGAGGGGCGCCCGGACCGCAAGCACGAGCTCACGCTGGCCGAGAAGGAGCGCACGGAGTTCGTCGCGACGCCGGCCGCGCCGGGGCCGGCGGCATCGTCGTCGGCGAACGGGGTCCCGACGGCGTCGGCGACGTCGACGGGGGGCGGGACGCCACCGCCGCCTTCGAGCTTCCGGCGCACGGCGGGGTTCATCGTGGGCGGCGTGGGCGTGGCCGGGCTCGTGGCGGCGGGGCTGACGGGGGCCGTCATCATGGCGAAGGCGAGCACCCTCGACGATTGCAAGGCAGTGGGGTGCCCGAACAATCAGGACGACATCAAAACGTACAAGTCGCTCCTCGTGCCGAACACGGTGCTCTGGGGCGTGGGGCTCGCCGGGGTGGGGGCGGGGCTCGTGCTCGTCTTGACGGCGCCGTCGTCGTCGGAGGGGGAGGTGGGGAAGGCGGCCATCGTGCCCGTGCCCATGGTGGTTCCGGGCGGGGGAGGAATGGGTTTGTCCGGGAGGTTCTGATGCGAATATCTCTTGTCTTTGCGGCCGCTTGGAGCCTCGTGACGCTCGGCGGCTGCATTCTCATTTACCACAGCGACGATTACGACGGCGCGGGTGGGGCGGCCGGGGGTGGCGCCGACGGGAGCGGGGCGGCCGGGGCGGGCGCGACGACGATGGCGGGCCCGGGCGGGTCCGGCGGGTCGGGCGGCACCGGCGGCGGGGGCTGCGGCGTCGATTCCGTCGAGCGCTGCGACATGCCCTGCATGTCGAGCGCGTGTCTCACGCCGCAATGGGCCAAGCGATTCGGAAATGCCGAAGACGACCAGGGCGCGCGGGCCGTGGCCGTGGCTGACGACGGCACCATCGCGGTGGTCGGATCCTACAAAAAATCCGGTTTCCTGTTCGGTATGCATTCCCTGACCGGGTTCGCGTCGGGGCAAGAGGGATTCATCGGCCTGCTCGACGCCGAGGGGAATTCGACCTGGGTCGACAACGTGTCCGACAAGGTCAACAGCAACTCGCCGCGCGAGGCGCATGGCATTGCTATCAGCGCGAGCTCGATCTTCGTGGCCGGGTACGTCCTCCCCAACGCGGCCATGGATCTCGACGCGGTCGTCATGCGGTACGACCGGGCGGGCCTCGGAAACGATACGATCATCGCGCACATGTTCGGCGGCGCGGGCGACGACGACGCCGTCGCGGTGAGCACGGACGGGCAAAATGCCTACGTGCTCGGAAAGATGACCGCCCCGGGGGCCAAACCGCCGATCGATTGCAGCGGCAATCCGACCACGCCTGCCGACGGGATGTTCGTGATGAAGCTGAACGGGTTCGGCGGCTGCGAATGGGTCCGGATCTACCCCGGGATGGCCGTCCGGCCCGCCGCGATCTCCGCGCGCAAGGCCAGCACACAAGGCGTCTGGTTCACCGGGGGATTCAAGGGCAACCTCGGCCTCGGCGGACCCTCGCTCGTCACCGGCGCGGAGGACGAAGCGATGTTCCTGATCCAGGTCAACGAGACCGGCGAGCTAGGCCAGTCTTTCAAGTTCGCCGGGATGAAGAATGGCGCGCGCGTGGAGGCGCAGGCTGTCGAGGTGAGCGACGACGGCACGGTGTACGTCGCGGGAGGGCTCGTGGGCCAAACCGACATCGCGTCCATGTCGGCCCCCAAGAGCGCGGCCTTCGTCGCCGCGTTTCCCGGAGCGTCGAACCTGGAGCCCGAATGGTCCGTCGTCTTCCCGGGCGGCGACAACGCCGTCGAAGGCGCGCGCGCGACCGGCGTGGTCATCGCCGACACGCATCTCTTCGTGTCCGGGGTCTTCGGCGGGTCCATTCTGTATCCCCAGGGGAAGGCCGGCGGGATGGTCATTGAGGAGTCCGGGATGGGCGCGCCGTTCCTCGCCCGGGTCGATCGCAACGACCCTCACGGCGTGATCTCGTTCGATCATTTCCCCGGCGGGGGCGAGTCGTTTTTCACGGCAAACATCGCCATGGCGAAGCACCCCCAGGGAGGCGTGGTCCTCGCGGGCGCGTGGCGCAAGACCCTCGATTTCTCGACGCCGACGCAGCCATTGAAGCTCGACGAGCTGCCCAACACCACGAACGGCGACGTCATCGTCGCCAAGCTTCTGCCCTCGCCCTGACGCACGGCCGCCGACCGACGCAGGCTCCAGGGAGGTTTCATGCAAAAGGTTCTCGCGATCCTCGGTGGTTTTTTCCTCTCGGCGCTCAGCGGCTGCATCGTCCTGTACCACCTCGACGCCTACGACGATCCTGCGGCGAACGCCAGCACGGGCGGCGCGGGGGGGCTCGGCGGCGCAGGGGGAGCCGGAGGCGAAGGCGGGCAAGGGGGAGGGACCTGCCGCGTCGAATGGTGCCATACCATGGACCCGGAGGCGTCGCCTTGCGCCGTTGCTTGTCCTTCCTTCGAAAGCAAGCGCATCGAGGCGGCGTCCGATCAGGATGTCCGTGGGATCGCCGTCGGATTGGATACCGGCGACGAGCGCATCTATGTCACCGGGCGCTACCGCAGCACATTGATGATCGGCGGCGTGAGCGTCACGAGCGAGAGCGGACCCGGGGATGACGACGCGTACGTGGCCGCGTTCGACCCCATCCTCGGGGGCGTGAACGTGAAGGGCCTCCATGAAGTGGACGCGCAGGGCACGAAGCTCGACGCGTTCCCCCGGATTGGATTCGACGTCGCCCATGGCGCAGGGAAACAGGTGATCGTCGGAGGCTGGTACAGCAAGGATGGTCATGGGCTGAACGCGTTCGTCCGTGCGTATTCGTCGGACCTCGCGACGGCCTCATGGACGCGGACCCTCGGGGGCATCGGGACCGACGGCGTCGTGGCGGTCGCGACCCATGAAACGAAGGTCTTCGCGCTCGGCTTTCTCGGCTCGGGGGAGATGATGCCGGGCGAAAACAGCGTGCCGTGCGCGGCCGGCTCGACGCTCGTCCCCGCGGGCGAATCCCACATGTTCCTCATCGCCTTCGATTCGGGGGGGACGTGCCAATGGGTCAAGCACTTCTCCGGCGGCGTGCACGAGCCGAAAGCCATGGCCGTGAACGGCAGCGGGGACATCTTCATCACGGGTACGTACAAGAACGAGCTCGACGGGACGGAGAAAAACCCGCCGCCCCCGACCAACATGGGAGGAGCCCCGTCGATGTTCGTGATGAAGCTGGGATCCGAGGACGGGAACGTCGCGTGGGTCCGGAGCCACGGCGGAGGCAGCGATGCGGCGAACCCGCGCGGGATCGCGGCGACCGTGGGTGAATCCGTGCTCGTGACGGGATCCATGACCGGAGCCGTCGATTTCGGCAGAGGTACGATCGTCGCCGACAAGAAGAGCCCGTTCGTCGTGTCGATCCTGGATGGCCAGACCACCCATTGGAGCACGGCCATCACCAGCGCCGACTCTACCGCCACGGGGGATTCCGAGGGGATCAACGTCGTGCCGAACGGCATCGGCGGGGCGCTGATATCGGGCACCTACGCGAGGGATATCGACTTCGATCCCAAGAACCCCGGACCCGACGTCGAGGACCCGCTCCAGGGCGCGTTCCTGGCCCGGTTCGACGACGCCGGGCAACTGCAATGGTTCCAGAACCTCGGCGGGGGTGAAGCGCCGCAGGAGCGCTGGCTCCGGCTGGCCGTCGGCCAGTCGGGAATTTACATGGGCGCGGGCTGGACACCGGCGTTCCTGTTCGAAGAACAGACCGCGCAGACGGGGCTCGATATCGTGATCGCCAAGATCACGCCCTGATCGCGGCCGTTTGCCTCGCTACACGCCTGGAGGTCGTTCCAGCTCTCGTGGTAGCCTCCGCCCTGGTCAACGGAGGTGGTGGAGGGTCGGCAGGGCGGCTCGTGCCGTGGTCCTCGGGGCCCTCGATTTCTGAAGAATCGAGGCGCCCCGGTTTTCCTCGCCGTCAGCGCGCGGCGAACGTCATGTTGAAGACGGGCAATTCCTTGTCGCCGCCTTCGAGCTTCACCGTGCGCTTCGTCGCGTAGAGCGCGTCGAGCACCGCGACGATCTCCCGGAACGGCGTGCGGTTGTCCGTGTGCAAGATCGCCTGATCGAGCTTCTTGTCGCTCGGATCGCGGTGATTCGCGTTCGCCTGCCATTCCGCCGCGAGCTTCTTCTCGAGGTCGGGGTATTGCACGAGCTCGCCGGCCTGCTGCGAGGTCTTCGGAATGCGGATCTCGCTCACGACGGTCGCGCCCTGCTTCCACACGAGCGCGAAATCACTCTCGCCGATGTGCACGTTCAGCACTTTTTCCGGCGGAGTGATGGTGAGCGGGTCCGGGCTCGGAGGCCCGGGGACCTGCGCGTCCGCATTGATGCGGGAGTTCGTCACCCAGACGGCCGTGATGAGCAGGAACGCGATCGTGCACATCAAGAGGTCGATGAACGGGACCATGTTGATCTCCGCATTCGTCGCCTTCTTCTTGCCGCCCTCGCTGCCAACGTCGACGCCGCCCATGGTGAATCTCCTTCTCCTCCGTCGTGCGCGAAGTCCGGTCGCGCTCGGGGAACGGCGAGAAGACACCGACCTCGCCGCCAGGTTCCGCGTTTTTTTCGACATCGGCGGGCCGGGAGATGTTTCCGGTACGGCTACGATTTTCCGCTCGGTCAGGATCGATGCATGTTGGCCATGATGCGGGCGCCATCCATGTCGAAGCGGAAACGCAGCGGGCGCAGGCCCCGGGCGATCATGGTCTCGAGCACGCGGCGCCGATCCTGGGGGCGGACGTAGAACATGAAGAAGCCGCCGCCGCCCGCGCCCATGAGCTTGCCGCCGATCGCGCCGGCGTTCCGCGCCGCCTCGTAATGCTCGTCGATGACCGAGTCCGTCATCTTCGAGGCGAGCTTGCGCTTGTGCGACCAGTGCACGTGGAGGAGCTCGCCGTACTGATCGATGTCGCCGCTCGTGAGGATCCGGTAGGTCTCGTGGCCCATCTCCTTGATGCGGTGCATCGACTCGATCACGGGCGGCTCGAGCTCGCGGAGCCTCTGCCCCTGTTCGCTGAGGACGATGCGCGCCGGGCGCTCGATGCCGGACCAGATGATGACGAGGTTCGATTCGAGCTCGTCGAGCACCTCGTCCCGGACGGGCACGGGCTCGACGTGCACGGTGCCGTCGGGGTTGAAGCGGAAGGCCGTGACGTTGCCGAAGGCCGAGATGTACTGGTCCTGCTTGCCGATGGGCTCGCCGAGCCGCTCGATCTCCAGGGTGCACGCCTCCTCGGCGAGTTTTTCCGAGGAGACGAACTCGCGCTTGTACGTGTGGAGCGCGTTCAGGAGCGCGACCGTGAACGCGCTCGACGAGCCGAGGCCCGAGTTCGCCGGGAGATCGGCCACGCTCGTGAGCTCGATCGAATGGTCGATGCCCGTCATCCGCAAGGCCTCGCGGAAGATCGGGTGCTCGACGCGATCGACGCTGGAGACGATCTCGGTCTTCGAATACGCGAGGCGGATGTCGCGGTGGAACCGCTTGTTCGCCGTGACGTAGATGTATTTGTCGATGGCCGCGGAGACGAGGTATCCCCCGAAGCGCGTCGAATACGCCGGGAGATCGGTGCCGCCGCCGCCGAGCGAGAAGCGCACGGGCGCGCGAGAAATGATCACGTGGAGACCTCCGCCCGGGCGCCGAGATGCGCTTCGAGCTCCTGATAACCGGATTCGGATCCGATTTCGTAAAACCTCTGCGTCACGGCGAGCGCCCGGAGCGCGCCCGACGCGGCGAGCCGCGAGAGCACGGGGGCGAGGTCGCTCGGGCCCTCGGGCAGCGCCGCGATGACCTCGCGGCGGAGCGCGATCGCGCCGTAGTCGATGTGATCCAGGGCAGGATCACGCGCCTCGCCGGGCTTGCGTTTCTGGTAGCGGAGGACGCGGCCGCCCACGATCTCGCAGTTCGAATCGTCCCAGCGATCTTCGTTGCGGTAGACGGACATCGTGCCGCGCGCCTCGGGGTGCGCTTCGAGATCCGCGAGCGGCGCGGCGTAGTCGAAGGGCAGGTACGAGTCGCCGTACGTCACGAGGAACGCCTCGCCGAGATGCGAAAGCGCGCGCCGGAGCGCGCCCGCCGTGCCGAGTCGGGTCTCGCCCTCGTCGGCGTAGGCGACGCGCAGCCCGAAGGCCGCGCCGTCCCCGATGGCCGCGCGGATCGCGTCGCCGAGGTGTCCGATGCAGAGCACGACCTCCTCGTAGCCTGCCTCGGCGAGCCGCGCGAGCAGGTGATGCCCGAACGGACGGCCCGCGATCGGGAGGAGGAACTTCGGCATCTCGAGCGTGCGCGGGTACATGCGCGTGGCGAGGCCTCCGCAGAGGACCACGGCTTGCCGGCGCGCGGGCGGCGCGAGGGGAGCGTTCGAAGGGACGTTCGGCACGGCGCGGGCGGAGCTTAGTCGGGTTTGGCCGCCGAGGAAAAAACACGCGGCACGCCCGGAGCGGTGAAACCCCGTCCAGGCCACAGTCCCGTAGATTTTTCGCTTCGGGGGTCGATACGCGGCGCGGCAAACCGGGAGGGTCGGGCATCGAACGAGAGCGCATGGGCGAGAGAGCTCCGGGGGACGGGAGCGCGGTTCGGCTTTCCGAGCAAAGCCCCCGAGGGTCGAGAGGGGGGACGTGTGCGATGAACGAGCCGTCGTTCGCGCGTGTATCGGTGGGAGACGTGCTCTTTGGAAAGTACCGGGTCGAGCGCGTCCTCGGCGTCGGCGGCATGGGGATCGTGGTCGCGGCGAGGCATACCCAGCTCGACGCGCTCTACGCCGTGAAGCTGATGCACCCGGCCGAGATCGGGAACCGGCAAGCGCTCGCGCGCTTCTTCCGGGAAGCACGGGCGGCCGCGAAGTTACGTAGCGAGCACGTGGCGCGTGTCTTCGACGCAGGCAGGACGCCGAGGGGCATCCCGTACATCTTGCTCGAGTACCTCGAAGGCTGCGATCTGCAGCAGCTCGGCAAGAAGCGCGAGTGTTTGCCCGTGGCCGAAGCCGTGCTCTACGTGATGCACGCCGCGACCGCGCTCGTCGAGGCCCACGCGGCCGGCATCATCCACCGCGATCTGAAGCCGGCAAACCTCTTCCTCACCCACAGACCCGACGGATCGCCCTGCGTCAAGGTGCTCGATTTCGGCATCTCGAAGCGCTGCGACGCCCGCGCGCCCTCGGGGATGACCCGGACGACCGACATCCTCGGCTCGCCGCTCTACATGTCGCCGGAGCAGATGCGCTCGACGCGGGACGTCGACGCGCGGACGGATCTCTGGGCCCTCGGCGCCATCCTGTACAGGTTGCTCGCAGGAGAAGCGCCTTTCGCGGCGCGGAGTCTTTCGGACGTGTACGAGGGGATCCTGGAGCGAGAGCCGCGGCCGCTCTCGGTGCGTCGGCCCGACGTGCCCCCGGCCCTCGACGCGGTGGTGCGCCGCTGCCTGCGGAAAAACCCCGACGATCGTTTTCCCTCGGCGCTCGAGCTCGCCGCGGCGCTCGCGCCGTTCGTGCCCGAGGAGGAGACGCCGCGCAGCCTGCGCAAGCAGAGGGTGTCCTTGCCCTCGTCGCCGGCCGTGACCGTCCTGCCCGCGACGCTCCCGACGGATCCGGCGCCGGACGACGTGCCGACGTCGCCCGACTGCCGCGCCGCGATGAAGAGCGCGCCGACGCTCCGCTCCGTGCAGGAGCCGCCTCCGCCGAGCTCGACGTCCGAGCCGACGGGGGCCGCGTGGGGCGGTACGTGGACGGTTTCGGCGCGGGCGCGGGAGCACGGGTCACGCGTGGTGGTCGCGGCGCTGCTCGTCGCGGCCGTGGTGGGCGGCGGGACGGGGATCTGGGCGTCGCGGGAGGACCGGATCCTCGCAGCGCGTGCGCTCCCCGCGAGCGCCGCGGTGGATGAGGCGCAGGCGGCCCCGATGAACCTCGCGCCCGTCGCCCAGGCGCTCGCCGCACCCGCGGTCCCGTCCGAGAGCCCGAAGGTGCCCGCGCCGCCGACGAGCGTCGGTCTCGACGGATGCACGGACGAGGCGGAAGCGCCCCGGAGCGGGAGCGCGCAAGCCTACAAGAAAGAGCCGCTCAAGCGAGCGGCCGATCCTTTTGGTCGTTCACGCAAATGAAACCTTATCTTCGGAAGAGCTCGATCCTCCTGGTCTCGGTCGTCTCGATGGTCTCGTCGTTCGCGCGGCCCGCGGCGGCCGAGGGGACACGCGAGCCGCTCGCCGAGGAGCGGGCGGAGGCCTTGTTCCGCCGCGCGCTCGAGCTGATGGACGAGGGCAAATACACGCGGGCCTGTCCGATGCTGGAGGAGAGTCGGCGGCTCGATCCAGCGATGGGGACGATGTTCCGCCTGGCCGAGTGTTACGAGCACACGGAGCGGCTCGGCGAGGCGTTCATGCTGTACCAGGATGTGGCCGCGCAGGCGCGGCAGCGTCACGCCGAGGAGCGCGTCGAGGTCGCGCGGGCGCGCCTGTCCGCGCTGAGCCCGCGGGTCGCGGTGGTGAACCTGAGCGTGCCCGAGGAGGTCCTGCGCGATCCGGAGCTCGCCATCACCTGGGATGAGCGCGCGATCGATCGGTCCCTGTGGAACGCGGGCATCGTCGTCACGACGGGGACACACGTGCTCGAAGCGACCGCGCCGGGGAAGCGGTCGTTCCGGCGCGAGATCACGGTGGCGGAGGCGGGGACGCTGGTCGACGTGGAGGTGCCTCCGCTCGTGGACGAGGTCACGCGGCAGCTCATCGTGCTGCACCCCGATCCGCTGCCGCGGCCGATGACCTTCGAGGATCGGCGGTTTCTCTCGCTCGGGGCGCTCGTGGTGGGTCTCGGCGGGCTCACGATGGCCTCGATCGCAGGGCTCTCGACGTGGCTCGAGACGAGCGGGACGGCCGGCGAGCCGGAGGCAGCAGGGGCGCCCGTGACGAACGCAGCGGCGATCGTGGGGATGAGCCTTGCAGGGGCAGGGCTGTTCGCGGCGGGAACGCTTTGGCGCCCAGCGCCGGCCGGGGACGTGCGGTTCGCTATCGCGCCCGGGCCGGGCGGTGGGGCAGGGGTCGTTCAGCTCTCGTTCTGAAGCGCAGCGCCGGGGTTTCACCCCGGGCCCGACCAGGGGCTGTCCGCCCCTGGACCCGGACCAGCGCAAGCGCTGGACCTTTGGTGCATCGGCCGCGATGCGGCCGATGCAAAGGTGCCGTCAGGGCGCGGGGAACCTCGCGAGGTAGAGGTCGCAGTCGCCCGCGGTTTCGAGCGGGCCCTGGCCGAAGTCGATCGTCCCGTAAAACGAGCCCGTGATGGCGGCGGCGCCGGTCCGGTCGACGGCGACGCCGCCGGCGAGCTGGTAGCTCGCATCGCCGATCGCGCGGCTCTGGACGTGTTTGCCCGTGGCGTCGTAGCGCGCGAAGTAGACGTCGGTCTGTCCGGCAGCTTCGAGCGCCAGGCCGCCGAGGTTCACGGCCTCGGTGAACGTCCCCGTCACGACGAGCCCGCCCTTGGGATCGGCCGCGATCCGGGGCGCCGAGTCGTCCCACTCCGCGGAGGTGAGCCGGAACGTGCGCGTCCAGAGCTCGGCGCCGGTGGGATCGAGTTTTCCGAGGAAGAGATCGCGGCCCTGGCTGGCGAGCTCGCCGCTGCCGAAATCGAGCCGGCCCTCGAAGAGCCCGCCGAAGAGGATGTTTCCCTGCGCGTCCGTGGCCACGGCCTGGATGACCTGGTCCGCGACGTCGCCGAAGGTCTTCGTGAAGACGTGGTTGCCGTCCGCGTCGAGCTTCACGAACACGGCGTCCACGCCGCCCGCGATCGTCGTCGGCCCGCCGCCGAAATCGACCGGCGCGAGCATGCCGCCGCCGAGGAGGACGTTTCCGCTCGCGTCCACGGCCACATCCATGCCGGACTCGAGGCCCGCGCTGCCGAAGGATCGAGCCCAGACGACCGCGCCTTTCCCGTCGAGCTTCGCGACGAACACGTCCGTCGCGCCCACGCTCGTGAGCGTCTCGTCGCCGAGGACGAGCGTGCCGCTGAAGCTGCCCGTGACGACCAGCGTGTCGCCCCCGCCGGCGGCCATCCCGGACACGGTCGCGCCGAGCATGGTGCTGTAGACGTGCTTGCCGTCCGCGTCGAGCTTGCCGATCGCCGCGCCCGCCGCGCCCGTGGGCGTGAGCAGCCCGCCGCCGAGATCGAGCTCGGACTGCGTGTTCACCGCGATCACCCACGCGTCCTCGCCGGCGGCGATGATCCGCGGGATGCCGTCTTGCGAGGCCGATCCGAAGCGCATGCTCGCGCCGGGTTTGCCCTCGGCGTCCCACGTGGCGAACGCGATGTCGGTGCTGCCGGCGGAGACGAGCGGGCCGCCGCCGAAGTCGACCGTCCCCTCGAAGGTGCCGACGAGGGCGACGTCGCCGCTTCCGCTCGTGGCCACCTCGATGCCGCGGTCGCAGCTCGTGCTGCCCGCGCGGATGCTGAAGGCGTTTCCCGCGGGCGGCGGGCTCTCTTCGGGAGTGCAGCCGACGGCGAGGGCCGCGCAGGCGAGAAGCAAGGTCGGTATCTTCATCACGCGTATCCTTTCGGAAGAAGGGGGGTGTTCGGCCCCGCGACCGAAGGATACGCGTTTCTCGACGCCCCTCAGGGCGCGGGGAAGCCCTGGGCGAGTTCCGCCGGGCCGACCGGCGTTCCCCAGATCTCACTCACGATCGCGCTCACGAGCTCCGGCCCGGCTTTCATCTGCATCGTTCCGAAGTCGTAGGCGACGACGCGTGGATCGAGCAGGTCCGCGAGCGCGGGCGAGGCGTACGTGATGTCCTTGCCGTCGACCTGGGCGTCGTGGACCGTCTGGAAGAAGACCCGCAGCGCGGCGTCGTCGTAGTAGGCGAGCACCACGTCGGATTCGGTCGCGAGGGAGAGGTGCAGGTGCAGAAACCCGAGCGTTCGTGACGACGGGAAGCCGGGCTCCTGCTCCAGCGCGCCGTGGGCCAGGTGAATCGCCGCGTAGTCCACGGGCGTGCGGCGACGCCAGAAGAGCCCCCGCGCCTTGTCGCCGCACGCGGCCAGGAACGACTCCGTCTGCGCGACCGGCACCAGCGTGTCCCAGTCGTCCTGCGGGATCATCACGTCGCCGTCGAGCCCCGCGCAGAGCGCGTCGCGCCGCCATGTTCCGAATGCCGCCTCGTTTTCCGCCGGCGGGCCGCCCGTGGTCGTCTCGATGCGTCGCCGATATGCCTCGAAGAAGCCGAGCTCGTCCTTGTACGGATACACCGCGGGGAGCGTGCTCTTCCAGTAATCGTAAAAATCGACGAAATCGGTCGGGGGATTGGCCGCGGTCACGGCGCGGATCGATTGCCCCGCGGGGCGCCTGCCGATGCCCGCGAGCGCCATGAAACCGCCCCACGAGTTCCCGTGCACGCCGATGCGCTCCGCGTCGAAATCGGCCGCGTGCGCCGCGATGTAATGGAACGGCGCGGCGGCGTCGGCGGCGTCGTCCGCGAGCGCACCGCCCGCATAAAACCGGCCGAACGCGACGATCACGGAGTGGCCGTTCAGCAAGTGAAATGCCTCGCCCTGGATCTGCGTCTCCGCGGGCACGAAGCCGTACGCGCAGTTCTCGGTCGACGGCGGGTCGAGCGGCGCGTCCGTGTCCGGATAGAAGCTGAAGGGCCCGGCGTGCTCGGTCGCGTGGCGGGTATCGACCTCCTCGCCCGTCCAATCGATCCCCGTGTACGGCGCCATGTCGACGATGACCGGGGCCTTCGTCTTCGCGGCCGGGATCACCATCAGATACGACGTCCCGCCGTCGGATCGATGCGCGGCGACGAGGCTGGCCTCGTAGGTCGTCATGTCCACGGTCGCGCTGCGGGGGCCGATCGTTTCGAATTCGTAGGTGATCGCGTCCGAACCGCCGCCCCCGCCCGCGCCGCCGGCGCCGGAACCGCCCGATCCCGCGGAGCCACCGGCGCCCGAGGGCTCCTTCCCCCCGCACGCCGCGAGGAGCCCGAACAAACCGATCAAGGAAAGGAATCGCATGGCGCGAGCATACCGCGGGCAGGGGAGTCCGAGGTGCGCCCGGTCGCAATGCCTGTTGACTTCCCAGCCTGATCTCTGGTACGCAGGATCTTAACGAACGATCGTTCAGTGATCCGGATCGCGGTCGAGGTGAACGATGCCGCACATCTACGTTGATGGGTGTGAGATCCAGTACGAAGTGAAGGGGCGAGGGGAGGTCGTGCTGCTCTTGCACGGCCTCGGTTCGAGCCTGCTCGATTGGGAGATGCAGGTCCCGGCGCTCGCGGAGCGATACACGGTCGTCGCCGTCGATCTGCGTGGCCACGGCCGCTCGGGGAAGCCCCCGGGTCCGTATCGGATCGCCACGTTCGCCGCCGACGTGGCCGAGCTCCTGCGACGGCTCGCGCTCGGCCCGGCCCACGTCGTCGGCTTCTCGATGGGCGGCATGATCGGCTTTCAGCTCGCCGTCGACGCGCCCTCGCTCGTCCGATCGCTCGTCGTGGTGAACAGCGCCCCGGCCTTCGTGCCGCGCACGTGGCGCGAGCACCTCGCGGTCGTGCAGCGCCTCGTCGCTTTGCGCTTGCTCGGCGTGCGAGGGTTTGCCCGGAAGATCGCCGCCATGAACTTCCCGCGCTCGGACCAGGAGGCGCTGCGCCAGAAGCTCGCCGCGCGCCTCGGGCAGAACGACGAGGCCGCGTATCTCGCCGCGACCAAGGCGATCCTCGGCTGGAGCGTGGCCGAGCGGATCGGCACGATCCGGTGCCCGGTCCTCGTCGTCACGGGAGACAAGGACTACACCCCGGTCGCGGCGAAGGAGGCCTACGCCGCCCGGATTCCGCGTGGCCGCGTGGCCGTCGTCGCCGACTCGCGGCATTGCACACCGATCGATCAACCGGAAGCGTTCAACCGGCTCTTGCTCGATTTTCTGGAGGAGCAGGCGACGGCGCCGGCAGAACACGAGGAGGTTTGTCATGGTGCGTGAAGTTTTCCGTTTCTTGATGCCGCTCGTCGTCCTCGCCGGCGGATGCAACATCAACATCGAGCCGCCCGGCGAAGGCTCCGAGGCCTCGAGCTCCAGCAGCAGCGTCGGCGCAGGCGGGGGAAGCGGCGGCGTCGGCGGAAGCGGAGGCGGCGGTGTCGGGGGAAGCGGCGTCGGCGGAAGCGGCGGCGTCGGCGGAAGCGGCGGTTCCGCGGGCGCGGGCGGCGGCGCCGAATCGCGCTGTACGGTCTCGCCGCAAGAGGTCGCGTGTCCTTACGAGACCCAGAGCATCCCGGCGCAATCGGGGATTCTGCGGGACGTCGCCTGGCAGGTGCCGCTCGGGACGCCGCCCGCGAAGGGGTTTCCCGTCGTGCTCCTGTTCCAGGGCTCGTTTTATGGTCCCCCGAAGATGTTCAAGGGCGCCGTGGACGGCCCCCACGGGGTCTATCACCTGGCGCTCACCATCAAGGGGCTCCTCGACGCGGGTTATGCCGTGCTCGCTCCGGAGGCGCATGCGGAGGGCTCGACGTTCTGGGACACGAACGTCCCTCCATATTCGATCGCCTGGTCGACCGCGCCGGACCACGACTTCATGCTCTCGATCTTCGATTCGATCGCCGCGGGCTCGTTCGGCCCGCTCGACAGCGCGCGCATGTACGCGACGGGGATCTCGAGCGGCGGCTACATGACGAGCCGGATGGCCGTGAGCTACCAGGGGAAGTTCCGCGCGCTCGCGATCCACTCCGGGTCCTACGCGACGTGCAGCGGCCCGCTTTGCGTCCTGCCCGACGCGCTGCCGGCGGATCACCCGCCGACGCTCTTCCTCCACGGAGAGGCCGATCTCGTCGTCCCCATCGGCACGATGGAGAAGTACAACGCGCGCCTCGTCACGGAGGGCAAGGAGACGCGCGTCGTCACCGAGCCGGGCGTGGGGCACGATTGGCTCGCGGCCGGTCCCGAAGAGGTCGTCGCCTGGTTCGATGCGCATCCCTGAGGCGAACCCGTTGACAGAAACGAACGTTCGTTCCGACAATCGGCCCATGAGCTCCCTCAGGGCCTCTCGTTTGCGGGCTGCAAAGGCGACCCTCCCTCCGTCCTCCGTGCCCGACGGCACGCGGCGGCGCATCCTGGAGGTCGCCTTGCAGCTCTTCGCGAACGAGGGCTTCCACGGCACCTCGGTCCGCGACGTGGCGAAGGCGCTGGATCTGCAGCCGAGCGCGCTCTACGCACACTTTCCCTCGAAGGACCACGTCCTCGCGGAGCTCGTCCGCGTGGGCCACGAGGTGCACGCATCCGGCCTGCGGGCGGCGCTGGCCGGCGCGTGCGACGATCCCATCGATCAAATCTGCGCGCTCGTCCGGGCCCACACCCTCGTGCACGCGTGTTATCCGCACCTGGCCGTGGTGGTCAATGAGGAAATCTACGCCCTGACCGCCGATCTCGCCGCGCCGGCGCTCGCGATTCGCGCGCAATCGATGGCGCTCCTCCACGGGGTCCTCGAGCGCGGGGTGGCGATGGGGCGGTTTTCCGTGCCCGACAAGGCGGCGACCGCCGCGGCGCTCTCCGCGATCGGCGTGCGGATCCCGTATTGGTACGAGCCGACCGAGGCGCTCTCGCTCGACGCGCTCGCCGACGTACATGTCGAACTCTCGCTTCGAATGTTGCGCGCCTACAGGAGCCCTGACGGACGGAGGGCCTGACGGACGCGCGTCGAATTCGAGGGGAACGACGGCGAAAGCCAGCAAAGAGGACACCGGTTTCCATGAACGGCGAACGATTGCTTGTCGGGCCGTGGCCGCGCCACGCCCTCTTCCTTACCATGTGCTTGACGATCGCGGGCTGCGGCGGTGAAACCCCGTCCGCGCCTTTCATCGCCCCGGCCGAGGAGGCGCAGGAGGCGGATTTCCCGGTGGGGATCGATTCGCTCGTCGCCACGCAGCAGGCGAAGCTCCTGGCGAGCGACGGGGCCATGAACAACCGTATGGGCGGCGTGGTCGCGCTCGCGGGGGACACGGCGCTCGTGGGGGGCTACGGCGGTGCAAACGCGGCCTACGTGTTCGTGCGGAGCGGCGGCGTCTGGACCGAGCAGGCGAAGCTCGTGGCGAACGACGGCACGGGGGTCGATCAATTCGGCAGCGCGGTCGCGCTCGTGGGGGACATGGCGCTCGTGGGCGCCCTCGGCAAGGGCCCCGGCGCAGCGTACGTGTTCGTGCGGAATGCGGGCGTCTGGACCCAGCAGGCGAAGCTCGTCGCGAGCGACGGGACGACGGGTGATTCGTTTGGCAATCACGTCGCGCTGTCGGAGGACACGGCGCTCGTGGGGGCGTTCGGGGACGACCCCAAGGGCGGAAACAGTGGCTCGGCCTACGTGTTCGTGCGGAATGGGGGCGCCTGGACCCAGCAGGCGAAGCTCGTGGCGAGCGACGGGGCCATGCAGGACTATTTCGGCGATTCGGTCGCGCTGTCGGGGGACACGGCGCTCGTGGGCGCGCTCGGCGACGACGACAAGGGATCGTACTCCGGCTCGGCCTACGTGTTCACGCGGAGCGGCGGCGTCTGGACCGAGCAGGCGAAGCTCCTGGCGAACGACGGGGCGGCGAACGATGCATTCGGCGATTCGGTCGCGCTGTCGGGGGACACGGCGCTCGTGGGCGCATATGGGGACGATGACAAGGGCATGGATTCCGGCGCGGCGTACGTGTTCGTGCGGAATGGGGCGACGTGGGCGCCGCAGGGGAAGCTCGTGGCCCAGGACGGGGCGGCTGGGGACCAGTTCGGCGCGTCCGTCGCGCTGTCGGGGGAAACGGCGCTCGTGGGGGCGTACCTCGACAGCGACCAGGGCGCGGAGGCCGGCTCGGCCTACGTGTTCGTGCGGAGCGGCGGGGCGTGGGTCGAGGAGGCGAAGCTCCTCGTGCAGGGCGGGGCGGGGGACCAGCTTGCTTCGTCGGTCGCGCTTTCGGGAAATACGGCGCTCCTCGGAGCGCCCAGCGACGCGGACAAAGGCCAGAATGCCGGCGCTGCATACACGTTCGTCCTGGCGTCGAGCCTGGGGGATGCGTGTGCGGCCGCGGCGGAATGCGCGAGCGGCTTCTGCGTGGACGGCGTCTGCTGCGACACGGCGTGCGGCGGAGGCGCGACCGGCGATTGCCAGGCGTGTAGCGTCGCGGCGGGAGCGGCGATGGACGGGACGTGCGCGCCGCTGTCGGCCGGTGTCGAATGTCGTGCTTCCGCAGGCGTGTGCGACGTGGCCGAGGCGTGTGACGGGCAAACCGTGGCGTGTCCCGCGGACGGTTTCGTGGTGGATGGAACGCCCTGCGCGGACGGCGTGTGTGAAGCCGGCGCGTGCATGACCGGTATGGGCGGCATGGGCGGCGCTGGTGGTATGGGCGGCGCGGGCGGTGCCGGTGGCATGGGCGGCGCCGGTGGCGCCGGTGGCGCAGGCGGCGCAGGCGGTATGGGTGGCACCGGCGGCGCAGGCGGTGCGGGCGGCGCAGGCGGCGCAGGCGGCGCAGGCGGCGCAGGCGGCGGCCAAACCTCCGAGGAGGGCGGCTGTGGATGCCGAACCTCCCCGCAGACGGGAAGCGCCCCCGCGCTCTCCATGCTCGCGCTCGGGCTCCTCCTTGCCTCGCGGAGGCGCGTCCGGCGCGCGTGACGCGCCTGCCCCTCGGCTCGTCAGCTCCCGTCCTCGCCCCGGGCGAATCGCTCGATCGCCCGCACCTCGTCTGCCGGCAGAAACGGTAAAACCTCTTCCACCGCGCCCGGCTGCATCGGCGCCGCGCCGAGCCGGAGCGCCGCCGCCTTGCCCACGGCCGCGACGAACGGGCTCGGGCTCATGCAGAGCGTGAGCACCTCCGAAAGCAGCTCCCGCGTTCCCAGCATGGCCGCGAGCATCGCGGCGAGCGGCCCCTCGTCCACGGCGCGCCGATGCCCCACGAGCGCGCCCCGCAGGATGGACGCCGTCTCGTGCCCCGGCGTCCGCGACGCCACCCCTCGATACCCCGCCGCTGGCATTCCGAGCTGCGCCGCTCCATCCGGCGACTCCAGCATCCGCCGCGCCCGGCCCCAAAGCTCCGCGAACGTCGCCCGCGTTCCTTCGATCGACACCGCGCCGTCGAGATCCAGCGCCACGGGCCGCTCCGCCGCCGCGACGTACCCCGGGAAAGCCACGGGCAGCACCGTGATGGGCGCCGAAGCGGGACAAACCGCGCGATACGTCCGGCGGCCGACCTCCACGAAAAACATCTCCACGGACCCCTCGCTCATCGCGATCGTGCGGTGCCGGATCTGCGAGATCCGCGGCCACGGGAGGACCTTCTGTTTGCCCTCGGGATCCAGCACGAACCCCCACGGCTCGATCCGCATGGCCACGCGGCGGCCGAACGGGCTCAGATCTTTGGCGATGACCACGCCTCGAAGGGCCCCGATGAGCGGGAGGCCGAACGCGTACCAGGCACTGCCTTTGCTGACGGCGTAAATCCCCGCGCTCGCGCCCGCGAGGACCACCGTATTCACGGCGGCCTGGATCCACGGCCCCGCCCCGGGACCCGGCTCGAGCTCCACGTGGCGCAGCTCGTCGATGACGACCACGCGAGGCTCGGGGCGGGCAAGCGGCTTGGTCATTGGCAATCGTATTTCTGGTAGCTCACGCCCTGCTCGGTCCGCACCGAATACACGACGCCGCCCTCGTCGAGCACCGCCATGTCGCGGAACGTCTCCTCGGGCATCGTATTCACGGGAAGGACCGCCGTTCCCGTCGGAATGCCCTTGAGCGGCTCGTGGCAAGACAGGACCACGGACTCCTGGTCGTTCTGCACGAGGAGCGTGGCCAGATAAATGGTCCCCGTCTTGTCCGTGTCGAGCAGCAAGATCCCGCGGATCTCGCTCCCTTGCCGGATCTCGCGCGTGTACCGGTGCTGCATCGTCGACCGATCGACCGACGAGATGTACATCCGCCCGGCCTCGGGCTCGATGATCCCGGCTTTGATGTAGCTCAGCCCGTCGCGCGTCGGCCGTCCCGGGACCTCGGTGCGATCCGCCGCCTGCCCGTCGGTCGTCCCGATTCGCAGGAGCGGGCCGTGTTCCTTTTCGACGTACACGTCCTTGCCGTCGACGAACACCCCCGTGACGAACCCGAGCTCGTCGAGCCCCTCGCCCTCGAGCGGCACCTCGCCGAGCACGCCGCCCTTCTCGTCGTACATCACGATCGATTTGCTGTTGTATCGATCCAGCACCGCGACCTTGCCGTCGTCGGTCACGGCCATGTCCTGCGCCGCTTCTTGCTGTTTCAGCGGGATCACGGATTCGGGTTTGCCGTCCGGCCCGATACGCACGACCCGGCCATTGACCTGATCGAGCACGAACATGTTGCCCTTGGCATCCATCGCCAGGCTCATCGGCGCCTCGGGGTTCGCCTCGTCCGGGCGCGACCGGCCGAGCTCATTCATCCGACTCCCGCCCCACGTCGCCGAGAACAGGACTTCCGGCCCCTTCTCGGGCGACGGTGCCGACGCGTCCACCACGATGGTCACCGCCGAGCCCGTGGGCCGCGGCGCGTCGTCCGGCGAGGACCCCGACGCGGGCTTCTCGCCGTTCGGGTTCGCCGGCCGCGCCTCCTTCGACGTCCCGTCACCGGAGCACCCGCGCGCCACCACCACACCCGCGGCGGCCGCGGCAAGGACGGCCACGAGCGCCACCACCTTCTTGCGCATGGGCCCGTTCTACCAGAGCCGCACACGCAAGGAAAAGCCCGCGCCAAACACCGGGCTGGATAAACAAAGATCCACCCGGTGGGGGAAGATGGATCCAACCCTGGAATGCGAGGGTCGCCGCACGGAATCCCAAGTCGGCTTACCTCGTCTCGATCGGTTCCATCGTCGCCGAAGTTTTCTCGCTCGGTTGTGGCATTGGTCGCGGAACACCCTTGCGCGAGGCCATGGACGCGTCTGGCACGGGGCTTGTACGATGGCCTTTCCACGTCCAGGAGCCAAAGCCCAATGAAGACCAACGCTCGCCGCATGTCGCTGTCGATTGCAGCCGCCGCCATCGCCCTTGGAATGGGCATGCTTCCCGCATGCTCCGGGGACGACTCGTCCGAGGAGCTCATCGGCGCCAACGAGGATCTCGGCTCGACCAGCGAGGGCGTGGCCGGCACGATCTCCGTCGGCACGACGCTCAAATCGACGACGGACGTCAATCTCCGCACCGGCCCCGGGACGAGCTACTCGGTCCTCCACGTCGTGCCCACGGGCGCGAAGGTCACGGTCGAGGCCGCCGACCCGAAGAACGGGTTTTACAAGATCAAGCACGACGGCACGGTCGGCTGGAGCTCCGGCAAGTATTACGCGACGGTCTCCTCGGGCGGCGGCGGCTCGAGCGACCTGAGCGCCGCGCAGCAGGGCGCGATCAACCGCGGCAAGTCGGTGAAGGGCTTTTCGTACTGGTGGGGCCACGGCCGCTGGAAGTCGGATGGGCCGACCTCGTCGACGAAGGGCTCCTGCTCCGGGAGCTGCCCGAGCTGCTCGCACAGCGGCTCCTACGGCGCGGACTGCTCGGGCTTCGTTGCCAAGGCGTGGAAGGTCCCCTCGTCGAACGACGACGTCGCGGTCGACTCGCACCCCTATGGCACGATCCATTTCGTGAAGGATTCGTCGAACTGGAAGACGGTCTCGCGCTCGAACGTGAAGCCCGCCGACGCCCTGGTCTACAACTCGGGCGGCGCCGGCCACATCATCCTCTTCGAGAAGGGCGACGGCTGGGGCTCGATGTACGCCTACGAGTGCAAGGGCTGCTCCGCCGGCTGCGTCTACGGCCTGCGCACGGCCTCCTCGTCGTACAAGGCGATCCGCCGCGCCGGCTGGTGACCTGTCTCATCGGGGAGCCGCCGCGCTGGGGCGTTGCCCCAGGCCCCAGCAGGGGCTATCCGCCCCTGCACCCGGACCAGCGCAAGCGCTGGACCCGGGGTCGATGAACTGCGCAACGCGCAGTTCATCGAACAGGCCGAGTCAAGACCGGCGACGACCCTGCCAACCAAGACCGCTTTGACCGGCGACGCCGTCCCTGGTCTTGCCACCGGCCTGTGGGAAAAACTGCGCGGAGCGCAGTTTTTCCCCCCGAGTCCAGGGCTTGCCCTGGTCCGGGTCGAGGGGCGGATAGCCCCCGCGGGGTCCGGGGCAGCGCCCCGGCGCGGCGGCCCAAAGAAGAGACCCATGCTCAGGGCTCAGCGCCCCCCGGATCCCGTTTTTCGTGACACACCATTGCGGGATCGCATCGCGTGCGCGATCCCGGCCTTGAGCGTCCCTTTCGTCACGATCGATCCGAGCTCGGCCCCGAGCTCGACCAAGGTCCGCGCCACCTCCGGCCGGATCCCCGTCAGCACGACCTCCGCCCCGAGCAGCGACACCGCCTTCGCGGCCTTCACGACGAGGTCCGCTGTCTGCGCCTCGACCTCCGGAACGCCTGTCACATCGAGGATCACCGCGCGCGCCCCCGTCTGCGTCACGCCTTCGAGCAGCGTCGTGAGCACCCGATCCGCGCGCCGCCCGTCGAGCCCGCCCACGAGCGTCATCGCGAGGATCTCGTCGTCGATCGGCACGAGCGGCGTCGAGAGCGCGAGCAAGCTCTCCTCCTGCGCCTCGAGGACCCGCTCCCGGAGCTGGGCCTCGGTGCGCTCCGCCTCGGCGCGCTTCAGGTCCGTGATGTCCATCGTCACGCCGCGCAGGCCAATCGACGCCCCCGACTCGTCCCGGATCGCCGTCATCCGGCAGTTCACCCAGAGCGTCTGGCCATCCTTGGTGATCCAACGATACGCGGACGAACCGCTCCCCTCCGCCGAGGCGCGCTCTGCATCGGCCTGGGCGTGCGCTTGATCCTCGGGGTGAACGAGCACGCGCCAGAAATCCGGGCGCCCCCAGTCCTCGGACGTGTACCCCGTGATCGGCAGGACCGCGTCGCTCACGTAGTTCGTCCGGTTTCCGCTGGGATCAAAGATGAAATAACTCTCCCACGCGACGCCCGGTACGTTCGCGACGAACCCGTCGAGCCGCTGCCGGAGCGCGCGCTCTTTGAGCAGGGCCTCCTGCGCGTTTTGCTCGGCGCAGGCCCGGCGGTTCACGTCGAAGACCACGCTGTGGAGCTTGGCCGGGCGCCCTTCCTCGGCCGGCTCGTACAGGAAGTGTGTATCGACCCAGGTATGACCGCCGCCCTTGCGGAGCATTCGATGCGGCGAGAGGTGCGACTCGCCGTCCTCGAGAAACCGCATCGCCTCCGCGTGCGCCTGGGCCCGATCGTCGGGGTGAATGAGCGACGTGAAGAAGTCGGGCGTGCTCATGCAATCCTCGACCGAATAGCCGAGCATCGTCTGGAGCCCGATTCCGCCGATGAACGTGGGCCGAAATTCGCCGGAGGGCTCCTGTTCGAACTCCAGGACGATCCCGGGCACGAGCGCGATGAGATCCTCGAGGACCGCCGCGCGCTCCTCCGCGAGCCGCGCCCGCTCCTCCGCCGCCGCGAGCTCGGCGCGCAAGGACTCGATCGTATCGTTCGACTGCCCCATGGTCTGGATGCTCCTCCGGAAGAATTTGACCATATCAGAACTCAATCCAGGGCTCGGGCTTTTTCGGGGAGCGCGGCGGGAGGCGACGGGCGCGACGGATCACGGCCGAGCGTGCGCCCGCCTTTGCGTCGCTCGTCCGCTCGCTGCACACGTGGCGAGCGGCATCGCGCGTGCATTGACGGCAAGCCGAGCAGAAGGTCCTCCGGACCCGCGCCCGAGGGGGCGTCCCCGCGCGCCGGATCTCGCGTCGAAAGTCGCGTCCTCCGAAGGGGACGCCCCCCTTTTTTTTCGCGAGATTCCTCTAGCCGAAGACCTCGCGCGCGAGCGCCTCGATGGCCATGCGGACGGCGTCGTCGCTGGAATGGCGCACCCGGAAACCTTTGGCCGCGAGCTTGTCCGGGCTCATCGAGGAGCGGGGCACGTCGCCGGGCCAGCCGCGATCGCCGCCGGTGAAGCGGATCGTGGCATCGGGGTAGGGGGAGGCCTTCACGCAGAGCTCGGCGATGCGGGCGACGGAGGTCTGGTCGGGCGGGGCGAGGTTGTAGAGGCCGAGCCGCTCCTCGGCGTGATCGAGCCCGAAGAGCATGCCGTCCGCGCAGTCCGAGACGTGGAGGTAAGGCTTGGATTGCCGGCCGTCGCCGAGCACTTCGAGCTCGATCTTCCGGTCGCGTAGTTTTTTCAGGAAATCGAGCGCGGCGCCGTGGGTGCCGCGGGGGCCGACGACGTTGCCGAAGCGGAAGATGGTCGCGTGCAGGCCGAAGCACTCGACGAACGCGCTGATGAGCGCCTCGCCCGCGAGCTTGCTCGCCCCGTAGAGCGAGATCGGCAAGTGGCCGATGTGGCCCTCTTGGCACGTCTCCGGCGTGTCTCCGTAGACCGTGCCGGACGAGGAGAAGACGAGCCGGGAGACGCCGGCGCGGCGCATCGCTTCGAGCACGTTGTACGTGACGATCGTGCCTTGTTCGAGGTCGAGCCGGGTCCGCTCGAGACCCCAGCGCGCCTCGGGGTTCGCCGAGAGATGGAAGACGACGTCGTGGCCGGCGGCGGCCGCCGTGAGCCGCTCGAGGTCGAGCGCGTCCGCCTCGACGAGCGTGACGCGCCCCGTATCCAGATGTTCCTTTACGAAGGCACGTTTCCCGACGGAAAGGTTGTCGTACACGGTCACGGGCCCGCGCCTGACGAGCCGGTCCACGAGGTGGCTGCCGATGAACCCGGCACCACCGACGACGAGCGTCTTCATGTGTTCTCCATCCCTGAGACGTGCTCGATCCGTGCCGCGAACTGAAGCTCGTCACGTGTGACGAGCCGCATCGGGGCGTCGTGGATGCGCAGCGGCCAGCGGAGCTCGGTGATGCGCCCGCGCGCTTCTCGCACCATGTCGATCCACTCGGCCGGCGAGAAGTACGTCCCCCGCACGAGCACGCCCGCCTCCGCGTTGCCCACGACGTCCATCGCCAAGAGCAGCGCCTGCGAGACCGCGCCGAAGCGGAAATGATCCTTCACGAGCACCGCGCGGGAGGCCACGCGCAGGCACTCGGCGAGCACCTCGGCGGGCGCCTCGCAATGATGCAGGACGTCGGAGATCGTGACGATCTCGAACGCGCCGTCGGGGAACGGCAAGCGCCGGCCGTCGTAGGGCACGACCTCGATCACCGTGCGGGGACGAACCAGCACGTCGACGCCCGCGACCCGGCGCGCGCCCACGCGCTCGGCGACGGCCTCGGCGATGGCCCCGTCGCCCGCGCCCACGTCGAGCAGCGACGCCGCCTGTCCCGCGAGCTCGGCGAGCGCGTCCGTGATGCGCCGGGCCCGCGGGAGCGTCACGGCGCGCCGGTGCAGCGCGAAGAGGGCCTTGTCGATCCCCAGCACGGACGGCGGCTTAGCCGAGGCAGCCCGGCGTGGCAACGTGCTAACGTCCGCGCCGCTCGTGGACAAGGCCGCCCTCTCCCTTCCGCGTCGCTTGCTTGCCGCTGCGCGGCGTGATCCGCCCCGCGCCGCCGCCGCGCTCCTCGCGGGCCTCTCGATGCTCGCCGCCGTCGTCGTGGTCTTGCTGCCGTGGCTCGTCAAGACGCACACGTTCGGCTTCCACGACTGGGACGTGCAGACCTCGCACCGCTACCTGGTCAAGAAGAGCTTGCTCGATCACCACGAGATGCCCTTCTGGAATCCGTACGCGTGCGGAGGATTTCCCGCGTGGGGGTACGTCGAAGCGGGGACTGTCGTCGTGTCGCCGTGGCTCTTCGCGTACCTGTTCTTGCCGATGAACCTCGCGATCCGGATCGAGGTCGTGGGCATGGCGCTCCTCGGCGCGGCGGGCGCGTACGCGGCCGGATCGCGGTTCACGAAGAGCCACGGGGCGCGGGCGCTCGTGGCCGCGCTCTGGGCGGTGAACGGGCGCTGGGCGCTGCAAACGGCCTCGGGCCACACCTGGCACCTCGCCTACGCGTTCCTCCCGTGGGCGCTGTTCTTCTTCGAGCGCGCGCGCGAAAAACCGCACCGCGCACTCGACATCGTCTTGCTCGGGGCCACGTTCGCCGCGCTCGTCTACGCGGGCGGCATCTATCCGCTCCCGCACACGGTGCTCGCGCTGGGGCTTTATGCGATCGCGCTCGGCGCGCTCGAGAAGAGCGCGCGGCCGCTCGTCGTGCTGGGCGCATCGGGCCTGCTCGGCGTCGCGCTCGCCGCGCCGAAGCTCCTGCCGATGCTCGACGTCTTCGGCAAGGCGCCGCGGCTCGTGCCGTCGACCGAGGCGATCGACATGGGCGCGCTCTTCGCGATGCTCACGGCGCCGGATCAGGGCTTTCATTCGCGGCCCGTGCGCGTGCCGGCGTACGGGTGGCACGAGTGGGGGATGTACATCGGGCTGCCCGGCGTGCTGATCCTCGCGCTCGGGCTGCTCCTCGTGCAGGGCAAGCGAGAAGCGGCGCTCAAGGTCGTGGGCGCGATCTTCGGCCTGCTCGGGCTCGGGGCCTTTCACCCGAACGCGCCGTGGACGCTCCTGCACGAGCACGTGCCGGTGTTCCGATCGCAGCACGTGCCCTCGCGGTTCCTCTATCCGGCGGTGCTGATCCTCTCGATCGTGGCGGCGAGCGGGATCGGCCGGCTCGTGGAGCGGGCGGGCCGACGGCGGCCCTTGCTCGACGCGGCGCTCGCGGCGGTCGTGTTTCTCCTCGCGATCGACGTGGCGAGGGGGGCGCAGAAGCCGATGACGCAGTCGATGTGGATGGTGCCGCCGGATCACATCCCCGCGGACCGGCCTTTCCATTTCGAGAAAAACCCGCCTTTCCAGTACAAGCAGCGCGACTGGGCGGGGCCGATGTACCTCGCGATGCTCGGCAACACGGGCGTGCTCGATTGTTACGGCGCGCCGCCGTTCGAGCGGAAAGGCGCGCTCGCGTCGGACGACCCGCGTCACGAGGGCGAGGTCTTCGTCGCGGAGGGGGCGGGGACGGCGAAGCTTTCCCATTGGAGCCCGAATGGTGCGACGATCGAGCTTTCCGGCGCGGAGGCGGGGACGCTCGTCGTGTACAACATGAATTACGACGAGGGCTGGCGGGCGTCGGCGGGCAAGGTGGAGAACGTGGACAACCGCGTGGCCGTGCGATTGCCCGAGGGCGTGACGACGCTCTCCTTGTGGTATCGGCCGCCGGGGTTCGTCCCGGGGCTCTTCGTGGGGTTCGCGGCGCTCATCGGCGCGATCGCGCTCGTGCGCGCGGAAAAACGCGAGGACGAGGGGAAGGTGCAAGGATGAAGTGGCCGCGTGTGGCGCTCGGGGCCTTCGTCGCCCTCGGGATCGTCGAGCTCGCGGGGTTTTTCGTGTCCTCGCGACGAAAACCCGATTTCGCGGATTGGGCTGCCCTCGTGGGGCCCATGGCCGAGGAGCGAAAACAAGGCGAGCTCGTGGTGGTCGCGCCGTCCTGGGGCGAGCCGCTGGCACGGCAAGCGCTCGGCGACGAGGTGTTTCCGCTGCGCGACGTCGCGCGGCCGGACGTGTCGCGGTATCGCACGGCGCTCGAGATCTCCGCGCTCGGGGAGACCTCGCCCGAGCTCTCGGGGTTTCGCGAGACGGGCCGGCGCGAGGTCGGGCCTTTCGTGATCCGGCGACTCGAAAACCCGAGCCCCGCCGTGGTCGTCTTCGATTTCGTCGACGGCCTCGGCCCCGCGCAGGCGAGCGTGCGCACGACGAACCCCGAGGCCCTCTGCCCGTGGACCACGAATGCACGTGTCCTCGCCGGCGGCCTCGGCGGCCACCCCACGTTCCCCGCGGCGCGCTTCGAATGCGCTGGCGGCCCGTTTTTCAGCATTGGCCCGACCGTCATCGCCGCCGACGAGGACTTCCGGCCGCGCCGCTGCCTCTTCGCGCATCCGCCGGCGCGCGGCGAGGTCGTGACGCGCTTTTCGGGCGTGCCGCTCGGGAGCGTGATCCGCGGGCATGGCGGGATGTACTGGATCATCGAGCGGGAGCGGAAAGGCGCGCCGGTCGCGCTCGCCGTGCGCGTCGACGGCGAGGAGATCGGGCGCTGGGAACATCGCGACGGCGATGGATGGGCGGCGTTCGAGATGCCGCTCGGCGCCCACGCGGGCAAGAAGAGCGCGACCGTGGAGTTTTTCGTGTCGGCCAAGAACCATGCGCACCGGCACTTTTGCTTCGAGGCGGACACGCGATGAGCGGGGTAAAGCTCACCTGGAAGGATGATCTCGTCGCGGCGCTGCTCGCCGGCTTCGTGATGGTGGTGCTCGTCGCGACCGTGGGAGACCTCGGTTATGCGCGTGACGAGGGGTTTTACTTTCACGCGGCGGATAGTTATCGCCGGTGGTTCGAGCTCCTCTTCGAGAACCCGCGGGCCGCGTTCGAGCCGAAGGCGATCGACAATGCGTGGCGGGTGAACAGCGAGCATCCGGGGCTCATCAAATCGCTGTTCGCGCTCTCGAACCTGTTCTTGCAGAAGAAATGGCACCTCTTCGCGATGGAGGGGACGAGTTATCGGTTCCCGGGGATCTTCCTCGCGGGCGCGGGCGTCGCGCTCGTCCATCGGTGGGGGACAGAGGCGCGCGGGCGGATCGCGGGGCTCTTCGCGGCGATCGCGCTCTTCTGCATGCCGCGGTTCTTTTATCAGGCGCACCTCGCCTGCTTCGACGCGCCGATCGTGACCATGTTCCTGCTCGCCACGTATTGCTTCTGGAAGGCGATGCGGGAGGGCGGGTATCGCTGGCCGATCGCGACGGGGCTCGCGTTCGGCCTCGCGCTCGATACCAAGCACAATGCGTGGTTCTTGCCGATCCTCGCCGTGGCGTTCGTCGCGCTTTGCCTCGTGCGCGACCGGCTGACGGGCGGCGACATGAAGGAAACGTTGCCCAGGGGGGTCGGGGGCATAGCTCGGCTTGTCCGAGCGGAGCACCCGACGTTGAAAAGAGCGCTCGCCGCGCTCGGCGCGATGGCCGTGCTCGGGCCGCTCGTGATGTACGCGCTCTGGCCGTGGATCTGGCGGGACACGTTCGCGCGGCTCGCCGCGTATGCGTCGTTCCACCTGAATCACGAGTATTACAACATGGAGTTCCTCGGGCGGACGTACTGGACGCCGCCCATGCCGCGCCTCTATGCGCCGGTGATGACGGCGGCGACGGTGCCGACCATCACGCTCGCGCTCTTCGCCCTGGGCCTCGCTGTGCGGTCGCGGGAGCGGATCCAGGCATTTCTGCGGGCGCGGGCAGGCAAGGTCGCGCGGCGCGAGGGCGGCGAGACGGACCTGCTCTGGCTGATGGCGATCGGCATCTCGTACGGCGCCTGGGTCCTGCCGAAGACGCCCATTTTCGGCGGCACGAAGCACTGGATGCAGGCGTATCCGTTCCTCGCGCTCTTCGCCGGGGCGGGGGTGTCCTGGCTCGTCTCCGTGCTCCGCGTCGAGCTTCGGCGGCTGAAAGCGGCGAACGTCCGCAGATTCGCGCGCGGGCCGGCGGCGGCGATGGCGCTCGTCCCGGTGCTGCTCGCGGCGCCGATCGCGGAGACGGCGGGGTCGCATCCGTGGGGGCTCTCGAATTACGTGCCGCTCGTGGGCGGGGCGAAGGGCGCGGCGACGCTCGGGCTCAATCGGACGTTCTGGGGTTATACGACGGGCGCGGTGGTGGATTACCTGAACCGCGAGGTGCCGCGGGGCGGGACGGTCTACATCCACGATACGGCGTGGCCGTCGTGGGACATGCTGCAGAAGGACGGCCGGCTGCGGAAGGACATCCGCGCGGTCGGCGCGGTGCACGAGGCGGAGTTTGCCCTCTACCACCACGAGCAGCACATGCAGGGGCAAGAATACCAGGCCTGGGTGGCCTACGGGACGGTGCAGCCGGCGCACGTGGCCGGGCTGCAGGGGACGCCGGTCATCTGGATTTATCGGCGCAAGGGGCGGTAGGGCGGGAGCCGCGGCGCGCCCTCACCTCGCGCCATTCTCATCCACCCGCTTGATCGGCCGGGCCGGATTCCCCGCCACGACCCACCCCGCCGCGACATCCTTCGTCACCACGCTTCCCGCGCCGATCACCGCACCGTCGCCGATCGTGACCCCCGGCAGCACGATCGCGCCGCCCCCGAGCCACACGTCGTCGCCGATGCGCACCGGCCTCGCGAGCTCGCGCCCCGACGCCCGCAGGGCCGCGTCGAGCGGGTGCGTCGCGGTATAGATGTGCACGCCCGGGGCGAGCAGCACGCGGTGACCGATGTCGATCCGATTGCAATCGAGCAGGACGCAGCCGAAGTTCATGTAGAGGCCGTCGCCGGCGTGGATGTTCACGCCGTAATCACACCGGAAGGGCGGCTCGATGAACGCCCCGCTGCCGAGCGTACCGAAGAGCGCGTCGAGGATCTCGCGCCTCCGGGCGGGCTCGTCCTCCGGGACCTCGTCGTAGGCCCGACTGAGGCGACGTGCACGGGAGCGGGCGGCAACGAGCTCCGGGTCGTCCGGCCGATAAAGCTCTCCGGCCAGCATGCGTTCGCGCTCGGACATGCGTGTGTCCTAGCGCCATGCCCGGTCCCCGTCCATGCCCGTACGTCGTCCGAACCGAGCCGCGCGTGGTTCAGGGGTCGGGCATGATGTAACGGGCGCAGACCATCGCCTCGGGCTCCGGCGGACCGTCGGCGAGGGATGTGCGGATCCGGCGCTCGATTCCGTCGTCTTCGTCGAGGCGAAGGCGCCCTGTGGTTTCGTCGACCTCTGCGCCCCTCGTTCGGCAGACGCCGTCTTTGCCACGACGGAAGACGATCCGCGCGGCGATTGTCGCGTCGGATGCGCCTTTGCGTTTACAGACATATGCGCCATCGCAGGCGAGCCCGTCTGTGAATATCCAGGTCGTTGCTGGTGGAACGGGTGCGCCCGTTTTGCTGGCCGAGCAGGCGGCGATCGCGGCGATCGCGATGGGGAGGATCGGAATGGCGGCTTTGCTCCCAGGCATGGGTACGCGACTTGATGAGGGGAGTAGGAAACGCTGGAACCTTCGCCCAAGTCAAGCCCTCGAAGGACGCGGAAGCGGACGCAGCTCAGCTTGCAGCGAACAATCGACACGTGTAAGCCTCATCGTTGCATGGGAGCGACAATCGATCTGAACCTCGTTCGCGCGTTCGTCGCCGTCCACGTCGAAGGCAGCTTCTCTGCGGCCGCCGCGCGGCTCGGTGTTCCGCGCTCCACCGTCAGCCGCGCGGTCGCCGTGCTCGAAGAATCGCTCGGCGTGACGCTCTTCCATCGAACGACGCGGCGGGTCTCCATCAGCACGGCGGGCGCCGCGTTGTTCGACCGTGTCGCGCCGCTGCTTCAGGCGCTCCAGGCATCGCTCGCCGATTTGCCGGAGCGCGAGACGGTCCCTTCGGGCACGCTGCGGCTCACCTCGACGGTCGACCTCGGCGCGATGGTGCTCGCCGAGGCGATCGCGCGGTTTTCGGTGCGATATCCGAGCGTACGCGTGGAGGCGCACCTCACGAGCACGGTGGTCGATCTCGTGAAAGAGAGCATCGATCTCGCGCTCCGTGTCTGGAGCAAGCGGCCCCGCGATTCGACGCTCGTGGCCCGAAAGGTCGGAACGCTCGCCATCCGCCTGTACGCCTCGCCGTCGTACCTTGCGAGGAGGGGTGCGCCGCGCGCGCCGGCCGACCTCGATGATCACGACTGGATTGCATTTCGAGGCGTTCCCCCGCTTTTGCTCTCGGGGCCTACCTCGAAGGCGACCGTGTCCGTGACCCCGCGCGTCACGGGCGACGACATGTGGTTTCTCCGGGAGGTCATCAAAGCCGGCGCGGGGATCGGTTCGCTGCCGTCCTTCATGGCCGACGCGGACGTCGCTGCGGGCACCCTGGTGCGCGTGCTGCCGCGCTGGCTCGCGTACAGCGGCACGGTCTACCTCGTGCACTCGGGCCGCAAGCACCTGCCCCCGAAGGTCACCGCGTTCCGCGAGCTCGTGGCCGAGATGCTCCGGCAGCGCCCGCTCTCGGGCCCTGACGATGCCGAGCGCTGATTGTTGCGTGGATGCACCAAAGATTCCCATACTCAATCATTGTTATGAGAGTCGCGCGATCGTAGCCTCCGTCTTCAGGAGGCCAGCATGTCCAACTCCGCCGTTCTCGTCACGGGTGCCTCGGGGCACCTCGGTCGCCGTGTCCTCGAACTTTTGCTGGAGCAAAAGGTCGGCCCGATCGTCGCGACCACCCGCACGCCCGATTCACTGAAAGACTTCGTCGCGAAGGGGGTCGAGGTCCGCCGCGCCGACTTCGACGACGAAACAAGCCTCGCGGAGACCTTTCGCGGGGTCGGCCGTGCGCTTTTGATCAGCACCGATTCCCTCGATCGTCCGGGCCGGCGGCTCGCGCAGCAAAAGGCAGCGGTGCGCGCGTTCGAGGCCGCGGGCGTCGAGCACGTGGTCTACACGTCGCTGCCGAACCCGGTTGGATCGCCGATCCTCATTGCGGAAGATCACGCTGGGACGGAGGCTGCCCTCGCCGGAAGCCGCCTCGATTTCACGATCCTGCGCAACAACCTCTACACCGACATGCTGTTCGTGTGGCTTCCGCCGGCGCTCGCATCGGGCAAGCTGGTCGACGCGCGCGGAGACGGCGCGATCGCCTGGGTCACGCGGGACGATTGCGCGCGTGCGGCGGCAGCGGCGCTTGGGGACGGCGCGAAGGGGCGACGCACGCTCGACGTCACTGGCCCCGCGGCGCTGACGAGCAAAGAGCTCGCGGCGCTCGCGAGCGACGTCTTCGGCCGGGCGATCGAGCACGTCTCGGTCCCAATTGAGGCGCTCGTGCAGGGCATGGCCGACCACGGAATGCCCGAACCGATGGCGAAGACGTTGGCTTCGTTCGACAAGGGCATCGCGAAAGGTGATCTTGCAACGGTGACGGACACGGTGCAGCGCTTCACGGGCCGCGCCCCGCAGTCGGTCCGCGCGTTCCTCGTGGCAAACCGAGCCGCGCTCGCGAGCCCTCCGAAGGCCTGAATGCCACACGGCGTCGCGGAGTATGCTCGCGAAACGGCAATCAGAGGGCCGCCGCGACGTCGTCACAGCTCCAGTCTGCGACGTCCATGCAGTTCTCGAGCTTCCCGGGGCCCCACGGCGACCACCGACACGTCATGTCGTCCATGGCCGCGCAGCCTGCCGCGACGTCGCTCCCGAGGACGACGTCGCAGATTTGATGCGCCGAGGAAGGCTCCCACGGAACCGGATTGGGACAGCTCCCGATTTCGCATTCCCGATGGCGCGATTGCACCAGGGCCTTGCCGTCGCCCTGCAGGATGATGAGCCGCTCGGTCTCGAAGAAGTGGGGACCAGGCACCTCGATGGCGCTCAGCACGCCCGGCTCGTTCGAAACGATGAGCTTCGCGGCGCAGATGAGGGCCGGCTCCGGCTCCGGGTAGAGGTGAATGCTCATCTGCGGGCAGTCCGTCGTCACGCCGCATGCGAACAGGTCGATATGAATCTGGCCGCCTCCGGACGAAGACGACGAGGAGGACGACGA
Organism: Polyangium sp. 15x6; assembly: GCF_029960785.1. Classification (GTDB taxonomy): domain Bacteria; phylum Myxococcota_A; class Polyangia; order Polyangiales; family Polyangiaceae; genus Polyangium. Next base: position 70,826 of record NZ_JASBQE010000057.1, read on the forward strand.
CGACGACGATGACGACGAGGCGGAGGACGAGGACACGGCAGAGGAGGAGCCGCCGCTTCCGGTCGAGTCATCGCCGCCGTTCTCGGACGAGCAAGCGGCGAAGGGGAGAGAGAGGGCGAAGGCCAAGGCCAGAGCGGTGTAAGAAAGCGCGTTCGAGTTCATGCGGATGGTACGAACGTAAACCATCTCGCACCCGTTGGGAAAGAGTCGTGCGGCCGAGAGCAAATCCTCCGCGCGGGAGACCGCCTACCGCGTGAAACGCACGCGGATCGGCGGCGTCGCGGCGACCCTCGGCGTGCCCGATCGATCGAGCGCGGGCGTGTACCTGCGCGAAAGCGCGCAGAGACGTGCTGCGCGACCGAAGCCATATCCCGGATCGTTCACGACGTTCACGGATTGCGGCGTGCCGTCGGCCCGCACCGTGATGACGATCGACACGACGGCCTGATCGATCTGCTCCGCGTCGGCCTCCGGCGGGAAGGGACAATCCCACGCGGAGCTGCCGGCGAGCCCTGGAGCCTTCGACAGATCGGGCCCCTCGGGCGCCGGCGGCGTCGCGGGCCCCGGCCCCGTTCCTTTGCCGCCTTCCTTGCCGTCGAGCGAAGCGCCCTTGTTGTACGTCGGCGCCGACCCCGTCCCCGCGGCCGACACCATTCCGTACCCGGGCCCCGCGCCATTGCCCGTGACGAATCCTTGCCCCGTCATGTCGACGGGCTCTTCCGGATCGGGCTCCTGCGTGAGCACCTTCGCCGCTTGCGTGGGTGGGGGCGGCGGCTCGGGCTCGGCCCCCTTCGGCGGGGCATTCTCCTTGATCACCGGCGCGGAGGGCGGCGGGGCTTCGGGCTCCGGCGCGGGCGCAGGCTCCGGGGGTTTTTCTGCGGGCCTGGGTTTTTCCACTTCCTCGGGCGGGAGAGCGATGTCGTATTCGACAGGGCTCGTCTGGCCGATGGCGCGACGCGTGTCGAAGAGCGACATCATCCCCAGCACCGACGCGTGGGACGTCAGGGCAAACACGAGGCCGATCCCCATGCCCATCTGCCCTGCGCGATGGCCGAGGCGAACCACGTGCGCGAGGGGATCACGGCGCTGCTCGGCAGCCCCTCCGTACGGGGTGTCGAGTTTACCTGCTACCGAGCTCATTGTTTTCACCTCATGGCGTCGCGGGGACGGGCGGCGTCTTGCCGTCGTCGACGGCGACGGGCGTCACGCCGAACGCGATTTTCGTGATGCCCGCCCGCTTGAGCACATCGAGCGCGTGAATCACGCGGCCGTGCTGGACCGTCTGCTCCGCGCGGATGACGGCGCGCAGATCGGGCGTCTTCGCCTGCGCCTCCTTCGCGAGCGGGAGCGCGGCTTCGTCGTTCGGCAGCTTCTTGCCATCGATGACCATGTCCCCGTTCGCGCGGAGCTCGACGCTGAAGACCATTTGCACTTCTTGCCCCGGCGAGGCCTTCGGCAGGTCGAGCGGGACGGCCTGCGACACGATGATCTTCGCCGTCACCATGAAAATGATGAGGAGCACGAGGGTGATGTCGACGAGGGGGGTGACGTTGATCCCCTCGACCATGTTGTCCTCGTTGCTCGAACTCGACGCGGCCATCAGCCATCCTCCTCGCTGGACTCTACCTCGTCCTCGCCCTTCTTCGCCGCCTTCTCGACCGCGCTCTCCTTCTCGCCATGCAGGTGCGCGAGCAGGACGCGCGTCAGCGCATCCGTGTTCGCGATCGTCGACCTGATGAGCCGCTGGAAGTAGTTGTTCGCGGCGACGGCTGGAATGGCGACCGCGAGGCCGACGGCCGTGGCGACGAGCGCCTCGGCGATGCTCGACATGACCTGCTGCGGGGCCATGGCCGCGGAGGCGGCCTCCGCGAGCGGCTTGTCCGCGGCCTTGCCGAGCGCGTCGAACGCGCCGACGACGCCGATGACGGTGCCGAAGAGGCCGATGAACGGAGCGTTGTTGCCGAGCGTGCCGAGGTAAGCGAGGCGCTTTTCGAGCTTCATGCGTTGCAGCGCGAGCGCGCCGGCCATGGCTTCTTCCGCGGCTTTCGGGCCGCGGCGCGCCTCGACGAGCCCCGCGCTCACGACGGCCGCTTCGGCGGAGGGCGACGCGGCCATGCGCTCCTGCGCCGCCTCGATCGAGTCGAGGAGGCCTCTGCGCAGATCACGCGCGAGCACCACGACGTCGTCGCGCAGGGACCAGAAAAACCACGCGCGTTCGACGATGATCGCGACGCTGATCACGCTGAGGCCGATCATCAGCCACATGACCCAGGCTGCGCCGAAGCCGACCATGATGCGCTGCAGCCACTCGATGAGATTCATCTTCCGTCAAGCCTTTCCAAGCGAGTGCCTTTTCGCCCCCGGCTCTTTCCTATGCCGGCTCGCGGGCGGAGCGCGACGCTCATCCGACGAGCCGCGGGATCACGCCGACGAGGGGCCTGACGCGAAGGACGAAACGCCTTCGCTCGCCCTGCTTTCGCCTCGTGGTGCGAGCGACGAGCGTCCTCGTGGCTCGTGGTCCGAGGGGAGGTTTTCGTCGGAGGGATCCGACGGCTCGTCGGATCGAAGCGCCACGTGGCGGCCACGCGTGCATCTTTGCGCCGAGAACCTTGGCTACTCTTTTCGACCATCCACTCCGGCGCGGCGCTGCCGTCGCTTTCCTCCTGACGTCCTTGGCCTCATGGGACGCGCTCGCGGGGGCGCCCGACGAGCCGCCTGGCGCGAGCGGCGCCTCCGCGCCGCAACCGGTCGTCGTCCCGCCGCGGCTCAAAACCGACCCTGGCGTGAAGTATCCGGATCAAGCGCTGAAAGAGCGGTTTTTCGAGGAAGTGACGGTCGTCCTGATCCTCGAAATCGACGCATCCGGGGCGGTTCGCAAGGCGACCGTCGAAGCACCCCAGGGCCGCGGATTCGACGAGGCTGCCGTCGCCTCGGCCGAGAAGCTCGTATTCGAACCGGCCCGGCGCAATGAGAAGAACATCCCGGCCCGGATCAAGTTCCGCTACGTCTTCGTGCCCCCGCCGCCCAAGCTCAAAGGACGTGTCGAGCGCCAGACGAAAGGCTCGCCGATCGCCTCCGCGAGCGTCACGGTGCGGACCGCCGACGGCGTCGAGCACACGACGCAGACGGCCGCGGATGGATCCTGGACCCTCGAGGACGTGACGAGCGGCCCGACGCACATCACCGTCGCTGCACAAGGGTATGATCCCCAATCCGCGGACGAAGAGCTCACCCCCGGGGAAGAGACCAGCGTCGTCTTGCGGCTCTTGCCCGCGAAGGCCCCCGAGGAGAATGGCGCGACGGGCGAAGACGAGCCGCCGGTTCAGGAGATCGTCGTCCGCGGGGAGCGCCCGCCCCGCGAGGTGACGAAACGCACGCTGAAGAGGGAAGAAATCGCGCTCATTCCAGGGACGAACGGGGATGCGCTGCGGTCGCTGCAAAACCTCCCCGGCGTCGCGCGGCCGCCGCCGTTCGGTGGCCAGCTCATCGTTCGTGGGTCCGCGCCGCAGGACACGATCACCTACGTCGACGGCACCCCCGTGCCCATCGTGTACCATTTCGGCGGCCTGAGCTCCGTGGTGCCGACGGAGGCGCTCGACAAGATCAACTTTTATCCCGCGAACTACAGCGCCGTGTACGGGCGCGGGATGGGCGGCATGGTCGATGTCGGGATACGTGATCCCAAGAAGGACGGGCAGCTGCACGGCATGGCGCAGCTCGATCTCATCGACGCCCGCCTCCTCGTCGAGGGGACGATCCCGAAGACGGGCGTGCGATTCCTGATCGCCGGCCGCCGCTCGTGGTTCGACGGCTGGCTCGGCCCCGTCCTCACGGCCGCCGGCGCAGGCGTGTCGACGGCGCCGCGTTATTACGACTACCAGGTCATGCTTCAGAAGGACTTCGGTCAGAGGGCGTCGCTACGCCTTTTGTTTTTCGGGTCCGATGATGGTCTCGAGATCTTCAACGAGAACCCGAACGCCGGGGCCACGAGCTTCACCGGCATCGGCACCCATACGAGCTTCTGGCGCCTCCAGGCCCGCTACGAGCACAAGCTCACGGACAGCACGGAGCTCAAGGTCACGGCCGCCGTCGGGCAGGATTCGATGGATATCGGCTTCGGCGCCCTGGGCTTCACGACGACCGAGCTCCCGATCAGCGGGCGCGCGGAGGTCTCGCAGAAGGTCATGCGGTCCGTCCGCGCGAACGTCGGGATCGACATGATCTACAGCCCCTATGACCTGCATCTCCGCTTTCCGCGTCCCCGCCCGCCGGGGGTCCCCGCGGGCGGACCCGAGGACGTGCCGATCGAGACGACACAATCGGGCAATCGCCTCTTCGGCGGCATGTACACGGAATGGGAGATCATGCCGTGGCGGGGGATGCGTATCGTGCCGGGGCTCCGCCTCGATTACACCAGCTCGACGCAGAGCTGGGACCTCTCTCCACGCTTGAACTTGAGGCAAGAGCTGACGAGCGGCTCGCCGCGCACGGCGCTCAAGGCGGGCGCCGGCATCTTTTATCAGCCGCCGGGGCCGCTCGAGACCGACCCCGTCTTCGGTCAAGAGGGCCTCAAATCGAACCGGTCCGTGCATTACGACGTCGGATTCGAGCAGGAGTTCGGCCCCCGCGTGGAACTCTCCGTGAACGCGTTCTACAAGCAGCTCGACAGGCTGGTTTCAGACGGGGCAGGGAACGTCGGGGCGGGGGCCGTCTACGGTACCGAGTGGCTCTTGCGCTACAAGTCCGACGACCGCTTCTTCGGATGGATTGCCTATACCCTGTCGAGGAGCGAGCGCCGCCCCGAACCATCGGGGCCGTCCGCCCTTTCCCAGTACGATCAGACGCACGTCCTCACGACGATCGGGAGCTACAACTTCGGGCGCGGGTATCGGCTCGGCGCGCGCTTCCGCCTCGTCTCGGGCAACCCCTACACACCCACGATCCGCGGCGCCTACGACGCGACGACCGGCAGTTTCCAGGCGGCGACCGCGTATCCGCCGTTCGGCGCGCGGCTCCCGTTCTTCCACCAGCTCGACGTGCGCTTCGACAAGACATGGACCTTCAAGTCGTGGAAGCTCTCGGCCTACATCGATATCCAGAACATCTACAATCACCAGAACCCCGAGGGGATCGCCTACAACTACGATTACACCCAGTCGTCCTACGTGAGCGGCTTGCCCATCCTACCGAGCCTGGGGCTGCGCGGGGAGTTATGATGAAAAACGCCTGGATCATGGGGGCTGTCTGGATCTTCGGGGCAGCGGGCTGCAACTTTCCCGACTTCGCTCCGGAGAACGAGGTGGCGAGCGTGCGTATCCTCGCGACGCGCGCCGACAAGCCCTACGCGACGCCCGGAGACACGGTGAACCTCGATGTGCTCGCCTTCGACGGGCGAAAGGAGAAGGCGCAGCCCATGCGGGTGTTCTGGATCCCGACCGTCTGCACCGACCCGGAGGAGGGCGCGCCCTATGAATGTTATCCCGCCTTTGCGGGAACGTTTTCGCGCGGCGAAGACCTCACGCCGCTCCTGAAGGAGGGGACGTCGTTCTCGCTCGAAGTGCCCGAAGACGTGCTCGGAATGCCAGGGCCACCCGGGCCCGGGAGCGCGCCGTTCTACAAAACGCTCGTCGTCTTCAACATGGCGTGCGCCGGGCACGTCGAGTACGTCGGCGCCCGCGGGAAGGGCCCGCAGGCCGTCCCATTCAGCTGTTTCGACGCAGAGCGGAAGGAGCTCGGCCCCGAAGACTTCATGTTCACGTTCTCGCGCGTCTTCGTCTTCCCCATGCTCCCAAATTCCAATCCCGTGATCGATCACCTCACCTTCGACGGCGTAACAGTCGATCCGGCGGGCGGCATCACGATGGATCACTGCACGATGCCGGAGCTCGACCAGTGCCCCGCAAAGCCCGTCGACATCTCGGTCCCCGAAGCGAGCCAGGAGCCCGATCCCAGCTACCGCACCCCGGACGGCGAGATGGGCAAGGAGAGGATCCTGGTCGATTACTACATCACGGGAGGCCAGGTGAACTCCACGCGTCTACTCTACGATCCGGAGAGCGGCAAAGTAGGGACGACGGCCGCCGACCTCCGAGCCCCCCTCGTCGCAGGCGAGGAGATGCTTTTCGCAGTGGTCCGCGACAACCGCGGAGGCCTCGCCTGGCTCGAAGTCCCATTCCACATCCAGTGAGGAGCACTCACCTGGGCCGCCGCGCTGGGGCGTTGCCCCAGGCCCCAGCAGGGGCTATCCGCCCCTGCACCCGGACCAGCGCAAGCGCTGGACCCAGGGTCGATGAACTGCGCGATGCGCAGTTCATCGAACAGGCCGTTTCAAGACCAGCCACGACCCTGCCAATCAAGACGGCCGCACTGCCATTTCGATCGGCAACGCGGTCCAACGGGCCCGTTGGAAGAACTGCGCATCGCGCAGTTCTTCCACCCCG
>NZ_JASBQE010000058.1 GCF_029960785.1 Polyangium sp. 15x6
CAAACCTTTCAAGTACCTGGGCAAACCGGGCGCAAGATTTGGAGGACAAAGTAAGAAACAAACGACACAACCCCACCCAGGACCCGCTCGAGCCCGCGCAGAGGTGGATGAAGGTCCCGCAGTAGTGCTAGCACTCCTGCATATACGTCTCGAACCCACCGCCCCGCGCGCCCGCGACCTTTCACTCCGCCACGCACCGCAGCTCGTACCTGACGGCCTCGACGTCCTTCCCACTCCACGACGGGAAAAAAGCAAAGTTGAGCTGCCCGAGGTCCTGGCTCAGGCGAATCTCCGTGAGGTCGCCCGTCTCGACGCTGCCCGACGTGCCCGCGAAGGAAATGCGGATCTTACCAATGCCCGTACCGTCTTCGACGAGGCCGGCGATCTCGTACGTCTGCTCGGGGACGGGCTGGGACGTCCCGTAATAGAACGCCGCACATTCCTCGAACAGGCACATCGCCTCGTACCGCCCGAGCGCGTCGAACGTGATTTCGACGGGATACTCCTCGTAGGGAACCCAGCCGGCCGGGGTCTTCGCCATCCCCCGCCACTGCGCGGTGAAACCATAACGAAGGAGCCCGATGGCGTCGCCGGGCGCAGGCGCGCCGAGCGGGTCGCGGCCGCACGGAGGCGGCGTGAGATCGGGCGGATCGTCGGGCGGAGCCTCGCGGTCGATGACCACCTTGCCGCCGCAACCGACGCAAAAAAACGCGATCGAGGCGGCGAGGCACGCGAGCCGCGCGGACACGGAGAGAGAGCGCATGGCGGAATCCCTCGGGCGCTTCAGCACCCCTTCATGCACATGTCGAACGTGCCGCCCGGCGTCGGGCTCGCGATCTCCGTGCACGACGCGTTCACGATGCACGCCGATTCACACGCGTACTTCCCCGTGCATTTGTCCGGGTCCGGCTCGGCACACACGAAGTTGCATTCGTCGCAGAGCTTCTTCGCCGCGGCGCTGCACTGATTGCCGCCGCCGCAATCCGCGAGCGCGTCCTCTTCGATGTCGCAGCCGTCGAACGCGAACTTCTCGCCGTCCCGGCACTCGGCCTCTTTTTCGACGCACACGAGCCACGCGTCGTACTGCTCCGTGCAGCCCTTGCTCTCGGCCAGCGTCACCGTGCTCTCGATTTCGCCGACGCAATCGTCGCGCTCGGCCTCGGTGCAACCCTCGCACGCGCACTTGATGTCGCAGATGTCCGAGGCCCCGGGGCTGCAGCCGCCCGCCGAGCCGGCGAACGACACGAGACCCGCGCCGAGGGCGAGCCACGCGCCGAGCCTCGCGAGCGGTCGATTCTTCGTTTCCATCCGTGTCCTCCTCCCCCTCACGGACCACCACCGGAGCTCGAACCACCACCGGAGCTCGAACCACCGCCGGCGCCCGATCCCGGGTTCGAGCAGGCGACCACGCAATTGACGTAGGGTGAATCCGGCTGCGGGTTCGACAGATCGTCGCAGCTCGCCGAGAGCGCGCAGTACGCCGAGCACTCGTCTCCGCCCGTGCACGGGGAGGCGCCGCCCCCGCTGAGCCCGCAGGACTCGCGCTTCGCGCGCTCTTCCTGGCAGGCCGTCTTGATGAACGCCGCCGATCGAATCGAGCAACCCCGGAGCGCGTCCACCGCGGCCGCGCAGCTCGACGAGATGAACGCGCCATTGTTGCACGTTCCTTCATCGACGTAACAGGTGATGTAATTCGAATACTCGGCCGCGCAGCCGTCGTGCTCCGCGAGGCGCTCGGCGTCCTCCACGTCGTCCGTGCAGTCCTCGGTGTCGCGTTGGCTGCACCCCTGGCAATCACAGCGCGACGCGCAATACGACGCCGTGTCGCTCTGGCAGCCCCCGCCGACCGAGGCGAGCACGACGGAGAACCCCGTGAGCGCCGCCGTGACGAACCCCCGAAAGGGCCCGCGTCCCCTTGTGTTTCGCACGATTTCCCCTCCTTCGTCGCCCGGGTTCACGGCGCCGTGGGCTTGTTCATGTCCTCGCAGGACATGGGCCAGTACCCTTTCACCTTCGGCTCGACGCAGGCCGTGCACGCGTTCGAGAACGTGCGCGGCGTCGTCGAGGGGCAGGGCGCCTTGATGCAGCGGATGCCGTTATCCATCTCGCCGCAGACGGGCCGCAGGTCCTTGGTACACCCCGCCGCCTTGCGCGACTCCTCCGAGCACGCCTGGAACGCGAGCCTGCCGGCGGGTTTTTCCACGGGCGGGGGCGCCTCCGTGTTCGTGGGCGTGTCCGCGGGAGGCGGAGGAGGAACCTCGGTCGTGGCGGCCGTGGGCGCCGGCTCGACGGGGACCGTGGCCGTGGGGGCCGAGCCGTCGGTCGGCGGCTGCGTCGAGGCGCAGCCGAGGGCGAGGGCCGAAGCGAAAAGAGCGAGGGAAGCCAGGAATTTCATGATGGGGCGCGTTTCTAGCCGTTTTCCCTGGCCGCTTCAAGGCGAGGCTATACTCGGATCCATGCTCTCCCCGCGCACCCCCTCCTCGGTCTTCGTCGCCCGCCGCCGCGCCCTCGCCGAGCGCTCGCCGAACCCGGCGCTGCTCGCGGCCGGCCTGCCCCCGGCGCGCCAGTACCGCGCGAACACCTACCCGTTCCGCGCCAAGAGCCACTTCCTGTACCTCGTCGGCGAGCACATCCCCGGCGCGGCCCTGCTCGTCACGCGGGACCGGCAAATCCTGTTCGCCGAGCCCGAAGCCGACGGCGACGCGCTCTGGCACGGGCCGCGCCCGTCCTTCGAGGAGCTCCGCAAGACGCACGCCGTCGACGAGGTCCGCGCGCTCGCCGACGTGGACGTGGTCCTGCGTGATCTCGGCGCGCCCGTGGCCACGCTCCCGACCGAGGATGCGCCGAGCGCCGCGTGGCTCTCGGCCAAGCTCGGCCGCGTGATCACGGCCTCGGGCGGGGACAAACTCGAAGCGGGCGGCCCCGACGCCGCGCTCGCCGAGGCGATGATCGGCCTGCGCCTGCGCCACGACGAGGCGGCGATCGAGCAGCTCCGCGCCGCGGGTCAAGCGAGCGCGCGCGCGCACCTCGCAGGCATGCGGGCGACGCGTCCGGGCGGCACCGAGGCCGAGGTCTGTGGCGTGATGATCGGCTCGCTGCGCCGCGAGGGTTTCGAGGATGCCTACGGTCCGATCGTCACGATTCACGGCGAGGTCCTGCACAACGAGCACCACCACGGCACGCTCGCCGCGGGCGATCTTCTGCTCGCCGACGTGGGCGGCGAGACGCCCGAGGGCTTCGCCGGCGACATCACGCGCACCTGGCCCGTCTCGGGCACGTTTTCCCCCACGCAGCGCGCGCTCTACGACGTCGTGCTCGCGGCCCAGCGCGCCGCCGTGGCCAAGGTTCGTCCGGGCGTCCGCTACCGCGAGGTCCACGAGACCGCGAAGCGCATCATCGTGGAAGGCCTCTGCCACCTCGGGATCTTCCGCGGCGATCCGAGCGGCCTGCTCGAGCGCGGCGCGGCCGCGATCTTCTTCCCGCACGGCATCGGTCACCTCATCGGGCTCGACGTGCACGACATGGAAGACCTCGGCGATCGCGCCGGCTACGCGCCCGGCCGCAGCCGCTCGAAGTCCTTCGGCGACTGCTACCTCCGGCTCGATCGCGACCTCGAACCCGGCATGGCCGTGACCATCGAGCCCGGGTTTTACCAGGTCCCGGCGATCCTCCGCGACGCACGGTACGTCGGCGCGGTCGGCGACGATCTCCGCCGCGACGTGCTCGCGCGTTACGCCGACGTGCGCGGCATCCGCATCGAGGACGACGTCCTCTGCACGAACGGCGAGCCCGAGGTGCTCACCTCGCTCGTCCCGAAGGACGCGTCCGAGGTCGAGGCCGCGATGCGCGGCTGACCCCAGATCCCCTTACTCCCGGTACGGATTCGCCGCCTCCACGTACTTCCGCTGCGCGCGGGCCTTGTCGATCCCCTTGGGCTTCGCGGCGACGTCCTTCTTCGCGCCGGAGATCGTGCTCGTCTGCGCCGCCAGATCCTCGGCGAGCGCCTCGCCTTTGGTCCCTCCGGCCGCGCGCCTCGCCCGCTCGGTCACCTCGCGCAGCGTCTTTTCCTGCTCCGCGAGCTTGGCCTCCGCCTCCTCCGTGCGACCTTGCTCGAGGAGCTCGTTCACCGCGTCGAGCGTGTCGGCCGTCCGGGTCCGCTCGATCCGCGTCGCGATGATCGGATCGAGCTCCGAGCCCGCCTCCCCGTCCGCGCCGATGCGCACGTCGAGCTTGCCGCTGCACGAACCTCTCCCGCCCGCCTTCCGATCGTCGAACCCGAGCCGCACGTCGGCCACGGGCGTGATCCCTTCGGCGTCCGCGGGCACGCGCAGCTCGAGCAGCAGGGTCTTCGTGTCACCCGCGGAGAAGTTTCCGAGCGGGACCGTGAGGCGCTGCCCGTTCCGGGTGAACGAGCGATCGAACACGCGTTCGAGCGTGACGCCCTCGGCGAGATCGACCGTCACGGAGGCCGAAACCGCGACGGTCTTTCGCAGCTTGTCGGCCTCGGCGAGGAAGACGCGCTCGAGCGAGGCCGCGTCCTCGATGAAGTGGTGGCGCCCGCCCGAGTGCAGCGCGATCGCGCCCATGATCTTCTGGTTGTACGACGTGCCCACGCCGATCGTGCTCACGCCGATCCCCGCGTCCCGCGCCGACCGCGCGATCGACTCGAAGCCCGGCACGTCCCGCACGCCGGCCGTCGCGTCGCCGTCGCTGAGCACGATCATCCGATCGGCCGCGCCTTCGCTCTTCCGAAGCTCCTCCACGCCGGCCTGGATCCCGCACGAGATGCACGTGTCGCCGCCGAGCGAGATGTTCTGGATCGCGGACCGGATCGCCTGGCGGGTCGAGGGGTTGACCGTGGTCATCGAGACGTCGGTCGTGGGCCGCGTGTCGAACGAGATCACGCTGACCCGGTCGCCGTCTTCGAGGTGATCGACGGCCGCGTTCGCGGCGGCGAGCGCCCGTGGGAGCCTGTCGCCCTTCATCGAGCCCGAACGATCGATCACGATCGCCAGGTGGTTCTCGGCGACGCGCTTTCCATCCTCGGCGCCGTCGGCGTGCACCTCGACCATCACGTACGTCGTCCGTGTCCCGCCTTTTTCGAGCCGCCCGTGCCCGAGCCGGCCCTCCATGTGGAGCGTCGTGCCCGTGCTGAAGGTCGCGGCGGCCTCCGGCGCCGTCGTCGCCGGCGCGACGTCGCCGTTATGCGCTTCCGGGGCTGCGCCGAGCGTCGTGGCGCCCGAGGACGCGGGGGCGAGGAGGTAGACGGACGAACCGGACACCAGCATGCCGAGGGCGCTCAGGAGGGCGACGCTTTGGACCTTCATCGGGGGACCTCGCTCGGGCGCGGCGCGGGGAGGGCGCGCGCGGGACCCGTTCAGACGTACCACGGCCCGGGAAGATCCATCCCGGCGGGCGCGGGCGTCAGCGGCCTTCGTTCGAGGCGCGCAGCATGCCGAAGCGTTCTTCCGGCGTGCTCACGGCGTGCAGCTTGCCGTGGCGGACGTCGAGCACCCCGAATACGTGCCCCGGGCAGATGCGACCGAGGCGGCCCGCGAGCAGGCTCAGCATCACGCTCGTGCGGCGCGGCGTGAGCGGCTCGCCGCGGAAGTACATCTTGATCACGTGCGGCGTCTCGTCGATCGCGAGCCCGAGCTCCGGGTTCACGTCGACCTCGTGCGCGCCCATGCGATAGCGGGACCGCGGTGGATCGAACCATTTCATCGTCCCCGTCTCGAGGAAGCGCCGGTAGCCCTCGATGGCGCGCGCGAACACGCGGCGCTTCTTCTCGCTCGTCTCGCGGGCGACCACGGCGTCGAGCGTCACGGGCAACTGATCCTCGCGATGCATCGCCACGATCGCGTCGCGAAGCGGGTGATAATAATCGGGGGACGAATCTCCCTTGCGCTCCTTCAGCGGATCCGCGACGCCGCCTGCGCCAGCTTCGAGCACGAAGTCGACGAATCCCGTCAACGAGATTCTATCCATGATCCCTCCGCCACATCGTTACGCCAAGCTGCCGTATGCGTACCGGCACAGGCTTCCATACCACGGATCCCCTCGCGCCGATGGGCCATGGCAGATTTCCCCTGACGAAAAATGTCCGTGCGGACCCCTACAGCGGGGCCGATTCGTCCAGGTCGACGCGATCCAGCGGGGAAATCGACGCTCGCCGGAAAGTCGAGCGACCACCCCTGCGAAAGCAAGTTCGCGTCAAAGCGCTTCGTAAATCGTGGAGAACGCGGCGGCCTCGCCGCGCAGCAGCACTTCGAGGCGCGGATTCGGCAGGTCCTTCGCGGTGTGGAGCTTCGCGCGTGGCACGTCGAGCATCGTGATCACGTGATTCGGATAGAGGCGCGAGAGGCCGCTCGTGAGCAGCGCGAGGGCCACGGCGCTGCGCTTCGCGGCGAGCGGCTCCTGGCGGAAATACAGCTTGACGAGGTGCGGCTTCTTGTCGATCACGAAGCCAACCTCGGGGTTCAGGTTGATCTCGAGGTCGCCGAGCTTCATTGCGCCGTGGGGAGGCTCGAACCAGCGCTTGTCACCCGATGCCAAGAACTTCCGGTATCCGGCGGCGACGTGAGGATAGATACGGCGCCTTTTCTCGTCGGTCTGCATCGCGATGACCGTGTCGAGGACGGATTCGCACTCGCCCCGCCGGTGCATGGCCACGATGCCTTCCCGGATCGGACGATAAAAATCCGTGCTCAGCTCGTCCTTGCGTTCCTTGTATTCGCGGACGCCGGTCAGCTTGGGTGTCCCGGATCTCAGCACGAAGTCGACGAAGTACGTCAGCGAGACCTTCTCCATGGGGATCCTCCCGTGGGCACCGCTCCGGAATGTCGACCCCCCCGAGGCCGACATCACGAATTGGTATTTATCACGAACGTGATTCGAATGCTGCCCCTCGTTGGGGGTCGATGCGACGAAGAATGTCCCACCTGAACATGGGAAGTCCGCGATCAGGTGTTCCGCTTCCGCATCCAAGACGGCTTCTGCGAATCATGCGCGGACGCAATATGTCCCATGCACCGGGAGCGTTGCAGCAATGATATGTCGCAGAACGTCCGATCGGTCCCGCGGAGGCCCCGCGATCGGTCGTTTTCGATCCGAGGGTTGACGCCGCCCCGAGACCGTGGAACGGGCGGGCGGAGGAGGTCTTCGTGAAGGCAATCGTCATTCAGGGCTCGTTCGGGCTCGGCTCCCTCGCCGAGGTCACGCTGCCCGATCCCACCCCCGGGCCCGGCCAGGTCGTGATTCGCATGCGCGCCGCGTCGCTCAACTATCGCGACCTCATGATGGTCAGGGGCCAATACAATCCCCGCCAGCCGCTCCCACTCGTTCCGCTCTCGGACGGCGTCGGCGAGGTCGTGGAGGTGGGCTCTTCCGTGACGCGCCTGAAGAAAGGCGACCGCGTCTGCCCCATCTTCACGCAAGCGTGGCAGGACGGCGAGCTCGACGCCGAGAAGCTCAAGACGACGCTCGGCGGCCCCCTGCCCGGCGTGCTCTCCGAGCTCTTCGTGACCGGCGAGTCCGGCGTCGTGAAGGTGCCCGCGCACCTCTCGGACGAGGAAGCGGCGACCCTCCCCTGCGCGGGCGTGACAGCGTACAATGCGCTTTTTTTCGCCGGCAGGGTTTCTCCGGGCGATACGGTGCTCGTGCAAGGCACGGGCGGCGTGTCGATCTTCGCGCTGCAATTCGCCCGCCTCGCCGGCGCGCGCGTGATCGTGACGTCGAGCAGCGACGCGAAGCTCGAGCGCGCAAAGTCGCTCGGCGCGTGGGCCACGATCAACTACAAGACCACGCCCGACTGGGACAAGAAGGCCCTCGAGCTCACGGGCGGCGTGGGCGTCGACCACGTGATCGAGGTCGGCGGCGCGGGCACGTTCACGCGCTCGATGCGCGCCACGCGGATCTCGGGCACGATGAGCGTGATCGGCGTGCTCGGAGGCGCGGCGCAGGAGATGAGCGTGCTGCCCATCCTGATGAAGCACCTCCGGCTGCAGGGCATCATGGTCGGCTCGCGCGTGATGTTCGAGGCGATGACCCGCGCGATCGAGGCGGGCGGGCTCCGTCCGGCGATCGACGAGAAGACGTTCTCCTTCGGCGAGGCGCGCGAGGCGCTCACCTACATGGAGAGCGGCGGGCATTTCGGAAAGATCGTGCTGCGATTCTGAAGCGGCAGCCGAGCGCGCGTCACGCTCGTTCGAGGTGCACGCGCGTGCAGACGACCCGGAAGCCCACCCGCTGCACGTTGCGCTCGGTGGGCTCGCCGGGGAGCGATCCGATCGTCGCCACTGTCGCGCCGCGCGCCCGCGCCTCCGCGAGCCGCGCGCGGATGAGCGCCTGCTGAATGCCGCGCCTCCGCCACGCCGGCAGCACGCTCGTCCCGAACAGCGCCGCGACCTCGCCCCGCACCTCCGCGCTCCCCGCGCCCACCGCCTGGTCCCCGGCCCAGGCCATCACGCAGATCGATCGCGGGTTCTGCATCTGGCGCAGGCTCACCTCCAGATCCGCCTCCGACATGGGCTCGCCCTCGGGCCGGAAGCCGCTGCTGGACACCTCGATGAACCGCACCTCCTCGCCCGGCGAAACCTTTCGCACCACGATCCCGGCGGGCAGCGCCGCGCCGGCCACGGGATCCTCGTCCGCGGGGAGCTCCCGCGCGAGGAGATTCTCGAACCGCGTGAGCACGAACTTCCGCGCGGCGAGCATGGAGAGCAGCCCCGGATCCACGTACGGCGACAGCTCCATCCGGATCGGAACGCCGCGGCCCTCGTAAAACGCCTCGATTTGATCGAGCTCCTCGGCCTTGACCGGCCCGGCGAGGCCGATTCCAATGACGACGTTGCACCATGATCCCGGCGCGGCGAAGCAGGCGATCCCGCCGGCGACGCGGATGGATTCGGGCGCGATGGAGGCGAAGGCCTGCACCTGTCGGGCTTCTTCGATTCGGGAGAGCTCCTCAGCGGTTCTCATGGTCGCTCCTTGTCACCATCACCGTATCGAATACGAGAACAACCGGCACTCGATCGGACCATTCCAGACCGTGATCTCCTTCGACGGCCGGATCCGCATCGCCCGCGAGATCTCCGGCGTCCCCGCGAGCAGCACCACGGTGTGCCCCGACAACCGCCGAAACGCCTCCGCCATCCCCCGGTAGAGCTCCTCTCCTCCGGACAAACGCTCCCCGTACGGCGGGTTCGTCACGATGAACCCCGGCGGCTCCAGAGGCTCCACGTCCCGCACGTCCGCGCGCGAGAAATGCAGCCGCACGCCCGCGGCTTTCGCGTTTTGCTTCGCCGTCTCGATCGCCTGCGGCGACACGTCGCTCCCCGCGACGAACGGCCCCTCGCTCTTCACCCGCGCCCGCGCGGCCTCGCGCATGTCCGTGATGCGCCTCTTCTGCGTCTCGTCGTGGTTCGGCCACCGCTCGAAGCCGTGCCGCTCCCGCAAGAGCCCCGGCGCCACGTCGCGCGCCCAGAGCGTCGCCTCGATCGGGATCGTCCCCGAGCCGCACATCGGGTCCACGAGCGGGCTTTGCCGGTCCCAGCCGGAGAGACGCAGGATCGCCGCCGCCAGCGTCTCCTTGAGCGGCGCCTCCTCGATGCGCTTGCGGTAGCCGCGCCGGTGCAGCGACTCGCCCGAGAGATCCACATACAGGCTCGCCCGATCGCGCACCACGTGCACGAACACCCCGAGATCCGGGTCGTCGAGGTCCACGCTCGATCGCGCGCCGAGCTGCTTGCGCTGCTGATCGACGATCGCGTCCTTCGTCTTCTGCGCGATGAACTGCGTGTGCGTGAGGCGGCTGTCCTTGCACGCCGCGCGCACCGCGAGCGTGCGCTGCGGATCTACGTACGGGCTGAAATCCACGCGTGAAACGCCCTCGTAGAGCGCCTCTCCCGTCTCCGCCTCGAACTCGGCGAGCAGCGCGAGCACGCGCACGGCGATGCGCAGCTCGAGGCACGCGCGCATGCCCTCCTCGATGGGGCCCTCGAAGTGCACGCCGCCTCGATCCGCGCGCACCTCGCGGAAGCGCGCCTCGCGCAGCTCGTCGCGCAGCGCGCCCTCCGTGCCCTTCGCGGCCGTCGCGAAGAAGCGCATCACCTCGCCCCGGTTCTTCCGCTCGGTTCGCATGTCGTCGGTCCGGGGCGTACGCTTGTACAGCCCTTCGCGCAAGAGGTTGTTCGTGCCCGTCCCCCTTGCCGAACTCGCCCCGGAGGGCCTACGCTCCGCGCCCATGGCAAATCCGACTGCGCTCCTCGAGACCTCCCTCGGCAACATCAAGGTCGAGCTCTTCGTCGACAAGATGCCGATCACGGCGAATAACTTCATCAAGCTCGCGAAGGACGGCTTTTACGACGGTCTGCATTTCCATCGCGTCATCAACAACTTCATGATCCAGTTTGGCTGTCCGCACAGCCGCAACCCGAAGAGCCCGATCGCGGGCACGGGTGACGCGCCGCACGGGACGATTCAGGACGAGCATCCGGAAGGCGCCAAGATCTCGAACGAGCCCGGCACGCTCGCCATGGCGAACACCGGCGCGCGGAACAGCGGCTCGTGCCAGTTCTTCATCAACACCGTGCACAACGATTACCTCGACTGGTTCACGCCCGGCCCCTCGAAGCACCCCGTCTTCGGCCGCGTCGTCGAGGGCCTGGACGTCGTGCGCCAGATCGAGAAGACCCGCACCGACGGCGACGATCGGCCCCTCACGCCCGTCCGCATGAACCGCGTCGTCGTCGAAGGCGCCTGATGTCCTTGTCGGCTCGCCCGTTCGCCCTCCTCGCGGCGTGGGTCGTGCTCGCTTCGGGTTGCGGCGGAAATCGCCCGGCCGCGGCGCCTGCCGTCGACCTCGCCGCGGGGCCTCGCGCCGCGCCTCCCGAGGCGGAGTCCGATGGCGAGGTCCTGCTCTGGGGCAAGCAGGGCGACGGGCCGAAGACGACGTATCGCGTGGCGGACGACGGGCGAGTGCTCGGCGAAGAGCCGGGGATCGTGATTGCGACGAGCCGCGGCGAGCTCGTCTGGCGCGAGCGCGAGGCGGAGGTCAAGCTCGGCGGCTGCGAGGAGGGCACGCCCCCGGAAAACCTCGAGCCGGGGATCGTGACGCATGCGTGGCTCGCGCCGCGCGACGATGTGGCGCGGCAGGTGATCGTGGATCCCGGCGACGACGGCGCCGGCGTGGGCGAGCTCTCGCATCACGTCGAGCTCCTCGGCAGCGTCGGGCCGTATCTGTTCGTGCACGAGGACGTGTACGTTTACTCGTGCGGCGCGCACGGGAACACCGTGGCGAGCTTCAAGCTGTGGGACGCGGAGGCGGGCAAAGAGATCGATCTCATGCACCATCTGCCGAGCAAGGAGGCGCTCGCGCGGCGCGCCGAGCCCATGCTCGACGAGGGCGACATGGATCCGGAGGAGGCGCGCAAACACGAAGATCTGCCCGATCTCGTGCAAATCTTCCCCGTGTATGGCGAGCGCGGCGGGCTCCGCGTCGACGCGCAGTTCGCGCGCGAGGATTGTTATGCGTGCAGCGACGGCCTCTGGAGCGGGTACACGCGCAGCGTCATCGTACCGAGCGAATGGATGCCCGAGCGATTCGCGCCCTGGTCGACCCCGCCCGTCGCCGTCGTGAAGTTCTTGCAGTCGCATCCCGGCTTCGGGGTCGGGGGTTGGTCCCGGCGCTAGGGATTTCTGCTATCCTCGGCGCGCCATGCACGGCTCCCCCGAAGCGCGCGCGCTCCACGACCTCTACCCCGCGATCGATTTGCATGCCGACAGCTTGATGTGGTCGCGCTGGGTGGGCTACGACCTGCACGCCCGCCATGATCCGCCGCTCCCGCTCGCCGCGCTCGGCGGGCACGTCGACGTGCCGCGCATGAAAGAGGGCGGGATGGGGGCGCAGTTTTTTGGGCTCGTCTCGCTGCCGATCGGCCAGCGGCACGGGCTCGCGCGGGTCATCGACGAGCAGATCGACGCGCTCGAAGGGCAGATCTCGCGCGCGCCGCACCGCCTCGCCAAGGTGCGCACGGCGGCCGAGATCGAGGCGGCGCGGGCGCGCGGGCAGGTCGGCGCGCTCCTCGGCATCGAGGGCGGACACGCGCTCGAAGGTTCACTCGACAAACTCGCGCATTTCGCGCGACGCGGCGTGCGTTACCTCGGCCTCTGCCATTTCAGCCGGAATGAGCTCTGCTATCCGGCGTATGGCCGCGGGCGCAAGGACGATGCGGGGCTCACGCCGTTCGGCCGCGAAGTCGTGACCGCTTGCGAGGCGCTCGGCGTCGTCGTGGACCTCGCGCACATCAATCGCACGGGGTTTCTCGAAGCGTGCGCGATGGCCAAACGCCCGCCGATCGTCAGCCACACCGGGGTCATCGGCGCGTTCCAGCACTGGCGCAACGTGGACGACGACCAGCTCCGCGCCATCGCGGACAAGGGCGGCGTCGTGGGCGTCATCTTTTGCCCGCAGTTCCTCGGCGGAGACGGGCTCGCGCCGGTGGTGAAGCACCTGAAACACATCATCGACGTTTGCGGCGAGGATACGCCCGCGCTCGGATCGGACTGGGACGGCTTCATCGTGCCGACCCGCGATCTTTGCGACGCCGCGCGATTGCCGTTGCTCACGGACGCGCTCCTCGAAGCGGGGATGCGGCCCGAGACGATCGGAAAGATCCTACGGGGAAATGCGATGCGGGTCCTGGCGGAAGTGCCCTGACGGGGGAAAGCGCGGGCGACGGGGGGATCGCCGCCCGCGCAGCACGAATCAGAGGTTCGGCAGGGGGCCCGTGCCGTTGTCGCCGAACGTGGTCGCCTCTACGCCCACGCCCTGCAGCATCGAAATGAACAGGTTCGCGAGCGGCGTCTCGTCCGGATACACCACGTGCCTGCCGGGCTTGAAGATCCCGCCGAGGCTGCCGCCGACGAGGACCGGCAGGTTCGTGTGCCTGTGGGCATTGCCGTCCTCGATCTCGCTGGAGAAGAACACGGCCGAGCTATCGAGCGCGCTCATGCCATTACCCTCGTCGATCGCCTGGAGCTTGCCGAGCAGGTAGGCGAATTGCTCCACCTCCCACCGATCGATGATCGTGAGCTTCTCGTAATTCGTGTCGAGGTTCTGGTGGTGCGAGATCTCGTGATGCCCCTCGTTCACGAGCAGGAACGGATAACTCCGGCCGCTGCCCGCGTTGCCCAGCATGAAGCTCACGACCCGCGTCGCGTCGCATTGCACCGCGAGCGCGATGAGGTCGAGCATCATCATCACGTGCTCGGGGTAGGGCAGGTCGCCCGGCGGGCGGTTCATCGGCGTGCATTGCGGGCCTTCGCCCGTCTTCTGGATCTTCTTTTCGAGCTCGCTGATGCCCGTCATGTACTCGTCGAGCTTGCGCCGATCCGTGGTTCCGAGCCTGCCGTTCAGCGAGTTCGCCTCTTCGAGCACGTAATCGAGGACGCTCGTGCGGTAGATCTTCTGCCGCGCCTGCTCCTCGGCCGTGGCCTTGGGATCGAAGCCGCCGAACAGGATGTCCCAGACGACCTGGGGATTCACCGCTTTCGGGAGCGGCTGCGTCTCCGAGGCCCACGAGATGTTCCGCGCGTAGGCGCAGCTATACCCCGAGTCGCAATCGCCCGCGCTCGACCCGCCGTCGATGCCGAGCTGCAGCGACGGGATCCGCGTGAACTGGCCGAGGTGCGCCGCGGCGACCTGGTCCATGGAAATGCCGTTCTTGATGTTCGCGCCCTCGGTTTTCACGACGTGGCGGCACGTCAAGAAGCCCGCCGTGCCCGCGGCGTGATCGCCGGGCCCGTCGGGCCGCGCGGGCGTGTTCGCGAGGCCCGAGAGGACGAGGACCTTCTCCCGGAGCGCGCCGAGCGGCTCGAGGATCGTGGGGAGCTGGTATTGCTCCCCCTCGGTCGTCGGCGTCCAGGCCGGCATGTGGATGCCGTTCGGCACGTAAAACGTGATGATGCGTTTGAGGTCGTTCGGCTCGGCCTTCGCGTTTTTCGGGGAGAACATCTCGAGGGCCGGCAGGGCGAGCAGCGCGCCCGCTCCGCCGAGGAATGCGCGTCGCGACAGCTTGAAACGTTTCACTTTGCACCTCCCGGCGCCTCACCGCGCCGCATCCGGAACGGCTCGCTCGTCGCGACGAGCTTGATCAGATCGACGAACCTCTGCCCACGCTCGTCGAGCTCCTTCGTCAGGTGCTCGAGGTCGTCCGCGTCGGCCGGCTCGTGGCCGCGCCCGAGCGCGTAGGTGAGCATCTTCTCGGAGACGCAATGCAAGAAGCGCGGATCCTCGGCGAGGATGGCGCTGAGCTCCGTGAGTCCATTGAATGTCTTGCCGCCCGGCAGGACGCCGCTCGAATCGACGGGGAAGCCGAGGTCCTCCGTGCGGAACGAGCCGATGCCGTCGAAGTTCTCGAAGCCGAAGCCGAGGTTGTCCATTTCCTCGTGGCAGCCGGCGCAGATCGGGTTCGCGCGGTGGATTTCGAGCCGCTGCCGGATCGAGCCCGTGGGCATCTCCTCGGTGACGAGCCCCTCGACCCCCGGCGGCGGCGCGTCGGGCTCGGTGCAGAGCATCTGCGTCATCACCCATTTGCCGCGTTTCACCGGCGAGGTGCGCGTCGGATAGGACGTGACCGTGAGGATCGAGCCCTGCGCGAGCAGGCCCTGTCGATTGGGATCCTCGATCGTGACCTTGACGAATCCGGCTGGCCCGGGCGAGGGCATGTTGTAATGCGTCGCGAGCCGCTCGTCGATGTACGTGAAATCGGCCGAGAGCATCTCGGGGATCGGAAGATCGTTCTTCAGGAACTCGCGGAAGAAGAGGCGCGTCTCTTGCCGCATGGACTCGCGCAGCGTCTCGTCCCAGGTCGGGAACGCGTGATAGTCGGGCTGGTGATCGTCGAGGGCCCGCGTGAAGAGCCATTGCCCGGCGAAGTTGTCGACGAGCGCTTCGGCCCTCGGGTCGGCGAGCATGCGCTCGACCTGCGCCTCGATCTCGGCCGGATCCTGCAATTTGCCCTCGCGCGCGGCCGCGAAGAGCTCCTCGTCCGGCATGCTGCTCCAGATGAAATACGAGAGGCGCGAGGCGAGCTCGAAGTCATCGAGCGGGTGCGCCGGCGTGCTGGCATGCGGGTTCGGATCGAGCTCCGGACGGAACAGGAAATGCGGCGACGTGAGGATGGCGCGGAGCGCGATCTCGAGGCCTTCGTTGACGGTTTGTCCTTGCTGCTCGGCGAGCGCGACCACGCCCGCGAGCCGGTCGAGCTCGGCCTCCGTGACCGGCCGGCGGAACGCGCGCTCGGCGAACTTTTGCAGGATCTCCCGGACGCATGCGGCGCCGCCCGTCGGATCGCAGACCACGATGTGCTCGCGGATGGGGTTTTCCCCGACGACCCCGAGCGGGCCCTCGATCTCGATCCAGTCGACGTGCAGGTTCCGGTCGGCGCTCGCGGCCTCGTCGTAATAGTCGTTCGTGAATTCGACGGAGACGACCTGCGTGCCCGCATTCGCGTCGGCCTCGGCCTCGACGACCACGGGATCCGCGCTCGTCTGGCTGACGTCGAAGCTGCCCGCGATGGTGCCGCCGACGAGCAGGTTCACTTTCACGGGATCGGGGCCCGCCTGATCACCCCAGACCCGCGCGGCGATACGATATTTTCCGGTCGAGGGGAATTCGTGCGTGACCGGCAGCTCGCCGCTGCTCCACAGGTTCCAGTCCTCGCCTCCGGCCGCGCCGACCTGGCCCGTGAGCGTCTCCGCTTCCACGCGCAGCGTCGTGGAGGACGACGGGAGGTTCATCGCCTCGCGGGCGAGATCCTCGGCCGCGCGGGCATAAAGCTCGGCCTGGAGCGGCGAGATCGATAACACGTCGGCGATGTTGTCGAAGCCGTAACCACGATCGTCGGCGGGAAAATCGTCCGCGGGCCTGAGCGCCGTGCCGAGCAGGTCGCGGACCGTATTGTTGTACTCGACCCGATTGAGCCGGTGCATGGTGACGCGCCCGGGATCCGTCGCGGGCGTTCCGGCGTCGCTGGAGCACCCGATCGCGGCCGGCGCGAGGACGGCGGCGAGCACGAGCGGGGCAATGGTCCTTCCGCGCCTCCTCGGGCGCGGCCGATGAGAAGCTATCGAACGAGGCATCGTGTTCCTCCCTGGCGGCGAGGGTACACCGATGCCCGGCGCGGACGTGGATGAAATGGGGCGATGCGAGGCGAAATGGCCCTCGAATTCGTGAAATGTTTCGGCGAGGGCCGACGTGACGCCCTGCGGGTGGGCATCATTGGGGATGGTGGATACAGGCTACGCAGTGCAGTATGGGACGGCGCGAGCAGGCCCGCGCGTCATGCCCGATGCGCGAGCCATTCGTCGATGAGCTTGCGCGCAATGCTCATCGACGAGGGGAGCTTGGGCAAGGAGCCCCGGTCGAACCAGGCGGCCTCCTCGAGCTCGCCGTGATCGACGACGAGCTCGCCGCCCGAACGGCGCGCGAAGAAGCCGATCATGATCTGGTGCGGGAATGGCCAGGGCTGGCTGCCGAAATAGCGAATGTCGTCGATCTCGATGCCCGTCTCCTCGCGCGTCTCGCGCTTCACGCAGTCCTCGAGCGACTCGCCCGGCTCGACGAACCCCGCGACGAGGCCGTACATGCCCGGAGGAAAACGTGGTTGCCGCGTCATCAGGATGCGCGGTCCGTCCTCGATGAGCACGATGATCGCCGGGGTGACGTGCGGAAAATGCTGGTGCGCGCATCGCGTGCACCGCTTCGACCGGCGCCCGATTTCGAGGTCGAGCGGCGCGCCGCATATCCCGCAGAACTGGTGCGTTCGGTCCCAGTACTGCACCTGAAACGCCGTGCCCGCGGCGACTTCGAAGTCCGGATCGATGCGGCCGTGCAAGCGGCGGAGCGAGACGTAGGCGAAGCCGGGCGGGACGGGCGCATCGGGCGAGAGCTCGGCGGATCGACACGGGACGGCGTCGAGCCAGCCGAGCGGCTGGACGCGGACGGGTTCGAGGCCGAGCGCGCCGAGGGTTTCGAGGAGCGGCACGTCGTGAGGGAAAGGCGCGGGCGGGTCGCCGTCGACGAGGCGGACGAGGAGGTCGTCGCCGCGATACGCGAACCAAAGGCCGAGCGACGGCGCGCCGAGGAGCGCGGGATCGGCGCGGAAACGGGGAATCTTGTTCATGGTGTGAGAGACCTGCCGCGCCATGGTAGCAAGGCCGCGCTTTACCGCGGATCGAACCTCCGGTATTTTTCGTCGAGAAACGAACACGCCGGCGGGCGGCGGGCGTATCAGGGGGAGACGCAATTTTCATGGGGGCGCCCGAGCGCGTGATCGGCGGACGGTTCGAGATCCTCGAGCGCGTCGGCAAAGGTTCGTTCGGGGAAGTGCTCCGCGCCCGCGATCACGCGACCGGCGGCCTCGTGGCCATCAAGCGGCTCTTCGACGCGGACGCGAGCGCCGATCTGCGCGAGCGTTTTCACCGCGAGGCGCGTTATCTCGCGTGCATCCAGAGCCCTCATGTCGTCCGTTTCGTGGGCGAGGGGATGGACAGGCAGGGCAAACCGTGCATTGCCCTCGAATGGCTGGAGGGCACGGACCTCGCGCACGTCCTCCGGCGCGGGCCGCTCCCCGTCGAAGTCGCCGTCGAGGTCGCGCGGCGCGCGGCGCTCGGCCTGCACGCGCTCCACGAGCAGGGCATCGTGCACCGGGACGTGAAGCCCGCGAATTTCTTCCTCGCTTGTGATGCCGAGCGGCTCGCGGAGATCGAGTCGCCCCCGGTGAAGCTCATCGACCTCGGCATCGCGCGCGCCTCGGGCGAACGGACCCTGACGGAGCGAGGGAGCCGGCTCGGGACGCCCGTCTACATGTCGCCCGAGCAGGCCCGAGGCGAGGAGCAAGTGACGGCGGCCTCGGACCTCTTTTCGCTGGGGATCGTGCTGTACGAGCTCGCCGCGGGAAGACGGCCGTTCACCGGGGACCGGACGCTCATCGTGCTGGCGAAGATCGTGCTGCACGATCCGCCGCCGCTCGATGTCGCGCGCCCGGACGTGCCCGCCGAACTCTCGGCCCTCGTGGCGCGCGCGCTTTCGAAAAACCCCGCCGAGCGGTTCGGTTCGTCGCTCGAAATGGCCCGCGCGCTCGAACGTGTGTCGATCGAGCTCGCCCGGCGCGCGCGTGGATCGATGCCGCCGCCTTCGTGGGCCGCGGTGCGGGCCGATCCGTCGCGCCCCGCGTCGGGAATCGAGCCCGTGCCCCACGCGAGCCTTCCTTCGAGGCCCGCGAGCGAGCTGCTCTCGGGGCGCGGCGAGCAACGCGTGATCACCGCGGTCTTCGCCGATCTCTCGGCCGCCGCGGACAGGACCGCCGGGCGGCTCGCGCTGGAGCTCTCCGCGTCGGAGCTCGGAGGCGTTTGTCATGGCACGCTCGGCCATCAGGTGATCGCCGTGTTCGGCAGCGCCGCGTCGGCCGGGGACGAGGCGCTGCGGGGCGCGCGGCTCGCGCTTTCGGTGCGAGCGCGCGTGCCGGGCGTGCGGATCGCCGTGGCGACGTCGCGCGCGCGCGTGGGCGAGACGGGGCTCGCCGCGGACGCGATCGAGCGCGGATCGGGGCTCCGGCCGACCGGGGCCGGGGAGGCGATCGTGCTCGATGCGCCGACGGCGCGGCTCGTGGGCGCGCAGCTCGCGGTCGAGGAGATCGACGGCGGATTCCTCCTGCGTGGCGAGATCGGCGCGAGCGTGCCTGCCTATCCGCGCTTGCTCGGGCGCGCGACGCCGACGGTCGGGCGCGATCGGGAGCTCGCGATGCTCGAGGCGATGTACACGTCGTGCGTCGCCGATCGGGCCGCGCGGCTCGCGCTCGTGACAGGGCCCGCGGGCGTGGGGAAATCGCGGTTGCGCTGGGAGATGTCGACGCGGCTCGCGGGGCGCGCCGAGACGCCGACGATCTTGCTCGGCCGGGGCGAGTCGCTGCGCGCGGGTTCGCCGTACGCGATGATGGCCGACCTCGTGCGCCGCGCCGCGGGGATCGTCGAGGGCGAGCCGTCCGAGGCGCAGCGTCGCAAGATCGAGGCGAGGATCGCGCCGCTCGTGAGCCCGGTCGATGTGGGCCGACTGGTCGATTTCCTGGGCGAGCTCGCGCAAGTGCCGGCCGCGCCGGGCGCCGCGAGCGCCGCGCTGCGGGCCGCGCGCTCGGATCCGGCGTTGATGGGCGACGCGACGCGGATGGCCTTCGAGGACTGGATCGTGGCCGAATGCGCGCGCGCGCCGGTGCTCATCCTGCTCGAAGACCTGCACTGGGGGGATCTGCCGACCGTCAAGCTCGTGGCCTCGGTCGTCGCGGTCGCGCGCGACCTGCCGCTCCACGTGCTCGCGCTCGCGCGGCCGGAGGTGCACGTGCTTTTCCCGTCGCTCGCGAAGGAGGAGCGCGCCACGGTGATGCGGCTCGAAGCGCTGCGGCCGGAGGCCTGCGAGGCGCTCGCGCGCGTGGTGCTCGGCGCGGACGCGGATCCGGCCGTGGTGCGGGTCGTGGCAGCGCGTGCGGGCGGCAACGCGTTTTACCTGGAGGAGATGATCCGGGCCGCAGCCGAGGGCAAAGAGGGCCTGCCCGATTCGGTTCTGGGGCTCGTGCAGGCGCGCCTCGACGCGCTCGGGCGAGCGTCGAAGCGGGTCCTTCGGGCGGCGAGTATCTTCGGCGAGCGGTTTTCACCGGCGGGCGTGTGCGCGCTTTGCGGGGGGGATGAGGCGCTCGTCTCGGACGCGCTCGACGAGCTCGTCGCGCGGGAGGTGCTGATCCGCTGCCCGGATCCGGCGCGGGCCTCGCAGGACGATCTCGCGTTCCGGCACGCGCTCGTGCGCGAGGCGGCGTATGCGATGCTGTCGCCGGAGGACCTCGCGCGCGGGCACAAGCTCGCGGCCGAGTATCTGGGCGCGTCCGGGGAGACGGACGCGGCGCTCGTGGCGACGCATTGCGAGCGAGGCGGCGAGCCCGAGCTCGCGATCCGCTGGTGGGTACGAGCGGCGGAGCAGGCGCTCGTGGGCAACGATTTCGACGCGGCGATCGAACGGGCGGAGCTCGGGGCGCGGCGCGCGGAGGGCGAGGTGCTCGGGAGCCTCCGGCTCGTGCAGGCCGAGGCGAGCCGGTGGAGCGGGGACGCGCAGCGCAGTTCGTCGTGGGCGCGGGAGGCGGTCTCGCTCTTGCCGCGCGGCTCGGCCGCGTATTTCCGCGCGATCGGCGAGCTCGTGTCGTCGGCGGGCCGGCGCGGGGCGTGGGACGAGGTCGAGCGCTGGCTCGACGAGGCGCTCGCGCTCGAAACCTCACGCGAGGCGCGGAGCGCGCAGATCGCGTGCGTTTGTCCCGGCGCGACATTGCTCTTGCAGGCGGGCCGGACCGAGCGGGCGGCGCGGGTGGCCGAGCGGGCGCAGGCGCTCGCGAGCGGGGTCCGGGACCTCGAGCCTTATGCGGTGGGGCGCATCGGGCAGCTCCGCGCGTTCCGCGCGCTGCACGAGGGTGATCTCGCGGGGGCGCGGCGCGGCTACGTGCGCTCGATGGCGCTGTTCGAGAGCGCGGGGCACGTGCGGCAGGCGTGCGTCGAGCGGATCAACCTGGGGCACGTCTGCGCCGAGCTCGGTGATCTCGATCGGGCCGAGGAGGTGCTGTCGACGTGCCTCTCGGCGGCGCAGCGGATGCGGCTCGGGACGGTGGAGGCGGCGTGCCATTTGAATCTGGCGCGCGTGCTCTCGGAGCGGGGGCGGCTCGCGGAGGCTTGGCTCGCGGCGGCGCGCGCGGAGGAGCTGGGACGCGCGCACGGTGGGCATCGCATTGCGGGCGCGGCGGAGGTGCATCGATCGGGGATTGCTTATCGCCGGGGCGATTTCGTGGAGGCCGAGGTGCTCGGGCGCAAGGCGGAGGTGACGCTCTTGAACGTGCCGCCGCTCTGCGCGGGGGCGATGGCGTCGCGGGCGCGCGCGCTCGTGGCGCTCGGGCGCGTGGAGGAGGCGCTCGTGGAGGCGCGGCGCGCGAATGCGATCGTGGAGAGCGGCAAGCACGAGACGCTCGACAAGCTCGTGCGATTGGTCCACGCGGAGGTCTTGTGGGCGGCGGGGGCAAAAGAGGAGGCGCGGGCGGCGATTGCAAAGGCCCGGGCCGAGATCCTGCGGAGCGCGGATCGAATCGTGGAGCCCGAGCTGCGCCGGAGCTTCCTGGAGAATGTCGAGATACATGTGAGGACGATTGGGCTTGCCGCCGCGTGGGGAGCCTGACGGGCGGAACGGGCTGCAATGCCGACCGGGCCGGCGCGGCCAATGAAACGAAAATGCCGTATGCCGGGCGCTCCGTTTGACGTAGAAGGGCATGATGAGCCCTCCTCGCGAGTGGATGTGCGGGCAACAACGATTATGGATGGAGAGGTCAGACCTCTTGTGCATGGAGCTACACGGCACCTTCGAGGTCGCGGCGGTCGAGGCCTACCTGCGCCTCATCTTCGATCTCGGTGACCGTCAGGGCACGTTCTCGCTCCTCGCAGACATGCGCGACCTTCGAGGCATTTCGCCCCAGGCGCGGTCGAGGCTCTCCCGGGTCGAGCGCCCGTATCCGTATCGCGCAGTGGCCCTTCATGGCGCGAGCTTCACGTTCACAATCATGTCGATGATGGTCGTCAAGGCTGGACGCACGCTCGCCCCCGCCGCTTTCCCCTTCGAGCTCGCCTTTTTTCAGACGGAGGCCCAGGCGCGCGCGTACCTCGCCCCCTATCGGGATCCGCAGGGGCGAGGGTAGCCCATTCCCTCGGGGCGTTTACCCGGGCATGCCCATCGCCGGATCGGTGATCGACGGCTGCCCGTTCTCGATGCGCCCCGCGACACGACGGCTGAAGGCAGTTTGTCCCTCCACGGTCAGGGCGAAATCGTACCAGCGGCCGCTCTCCGATACGTCGAACCACGCGTCCGCCGTCTCCCCAGGGCCGACGTCGAGCGTCGCGCCCTCTTTCGTGTACGCGCGTGGCGTCACGAGGAAACGCTGCAGGGTCCCGCCGGCATTCTTGCAGCGAATCCCGAGTCGCGATCCTTCCGCGTCGTACATCGTCTCGATTTCGAGCCCGCCTTGCGAGCCGGCATCCACGAAATCGCGATGGAAGCCGTTCGGCCCGAGCACGAAGAGCGAATATTGGTTTCCCGTCGCCGGCCACCGCCCTTCGAGGGACTTGCCTGCTTCCACGGCGTAGCGCCGGGGGATCTCCGCGAGCGCGAGCCGGTCGTACACGTGGAACACCGCACCTGCTTTGCCGGTGTTCACGAACGAAAGCACCGCCTCGTCCCCGTCGACCACGCACCCGACGTCGAGCTCGTAGGGCAATGCGCGTGAAGGCCGTGTCCCCGTCTCCTGCTGCGGGAGCGAGCCGTTCTCCCCTGTCGGTACCGTCACCTGCGCGAGCTGCTCCTGGTCCGTACGAATGGCATCGGCCTCGTCCTGCGAGAGGCTCGGGAGCATGGGCAGGTCTTCGTCGTTCGGCGTCACGAAATCGAACGCCGAGAGGAGATCGCCGCACATCGCGCGCCGATAGGGGCTGATGTTGGTCTCCTTCACGCCGAATCGAGCTTCGAGAAAGCGCAGGATCGACGTGTGGTCGAAGTTCTCGGAGCAGACGAATCCCCCGCGGCTCCACGGCGAGACGACCCACATGGGGACACGCACGCCGGGCCCGTGCGGGTGGCCTCCGAGCGGATCCGTGAGCGTCTCGTCATAACGCTCGCCGGTATCGTCCACCGTGCTCGCGCCCATGAGCACGCCGTCGTCCCGCCGCGAGGGAGCGCAGGGCGGCGGCACGTGGTCGAAGAATCCGTCGTTTTCGTCGAACGTCACGAAAAGGACCGTCTTCGCGAAAACCTCGGGGTTGTCGGTGAGAGCCTCCAGCACCTGCTGCACGTACCAGGCGCCCTGCACCGGGCTCGACGGGCCCGGGTGCTCGGAGTAATCGGCCGGCCCGACGATCCAGGAGACGTGGGGCAGCCGTCCCGCGAGCACGTCCTCCCGAAATCCGTCGAGGTTCTGGTTCGATAGCCTCGAGTCGATGCCCTTCTTGAAGAGCGTCGACTCCTGGTCCTCGAAGAACGCCTTCCGGAACGACCGGAAGCCGACGAGCGGATTGTCGGAGAAATTGTCGGTGGAATCCTGATACACGAGCCACGAGACTCCCGCTTCCTCGAGCCGCTCCGCGTACGTCTTCCAGGTGTATCCCCCCTCGATGGCGCCCAGGAAATCGTGCGAATTGTCGATGGCGGGGCCGCCGTTCTGCCCGAGGCTGTCGATCGTGCCGGTGAACGCGTAGAGGCGGTTCGGGTTCGTGCTCGTGTGGGCGCTGCAAAAGTAGGCGTCACAGACCGTGAATGCCTCGGCGAGCGCGAACTGGAACGCGAGTTCGGCGCGCTTGTAATATCCCATCGATTGGGGCTGTTTCCACTCGGGCCACTTGCCATACCGGCCGTGATCCCAGGCTTCGTGGCCGTCGACGAAGCTGTGCGGCGTGCCGTCCACGCGCTGGGCGTTGCCGGCCGTCGAATCGAGGTGATAAGGGAGGATCACCTCCACGCCGTTTCGCTGGCGGAAGACGTTCGGCTCCTCCACGAGGGGAATGGTGAAGCGGTCGCCGAAGCCACGCACGCCGCGCATCGTGCCGAAATAATGGTCGAACGAGCGGTTCTCCTGGATGAGGATCACCACGTGCTCGACGTCCATGATCGATCGTGTCGCCGTGTGGGCCGGAATCTCGACCGCCTTCTCGATGCAGCCCGGAAAAACCCAACCGCCCGCGGCAACGCCGCTCATGTGAAGAAAGGAACGCCTGCTCAGCTTCGACACGGGAGACCTCCGTCCGGAAAACCAAGGACTCCCGGGAGACTATCCTGGCAGGTGGAGCTCTGTCCATGCACTTTCAATGGCGGATCCGCCGCAAGAGCTCGGCGCGCCGCCGGGCGGTATCGAGAACGAAGACGAAGGCCGGGACGGCGGAGCCGGATCGGCTGCGGGATCGGCTTTCAGCTCCGCCATTCTCGGGTCATGTTTGGCGTATGGATCGCGCGCATCCTCCTTGGTGGCATCGGAGACGCCCGCTGCGGCTGAGCCGGCTGCTCTCGCTGGCGATCGCTGCGCTCTCGTTCCTGGTCGTCCTCTCGGCGGTATCGCTGTTTCTCTCGACCGCGGTCCTGCATCGCAATACCGAGCGGCTCGACGCGGCCATGATGGGCGCCGGGCTCGCGCGTGACGTGGAGCTCGAGCTCCTGCATTACGGGCGTCTGGTCGAGCACGCCGTCACGCGCGACGGCGTGGAGCCGCACGACCAGCGAGGGGCCGTCCAAAAAGCCGTCCAGGACCGGCTGGTCGAGGCCGAGGCGCACGTCGGCAGCGACATGGAAAAGCAGGTCCTCGGCGAGCTCTCGACGCGGACGGAGACGTATTTCACGGCGCGGGATCGCCTGGAGAAGGCCGGCGTGCCGCTCGGCCAGGCGCTGCAGCAGACGCAGATCGATTTCGACGACGCGCTGGCGAAGGCGGCCGAGCTCGTGACGATCAACCTGGCGGACGCGGCGCAGACGCGGAAAACCGCGGCGTTCTGGGACGACGCGCTGGATACGGTCAGCATCATCGTCATCAGCGGGCTGCTCCTGCTCGTCCTCGCGCTCGTGCAAGGCGCGCGTTCCCAGATCTACGTCCCGCTGTCCGCGCTCCGGGGCGCCATCGAGCGGTTCGCGCGCGGGGACGACCATACACGCGCGCCCGATGTCGGGCCCGTCGAGATCCGGGAGCTCGCGGCGGTGTTCAATGAAATGGCCGCGTCGATCGCGCGAAAACGCGAGGAGCAGATCGCCGTGCTCGCGGCCGTCGCGCACGACATCCGCAACCCGCTCGCGGCGATCAAGATGTCCACCACCGTCCTCGCGCGCGGCGCGCCTTCCACGGACCCGCGCGTGGCCCGGACGTTGACGATCGTGGATCGGCAAATCGATCGCCTGGCCCGGATGACGGACGATCTCCTGCAAGCCACGCGCATCCAGGCGGGCCAGCTCGAGCTCTCGAAGAAGCCCTGTGATATCTGCCGGATCGTGAACGACTCCGTCGAGCTTTACGCTTCGACGTCGCCGAACCACCGCATCTCGCTCGTGATCCCCGAAGGAACGCTGGTATGCGACGTCGACGAGACGCGGGTCGAACAGGTCCTCGACAACCTGATCGGCAATGCGATCAAGTATTCACCCACGGGCGGCGAGATCCGGATCTCGGCGAATCGCGACGGCGAAGAGGCGGTCCTGGCCGTCTCGGATCAGGGGGTCGGGATCGAGCCGGAGGAGATCGAGCGGATCTTCGAGCCATTTCATCGCGCGGTCTCGACGCGAAAGGTGGCGCACGGGGTCGGGCTCGGGCTCTCGGTCGCGCGGAAAATCATCGAGGCCCACGGCGGCCGCGTCGAGGTGGAGAGCCGGCGCGGGGAGGGCACGACGTTTCGCGTGCACCTACCCTTGCTGCGCCACGAGTCCATCCGGCGATCGGCGTGAAGGCGAATCAGATTCCGCCGTTCGCGCTGAGGACCTTTCCGTTCGCGTAGGTGTTGTGGAGCGCGATCCAGGTGATCGTTTTCGCCGCCTCCTCGGGCGTTCCGAGGCGCCGGAGCGCGCTGAAGCTCCGGTATTCCTCGGCGAGCTTCGGATCGAGCTCTTTCCCGATTCCGGCGTCGAGCAGGCCCAGGGCGATGACGTTCGCGCGCACGCCGCGCGGGCCGAGATCCTTCGCGGCAGCCATCACGAGCGCGGACGTCGTGCCCTGCGACGCGGCGAAGATCGCGGGCACGGGCAGCGATTGCGTGCGATCGAGCGCGGAGACGAAGACGAGGTCGCCGCCGCGGCCTTCGAGTCGCCGGCCGAATTCGCGACAAACCTGGAAGACCGAGCGGGCATTGATGGTCATC
Organism: Polyangium sp. 15x6; assembly: GCF_029960785.1. Lineage (GTDB taxonomy): Bacteria > Myxococcota_A > Polyangia > Polyangiales > Polyangiaceae > Polyangium. The sequence goes on from NZ_JASBQE010000058.1 coordinate 25,957, forward strand.
GTGGCCTCCCAGTCGTCATCCGTCGCCTCGAAGATCGCCGCGGGGCGCACGACGGCGGCGCAATGAATCACGACGTCGGGGAGCGCGCCCTCCGTTTCGAGCGACGCCGCGAGGCGACCGAGCGCCGCGGGATCGGCGAGGTCGAGCCGAAAGGGGCGCGCGGAAAGCTCGCTTTCGAGCGCGCGGGCGCGGGCCTCGGCGCGATGGTACGTGAATGCCGACGGGACCCCGGCGCGCGCGAGCTCCGCGAGGACGGCGCTCCCGACCGCGCCCGTGCCGCCGAGGACGAGCGCTCTGCGTTTCGATTCGTTCATCCGAGCCCCTCGATGTAGTCGAGCTCCTCGCCCACGGCCACGACGAACGCGTCGAGTTTTTCCTCGGGGATGTCGAAGCGCGGCTGGAGCCGGAAGAGGCTCCAGTCGTGACCGCAGGTGAAGCAGAAAAAACCGCGGCGGTAGAGCCTGTGGCAGACGAGCGGGGAGATGATCGATTTCTGGCCGAGGTCCTCGAAGCCGAAATGCTCGAACGAGAGCCAGGGGTGATCGGGGCTGTTCAACGCGACGCCCTGCATGAAGCCCGCGCCCCGCGCCTCGCGGAAGAGCGGCGAACGCGCGAGCGTATCGGACAAACCTTTCTTGAGCTTCGCGCCGAGACGACCGACGCGCTCGATGCGCTCGTCGGTGAGGAGGTCGAGCGCGGCGAGCGCGGCGACGCAGGAGAGGGCATTGAAGCCCATCGTCGTGTTGTGGCTCTCGCCCGAGGCGAAATGGTCGCCATAAGCGCGGAGGAAGGTCTCCCGTTTGGTGAGCATCGCCGAGATCGGCGTGATGCCGCCGCCGAGGTGTTTGGCGAGGAGAACCACGTCGGGGCGGCGCGGCCAGCTCGCGGTGGCGAGAAAGCCTCGGCCCGTGCGGCCGAGCGCGGTCTGGACCTCGTCGGCGACGAGCAGGGTGCCGTGTTTTTCCGTGAGCTCGCAGAGCGCCTCGACGAACGGAGCCGGCAATTCGCGCACGCCGCCTTCGCCCTGGATGGGCTCGACGACGATGGCCGCGACGTCACCGGGCGCGAGGGCCTTGGCGAGCGCGTCCACGTCACCGAAGGGCACGTGCTCGGCGCCCTCGACGAACGGGGCGAACGGGTCGCGGAGGTAGCCCTTCGTCATGAGCGAGACGCTGCCGAAGGTGCAGCCGTGATAAGCGCCTTCGAGGCCGAGGAGGCGCGGGCGCTTCGTGAGCGCGCGGGCGAGCTTCAGGGCGGCCTCGACCGCGTCGCTGCCGGTGCAGGCGAAGAAGGCGTTGTCGTAATGGCCGGCGCGCTCGCAGAGCCTTTTCGCGAGGCGGCCGGCGAAGGGATTGACGCGGGCCGGGTACCAGGAGGGCGCGTCGGAGTCGAGGTACCTCCGGATCGCGTCGGCGATGTACGGGTTGCGATGGCCGAAGGCCTGCGTGCCGTGAAAATCCTCGACGGCGTGGCCATGTTCGTCGTACAGGACGCCGCCCTCGGCGCGGACGAGCTTGATGGGCTCGCCGGCGAGCGCGGCGCGCTGCGCGATGAGGGGGTTCACGAATTCGCGGTACTCGTCGAACCCGCGCCGAAGGATGTCGTCGTACGAATCCACTAGAGCCCTCCGTCGAGCACCACCTTGGCGCCCGTCATGAAGGTGTTCGAATCGGAGACGAGGAACGCGGCCATCTCGGCGATCTCGCCCGGCCGCGCGAGGCGGCCGAGGGGGCATTTGTCGAGGTACTCCTTTTGCCGGTGCTGCGGCAATCCCTGCGCCATCCCGACCTCGGCGAGGCCCGGCGCGAGCAAATTCACCCGGATCGCATAGCGGCCGACCTCGCGCGCGAGCGCCTCCGTGAGCCCGCGGAGCGCGGATTTCGAGGCGGCATAATGGATCGGCGACTCGATGATGCGCTCGGAGGCGAAATTGCCGATGTTGAGGATGCTGCCCTGCTTCGCCCGGATCATGTGGCGCAGGACCGCGCGGCTGTAGAGGTAGACGCCCTTCACGTTGACGTCCATGAGCTCGTCCCAGTCCGACTCTTCGAGGAGCGAAATGGGCAGGACCTGCGTGATCGCAGCGTTGTTGACGAGCACGTCGATGCCGCCGAACGCGGAGACGACGGCCGCGACCGTGGATTTTACGTGCGCGCTGTCCGCGACCGAGCCCTTGAAGACGAGCGGCTCGTTCCCCGCGGCGGTGACGGCGCGTTTCGCGTCCTCGGCGTTCGCGTCGTCCTTGTGGTAGGTGAGCGCCACGCGGGCCCCGTGGCGCGCGAACGCGACGCACATCGCGAGGCCGAGGCCACGCGTGCCGCCCGTGACGATGCAACGTTTTCCCTCGAGGAGGCGCGTCACGTCACGTACCCCCTTGCACGAGCGGGAGCGAGCGCCTCCCCGCGCGCGGCCCCCAAATGCGCGGCTTCTCCATGAAGCGCGCCTCCTTCTCCCGGTAGAGGATGTTGTAATTGCAGACGGGGATCGTCGAGCCGTCCGCATAACAGTTCGAATCGCAGCATTGATACGTGCGCTCCACGTCGAACGTCTCCTCGTCCATGTGCGAATGCACGTAGACGGCCTTCGCGGCGCGCTCCGAGATGCGCAGCGCCTCGGCCGGCGAGAGGCGTTTGTCCTTCGGGAAGAGCTTGCGGACGAGTTGGTCGAGGAGCTTCAAACCGCGCTCGTCCCCCTCGTCCCCGCGCGCCCAGAGCATGTCGATCGCGTCCTGCAGCGCGCGTTCGAGGCGCGTGCCCGGCTCCAGGTAGAGGTGGTCGGCGAGGCAATCGTACATCGTGTCGGGATCGAGGAAACGGAGGAACGGGAGCGCGGGGCCGCCCTCGTCGTCGAGCAGGAGATAGGCGATCTGGTAGCAGAGCGGGTGCGCGCTCGGCGAGGGCACGAAATCGGAGACGCGGAGCAGGCCGTCCGTCGTCTCCTCGATGGATTCGAGCACCTCCAGCATGGAGATGCGGCCCGAGCGATCGAAGGAGACGCCGCCCTGGCCGGTGTACGTGATCGTGTGGATCTCGAGGTGGCGCACGCACGAGAGCTCGAGGCCCATGCGGATGATCCGCCCGACCTCCTTGTCGTTGTAGCCACGCGTCATCACGGGGATGAGCGTCGTGTCGACCTGGTGTTTGTCGAGGAGCTCCAAAACGCGGGTTTTGAGGTCGACGAGCGTGGCGCCTTGCAAGGCGCGATCGACGTGTTTGTCGAAGGTGTCGAACGAGAGCGCGATGCGCGCGCCGTGGTCGGCGAGGCGCTTGACGAAGTCCTCGTCGCGCGCGAGGCGCACGCCGTTCGAGCACACGCTGACGCGGTGGATGCCGCGCGCGCGGGCCATCGAGACGAATTCGAGCAGGTGCGGGTGGAGGAGCGGCTCGCCGCCGGTGAGGTTGACGATGTCGAGATCGCCGCCGTGATCCTCGACGAGGTGATCGAGGACCCGGGCGAACTCCTCCCGGCTCATGTGGAATGCGTCGTCGTTCTTGTTGTGGACGTAGCAGATCGGGCAGTCGAGGTCGCACGCGCTCGTGATCGTGACGACGGGCAAACGGACCTTCTGCGTGTGGCTCTCGCACGGGCCGCAGTCGAAGGGACAACCATGCTCGATCGGGCGTCGGATCTTCGCGGGGCGCGCGTCCTTCGGCACGATGGCGCGCGTGCGCTCGTACCAGGCCGCGCTCGTCGAGAGCCGCACCTCCTGCTCGCCGTGCGTCGGGCAGCGCTTCTGCATCCATGCCTCGCCGTTCGGCGTCGCCACGACGCGGGCCGGGAGGGCGTCCTTGCACATCTTGCAGAGGCTCGTGGTTTCGTGGAGAAGTCGCTCCGCAGCCTGCATGATGGTGCGAGGATACTCGAAGAGCTGGGCGAATCGGATAGGCTTCGGGGCGGCATGAACGAGGCGCGGGCCCAGGAGATCGTCCGAGCCGTGGGGCTCACGAAGCGCTTCGGCGAGACCGTGGCGCTCGACGACGTGAGCTTCGTGGTGGAAGGGCCCGGGCTCTGCGCCGTGCTCGGCCCGAACGGAGCGGGCAAGACGACGCTGCTCGACATCCTGGAGGGGCTCGCGGAGCCGACGCGTGGCGCGTATCGGCTCTTCGGCGAGGAGCCGCGGCCGTATCCGCGGAGGCGCGTGGGCGTGGTGATGCAGAAGGAGGCGCAGATCGAGCGGGTGACGGCGCGCGAGTACGCGGTGCTGTTCTCGTCGATCTACGGCGTGCGCGGCGGGCCTTCGCAGATCCTCGCGCGCGCGCGGCTCGAGCACCGCGCGGGGACGGCCGTGACACGGCTCTCGGGCGGCGAGGCGGCGCGGCTCTTCATCGCGACGGCCGTGGTGCACGATCCGACGCTCGTGTTCCTGGACGAACCCACGGCGCATCTCGATCCGGAGAACAAACGGATCGTGGGAGAGATGCTGCGCGAGCTCGCCGAGGAGAGGACGCTCTTGATGACGACGCACGATCTGCGCGAGGCGGACGCGCTCGCGGATCGGCTGCTGTTTCTCGTGGGCGGGCGCGTGCGCGCGAGCGGCACGAAGGACGAGCTCGTGCGGGCGGTGCCCGAGGCCGAGCGGCGCGGGCTCGGGGTCGAGGACGCGTTCTTCCATTTCTGCGCGATCGAGATCCGCGAGGGCCAGGCGATCGGGCGCGGGGAGGCGACGTGAGCGCATTCTTGGTGCTCGTACGAATGCGGCTGCTCGACACGCTCCGGAACCGGAGCTCGGTCGGGTTCACGTTGGTTTTCCCGGTCGTGCTGCTCGCCGTGCTCGGGCTCGTGTTCATGAACGGGCATCCGTTCGAGCGGCGCTACGTGGCCGTGGTGTCCATGGAGACCGAAAGCGCGGCGATCGAGCGGTGCGTGGCCGAGCTCGGGGCGTTCGAGGAGGTGCGCGTGGGGCGCGAGCGGACCGAGGCCGAGGCGCTCGGCAAGCTCCGCGCGCGCATGGCGAGCGCCGTGCTCTCGGCCGCGCCGGACGGGGAGGGCGTGATCCTGCGCGTGGGGACGCGTGATCGGATCTTCGGCGGCGGGCTCGCGGCGGCGCTGCCGGCGCGGGCGCGCCTCGACGTCGTGGAGGGGCCCGCGTGGGGGTACGTGCATTACCTCTTCCCGGGCATCCTCGCGTTCTCGGTGCTCGCGTCGGGCCTGTTCGGGATGGGGTATCCGATGGCCCTGTTCCGGCAGAATCTGTTCTTGAAGAAGCTCGCGACGACGCCTTTGCCGAAGGGCACGTTCATCGCGGCGAACGTGGCGGCGCGGTCGTCGATCGTGCTCGTGCAGGTCGTGTTGCTGATCGGGACGGCGCGGCTCTTCTTCGATTTGCCGCTGACGCTCGTTTCGTTCGGCTGGCTCCTCGTGATCTCGATGCTCGGCGTGATCACGTTCCTCGGCGCGGGCTTCGCGCTCGCGACGGCGATCGACAACGCGGAGCTGCTCGTCGACGTGATCAGCGCGATCAACATGCCGATCGTCTTCCTGTCGGAGATGTTTTTCCCGCTGGAATCGCTGCCGCGGCTGCTGTCCACGGTGGGCGCGCTCTTGCCGTCGACGGAGATGGTGCGGCTCTCGCGCGCGGTGTTGCTCTACGGGGTCACCGACGTTTCGAACCTCGCGGGAGGGCTCGGGATGATGGCCCTCTGGGCGGCGGCGACGTTCGCGATCAGCCTCGTGTCGTTCGAGTGGCACGCGTGAGAGGGTGCTGCCACAGGCTGCTGCGCGGCTCGACGCTTCGATCGGCCTCGCTCGACGTACAGTGTACGCCTCGCTCGGCCTCCCTAGCCTCGAGCCGCTCGCGACGCCTGTGGCAGCACCCTCTGAGGCGCGCGCCCGACGTGCATGCGGCGCTTTCGTAGAGGTCGGTGCCGCGTCGTCGAGCGCCGCGCCGCGCCCGCGACGTGTGGAGGGGACACGCTGCGGGCGCGGCGACAGGCGCGAGGGAGAGCATGGCAGACGGAAAGGATCCAGGAAAGGGGGCGATCGGACGTAATACGTCCTATGGACAGAATATGTCCGGTCGTGGAACGGTGGGACGAGAAAGTTCCTTCACGGGGGCTTTCTCGGTAAGGTGCGGCTCCGCGATGGCCGACGTTCCGGTGCGTCTCCTCCTCTCGATCGGCGTCGCGCTCGCGTGGGTGGGGGCGCCTTCGCGCGCGCAGGCGGGCGCATTCGAGGTGCAAGGGCTCGGGCCGGAGGGCGTCGCGGAGGCGTCGGCGAGGAGCGCGCGCGCGGAGGACGGGACGGCCGCGTATTTCAACCCCGGCGGGCTCGCGCTCGGGCAGGGGACGTCGATCGGCGTCGCGCCGATCGTCTCGGTGTCGACGCTCGAAGCACAAGGAGAACGTTTGCCATTCGAGGAGCCGCTCGGAATCGCGGTGTCCGCGAGCGGGACGGTTCCTCTGGAGGGCCCGCTCGCGGGGCGCATTCGCCTGGGTTTCGCGGGGCATTTTTTACCGACGCGGGCGCTCCGGCTGCTCGCGCGGGCGGGGGATCGGGCCTTTCAACCGTATTACGACAATCGCACGCAGCGGCTCGTCGTGCTGCCGTCGCTCGGCGTGCGGATCACGCGGCATCTCGGGATCGGTGCGGCGGTCAATGTGCTCGCCGGGGTGCGTGGGCCGGCGCGGCTCGAGGCGGGCGCGACGGGGGCGCCGGAGCCGCGAATCGATATCGATGCGAATACGGTGATGGCCGGCGTGTTCGGCGTTCGTTTCGATCCGACCGAGGGCGCGCGGGTCGCGCTCGTGGTGCGGCAGGCCTTCGGCATTCCGATGCGCATCGAGACGACGGCGGACGTGGGCGGCGTGCCGCTCGTGACGAACATCGAGACGAAACGCGCCATGTTCGATCCGCTGACGGTGGTGCTCGCGTCGAGCTTCGACGTGGGGCGCGCGAGTTTCGAGATCGACACGGCGTGGCATCAATGGTCGGCGTGGGAGGGGCCGTTTCTTTCGGTGCGCTCGACGCTCCCGGGGGTGAACCTCGGATCACGTCCGATCGGACGGCTCTTTCGGGACGTGGTTTCGCTGCGGATCGCGTCGAGTGTGCGGTTCGACCTCGGGAAACAGAGGACGCTCGTGCTCCGCGCCGGCGCGGGCGGCGAGCCGACGATGATGACGAGCGCGCCCCAGGGGAGGACGAACCTGGTCGACGGGGACAAACTCACGGTCGGGCTGGGGGCGACGCTCGTGCTCACGAACGTGCTTGCGAAGGCGCTCCGGATCGGGCTCGGTGGGAATGGGCAGTTTGTCTCGGCGGCGGGGAGCTTGTTCTCGACATCGCTCGGCGTGGGGGTGGATCTGTGAGCGCGGGGCGGCTCTCGGGCGGGGTAGGCCTCGCAATTCTGCTCGCGAGCGGGCGCGCGGAGGCGACGGCGCCTGCGACGTTCGGGCACGGGGGGCGGAGCGCGGCGCTCGTGCGGGCGGACGTGGCGGACGCGGATCCGGCGGGCGCGCCCGTGCAAAATGCGGCGCTCGCGGCGGCGCCTGGAGCGCGGGTCCGGCTCGGATACGGGTATGGGGTTCTGGACCTGCGGATCGATGATCGACGGGCCGACGTGGCCGACGTGTCGGGTCTGGATCTCGGCGTGCAGGCGGGATTTCGGCTGCCCGCGTCGTTTACCCTGGGATTCGCGTTCGCGGCGCACGTGCCGGACGCCCAGATTGCGAAGATAGGATTTCGGCCGGGGACCGAGCCGCAGTTCGTCCGGTACGAGGCGGCCTTGCAGCGGGCGACGTTCGATCTCGCGCTCGCCTTGCGGCGCGGGCCGTTTGCCCTCGGCATGGGCGCGGCGCTCGCGCTCGACATGGGCGGTGAGGGGACACGTTTCGAGCTGGGGCAGGATGCGGAGGGGACGTATGCGGACGCGGCTTCGGACATTTCGCTCGCGTATCGAGCGGCGCCGATCGTGGGGATTGCGGTGGATCTCGGCCGCGTCGCATTCGGGGCCTCGCTGCGCGGGGGGCTCGGGGTCTCCGTGGCGGTCGACAGCGACGTACGGATCGCGCTGGCGGAGAATCCGCTCAATGGGACGACGCAGGTGCGCGTGCGTGGGGTGAGCGGGTACGATCCGCCGCGGTTCGTGTTCGGGGCGCGGGCCAAGGTGGGCTTGGGTTTTTCGGTGCTGGGATCGATCGAATGGCAGGGGTATTCGGACGCGCCGCCGCCGGTTGCGGACGTATCGCTCGACGTGGCGCTCGGGACGTCGCCCGGGCGGACGGAGGTGCAGTTCGTCGCGCCGAACTTCCGGGATGTGCTCGTGCCGCGGCTCGGCCTCGAATGGGCGACCGGCCGGTGGGCGGCGCGCGCGGGGTATGGGCTCTCGCCGTCACCGGTGCCGCCGCAACGTGGATTCACGAGTTATGCGGACGCGACGCGGCACGCGGTGGGCCTCGGCGGCGGCGTGGCGCTCGGGCGGGTCTGGGGCGTGGATTTGCGGGCGGATCTGGCGGCGCAGGTGTCGGTCCTGGCGGAGCGGGCGGAGGAAAAGGCGAGCCCGGCCCTGCCAAACGCGCGGTACGTGGTTTCGGGTCGCGTGGTTCACGGGGCGCTCTCCGTGGAGGCGGCATTTCGATGAAGAGAGCGGCGGCGTGGATGTTGCTCCTCGCCTCGTGCGGGCTCGCGTCGGGGGAGGGGGAAAGGGCGCCCTTTCCGGCGGACGGCGTGGGCGCGTTCGGGGAGGCGTCGCCGGTGGAGGTTTGTCGGGGGGCGGCGCGGATCGTGGCGCCGGCGCTGGCGACGGGCGCGACGGCGCTCTGTGTACCGGAGGGACAAACGGAGCGCGCTTGCGGGGCGGATGGGGATTGCGAGGGGATCGAGCGGTGTATCTGCGGCCGCTGCGTGGTCGCGCCTTGCCAGGGGGCGGGATCGTGCGAGGGGCAGGAGGTTTGTCGGGGGAGGCGGTGCACGCGCGCCTGCGGGGCGGACGGCGATTGCGCGTCGGGCGAGCGTTGCGTCTCCGGGGGATGCGCGCGGTCGTGCGCGTCGGATGGCGATTGCCACCACGGGGAGTCGTGCGACGCGCTCGACGATGTCTGCACGGCGTCGCTGTGCGGCGGCGGCGCCTCGTGCGGCAGCGGGAATTCGTGCGTCGCGGTGGCCGAGGTGGCCACGCTCGGCGAGCCCGCGCTGCTCGGGGATGAGCCGATCGCATTCTTGGAACTCACGCGCGGGGCCGAGACGGTTTTGCTGCGGGCGCGTATCGAGGCGCCCTCGCAGTGGCGCATGGATCCGGAGGCTCCGGTGTTCGTCGTGCCCGGGGAGGAGCGGGTGGGGGCACCGAGCGTGCTCCGGCGCGGAGCGCGCATGGAGCTTTATGCGGAGGTGGGGGATCCGGCGAGGATCGTGCGGGCCATCTCGACGGATGAAGGGCGGAGCTTCCTCGTGGACCAGGATCCCGCGCTTCTTGCAGCCGAGCCGTGGGAGGAGGGCGCCGTGGGATCCCCGTCGGTGTTCGATTTCGACGGCGCGACGTATCTGTTTTACGAAGGCGGGAGAGGCCGGGGGATCGGGCTTTGCCAGGTGACCGAGCAGGGCTGCACGCGTACCTCGCCAAACCCGGTCCTCGCGCCCGCGGACGTGGAGGATCCTGTCTTCTGGCGAGGTGTGACGGAGGTGGGGGCGCCGCACGCGCTCGTCAGGGGAGGCATCGTGCAAATCGCATTCACGGCGCGCGGGACGGAGGGGCGCGCGGCGGTGGGGCCGGAGGGCGCTCTGCCGCCGGATCCCAATGATTCGATCGGGCTCGCGGCGACGACCGATCTGAAGACGTTTTCCCTGTACCCGGTGGGGCCGATGTACGCGCGGCTCGTGAACCTGCGCGCGTACCTGGGCGAGCGGGAGGCCGCCGTGCGGGCGCTCTCGGCGGGGGCCGAAATGGTGTTCGTCTCGGCGGATGCGTCAGGGGAAGGCGTGACGGGGATCTATCGGGCGGCGGGGCGCGGTGCGCCCTGAATCAAGCCCGCGGGCGATTGCGGCGCGCGGTGAGCAGGGAGACGGCGGCGAGGGCGAAGAGCCAGGCCGCGCGGGAAGGCGCGGGCGCGCCGGGGGCCGCCGTGGTGCAGCTCGCGGACGCCGAGGAGGATTGCGCGTCCTCGAATGCCTTCCAGTCCATGCAGTTCGAGGTCTTCTCGTCGCAGATGACCTCGGCGCCGGAGCAATCGTCCACGGACGCGCACGTCGCGAGGCAGGCGCCGTTGCGGCACGCGTAGGGGGCGCAGCTCTGCGGGGTGCCGTCCGGGAGCTCGAGCATCTCGTTGTCGAGGCACTTCGTCGGCAATGTGATGCAGATCTTCGTCTCGGTGTTGCAGGTCGAGCCGAGGGCACACGAGGTGTTGCTCGTGCACTTCGTCTCGCAGGAGAGCTCGACGGCATTGCAAGTGTACGGCGCGCAGTTGTTGCTCGTCGACTCCGCGCAATTGCCGCTCCCGTCGCAGGCGAACAGCGTGAGCGTGGACTCGTTGCATTTCTTGTCGCAATTGTTGCCCGACGGGTAGGAGCATTCGAGCGGGTTCACGCCGTCACACGTGGCGCAGGCCTCGCTCGTGCCGTCGCACGCCGGGCGAGCCCCGTGAGGTTTGCCCGCGACCGGCTCGCAGATGCCGACGCGCGGGCCGTCGCAGGCCTCGCACTGGCCGTCGCAGGGCGCATTGCAGCAGACGCCGTCGACGCAGAAGGAATCGTCACACGGGGTCTCGAGGCCGCACGGCGCGCCGAGCGGCGTGTAGATCTCCGCGTCGACGAGGACCCCGGCCGGCCCCGTCCCGCCCACGACGAGGACGCGGCCATCGAGGAGCGTCGTGGAGGTGTGGAACGAGCGGGGTTTTTCCATGGCCCCGGCCGCGGCCCAGCTCTGCGTGGTCGGGTCGAAGATCTCCGTGGTGTAAGGGATGTCCTCGAATCCGCCGCCCGTGACGATGATCCGACCGCCGGCCATCACGCTCGCCGCGTGATCCTTGCGCGGGCGCGTCATGTTGAGCCCCGGATGCCATTCCTCCGACGCGGGATCGAAGAGCTCGATGGTCTGAGCCAGGATCATGCTGCCGCCGGCTACGAGCACGCGCCCCGAGGGGAGCCGCGTGGCCGTATGGCCGGAGCGCACGCGGTTCATGGAATTCGTCGACTTCCAGGTCTTGGTCTCCGGATTCCAGAGCTCCGCGGTCTGCGAGGGGCCGGCGCTCTCGCCGCCCGCGACGAGGATACGATCCTCGTCGAGCAACGTCGCCGTGTGATTGTAACGCGCTAGGTGCAGGTCCCCGACCGTCTCCCACGTATCGGCCTCGGGGTCGTAAATTTCGGTCGTGCCGACAAGTGCGGAGGTTTTTCCGCCCGTCACGAGGACACGCCCATCACTCAAGAGCGTCGCGGTGTGCAGGGCGCGGGCGAAGTTCATGGGCTTCACGGTGGACCACGAGCCCGGTGCGTTGGGCTGGTTGTTTCCGGGGGTGAAGATCTCGGCGGAGGCCGTCACGTTGAGGACCCCCTGCACCATTCCCTTGCCGCCGAGGACGAGCACACGGCCGTCCTTCAGCGTCGTGGCCGTATGCCCGAGTCGGGTTTGCCCCATGGACGGCGCTTGCATCCACATTTTGAGGCTCGGGTCGTACACCTCGGCGAACTCCAGCGGGACTTCGCCGCCCTTGTCGCCGCCCGCGACGAGGACACGGCCGTCGGGCAAGAGATTCGCCGTATGGCGGAGGCGCTTGAGGGCCATGGCGTCCGTGAGGGTCCACGCGGGATCGACGAGCAGCGGCGCGCGTACGGTCGTACCCTCCCAGGAGAGTTTTACCTCGCATTGCCGCGCGCCGGGATCGACGACCGGGCGGCCCATCGGCAATCGTGGATCCGCGCCGATCTTGCAACCCTCGACGGAGACGTTCATCCAGACGGTTTTGCCGTCGCCGTCCTTGGCCCAGGGCGGCGCCATGCGCAGGCGCGGCGCGCCGCCCGCGTCGAGCAGCTCCAGCGTTTTGCCCACGAGGCGGAGCCCGGCCACGTCCTCGCCGAGCGTGATCGTGTACCGGAGCTCCGGGACGTCCGGGAGGGCGTCCCGGAAAAACACGTAATCCTCGGTGCCACGCTCGGTCGGGCGATGCACGATGTCGGCGACGCCGCGATAGCCCGACGGATACATGACGATCCCCGCGCCCGCCTCGCCCGCGACCTCACGCGCGCCCGCGAGCGCGACCTCGACCGCGAGCCCGCTTCCCGGGTCCGCGACACGAAATGCGCCGCTCGCGCGCAGGGGCAAATGCACGTCCGCGCGCGGGGCCTCCCTCCGCGGCGAGGCCATTTCACCCATGGGCGCGAGGCCACGGGCGAGGTGGAGGCGGATCGCCTCCGCGGTCTCCACCGCGACGCGCGCCTCCGAGGGCGCGGCGAGCGATTCTGCCGCGCCCGGGGCATCACCGCCCGCCGAGCACGCTCCACACAAACCCGCTGCGAGACCGAATCTCCACGCCGTGCGCCATCTCGTCCCCATGGTGGCCTCCCTCGTAAGGTATGGAAGTCAGAATCGGTACGTCGCCACGAGACCGGGAGATACCGCGAACATCGAGGCGCCGGTCAGCGTGTCGGAGTCATATTTGCCCTGACCGTCCGTGCTCGCCTGGACATACCCTTGCTCGGGCACCCAGGCGGGAGGCTCGGGGACGAAAAGTACGAGGGCCGAGACCGAGAGGGCGACGTCGAGCTTTTCCGAGATTCGCATGCCAGCCCGTACCTCGGGCGCGAGGTAGACGCCGATCGCTGCCTGCGTCTCGGTGACCCGATCGACCGTATAGGGCACGCTCTCCTTGCGCCGCGTGCCGGTGGCGCTCGTCGGGTCGGGGATGTCGCGCGCGGTCGTATTGTAATGGCCGGAGCGGTCGTCCTCGGCCGAGCCGAAGAAGCCGCCCACGCCGAGGCGGAACGTGACGGGGAATCGCTCGCCCACGGTGCGCGCGACGGAGGCGCCGACCTGCGCGCCGCCGAGGGTGATGACGTCGTTGGTGAGGCCTTTGTTGGGCGCGATGTTGCCGAAGACGTGCACGTCTTCGCCGGGGCGATCCGTGAAGGCGCGGCGCGCGACGAGGCCGCCGAGCTCGACGCCCACGGCCCATTTGCGACGGATTTCGAGGCCGAAGCGGAGCGTGCCGCCGCCCCCGAGACCGAGCGAGGCCGCGCACGAGCCCGTGCAGCTCGCGTCGAGGCTGCCGCCGAACGTGGGCGCGATGGCGAACGTGGCGCCGAGCTCGCCGAAAAGGCGTTTGTCCGCCCAGAACCCCGACGGCGGGGGGACGGGCTCGAGGGCGACCGCGACGGCCTCCCGTTTGCCGGCTTCGAGCTCGACGCGTCGCTCCTCTCGGACAAACCCATTCGCGGTGATCTCGATGCGGTGCGAGCCGGCCCGGACGGGGCCTTCCCACGCGCCGCGGCCGACGCGGACGCCGTCGACGGAGATGTCGGCGGTTTTCGTCCTGGCCTCGACGCGCAGGACCGAAGGCAGCTCCTCGGCGATGAGCAGGATCGGAGTGATGAGGCTCGGGCGGACCTCGACGCGTGCCGGCTGGGTGCCGAGGCGTTTTTCGCCGCGCAGGCTGACGAGGTGGTCGCCGGACGCGACGAGCCCGCGCCAGGGCGTCTTGCCCACGGCCGCGCCGTCGATGAGGACCTCCATCGAATAGCCGGAGGCCTCGTCGACCTGGAGCCAGCCGGCGAGCTCCAGTCGCGAGAGGACGGCCGGGAGCTTGGCCGTTTTGCCTCCGACGACCTGCAATCGCGCTTCGAGCGTCTCGAAGCCGGCCTTGAAGATGCGGACGGTGCGCTCGCCGACGGGGACGTGAAGGGGGTTTTCGAGGGGCGTCGTGCCGCGGGGTTTTCCGTCGATCGAAATGGTCGCGCCGGCGGGGACGCCTTCGATGACGAGGTCGCCGACGAGCGGCCGGAGCTCGGCAATTTCGCGGAGCGCGACCTGCTTCTCCTCCTCGGTGATGCCCGGGAACGCGAGGAGCTCTTCGTTCATGTCGAACGCTTCGTCGAAGCGATTCAAGCGGCGAAGGCAAAGCGCGGCGTTTTTCTTGGCGGCGCGGGTCGGGTAAATGGAGAGCGACGTGAGGAACTCGGGCAGCGCGGCCTCCATGGAGCCGGCGTCGAAGAGCGCGAGGCCCTGCTCGAAATGCTTGCGCGCGTCGTCCTTGGCCTTGGCCTCGGCCTCGGCCGCGGGATCGGGCGGCGGGGGCGGCGGTGGAGGCGGCGGCGGGAGCGGGCCGCCTTTTTTCATCCACGAGGGCTGCGGCTTGGACGTGGTTTGTCCAGCAGGTGCATTCTGAGCGAGCGCGGACGTGACGAAGGTCGAGGCGAGCAGGGCGGCGAGGGCCTGGCAGATCGGGGAGGGGAGGGCCGCAGAGCGTTTCATTCGAAGGTTCGCGCGGGCTGGGGATCTTTGGAGGGCGTCGTTGCCGTGGGCTTCGGGACCGGGTGGGCCGCCGTCGTGACCGGCGCCGTCGTGGTCGCAGGGCCCGCCGGAGGGGCGGCCGACGAAGGCGGAGCCCCGGGCTTGGGTTTGGTGCTCGTCTGCGCGAGCTTCGGGTCGTCGCCTTCGAGCGTGAGTTTGTCCGGTAATGCGCCATTCGCGGTGACGGCGACCTCGACGCGGGTCTCGCGGCCGTCCTTGTGGATACGCAAGGCGTGGGTGCTGCCGAGCGCGCCGGAAATGGTGACGTATCCGTCGCGATCCACGGGGGCGCTGCGGCCATTGACCTCGACCTGGGCGTCGGGCGGGTTCACGAGGAGGCGCGCGGTGCGGAGCGCTTCGACCGGAGCGACGGCGGGGCCCCCTTGCGAGGAGATCCCCGCGGGAGGCGCAGAGGCGCCGCGCGCCTCGGGAGAAGCGTCGGCGTCGGTCTTCGAGGCCCGCGTGAGAATGAGGCCGGCGCCGACGGCGAGCGCGACGGCCGCGCCGAGCACGACGGGGACGAAGATACGCGACGAGGACGCGCGCGCGCCGCTTTCGGCAGGTGAGAGCGTGCTCCGCGGGTCGGAGGCGGATGCGCGGGGCGACGAGGCGCGATCTCCGCCGTCGATCGTCATCGGGGCGGCGACGGTGACATCGGTGCCGAGCTTGTTCGTGCGCGCATCGACGGCCTTGCCGCTCGACGGGATGATCTCGATGCTCGGCCGTGATCGCAAAGTCGCGCGGATCCCGGCGAGGAGGCCAAAGGCCTCGACGAGCTCGGCCATGCTCTGGAAACGCGCGGCTTTGTCGCGCGCGAGCGCTCGCTCGAAGAATCGATCGACGGCGGGGTCGAGCGAAGGGACGAGCGACGAGGGCGGCGGGGCGTCGTCGGTGCAGATCGTGACGAGGAGCTTGCCGATGTTCTCGGCCTCGTCGAAGGGGAGGCGGCCCGTGATCGACTCGTAC
Organism: Polyangium sp. 15x6; assembly: GCF_029960785.1. Taxonomy (GTDB): domain Bacteria; phylum Myxococcota_A; class Polyangia; order Polyangiales; family Polyangiaceae; genus Polyangium. The sequence goes on from NZ_JASBQE010000058.1 coordinate 41,354, forward strand.
AGGATGACGCCGATCGACCAGAGATCGCTGCGGTGATCGACCTGCTTGGTCTCGCGGATCTGCTCGGGGCTCATGTACGAGGGAGAGCCGAGCATCACGCCGGAGCTCGTGGAGGTGGCGGGGCCGGTGATCGTGACGTCCTTGGCGATGCCGAAATCGAGGACCTTGACGATCTCGTCGTCGCCGCTCCGCGCGAGGAAGATGTTGCCGGGCTTGAGGTCGCGGTGGACGATGCCGAGGTCGTGCGCGCGGCGGAGCGCTTTGCCGAGAGGCTCGAGGATGCGGTAGGCCTCGGCGAGATCGAGGCGGCCGCCGCGCTCGAGGCGCCTGCCGAGGTCCTCGCCTTCGAGCAGCTCCATCACGATGTACGGGATGCCGTCCTCGACCCCGTAGTCGAGGACCTGCACGACGTGCGGGCTCTTGATGAGGGCCGCGGCTTTGGCCTCGCGCTCGAATCGCTGCCGGAGCGATTCGTTCGCCGCGATGCTGCCCTCCATGAACTTCACGGCGACGTCGGTGTCGAGCAGCTGGTGGCGAGCGACCCAGACCGCGCCCATGCCGCCCTTGGCGAGAGGTCGTTCGAGCCGAAGCTTGCCGCCGATGATGGCGCCTTCTGCGATGGACACGCCCCGACACCCCTCTCGTGAGCCCGACCGTGCGCGGGCAAAATGAAGCCACCTGCGAGCATATCATGATCCGAAGGCAGGGCTCCATGGCGAGCTTTCGCCCGCGCACGCGGAAACCACATCGACGTGGAGGGTCGATCGGCCGTAGGCTCGACATCTCTTCGCCCTCGTGATGCCCGTTCTCCATCCTCGCTCCGCCCGCGTCGTCCGTCGCCTCCTCGCGCTCGGGGCGCGCCTCGTCGTGCCGCTCGTTCTTGTCGCAGTGTCAGGCGGTTGCCGGTCGAAGGAGTGCGTGCCGGGTCAGCAGGTCGCGTGCGCATGTCCGGCGGGCGCGCAGGGGACGCAGGTCTGCGACGACGAGGGGGCGCGGTATTCGCCGTGCGCCTGTGATGCGCCGGCCGCCGAGACGGCCGCGCGAGGCGTGGAGCCGCCGCGGCCGCGGCCGGTGCTCGCGAAGAAGCAAATTCGTTGCGGGACGAACGTTTGTGATACGGCGTGCTGCGCGACGTTCGAGCCGCCGTCGTGCACGCAGGACGGCAGATCGTGCCCGCGGACGGCGAACGGGGAGGGCGTGATCTTCGAGTGCGACGGGCCCGAGGATTGCGGCGCGGAGGCGTGTTGCCTGATCCCGGGCGACCGGACGATCGCGGCCGTGTGCGTGCCGAAAGGCGAGTGCGCGGGGACCTTCACGCACCCGCGGCTCGGGACGACGGTGTCGCCGCGCGTGGTTTGTCACGTGAACCAGGATTGCGCGCTGTCTGCGGTCTGCTCGCCGGCGGGCGCCGTGGCGGGCATTTCGGTGTGCAAGTAAAGCGCGTCAACGCGGGCGCGGTTCGAGGAGGGAGCGGTCGATCGACGCGAGCGAGGGGCAGCCGGAAAGCGCCATGGCCGTCGCGAGCTCGTCGCGCAGGATGTCGAGGACCCGGAGGACGCCCGCCTCGCCGGCCGCCGCGAGGCCCCAGAGGACGGGCCGGCCGAGCATGACCGCCCTCGCCCCGAGCGCCAGGGCCTTGAGCACGTCCGTCCCCCAGCGCACGCCGCCGTCGACGAGCACGGGGACGCGGCCGGAAGCCGCCGCGACGACGCGCGGCAGGACGTCGAGCGTGGCCGGCGCGCCGTCGAGCTGACGCGCGCCGTGGTTCGAGACGATGATGCCGGCGGCGCCGGCGTCGATCGCGCGCAATGTATCGTCCGGACGAACGATTCCTTTGAGGAGCAACGGCAAGCGGGTGATGCCGCGCAGCCAGTCGACGTCGCGCCAGGAGAGCGAGGCGTCGTGCCGTGACGCAATGTACCGGTGGAGGGCCGAGCCCGAGGCGCCGGCGGCGACGTTCGTGTTCACGAGGTTCGCCATGACGAGGCCGGTTGGCAGGCCGAACCCGTTGCGCACGTCGCGGAGGCGGCGGCCGAGGATGGGGGTGTCGACGGTGAGGACGATGGCGCGATAGCCGGCGGCCTCGGCGCGCTCGACGAGCGAGCGGGTGAGCTCACGGTCATTGTGGACGTAGAGCTGGAACCAGAGCGGGCCATTCGAGGCGCGCGCGATGTCTTCGAGGGAGGTCGTGGCGAGGGTGGAGACGGTATAAACGGTGCCGGCGCGGGCAGCGGCGCGGGCGGTCGCGAGCTCGCCCTCGGGGTGCGCGAGCTTGTGGTAGGCCGTCGGCGCGATGAGGATCGGCATCGACACGGGCGCGCCGAGGATCTCGGTTTCGAGGGTGAGGCGCGAGACGTCGACGAGCACGCGCGAATGGATCTGCCAGCGGCGATAGGCGCGGAGGTTCTCCCGGAGCGTGCGCTCGGCGTCGGCGCCGGAGCGATAATAATCGTACGCCATGGCCGAGAGCACGGCGCGCGCGGACTTCTCGAAATCACGGACGGTCAGGAGGCCGGAGGAGGCGTCCCGCTGCGGGGCGTGGAGCGGTGGGTTCCCGGAGTCGTCGCTCGAATGCATGTCGCGCCGTTTTTACCACCAACGGTGATGATCGACGAGAATCCCGTGGAGGGGCGCGAGGAGGGGCTCGATTGCTGAGTATTGGAGGCGCTTCGCTGGGGCGTTGCCCCAGGCCCCACCAGGGGCTGTCCGCCCCTGGACCCGGGGCCTGCGCAAGCGCTGGACCCGGGGTCGATGAACTGCGCGATGCGCAGTTCATCGAACGGGCCGAGGCAAGACCGGCGACGACCCTGCCAACCGAGACCGCCGCGACCGGCAACGTTGCCCGTGGTCTTGCCACCGGCCTGTGGGAAGAACTGCGCATCGCGCAGTTCTTCCCCCTGAGGTCCAGGGCTTGCCCTGGTTCGGGTCGAGGGGCGAACAGCCCCCGCGGGGCCCGGGGCAGCGCCCCGGCGCGGCGGCCCCAAGAAGAGACCCTACGGCGGCAGAGGGCGCACGAGCACGAGGGCGTCGGCCTTGCCCGCGAGGAGACGAAGCTCGGCATTGCCCTTGGCTCCGGCGTCGCCCGCGCAGAGGCGGTCGGCCAGAACGAACCGGCCGCGGGTGACGGTGTTCTCGCCGGTAGCGGCGTTGGCGAGGCGGAGATCGAGGCCCGTGCCGCCGCGATCGAGCGCCGCCGTGACCTCGACGCAGCCGCGCGCGGGGACATCGAAGGGCAAGGCCGTGCGCGCGCCCGCGTCGAGCGAGACGGCCTGGGCCCCGGAAGCGGACGCGGCCGAGATGCGCGCGCCGCCGGCGTCGAGGACGGCGAGCAGGCGCGCGGCCGCGAGCGGATGCGCGACGAGCGCGGCGGGCGCGGCGTCGTCCTTGCGCAGCTCGACCGCGAAGGGGCCGGGGCGCGCGAGGGCCTCGACGTCGAGCCGCGCTGGGCCGCTCGGGCCACAAGCGAAGAGCGTGACGCCCGCGCCGCCGCGGCCCTCGGCGAGCAGCGCGCCACGATCGTTCCAGAGCGAGGCCGCGGCGTCGGCGAGCGGCTTGCCCGCGACGACGTCGATGCGCGCGCAGCCGGCGGGCAAATCGAGCGAGGCGGCGGCGCGGCTGCCGAGCTTGGCCGAGCCGACGAGCACGGTCTTCGGGGCGCCGAGGCCCTTGCCGGCGAGGTCCTTCGCGAGGGCCGCGCGGGCCTGGTCGAGCTCGCGGGCCTCGGTGACGTGCTCGGCGCGCGCGGAGGGGTCGAGGGCCGCGCCCGCGCCCGGCGCCGAGCGGCTCGCCACGACGGCGGCGAGGCCGGTGGAGGCGCGCGGGCGGATCGCGACCGTCACCTCGTTCGTCGTGGCGGAGCAGAGCACGATCGAGCGGTCGCGGCCGCGATCCTTGCCACGCGCGAGGATGCGGCCCGCGGGGTCCTCTGCGACGACTTCGAGCGAGCCGACCTCGTCGCTCGGGGAGACGAAGACGTCGAGGCAGCGGCCTGCCTCGACGGCGATCGTGAGGCGCGTGGCGGCGCGTGGCGCGACGGGCACGGCCGCGCGGCGCACGTCCTCCCAGCGGCCGCCGAGCCAGGCGCGATGCGCGATGAGCTTTGCTTCGAGCCCGGGCCACGCTTCGAGCCGGCCCGTCTCGCCGCCGGATCGGCCGCGCGCGCCGGCGGCTTGCTCCACCGCGGCCATGGCGGACGTCGGCACGCTCTGCACGCCCAGGCCGACGAGGCCCGAGCCCGCCACGACACGCGCCGCGAGCCAGAGCCGCTTCGGGTGCGGCGGGCAGACGAGGAGCGCCGGGCGCGCGTCCGTCGACTCGTCGACGGCGAAGCTCGCGCCGTCGTCCTCGTACGCGAAGAGATCCACGTCGACGACCGAGGGCGATCCGCGCGCCATGACGAGCGCGCACGCGTCGAGCGGGATCTCGACGAAGGCGCCGAACTTGTCGCCCTCGGAGAGGTACTCCGAGGCGACGACCTCGAGCGCGCCTGCGCCCGCTTCCTTCACACGCGCGGCGTCCGCGGCGAGGAGCGCGTGTCCATCGGCCTTCCCCGGGAGCACGCGTGGAGGCGCGGGGCGCGCCGCCGCGGGCTTTTCCGGTTTCACGGGCGCGCCGCCGCACCCCGCGACGAGCGCGGCAAGCGCGAGCGAGGCGATACGAACGGGCAGACGCTTCAAGGTTCGCCCCCTCCGAGCGCGAAGAGCGCGAACGTCCACCAGACGCCCGAGCCGCGCGCCTCGACGTCGATCCGCGCCGACTCCTCGCTCTCGGCGCAGAACGCGAGCACGGCGCCCTCGGGACGATCGACCACCTCGTCGCGCACGTACTTGTCGCCGACGGTCGCCGCGAGCCTTAGGCCCCGCGACTCGCCCCGCGCGACCGCGAGGGCCGCGAGGTAACAGCGCCCCGGCTCCAGCGTGATCGGCACCATCGTCGGGCCCGCGACGCCGAGCGATTCGAAGACGGGCGCCGTCGTGGGCTCGGGCGCGTTTCGCCTGCGGAGCGCGTACGCGAAGCCGGCACGCGTGCGCGCGCCCCAGTGGTTCGGGATCGCCCGCGGGATCGCCCAGACCGCGTCCGTCGCCATCATCGGCACCACGCCCGCCGCGCCCGCGAACGGCACGGTGACGCGCGTCGCTTCGCCGAGGCAGAAGTCGAGCCGCGCGTCCGCGGTCTCGCTGCGATCGCGGGCGAGCACGCGGCCCGCGTCGTCGCGCGCTTCTGCGTCGACATCCGTCGCGCGGTGCGGGAAGGTCGGGGGCACGGCGGCCATGATCTGCACGCGGTGGCAGCCTTCGCCGAGGCGGAGCTGGTACTCGCCCGCGCCCTCGGCCGAGGCGACCATGGGCACGCGCGTGAACCGCTCCGCACCTTCGGCGTGCGCTCGCTCCTCGGCGCGGACCGTGCGCTCGGCGAGCGGACCCGGCTCGATGGGCCTCCCTGGATTGCCGCGCGGCGCGACGAGGCCGAAGGCGCGCTCGGGCAGGGCCTCGCGGTGATCGCCGAGCGGCGCGGGCGATCGCGCCACGAGGACCTCGAGCGCGCCGCGGGGCGAGCGCATCGAGACGACGAGCCGATCGAGATCGGCGCGCCGCGGGCCGCATCGAACGAGCGACACGGCGCCGAGCGAGCTCTTCGTGCCGCGATCCTCGGCGTCGACCGTGGGATGGCCCTGCGGCAGCAGGCCCGGCGGGAACGTGGGGCCGTCGGCCTCGGCGGCCGTGAGCACGGCGAAGTCGGCGCTCGGCGCGCCGAGGAAGACGACCGTCGTGCAGCCGGGCACCTCGTCCTCGGGGCGCTCTTGCGAGACCTCGACGCGCTTGTTCCGACCGTGTTCGAGGAAGACCGTCGGCAGGCGCGCGGTCTCGGCGCCGCGGGCTTTCCAGGTGCGCGCGAGGCGATCGGCGTCCTCGGCGAGCTCGGCCTTCGCGCCGGGCGCGGCGAAGACGAAGAGGGCGCCCGTGATCAGGGCTGCGAGCGAGGCCCCGCGGCGAGCACCTCTGCGATCTCGGGCCGCAGCACCTCGGGCGGCGGCGCTTCGCCGCGCGCGAGCATCGCGAGGATCTCCGCCTCGGTGAGCGTGATCCACGTGGACGTGTCCCCGGGGGCGCTCCGCGAGGTCGCCATCGAGTTCGTCCGGGTGGAGTGAAACGCGTCCTCGAAGCAAAGTGGCACGACCCCGAGCTCTCCGGGAGCATAGACGCGGAACGCCCGCTCTGCACCGCTCACGCCGCCTGCGTACGTCGATCCGACCAGGAGGGCGTGGGAACACCCGTGGTTCTGGCACACGATCGCGTCGAGCACCGCCTGCCGCCCCCCGCCGCGCCGCGCCGGCAGGCCCGCCGACAGGACCACCCGCTCCGCCGGGAAATACCGCTCGACGAGGACCTCGTGCGAGCGCAGGCGCATGGAAAGGCTCGCCGCCTCCGGCTCGCCGTCGCCTTCGAGCGCCTCGATCACCTGGAACCACAGCCCTCCCGTGATCTCCAGCGCCACCTTCGCCAGGTGCTCCTCGGCCCGACGCGGCAGCGATCGCGCGCGTATGCCTGCGACGGTCGTGAGGCCCCGTGCCCTGAACATCTTCCGCGTCGTGCCCACGCCGTGGAGCGAGGGCCCTGTGTTCGGTTCGAACACGGACACCTGGCCGCCCACGAGCACGGGCCCGCGCGCAAGGGCCCGCGCGAGATCCGGATCCTCCTCGCCGAGCGGCGAGGCGAGCGACGTCGGCGGGCGGTACACGTCGTTCACCTCGATCATCGCCACGGTTCGACCGTCCCGTGCCCGCAGCGTGGCTATCGCGCCGATGCGCAGCCCCCCGGCCACCTCCTCGCTCACGGGCAGCGTGATCGGCACGGGCCAGGCCAGGCCGTTTTCGAGCCGCATCTCCCTCGCGACACGAAGGAAATCCTTCTCGCCGAGGAACCCCTTCAGCGGCGAGAGCGCGCCCGTCGCGAAGAGCGCGACGTCGATCTCGGCCTCCGCGTCGAGGTCGATCACCGGCTTCGATCGCAGGTATTCGGCGAGCTGCCCCCGCGGGGCCGAGGTCGTGGCGCGGCTCGTGAGCTCTCCTCCGTGCGGCCATCCGAGCGGCGGCGGGCGGAGATGCGCGCGCACGCCACCCACGCTCCGCTTCAGCGCAGGGACGTACCCGAGCTCCTCCAGCCGCGCGACGATCCGCGCGAGGCTCTTTTCCTTGCTCTCGCGGTCCGTGTACACGGTGACCTCGGGCGACTCGGGCGGCTCGTACGGGTCGTCGATCCCCGTAAACCCCTTGATCTCGCCCGCCAGCGCCTTGCGGTAGAGGCCCTTCGGATCCCGCTCGGCGAGCGCGTCGATCGACGCCGAGCAGTACACCTCGACGAACCTCTCGACGGCCGCGCGTTGCTCGTCGCGGATCGCTCGGAACGGGCTGATCGCGCCGGTGATCGCGCACGCGCCGCTCCGCGCGACGAGCTTCGCCACGAAGCCGATGCGGCGCACGTTGGTGTCGCGATCCTCCCGGGAAAAACCGAGCCCCTTCGACAGGTGCGTGCGCACCTCGTCGCCGTCGAGCACCTCGACGTGCACGCCGCGCGTGCGGAGCTCCGCCGCGAGCAGCGCGCCGAGCGTGCTCTTGCCGGCGCCGGAGAGACCCGTGAACCAGACGACGAAGCCGCTCACGTCGCGTTACTCCTCGACGACCGTGATCGCTTGGGCCACGAAGACCCGCGCCTCCGCGTCCCACACGAAGAGCCGGTGCTCGTCGATCTTGCCGTCGCGCACGCTCGTCACGAGGAACGCGAGCGGCCAGGCCGGGCCCGGGCCCATCGTGATCTCGCCGCCCTCGTGCGCGGGCGGCTCACCCATGCTCATCACCGCCGCGTCCGTGGGGCTGAAGTACGCGCCCGCGTCGAGGTGCGAGTGATAGAGGATCTTCACGGGGCGGCCTTCACGCGCCGCGGCGCGGACCGCGTCGTCGAACTTCTTCTCGTTGAACGAGAAGTACGTGCGCGCCGTGCGGAAGTACCGCTCCGGATCGATCGCATGCAGCTTGTTCGCGACGTTCTGCAGGATCACGGCCTCGTCGCAGTGGAGCGGGATCGAAGCGGGGCCGCGCAGATACCCGCACGCCTCCTCGTCCGCCGCGTACCCCCGGAGCGCGTCCTTCTCCACGACGGCGAGCGCGGCGCGCGTGATCGTCAGGTTGCCGCGCGTCCACGGATGATCCGTCACCATAGATAACGCCTCTCCCATTTCATCGGCGCGAAGTATCGATCGCCGCGATCACACACGATCGCGACCACGCACCCGCCGCCTACCGTCTGGTGCAGCTCCTTGGCGATCTCCACGGCCGCGAACACGTTCGCCCCGCTCGAATGCCCGACGAGCAGCGCCTCCTCGCGCGCCAGCCTGTCGGCCATGTCCCAGCCGTCCTCCGTGGTGACCCTCCGCGTCTCGTCGTAGGCGCTCGCGTCGTGGATCGCCGGCACGAGCGAGCTCGGCAGGTGCTTCAGCCCTTCGAGCCCGTGCATGGCCTCCGTGGGCTCGACCGCGACGCAGCGGATCGGGCGCGTGTGCTCCTTCAACCGGCGCGACGTGCCCACGATCGTCCCGCTCGTGCCGATCCCCGCGACGAAGTGCGTGATGCGATCGCCGAGGGCGTCGAGGATCTCCACGGCCGTGCCGTGGTAGTGCGCGAGCGGGTTGTTCGGGTTCGAGTACTGGTCCGGGTAGAAATAGACTTCCGGATCCTTCGCCACGATCTCGCGCACGTACCGGATCGCCCCGTCGGAGCCCTCCATCGGATCGCTGAAGATGATCTCCGTGCCGAAGGCGCGCGCGATGTCCTTGCGCGCCTTGGTCACGTTCGAGGGCATGACGAGGCGCACGGGCACGCCGAGCGCGGCGCCGAAGATCGAATACGCGACGCCCGTGTTGCCGCTCGTCGAGTCGATGAGGATCTTGCCCGAGCCGAGCTTCCCCTCCTCGATCGCCTTCGTCATCATCCGCAGCGCGGCCCGGTCCTTCACCGAGCCGCCGGGGTTCGCGAACTCGAGCTTCGCGTACACCTCGACGCTCGGCGCCTCTCGGGCCACGCGATCGAGGCGGACGAGCGGCGTGTTGCCGACGGCCTCGGTCACCGAGCCGAAGCGGCGCGACCGCACGAGCGACGACCGCATCCTAGGCGTCGCTGCCGCCCGCGATCGCGGGCACGATCGAGACCTGATCCGTCGGCTTGACCTCGGACTTCAGGCCCTCGAGGAAGCGGATGTCCTCGTCGCCGACGAAGATGTTCACGTGGCGGCGGACGCCCTTCGCGTCGAGCAGCCGGTCGCGGAAGCCCGGGTGGCGCTTCTCGAGGTCCTCGATGATCTCGCCGACGGTCGTGCCCGTCGCTTCGACCTCGTCTTTGTTCGCGGTCAGCGTGCGCATGGGGGTGGGGATACGAACGACAGGCATGTGGATCTCTCCGTGGGATGCGTTGATCTCGCTGCTACTTGAAGTACTCGTCGAGGCTGAAATATCGCTCCCCCGTGTCACAGAGCACCGTGACCACGTTGGCGCCGGGGCCGAGCTCGCGCGCGACGTCGAGCGCGACCCGGACGGCCGCGCCCGCGCTGATCCCCACGAGCAGCCCCTCCTTGCGGGCGAGCGCGACCTTCGTCTCGTACGCCGCCCGATCGCTCACCGTACGCACCTCGTCGACGTGCTCGGGGTGATAGTTCTTCGGCACGAACCCCGGCGCCAGGCCCTGGATCTTCGTGGGCCCGCGCTCGCCGCGCGAGATCGTGGCGCAGGCCTCGGGCTCGACGGCGACGATCCGGGGACGCGGGCTCCTCCGGCGCAAGAGCTCGCCGACGCCGCTCACGGTGCCGCCGGTGCCGACGCCCGCGACGAACGCGTGGATCGGCTCGTTCGCCATCGCCTGCAGGATCTCGCGGGCCGTCGTCTCGCCGTGGACGCGCGGGTTCTCGGGGTTGTCGAACTGCGCCGGCATGAACGCGCCCTTCGTCGTCTCGACGATCTCGCGCGCCTTCGTGATGGCGCCTTCCATCTGCTCTTCGGCTTCGGTGAGGATCACCTCGGCGCCGTACGCTTCGAGGAGCTGCCTCCGTTCGAGGCTCATGCTCGCGGGCATCGTCAGCACGCAGCGATAGCCCTTCGCCGCGCAGACGAGCGCGAGCCCGATCCCCGTGTTTCCGCTCGTCGGCTCGACGACGACGCCGCCCGGACCGAGCGCGCCGCTCGCCTCGGCGGCCTCGATCATCGCGAGGCAGATGCGGTCCTTCACGGAGCCGCCCGGGTTCTGCTGCTCGGCTTTCGCGAAGACGCGGCCGCGCGGCGTATCCACGTCGACCCCCTGGATCTCGAAGAGCGGCGTGTCGCCGACGAGGTCGAGCACCGAGCCGACCACGCGCGGATGCGAGGGCAATGCAGGCTTTTTCCCGGGCTCGTGCATCACGCTCCTAGATGACGTAGTCGACCCGCTCGGCCGCGCCGCGGCGCAACCCGAGGGCCTCGCCGCGCTGCACGACGTCGGCGATGGAGATGTCGTCGAAGGCTTTTTCGATGGCGACCGCGAGGTCCTTGAAGGCCGCGGCCGTCGCGTCCGGGCCGCAGGGCTCGGCGCCGCGCGGGCCTTCGTCCTCGGTGGGGCAGACGACGAGCGGGCCTTCGAGGGCGCGGAAGACGTCGCCGATCGTGATCTCGGAGGCGGGCTTGGCGAGGTGATAGCCGCCGCGGGGCCCACGCTTCGCGCCGAGGAGGCCGGCCTTCTTCAGGTCCTGGAAGATCTGCTCCAGAAAGCGCGCGGGGATCATCTCGCGCTCGGCGATCTCGCGGATCTGCGTGGGGCGCCCGTCGTTGTGGAAGGCGATGTCGAACAACGCCCGCACCCCGTAGCGGCCCTTGTTGGACAGCTTCACGAGGAACCGATGTAGGTTGTTGCATCGGAAAAGTCAAGAAACCGCGCCGCCGACCCGATCCGATGTGTCCTCCAGAACAAGGTAGCACCGCCTCGACCCGATCCGAGACCGCCTCGACCCGGTCGGCGACCGCCTCGACCCGGTCGTTCGACCCCCTCGAACCGGTCGGCGACCGCCTCGACCCGATCGTTCGACCCCCTCGAACCGGTCGGCGACCGCCTCGACCCGGTCGATCGACCTCCTCGACCCGATCGGCGACCTCCTCGACCCGATCGGCGACCGCCTCGACCCGGTCGCCGACCGCCTCGACCCGATTGATGAGACAGCAAGTTTCCGTCTGCATCGACTTTCGTGCGCGCGCGTTCAACCTGCGCGCATCGATTTCGCAGCTCGATGAACCCCAGCGCCCCTTCGAGGATCGCAATGGCCCCGCGCCGCGATGCGTTTTTCTCGGGTGTCATGGTCCTGAAGAGGGATCCGGAGAATGCCATGCCCATCCTTCCCGTCCCCGTCGGCTCGCTCGTGCTCGATTGTTCGAAGCACGCTTCGTTTCTCATCGATCTCCCGCATCGCGCCCTGCGCGGCCTGCTCGTCGAGCGCCCCGGATTCTCCGAGGCGGTCTCGGAGGTCGTCGCCAATCAGGCCAGCGTCGGGCCCAAGGCCGGCGTCACGCAGGACGACATCGACGCGATCCTGGTCGACAATGCCCACATCGCCGATATCGACGCGGTCCTGCCCGCCGCCCGCAAGCTCGTCGAGCTGCTCGAAGAGAGCCGCGCGCATTACGACGACGACAGACAACGCAGGATCCACGCGATCGCGAACCTGATCGAGGGCCGCGCGCGCACGACGGGGATCGCCGAGCTGCTCGCGAAATACGACAAGACCCGCGCGTACCGCTCGGCCACCGGCGTGAAGGGCGCCAAGACGCGCAGGGCCAAGAAGAAGAAGGCGGAGAGCACCTCCCCCGCGCCCTCGAGCCCGGCCGATTCCCGATAAACGTTGGCTGCCCCGCCTCCCTCCCGCCTCACCCGGCCCTCGGGCCGGGTGTTTGGCCTTCCAAATCGAAGCCTTCCCCTCCCGGCGAGCGCCGAGTATCCTGCACGGGTGTCCCGCAGGCCCATCCCTACCTGGTTCTTCGCGATGGTCGTCGTGCGGCGTGGTGACGAGTACCTGCTCGTGCACGAGCGCGGGCACGGGCAAACGTGGTACCTGCCCGGCGGGCGCGTGGAGCCGGGCGAGCGGATCGTCGACGCCGCGGTGCGCGAGACGCTCGAAGAGGCCGGCGTGCGCGCGGCGATCCAGGGCGTCCTGCGCGTCGAGCACTCGCCGCACCCGAGCGGGACGGCGCGCTGCCGCGTGTTTTTCCTGGCGAAGCCCGACGGCGACCCGACCCCGAAGAGCGAGGCCGACGAGCACTCCCTCGGCGCCCGCTGGGTGAAGCTCGACGAGCTCGCCGGTCTGCCCCTGCGCGGCGAGGAGGCCCGCGAGATCCTGAATGCGGTCGCCGCGGGCGCCCCCTCGTATCCGCTCTCCGTGCTCACGTACGAGGGCGCCTCGTGGTCGCCTCGACGTTAAAAGCGATTGCTCATTTGCTGAGCTCGGCCGCCCGCGCGGCGACGGTCTTGTCCTTGTCGTTCTTGAACTTGGCGACGTAGGCCGGGCCGTCCTTGGGATCGCAGCCGATGACGGCCTCCATCGCGTAAGACCGCGTGTTTCCGTGGACGGTGGTGGCGTCCGTGAGGCGACGGGCGGCCTTGCTCCCCTTCTTGCGCTGGGCGGGCGTGAGGTCGCTCCGCTTGCAGACCTTTTGCAGCGCCATTCCCATCTCGAAGCTGACGTTTTTCTTCACGTCGACGGTGGAGAGGTCGTCGAGGAGCTCGTCCGTGAAGGACGCGCACTTGCTGATCGAGGCGATCCTCTCCGACGCGCGGCTCTTGACGAAATCGTCCTTGTCGGCGCGAAGGGCGTTGATGGCCTTGCAGGCTTCGTCGGGAAAGTGCGGGGCGAGGTCGCCGAGCGCATTCAGCCCGTAAGCGCGCCGGGAGGAGGACGCTTCTTTGCTGGCCTCGATCGCGTAGGCCACGACCTTGGGGTCACGATTCGTGCCGCCAAAGCCCACGGTGCGCAGGAACGCGTCCGTGTAATCCGATACCGGGTGCGCCTTGGCGATCGCGATCGCCCGATCGATTTTGCCCACCTTGACGAGGGGGAGGCCGCCGACGAACCGCCCGAACAGATCGACGAGGTTCTCGTCGCGCTCCTTCTCGGCCGCGTCGAGCACGGCGTCCACCTGCGCGGCGTCGGCGGTGTCTTCGTTCAGCGTCTGGTTGAGCTTCTCGGCCGCGACGCGTCGCTCCTTGGGATCCTGGCTGCCGAGCATCTTCAAGAGCTCGGGGTTCGCCTTGCCATTCTCGAACGCTTGCTCGGCGTCGAGCCATTGCCGGAGGGCTTCGCAGTCGTCGAGCGAGCCGTTCTCGTCGGGGGTGCAGGCCATCGCGGCCTTGCGCAGCTCCGCGAAGCTCGGCTCCGGGGGCTCGGCATCGCCTTCGCCCTCCTCGGAGGGAGGCGCTTCGGCCGCAGCTTCGCCCTCGGGCGCGGCCGTTTCGGATTTCGGGGCTGCTTTCGTGGTGTCGGCCGAGGCGGGCGGCGGCGTGGAAGCGCCGCAACCCGCGGCGAGCGCGGCGATCGAGAGAACGAGTGCGAGGGAGAACCGACCTTCGAGCATGGCGGCGTCCCGTAGTCGATTCTACGTCACGCGGGAAGCCGATTCTGCGTATACTCCCGCGCGATGGCGTTCTACCAAGCTCCCCCCGAGATCGGCAACCAGTACGACGACGACCGTGTTCTCCGCTCGTACTTGAAGCGTGTGTTCCCGTCCGACGTCCTCCGCGAGGCCGAGCCGAGCCTCCGCGAGATGGGCGAGCTCGCCGGCGGCGAGCTCTACCGGCTGCAGCTGGAGGACCGCCTGAACGAGCCCAAGCTGACGCAGTGGGACGCGTGGGGCCACCGGGTCGATCAGATCGAGGTGACGCAGCTCTGGAAGCGCGCCGCGCGGATCGCGAGCGAAAAAGGCGTGGTCGCGACGGCGTACGAAAAGCGGAGCGGTGACGTGTCCCGCGTGCACCAGTTTGCCCTGGTGTACCTCTTCGATTCCTCGACCGACGTGTACACCTGCCCGCTCGCGATGACGGACGGCGCCGCCAAGACGCTGCTCACGCACCGCGACGTGCGCGACGAGAACGATTTCGCGGCGAGGGCATTCGCGCGCCTGACGAGCCGTGATCCGTCGCAGGCCTGGACGAGCGGGCAATGGATGACCGAGCGGACCGGCGGGAGCGACGTGGGGCTCTCCGAGACGGAGGCGCGCAAGGACGCGGAGGGGAACTATCGGCTCCATGGGACGAAATGGTTCACCTCGGCGACGACGTCGCAGATGGCGCTGACGCTCGGCCGGCCCGAGGGCAATCCGCCCGGCGGCCGTGGGCTCGCGCTGTTTTACGTGGAGGTCTTCGGGCCGGACGGGCGGATGAACGGGATCCAGGTCAATCGGCTGAAGGACAAACTCGGGACCCGGAAGGTGCCGACGGCCGAGCTGACGCTGGCGGGGGCCTTGGCCGTGCCGGTGAAGGGGCTCGCGGACGGGATCCGGAACATCTCGCCGATGCTGAACGTGACGCGGACGTGGAATGCGGTCTGCGCGGCGGCGGGGATGCGGCGGGGCATTGCGCTCGCCCGCGATTATGCGCGTCGCCGCGTGCAGTTCGGGGCGCCGCTCTCGGACAAGCCTTTGCACATCGACACGCTCGCCGATCTGTCGGCCGAGGCCGAGGGCGCGTTCCATCTCGCGTTCCGCGCCGTCGAGCTGCTCGGGCGCGAGGAGGCGGGGACGATCACGGAGTCGGAGGCGCGCCTGCTCCGGCTCGTGACGCCGCTCGCGAAGCTGACGACGGGCAAGCAGGCGGTCACGGTGCTGAGCGAGGTGCTCGAATGCTTCGGCGGCGCCGGGTACGTGGAGGACACGGGGATCCCGCGCATCTATCGCGACGCGCAGGTCTTGCCGATCTGGGAGGGCACGACGAACGTGCTTTCGCTCGACACGCTGCGCGCCCTGCAAAAAGAGGGGCCGCTCGAGGATCTGCTCGCCGACATTCGAGCGCTCGTGTCCACGGCGTCGGACGAGGCGCTCCAGCGGGCGGGCGAGGGGGCGCTTTCGGCGGCGAGGCACGCGGCGCGGTGGCTCGCCGAGACGTTCCAGAAGGATCCGCTCGGGGTCGAGGCGGGCGCGCGGCGTTTCGCGCTGACGCTGGGTCGCGCCTACGAGCTCGCGCTGCTCGTGCGGCACGCGTCGCACGCGCTCGCGCACGAGAATGACGGCCGCCCGCGGGCGGCGGCGCTGCGGTTTGCCACGCGCGGGGTGGATCTCGTGCGGGACGAGGACGATCGCGCGCTCGCCGCCGCGCTCGCCAACGACGTCGCGTTCTGACGGGGAGATGTCATGACGACCGCCGCCCGCCTCGAATTCGCGCCGCCGGAGGTCGTCGTGACGAGCCTCCCGGGCGGTGGCATGATCCTGCGCTCGCCGAGGCCGCTCCCTGCGTATCCGCGGCACCTCGGCGAGGTGCTTTACGCCTGGGCGGACCAGGCGCCGGATCGGGTGTTTCTGGCCGAACGGGAGGCGTCCGGGGACGTGCGTCGGGTGACGTACGGCGAGGCGGCGGCGGTCGCGGCATCGATCGGCGAGGCGCTTGCGCGGCGGGATCTCTCCGCCGCGCGGCCGATCGTGATCCTGAGCGAGAATGGCATCGATCACGCGCTGCTCGCGCTCGGGGCGATGCTCGTGGGCGTGCCCGTGTGCCCGGTTTCGCCGGCGTATGCGCTGCTCTCGCGTGATTTCGAAAAACTGCGGTACATCCTCGGCCTCGCGAAGCCGGGCCTCGTCTATGCGCGGGACGAGGGGCGGTTTGGCCGGGCGCTCGGGGCGCTCGACCTCGGGGGCGCGGAGGTCGTGGTGTCCGAGGGCGGCTCGTCGGCGACGCATTTCGACGAGCTTTGCCGCGAGCTGCCGGGCGAGCGCGCGGGGCGCGCCATGGAGATGGTTGGGCCCGACACGGTCGCGAAGGTCCTGTTCACCTCGGGATCGACGGGCGAGCCGAAGGGGGTGCTCAACACGCACCGGATGCTCTGCTCGAATCAGCAGGCGATCGTGGAGGTCTGGCCTTTCTTGCGCAAGAGGCCGCCGGTCGTCGTGGATTGGCTGCCCTGGAGCCATACGTTCGGGGGCAATCACAACTTCAACATGGTGCTGTTCCACGGCGGCACGCTCTTCATCGACGAGGGCCGCCCGATGCCCGAGCTCGTCGAGAAGACCATACGCAACCTGCGCGAGGTCGCGCCGACGCTGTATTTCAACGTGCCGCGCGGGTTCGACGCGATTCTGCCGTACCTCGAAAACGACGCCGGGCTGCGGGACCATTTCTTCCGGGAGCTCGACCTGCTCTTTTACGCGGCCGCCGCGCTGCCGCAGAGCACGTGGAAGCGGCTCGAAGAGGTGAGCCAAAAGGCGCGGGGCGAGCGCGTCACGATGGTCTCGGCCTGGGGATCGACGGAGACGTCGCCGATGGTGACGACGGTGCATTTTCCGATCGATCGCGCGGGCGTGATCGGTCTTCCCGCGCCCGGCTGCGAGCTCAAGATGGTGCCGAACGGCAGCAAGCTGGAGATGCGCGTGCGCGGGCCGAACGTGACGCCCGGCTATTTCGGCCGCGAGGACCTCACGCGCGCAGCCTTCGACGAGGAAGGGTTTTACAAGATCGGCGACGCCGGCAAGCTCGCGGATCCGGGGGATCCGTCGAAAGGCGTCGTCTTCGATGGTCGCGTGGCCGAGGATTTCAAGCTGACGAGCGCGACGTGGGTGCACGTGGGTCAGGTGCGGATCACGGCGATCGCCGCGGCGGCGCCCGTGATCCAGGACGCGGTGGTGGCGGGGCACGATCGGGACGAGATCGGCCTGCTCGTCTTCCCGAGCCTCGTCGGGTGTCGTTCGCTTTGCCCCGACGCGAAGGAGGAGCCGCTCGCATCCCTCGTCGAGCGGCCGGAGGTCCTTTCGCACCTCGTGGCGGGCCTCCGCGCGTACAACGAGGCGCACCCCGGGAGCAGCACGCGAATCGCCCGGGTGATGTTCCTGGTCGAGCCGCCGAGCATCGACGCCGGCGAGATCACGGACAAGGGGTACATCAACCAGCGCGCGGTCCTCACGCGCCGCGCAGGCCTGGTCGATGCGCTCTACCGCGACGGCGAGCCGGGCGTGATCGTGATTCGTTGACGGTTCGTGACGCAAGGTGTCACGTGTCGCGCGCACGTTTTTGGATCCCGTCGTTCGCGAGGGGGATTATGATGCCGGGCTCACGAAGAAGGGAGCCCGGATCATGTACGTTGCGCGCTGGCAGTTCACGACCCGGTTTGGTCGCAGGGACGAGTGTCTCAAGGTGCTGCGGAAGTGGTACGTCGACGTGGCACAACGCGTCGGCTGGCGGTCGCTGCGTGTCCTCTCCGGCAGCATCGGGGGGCCCGAGTCGCAGATCGAGCTGGAAGTGCAGATCGATAACGTGGACGACCTCGAAGCCGCGTGGCGCGATATGGCCGCCGTGCCGTACCACGCGGAGTACCAGAAGCAGCTCGCCGAGGTGATCGTGGACGGCACCGAGCGCTGGACGATCCACCGCGTGGCAGACATGACGCCAGCGGAGAGCTGAGGAGGGTTAGGCGACGCGCCTCGGGTTCTACGCCCGCAGCACCCACGCCGCCCGTCCCTTCGCCGTCGACCTCTGCTCGAGCTTCACGCGTTCTCCCGCGGCCCGCTTGCCACGGCGATCGAACAGCACCACCGTGCCGCTCGCGAGCCCTTCCGCGTCGAGCACGTCCTCCAAAAACCCCACGGCGCGTGCTTTGGCGCCCGATTCTCCTTTGCGCCGCGAGACCAGGACGAACGCCTCGTGTTGCTCGTCCCCGCCCGCGAGCACGACGCGCAGCACGACGTCGATCCGGCCGCGCGAGCCGCCCCAGCGGACGTCGACCCGGCCGCGGGGCTCGATCATTCGGTACAGATAGCCCAGGAAGACGAGCTCGGGCGCGACCGCCTCGTAAGCCGCGTTCGCGACGAGGGTGCGAGCGTGTGTCTTGTAAAACACCGCGAAGGCGTGGAGGAGCGCCTCGACGTCGAGCGCGCCGTCTGTCGTGTAAAACCGCGCCGGGTCGTCCGTGATGGCGCGCCCGACGCTCGAGGCGAGCAGGCGCGGGACGAGCGCGCGGTGGATGCCGCTCTCGATACGCGCAGGGTCGTCCTCGGCGAGCAGGCCGAGGTCGCGCGCGTGCCGGATGTCGTCGTCGAGGGCCCGCGCGACGAGCGCCGTGCCCGCGAGGAGGGGCTCGACGACGCGGCGGACGCGTGGTTCGGCGAGGCGCGCAGCGAGGGCGTCGATCGGGGTCACGCGGTGATCGACGAGGTGATGGATGGCCGCGCGGACGTGCGGTTCGCGAATGGCTTCGGCGCGCGGGACGGTCGTCACGAGCTCGCGGCCGAGGGCCTGCACGAGGAAAGGATGGCCCGCCGTCGCCTCCCGCGCGGCCCGGATCGCGTCCTTCTCGAAGGTTTGTCCCGTTTCGTGGGTGTGCTGCGCATACAGCGCGCGAATCTCGTCCTCGGTGAAGGTTCGAAGCGGTTCGGGCGATAGCGCGGTCTCGAAGGGGCCCGTGAGGCCCGGACGAACCGGCGCGTCGCCCGCCGCCCGGAAGGGTTCGAGGCGGAGGTCGAGCTGGCCGGCGAGGACGATCGACCACGGAAAGGCCGCAGGGCGGCGCGGAAAGCCGATCTCGAGCTGGCGCAGGACCGTCCGGAGCGCGGCGCCGTGCAGCGTGTCCGCGCCGTCGAAGAAGAGGACGAGCGGGCGAGGACAAACCCGCGCCCAGGCCGAGAGCGCCGCCCAGATCCGCGTGCCGTCCGCCGAGGCGGGCAGCGGCGGCGGGCGCAGCTCGGGCGGCAAATCGTGCTCCGCGGAGAGGCGGATCGAGGCGAGCAATGCCTCTTCGGCGCGCGCGACGTCGTTCCCGAGAGGCTCGCCGACCTCGGCGGAGGTCACGAGCGCGGCATACCGACCCGACGCCAGGAGCTCGGCGGCGAGGGCGCGCAAGCTCGTGGTCTTGCCCGTGCGTCGCGGCGCGCGCACCAGGAAGTACGCGCCTTCGTCGACGAGGCCGAGGCCCTCGGCGAGCCGCGGCGCCGCGGGAAGGTGATGGTGGCGCGCGGGATCACAAGGCCCCTCGGTGCTGAAGGTGCGCATGGGCGAGGCGCAGGATATCGAAGGCGGCCCTCTCCGAGAAGCCTCGGGGCCCGGGCGGATCGTCAGCTGAAGATCGCGCGGAAGAGCAGGAAAAACAGCGCGGAGAGCGTCATCGAGGCGGGCAGCGTGAGCACCCAGGCGAGGCCGATGTTCCGGACCGTCGAGCCCTGCAGGCCCGAGCGCTGCGCGACCATCGTGCCGGCGATGCCCGAGGAGAGCACGTGCGTCGTGCTCACCGGGAGCCCGAGCCACGCCGAGACGCCGATCGTGCTCGCCGCGACGATCTCCGCCGAGGCGCCCTGCGCGTACGTGAGGTGGCTCTTGCCGATCTTCTCGCCGACCGTCACGACGATGCGCTTCCAGCCGAACATCGTGCCGATGCCGAGCGAGAGCGCGATCGCCACGAGGACCCAGTTCGGCGCGTACTCCGTGAGCGCGCGCAGGGCCTTGCGCTCCTCCGCGAGCTTCTTCGTCTCCTCGGGCGTGAGGCCGAGGTGGCCGCCCTTCTGCATGTTGTCGATGGACTTGTCCGCGAGCAGGAGATCCTGCCGGAACTTGAAGCGATCCATCGGCGGGATCTCCTTCGCCGACTTGCGGCCGTCGAGGAAGTGGTGGAGCTCGCCGAGGCGCACGAGCGTCTTCTCGGCCTCCGCCTTGGAGTGTTGATCGTAGTGGTCGCGGACGAGCGCCGCGACGTTGTCCGTGGCGCGCAGCGTGCGCTCGAGCTCCGCGGGGCTCGCATCCATGTTGATCGCGAACCCGGCCGGGACCAGGCCGATCAGGATGAGCATCACGAGGCCCACGCCCTTCTGGCCGTCGTTCGAGCCGTGGGCGAAGCTCACGGCCGCGCAGGTCGAGACGAGCAGGGCGCGGGTGCCGCGCGGCGGCGGCGCGTCCTTCGGCGGCGGCTCGAGCAGCGTCTTGTTCGTCGTGTAGCGCTTGATCAAGACGACGAGCAGCGCCGCGAGGCTGAAGCCGAAGAGCGGCGAGACGAGCAGCGCGATGCCGATGTCCGCGGCCTTGCTCCAGCTCACGCCGTCGCCGAACCTGTGGCCGGGCAGGAGCGAGTTGGCGATGCCGACGCCGAGGATCGCGCCGATGAGGGTGTGGGAGCTCGACGCGGGGAGGCCCAGGTACCAGGTGCCGAGGTTCCACGAGATCGCCGCGAGCAGGAGGGCGAGCACCATCGCGAGCCCCGCGCCGACGCCGCTCGAGACGAGCAGCTCCACGGGCAAGAGCTTCATGATGCCCATGGCGACCGCGATGCCGCCCGCGAAGACGCCAACGAAGTTGCAGAGGCCCGAGAGGATGACGGCGACGTGAGGCTTCAGGGAGTTCGTGTAGATGACCGTCGCGACCGCGTTGGCGGTGTCGTGAAAGCCGTTCACGAACTCGAAGCCGAGGGCGATCAAGAGGCAGAGGGCGAGGAGCGCGCGCACCCCGTTGCCGAGCGACGGATCGAGAAGAGCCTCCATGAACACGAGAGCCTTTCGGCGCCCCGGGGGCTGCTCATCCGCGCCATGACCCGAGGGGTCTCGCGCGCCGGAGACGCGGGGCGCCGTCTCCTTACAGGACCGAGCCCCCGCACGCTAGGTGCAGGTCCGTCACAGCACCGTGACAGAGGGGTGTCTGAAGGATGGCTTTTCAGGTGAACGGACGGCTGCCGTGTCCTGGATCTCAACGAGCCGGTGGGCGTTTGTGCTGGGCAGCCTCCCGGAAGGCGCGAATCCCGAGCGTCACGGCGTGATCCGGGCCGAGCTCGGCCTCCGCGAGGGCGAGCGCGCGGTCGTAAAGCGAGAGCGCTTCGTCCACGCGGCCCTTCGCGTCGAGGAGGTTTCCGAGGCGGACCAGCGTGGGACGGATCTCGGGCGGATCACCGCGCGTCGCTCCGACATGGGCGGCGAGCGCGCGGCGGTAGAGGTCCTCGGCTTCGTCGGCGCGGCCCTCGGCCTCGACGAGGGTCGCGAGGTTGTGCTGCGCGAGCGCGAGGAGATGTCCGCCAGTCGGCGCATCGGTCTCCGTGAGGATGCCGATCGCGCGCCGCAGGGAGCGCGTCGCGTCGTCGCGCCGGCCCGCCGCCGCGAGCACCGTGCCGAGGTTGTAGAGGGCCTCGGCCGCGGGGCGCGAGCGCGCGCCGAAGACACGTTCGGTGGTGGTGAGCGCGCGGGCGAGGAGGAGCTCGGCCTCCGCGGTTTGCTTCTGCTTGGCGAGGAGCAGGCCGAGACGGCCGGCGACGTCGGCGATCGCGGCCTCGTCGGGGCTGCGCATGCGCTCGTAGCCCGCGAGGAGCCGGCGGTAGAGGCGGATCGTCTGGTCGAGGCGGCCTTCGCGTTCGTGGATCGCGGCGGCGAGCTCGTAGAGCTTCGGCAGGCGGGGCTCGGTGGGCGCGCCGGCGAGCGCCTCGGCGATTCGAATGGCCCGCGTGCAGGCGTCGAGCGCGTCCTCCGCGCGGCCCGCCGAGAGACGCGCCGCGGCGATCACGTAGAGCGGCGTCGTGAGCTCGGCCGCCTGCGCTCCGAAAACCTCTTCCCCGATCACGAGCGCTTCCGACGCCGCGGCCTCGGCCTCGGCGTCCTGCTTGCGTTCGAGCAGCGCGGGCAAAGCCGCGAGCTTGCGCTCGAACGCTCGCTTTCGCAGGGCCCGGCGGAGGCGACGCAGCACGCGCACGCTCCTTAATCTACGGCCGGACGAGGTCGCGCAGGTGGCGCATCGACGGCGAGCCGAAGCTCAGCACCTTGTCGTGGAAGGTTCGCTCCGTGAAACCCGGAGCGCCCTCGTTCGCCGCGCGGAGCTTCATCATCTCGGTGAAGCCGTAATAGTAGGTCGTGAGCTGCGCGCTCGTGAGCAGCGCGCGTTTCCACTTGCCCACGGCCTCGCCCTCCTCCTGGAACGCCTCGTTCGTCATGAGCGCGAGCCCCTCGGCCTCGGTCATCGAGCCGGCGTGCACGCCGTGATCGAGCAGCGCGTTCACCGCGAGCCGGAGCACCATCTTCTCGCGCTGGATGCGCACCTTCGGGCCGCCGAAGCCGTGTTTGGCCATGACCCACTCGCTATAGACGGCCCAGCCCTCGACGAACGGGCCGCTCGAGAACACGGCGCGGAGCTTCGAGGGGAAGCGGTTGTTGTGCATGAGCTGCAGGAAATGACCGGGCATCGCCTCGTGCACGGTGAGGTCGGCGAGCATGCTGCGGTTGTACTCGCGGTAGAACGAGAGACGGCGCTTGTCGTCCCAGTCGTTCGGCGTGGGCGCGATCGCGTAGAAGGTCTCGGCGCGCTCCTCGAGCGGGCCCGAGGCGTCGCAATACGCAACGGACACGCCGCGCCGGTACTCGGGCATCTCGATGACCTGACAGACCTCGTCGGGCACCCGCACGATGTCACGCTCGCGGACGAACGCCGTCGCCTTCTGCACGAGATCACGCGCCTCGGAGACGATCGTCTCGTTCGTCGGGTGATCGTCGCCGAGCGCTCCGAGGACCTCGCGCACGAGCTGCTTGCGAT
Organism: Polyangium sp. 15x6; assembly: GCF_029960785.1. GTDB lineage: Bacteria > Myxococcota_A > Polyangia > Polyangiales > Polyangiaceae > Polyangium. The sequence goes on from NZ_JASBQE010000058.1 coordinate 64,098, forward strand.
CGACGAGCGTCGTCGTCGTGGGGAGCTTGCGCTTCGGGAAGAGCGTCGGCCAGAGCTCCTTCGAGGTCTCGACCATCTCGGCCTGCGTGCGTTCGAGCAGCGCGCGGGCGCCCTTGGCGAGCGCGTCGATGTCGACGTCGTCGTCGAGGTAATAACGGAGCTTCTTCTCGAAGCGCGCGCGGCCGAGGCGGAGCTCGCCGTCGCTGCGGGGGAGGAGGTCCTTTTCGAGGTAGCTCTGGAAGTCCTCGAGCGCCTTGGCCGCCCGCTCGCTCGCGGCCGCGAGCTCGGAGACGAGCGCGGCGTCGGGGAGTTTCGCGTAAGGGGCGAGGACGTCGCCGCGGCAGAGAGAGACGAGGCCGCGGTTCTGCACGATGGCCGTCTCGGTGTGCAGGCGCGGCGGACGGCCGAGCCGCTTCTTCGCGGCCTCGACGATCGCAGGGATGCCTTCGAGCCGGCCCACGAGGCTCCGCGCGCGGGACGCCGGCGTGCCGAAGCTCCGCGTGACCAGCGGATCGAGTCCGTCGCCGACGAGGCGCGTGTAGTAGAGCGGGCTCGCGGAGGCCTCGCGCAGCTCGTCGATCGCGAAGATCGCGTACCGGAGCTGGTTTCCGAGCATCGCGTGATCGACGCGGCCCTGCGCGTCGAGGGCCGCGACGGGGATCCGGCCGAGCTCGTCGAGAAGGCCGACGTAGAAGCGGCGGGCCTCGGCCTCGCCTTCCTCGCTGCGATCGGGCCAGCGCGCGTCGTGCGCATGCTCGCCCGCCTCGGTGGCCGCGACGGGCTCGTGCGCGAGGTAGCCCTTCAAGAAGCGCTCGGCGAGCGCGGCGAAGGCGCGATCGGGCGCGTCGGGCGGAGCCGGAGGATCGATGGGCAGAGGCGCGGACGTGCTGCTCGCCGAGGCGGCTGCTTCGGGCTGGACCGGCGGCGCGCTCCCGGCGGGAGAGCACGACAAGGAGGAAACGGTGGAGGTGGTGGACATGGCGGCGATCGCAACGAGACGTCGGACGGACGCGGGCAGCACGATCGACGCTCTAGCCTTTTGCGAGCGCGGAGGGAACGGAAACGGCTCGTCGCTAGACGCCCGACGCGTCCTTCGCGAACGTCGCGGCGATGGCCATGTCCTCCTCGACCGACGTGACGAGCGGGGCGAGCGCGGCCGCGAGCTGCATCGCGTCCCCATGGCCGACGATCTCGACGAGGTGCTGGCAGAGCGCGGGCACGAAGCTCTCCGCGGGGACCGAGACGTAGCGCGACATCTCGAGGACCGTGCCGCGCTCGCCGCCGAACGCCGAAGGCGCGGCTTCCTGGAGGATGGGCAAGTCGATGCTGGGCGGTACGCCGAGCCGGCCGAGCGCCATGTGCGCGAGGTAGATGGCCGCGACCTGGCTCTCGCGGCGCACGCGCTGAAAGACGCCCTCGCCGAAGGCAGCTTGCCAGCGCGCGAGCTCGGCCGTGCGGCTCGCCTCGTACCCGCCGAGGGGCGCATCCGAGACCGGGACGAGCGCGGCCAGCATCTCGGCCGAGCCTTCTTCGAGCGCGAGGCCGCGCATCGCGACGAGGTCGTAGCCGCGGAGGAAGCCGACGAGGATGCGGCCGGCGCAGTCCCGCACGAAGGGCGCGAGCGCCTGGCCGATGGCCTCGGGCGGCGCGCCGGGCGCGAGCATCATGCCCGGCATGATCGCGCGCATCCGGCCGAGCGTGCCCCGCCGCGTCGGCGGCGATGAGGAGCGGGGTCCCTGCGTGGAGACGGGCCCGCTCGCCGGTCCGGAGCTCGAGACCGACGCGCGGAAGGTGCCCGAAGGCGAGCCCGCGAGCTGCGCGGCGCGGAAGCTTCCCGAAGAAGTATCGCCGCTCGGGGGCATCGACGAGGGCGAGGCGCGGCCACGCGTCGTGGTCGGCGCGGGCGTGGAGACGGGCCCGGTCACCGAGCGCATGGTGGTGGTCGACGCGCGCCGGAGCGCGGCCGACGTGCCCGGATCTCCGACGACGTGCAGCGCCGCGAGGTCGAGCGAGCGGATCGCGGGGAACCGCGGGGGCAGGCGCAGACGCAGCGCGGCGACGAGCTCGGCCTCGGCGCCGATGAGCTGCTCGTGATCGTCGGCCTCGCCGAAGAGCTCCTCGGCGAGCGTCGCGCATCGGTCGGCGGCGTCGTCGGCGTTGCCCTGGGTCTGCGCCTCCGCGAAGTGCAAGGTCAGCTTGCCCCGCACGCGGCGATCGTTGCGCGTCGTCGCCGTGACGACGCGCGAAACGAGCTCCACATCGGCCGTGCTCCAGAAAGCCATCGCCTCTCGTCGTCCTCTTCGCGGCGCCCAGGCGGCGCTCCGGAAAAACCGGGAAACCACGCGATCATCGCGCAGGCGCGGAGGATCCGTCAACTCTTCGGAGGCGTGTTCGGCCGATGCCTCTCCCCGCATTCGCCCGCGACGCGGAGGATCCGTTCTCCACGCACTACACGTCGATGCCGAGCCGCTTCAGCCGGTAGTAGAGCGTCGTCCGCTGCACGCCGAGCAGGCGGGCCATCTCGGCCTTGTTGCCGCCGCAGCGCTCGAGCGCCGCCAGCATCTCGCGCCGCTCGATCTCTTCGAGCTGCGAGTCGAGGTTCTGTCTTCGCGAGCCCGTCTCGGACTCGACCGGCGCCGCCGTGGGCTGCGACGGAGGTGACGTCGACGTCTTCTCCCACGCGGGCACGGGCGGGACGAACGCGAGGTGCTCGGGCTGGATCACGTCCCCGCGCGCGAGGATGGCCGCGCGCTCGACGACGTTCTCGAGCTCGCGCACGTTGCCCGGGAAGCCGTAGGCCTCGAGCTTCGCGAACGCCTCGCTCGACAGGGCGCGCGCGGCGCGCGTGTTGCGGCGCGTGTACTTGCGGAGGAAGTGCTCGGCGAGCGGGCGGATGTCCTCGCGGCGCTCGCTGAGCGGCGGCAGGCGGATCGGGAAGACGGAGAGGCGCGAGGCGAGCTCGGGCAAGACGTCGCGGCCCCACGCCTCGTCGAGGTCGGGCGTGACGGAGACGACGAGGCGCACGTCGAGCCTTTGCACCTCGGCGTCGCCCACGCGCTCGGCTTCGCCCGTCGCGAGCAAGCGAGCGAGCCGCGCCTGCAAGGCGGCGGTCGGCGGCCCAGGATCTTCGAGGTAGAGCGTGCCGCCGTGCGCGAGCTCGACGCGGCCGGCGCGATCGGCTGTCGCGCCCTCGAACGCGCCGCGCCGGTAGCCGAAGATCTCTCGTTCGAGCGCCTCGCCGCGGAACGCCGCGCACGTGACCTTCACGAAGGGCCGCTCCTCGCGTGGCGATCCGACGTGGAGAGCGCGCGCCACGATCTCCTTCTCGGCGCCGACCCGGCCTTCGACGAGCACGTGTGTCGAGGTCGGAGCGACCTCGCCGATGCGCGCCGAGACCTCCTTCATCGCGGCGGAGTTGCAGATGAGCTCGCCGAAGTCGATCGGGTCGCGCTGCTCGCGCTCGAGGTAGCCCGCGTAGTGCGCGAGCTGATCCCGCAGCCGCTTGTTCTCGCGCATCGTGGCGAACACGCTGATCCCTTGGCGCAGGATGGCGGCGAGCTCGCTGCCGTCCCAGGGCTTCTGCACGTAGCGGTAGACCGTGCCCGAGTTCAGCGCGTCGACGAGCACGGGCAGATCCGCATACGCCGTCAGAAGGATCCCGAGCGCGTCGGGCCGCATCTGCTTGGCGCGGCGCAGAAGCTCGAGCCCGCTCATCCCCGGCATGCGCTGGTCGGTCACGATGAGCGCCGCGTCGAGCCGCGCGAGCTCCGAGAGCGCCTGCGTCCCGCCGAGGGCGTAGTGGAGCGAGAACGTCTTGCGGAAGGCGAAGCGGAAGGCGTCGAGGTTGTCCTGCTCGTCGTCCACGACCAGGACGTCGAAGCTCTTCCAGTCGAGGTCACGCATTGCGCCTCCTCTACACCTACTACGGAGGGCCGCCCCGGGGCAGCGGGCAGGGGCGCCCCTCCGGCGGAACTCCGGGCTCCGGCCTGCCTGGCCTCGGCCGTCGGGGCCCGTCGGGGCCGCCCTGTTTCCGCGGTTCCGTGCGCGGAGCCCCTCCGCAACTGCCCCCTCCTGCACAAAAGAGAGCTAAGCTCGCCCCCGCCGCACGAGACCGAGGAGAGACGGCATGCTGGAAGACGTGTTGAATGATTTGCGGACAGGCATCGAGAAATCCATCGAGGCGCTTCGCCGCGATCTCACGCGCGTGCGCACGGGCCGCGCCCACGCCGGGATGCTCGACGGCGTCCGCGTCGACTACTACGGCGTGCCCACGCCCATCCAACAGATGGCCACGGTGAGCGTGCCCGAGCCTCGCCTCATCACGATCAAGCCCTGGGAGAAGAACCAGGTGAAGGCCGTGGACAAGGCGATCCGCGAGAGCGACCTGAACCTGAACCCTCAGGTGGACGGCGACCTCATCCGCATCCCGATCCCGGCGCTCACCGAGGACCGGCGCAAGGAGATGGTCAAGCTGACCAAGAAGTACGGCGAGGAGGCGCGCGTCGCGATCCGCAAGCACCGCAGGGACGCGAACGAGCTCGTCGACACGCTCGACAAGGACGGCGAGATCAGCGGCGACGACGCCGATCGGACGAAGAAGAAGATCGAGGATGTGGTCGCCGAGGGCATCAAGCAGGTCGACGGCGTCATCGCCCACAAGGAAAAGGACATCCTGGAGGTGTAGGCGTCTCCAGAGGAAGCGAGGGAAGGGGGGAACGCATGGCCCAAGGCAGCCGAGATAGAGGGCGCTCCACGCGCTTGCCGCTCCGCGGCGTATCCGCGACGCGCGCCTTCCTTGCCCCGAGCGAGGAAGGCTTGACAGCGGAAACGCTGCGTGAAACCGTGAAAATCGTCGGTTTTGACCCGGTCCCAGGTTGCCGAGGTTTATGCGCGCATTTGCTTCCGGGATGACCGATGTCGGTCTCCAGCGCGATCACAACGAGGACAGCTACGCTGTCCTCCAGGAGTTCGATCTGTTCATCGTCGCCGATGGCATGGGGGGCCATCGCGCCGGCGATGTAGCGAGCCGCCTCGCGACCGACTCCATCACCGAGTTCTTCCGCTCGACGGCGAACGACGACGCGACCTGGCCGATCCACTTCGACGCGAACCTGACCGAGGATGAAAACCGCTTGCTCAGCGGCATCATGGTCGCGAACCGGCGGATCTTCGAGCGCAGCATTCGCTCGCGCGAGTGCGCCGGCATGGGCACGACCGTGGTCAGCGCCGTCTTCTCGCGCAGGCGCAACCGCCTCTACGTAGGTCACGTCGGCGACAGCCGCGCCTACCGCGTCCGCGGCGGTACGATCCAGCAGCTCACGCGCGATCACTCGCTGATCAACGACTACCTCATGGCGATGCCCGAGCTCACCGAGGAGCAACGGGCAGAGCTGCCGCGCAACGTGATCACGCGCGCGCTCGGCATGCAGGACAGCGTCGCGGTCGACCTGATGAGCGACGAGCCGCATCTCGGCGACGTCTACATCCTCTGCTCCGACGGCCTCTCGGGCATGCTCACCGACGAGCAGATCCGCGACATCGTCGCGTCCTCGCAAGACACGTCCGAGATGTGCAGGCGCCTCATCGCGAAGGCGAACGAGCTCGGCGGCGAGGACAACATCACCGTGCTGGCGATCCGCTTCCTCCAGGACGACGTGGAGTACGGCGACGAGCCCACGCTCCAGGTCCCCGCGCATCGCATCGCGGTCACGGTCGGCGACGACAACGAGCGATAAGAACGACGGGTCTCATCCAGGAGCCGCTTCGCTGGGGCGTTGCCCCAGGCCCCTCTGGCCAACGATGGGGCTACGCTCGGCAAGCCGAGCTACGCCCCAAACCCCGGGGCTATCCACCCCTGGACCCGGACCAGCGCAAGCGCTGGACCGTTCGTCGATGAACTGCGCGATGCGCAGTTCATCGAACAGGCCGACGCGAGACAGCCGCGCGGTCCAACCGGCCCGCTGGAAGAACGGCGCATCGCGCAGTTCTTCCACCCCGAGTCCAGCGCTTGCGCTGGTCCGGGTCGAGGGGCGGATAGCCCCCGCGGGGTCCGGGGCAGAGCCCCGGCGCGGCGTCACTGCTCTACTGATCGCAGTTCTCGAAGATCACGTGGCTCTCGGAGATGCCACACTTGTTCGTCGACTCGAGAACCTCGGGGCACACGAACGAGACCCAGAGCTTGCCCGAGGCCACGCCCTCGCCCGTGCCTTCCTTGAAGTAGAAGCTGCACTTCGACGAGCTGAACGCGTCGCCGGCCGTCCGGTCCGACCAGAACGCGAACGACCCGGACGCGGGGCTTGCCTCCGTCGCGCCCACGTTGATCGCGGGGATCGACAGGTTGATCCCGTCGCTGCCGAGGGTGATCTTCGCGCTCACGTTGAAGGGCCCCGCGCCCGAGACCGAGCAGGTCACGTTCGCGCCATCCACGCCGTCGATGAGGACGGCCGTCTTCTTCGAGTCGGTGATGTCCCCCGCCTCGGATCGGTGCGATGCGATCGCGCAGTCGACGCCGGTGTCCGTGAACTGGACGTTGAACGCGCCTTGCGGCGTGGGGGGCACGGGGTCGCTGCAACCGCCGAGCAAGGCGAACGCGACGAGCGGGAAAGCAAGACAGGCAACGCGCTGCATGGAAGTTCTCCCTGGTTTCCGCGGGCGCGCCGATGCGCCGGCGCCCCAGGTTCTACCGCATTTGCCTTGCGGGGCGTAGCATCGGTTACGCCCCGCGCTCTCGCCCTCAGCCGAGTGCGTGTTCGAGATCCTTCCAGAGATCGTCGACTGCTTCGAGCCCCACCGAGAGCCGCACGAGGCCGTCGGAGATGCCGAGCACCTTGCGCGTCTCCTCGGGGACTGACGCGTGCGTCATGATCGCCGGGTGCTCGGCGAGCGACTCCACGCCGCCGAGGCTCTCCGCGCACGAGAACACGTGCAGCCGCTCCAGCACCGTCCGCGCCGCCGAGAGCCCGCCCGCCACCTCGATCGAGATCATGCCCCCGAAGCCGCCGCGCATCTGCCGCGCCGCCACCGCGTGATCCGGATGCGACGGGAGCCCGGGGTAGTGCACACGCTCCACGCGCGGATGACGCGTGAGCCGCTCCGCCAGCGCGAAGGCCGCCGCGCTCTGGTGACGCACGCGCACGGGCAGCGTCTTCAACCCGCGCAGCACCATGTAGCAGTCGAACGGGCTCGGCACGCCGCCCATCGCGTTCTGCAGGAAGCCGATGCGCTCCGCGAGCTTCGGGTTCGACGTCACGATCGCCCCGCCGACCACGTCCGAGTGCCCGTTCAGGTACTTCGTCACCGAGTGCACGACCACGTCCGCGCCGAGATCGAGCGGACGCTGCAGCATCGGCGTGGCGAAGGTGTTGTCGACGACGAAGGTGATGTTCGCCTCGCGCGCCACCTTCGCGAGCGCCGCGATGTCGAAGACCTTCAGCATCGGGTTCGTCGGCGTCTCGATCCAGAGCAGGCGCGTCGAGGGCCGGATCGCCGCGCGCACCGCCGCGGGATCGCGCATGTCGACGAAGCTCGACGAGATCCCCATCGGGCCCATGACCTTGTCCATCAGGCGGAACGTCCCGCCGTAGACATCGTCGCCGCAGAGGATGTGCGCGCCGGGCGAAAGCGTGTGCAGCAGCGTCGTCGTCGCCGCGAGCCCGCTCCCGAAGCTGTAGCCGTGCGTGCCGCCTTCGAGCGCTGCGAGGCACGCTTCGAGCGCGCGGCGCGTCGGGTTGCCGCTGCGCGAGTACTCGTAGCCCTTGTGCACCCCCGGGCTCTCCTGCGCGAACGTGCTGGCGAGCACGATCGGCATCATCACCGCTCCGCTGATCGGATCGGGCTCCTGACCGGCGTGGATGGCGAGGGTGTCGAGGGAAACCGGAAAAGGCGCGTCCTTGTTCTTCATGTGGCTGCGCGACTCTAGCGCAGGTCCGGCGCACGTGGCACCGGCGCGAGCACCTCGCACAGTTCTCGCGCCGACACGCGCCGCCGCGACGGATCCGGATCGAGCGCCTCGTGAAGCGCCTCGCGCTCCTTCGCATCGAACGCCTCCGCGGCGAGGACGAGCTCGCGCCGGATCCCTCGCGTCGCCACCTCGGCGAGCATCGCGGCCTCCGTGTCCGCCTCGCAGAGCCGCTCGCCCGTCGCGAGGAACAGCAGCGTCGCGACCATCGCGTACACGTCGGTCGCTTGTGACGGCTTCGCCTCACCCGACACGAGCTCCGGCGCGGCGTATGGCAGCGTGCCGCGATCATCCGTCTCGAGCTCGGCTTCGAGCCCACGAAACCGCGCGGCCCCGAGGTCCACGAACCGCACCTCGCCGAGCGGACCGAACAGCACGTGCGCGGGACCGAGATCTCCGTGCACCACGTCGAGCGGGCCTGCCTCGCCTTCGAGCGCGTGGATCTCCGCGAGCGCTCCGAGCGCCTCGATCGCCACGTGCCGCACGAGCGAGCGCGGCACCCGCGCGCCTCGCTCTTGCCACCCGCGCACGAGCGCCTCGACCGACGTCCCTGCCGCGAACGTCTCCAGAAAGAACGGCCCACGCGCGTCGCTGCCCACGCGCACGAGCGATGGCAGCGCGGGGTGCTCGATCATCGACAAGAGCCGTGCCTCGCGCACCATGGCCACGCGACCTTCCCGCGCGGCGAGCGCGAGCGGCACGAGACGCTTGCACACGAGCTCGCGATCACCCTCGCGCACGAGGGCCACCTCGAACACGCTCCCGCCGCCCAGCAGGCGAACGAGCTCCGTCCCTTTCGGCGCGAGGAACGACACGGAGGTGAACTCTAGCGCGGCACGTCGAGCCGGATCCGATAGATGAGCGTTGGCCTGCCTTGCGCGTCGATCCACGCGGCGCGTCGTCGCCGTCGAGCGGGCTCGTCGACGGCGACGCGCGGCGCATCAGCGCATCACTCGAACGTGAGGCTGAGCTCGTATCCCGGGATCGCGTCGTTGTCGCTGAACTCGTGGACGGCCACGTAATACGTGCCGGCCGGCAGGCCGCTGACCGCCGGGTAGAGAGACTTGTTGAGCAGCGAGCAGGTCCCCGTGCCCTCGTCGTCGTCCTCCTCGATCTGGTTGCCGCTCGCGTCGTAGAGCTGGATCAGCGTGTCGAACCCGCAGGTGCTCGTGTTGCCGATCGCGTGCGTGGTCAGCACGGGGCTCATGCCTTCCGGCAGTTCGAAGCTGAAGTAGTCGACGTCGCCGATCGGATCGATCTTCGCGTACCAGCTCGTCGACATGGTCCAGGCCGGCGTCGCGGTGGCCACGTCGCCGTTCGGCTCGATCTCCCACGGCGCCTCGGCCAGGCACGTCGGGCCGCAGCCGTCGCCGGCGGTCGTGTTCCCGTCGTCGCACTGCTCGGTCGGGCTCACGAGGATGCCGTCGCCGCAGCCCGGCGGCGCCACCTTTACTTTGAGCACGTACGAGGCCTGCGTCCCGTCGTTCAGGTACTCCTCCACCATCACCACGTGCGTGCCGACGGTCAGGTTCTTCGCGCCGGCGTCGAGCAAGGGGGAGATGAGCGAGCACGACGCCACGCCGTCCTGATCGTCGGAGACGAGGAGCTGGTTCGTGGGCGAGTAGAGGTAGATCTTCGAGTCGAACGAGCCCGGGCAGCCGCCGTAGCCGTCCGTCACCTCGATCGTCACGCTCGAGCCCGGCACCGTGACCTCGAAGCTGAAGTAGTCCTGATCCCCGGCGGGCATGATCGACGCGACGACACCGTCGAAGCCGACGACCGAGTTCGCCAGGTTGTTCGGCGCGTTCGGCTCCGTCTCGCTCAGGTAGTTCCCTTCGAGCTGGCACGTCTCCGAGCAGCCGTCGCCCGAGGCCGTGTTCCCATCGTCGCATTGCTCGCCGGCCTGCACGAACGTGTCGCCGCAGCCGGGCTCGGTGAGCTTGTACTCGAGCACGTACGAGGGCTGCGTCCCGTTGTTCAGGTACTCCTCGACCATCACCGTGTACTTGCCGGCGGGCAGGTTCCGGACGCTGCTGTCGACCATCGGATCGAGGAGCGAGCAGCTATCGATCCCGTCTTCGTCGTCCTGCGCGATCTCCGTCCCTTGCGCGTTGTAGAGGTAGATCTCCGAGTCGAAGCCGGTCGGGCAGGCGCCCTGGCCGTTCGTGACTTCGAGCCGCACGCTGGAGCCGGGCACGGTGACTTCGAAGGAGAAGTAGTCCTGGTCGCCCACGGGCTGGATCGCCGCGACGACGCCGTCCGCGCCGGCGAGCGAGTTCGCCTTGTCCATCGGCTGGTTCGGCTCCATCTCGGTCGGGTAGTTGCCTTCGAGCTTGCACAGGGACGTGCAGCCGTCGCCGTCGTTCGTGTTCCCGTCGTCGCACTGCTCGGCGCCTTGCACGGCCCCGTCGCCGCAGCCGGGCTCGACGACCTGGATGTCGACGACGTAGAAGGGCAGCGGCGTGAACGTCGCGCTCTCGACCTGCACGGAGTACGTGCCGACGGCGAGGTTGCCCATCGCGGGGTTCTGGGCGGGCAGGAGCTGCGAGCAACTGTCGACCCCGCTGTTCGTGTCCGAGCCGATGAAGCCGCTCGGCCCGAAGACACGCACGAGCGTGGCCGCGCCGGACGGGCAGCCGCCCATGCCGTCGCCCGTCGACACCTTGAGCACCGAGCCGGGCACGGTGACCTCGACCGAGAACACGTCGACGTCGCCCGTCGGGTAGATCGCCGCGGTGAACCCCTTGGTCCCGGCCGCGAGCGGATCCGCGGTCGCGGGCAGGTTGTTCTGCTCCGTCTCCGCCGGGTAATCCGCCGTGCCCACGGGCGGCATGAACCCGCCGCCCGAGCCCCCCGTGCCGCTCGACGAAGAGGATGACGACGAAGAGGACGCACCGCCTTCGCCGCCCATGCCGCCGACGCCGCCCATGCCGCCGACGCCGCCCGTGCCGCCCGTGCCGCCGACGCCGCCCGTGCCGCCCGTGCCGCCGACGCCCCCCGCGCCGCCCGTGCCGCCGCCGCCTTCGCCGCCG
>NZ_JASBQE010000059.1 GCF_029960785.1 Polyangium sp. 15x6
AGCGGCGGCGCAGGCGGCGCAGGCGGCGCAGGCGGCGATGGCGGCAGCGGCGGCCCAGGCAGCGCAAGCGGCAGCGGCGCAAGCGGCAGCGGCGGCGCGGGCGGCGGCGGTCACGGCCATGGTTGCAGCTTCCGCGCGGCTGGCGACTCCGCCGGAGACGCGTCCCTCCTCGGCCTCGCCTTTGCTGGCCTGCTCGCCCTCCGGCGCCGCCGCGACTGATTGCATCTCTCCCGCAGTCCCACATCCGCGCCGAGAGCGCGCCCAGCCGCTCGGCTGCACGACGCGCACATGCCCCCGAATCCCGGCATAAAGGAAAAAGTCTTCCCCGAGGACTCGCCGCCGTGACCGCGCTTGATTCGATCCATGGACAGTGCAAGAAGGAGCGCCATGATTCTTCCCAAAAAACGTGACCCGCGGTTCATCACCGTCCGCCGCGGAGGGCTCCTGGATGAAGGCACCCATCACGCGTTGGCAATCTGGGCCGCAGATTGCGCGCAGCACGTCCTGGGGTTTTTCGATGAATACAGGCCAGACGATGACCGGCCGCGGAGAGCGATTGCACTCGTGCGAGCGTGGACCCGAGGTGAGGCCACAATGAAAGAGTGTCACAAGGCGGCGTTCGCTTCCAACGCCGCAGGCCGCGAGGCGCCCCCCGCCGCCCGGTTGGCTGCCCTGTCGGCGGGTCAGGCGGTGGCCGTGGCGCATGTCGCCGCCCATGAGTTGGGGGCTGCGGCGTACGCCATCAGGGCTGCCAGGGAAGCCGCACCCTCGGGCCAAGGGGACGCGGCTGCGCGAGCCGAACGCCAATGGCAGTGGGAACAACTGCCCGACGAAATACGAGACCTCGTTCTCGACGACCAAAAACTGCGAAACGCACTCTGTTGGAACGTGTTCGTCGACTGAGCCGACGGCACTGCAGCGGCGTGAGGCGACCTTTCAGGGGGCCGGCAGCAGGTCCCCGAACCGCGCGTCTCCCTCGAGCGACCAAGGGAGCGATTTGCGGGTCGCCTCGGCCACGGGGCCATTATAACGATGTCCCACGTCGGCGGTTTTTACGATACGCGTCGGAATCTTTGCCTCTCTCAGCCGCGCTGCCGCCCAGCGGGCGTCCCTCTCGCAGAACTTTTGAGAGCAGATGAAGAGCACGCGGTTGCCGCCGCCCTTGGCGAAAGCCTGCGCAACGTCGGGCTTCCACGCGTCATGGCCGCCTTCGATGAGCACGAGCCGCGGAAAATCCGCAGGGCGGCGGCTGGCGATCGCGACGCCTTGAATCGCGCCGAGGGAAAAGCCCATGTAAAGTGGAGGGCCGGGATCCACGTAATCGGGATAAGCCGCCGCGAGCGCCCGAAGGCCGGCGTCGATCTCCAGCTCGAGCACGGCGTTGCTCTCGTAGGTGAAGCGAATGTCGTCCGGGCCGGGAGAATCGTCGCGCGGGATGCCGCGAGGGCACAAGATGAACGCGCGATCCTCGAATAAGTCGCGAACGGCCTGACATTGCCATTCGGGCCGACCGTAATTGCCATGCACGGCGATGACGACGGGCCGGCGCGACGTCGCGCCGTTCGGCAGAGATACGACGGCCGCGGGATGACCGGGCACCGTGAGATCGACGAAGGGCGACGCGGCTCGGAGCGGACTCGGCTCCTTCGGCGCGACGACGGCCGAGGGCAGAGCCGGCGGCGCGCTCGGACTCGGGCTCGCGGTGGGCGCCGCGGCGCTGGGCTCGGCGCGGCGCGAGTCGCAGGAGGACGCGAGAGCCAAGAGGAGCGTGAGGATCGGCAGCGATCGAAACACGGGCTTTCGTGTTTAAGCGAAACATCTTCTTTGCACCAGCGATCCGCTCGTCGGCGGGGAGCTCTCTCGCGAGCGGGGCGGATCACAGCGGCGCGGGACGGGCTCGGGCAAGAAGAATGGGCGCGCCCCGAGCGAGGACGCGGACGCGGGGACGAAGCCGAGGCCCCGGCGCCGAAGAAGGCCGGCAAGGGCGCGAAAAAGGCGCCCGAGAAGCAGGGGAAGTTGTTCTAGACCTGCTCGGGGCTCCGGCCGCCCGTGGCGTGGGCGCCGACCCGTTGCGCGCGCCCTCGCCGCGGCGTGGACGAGGGCGCGGAAACGTGGACCCATCTCCCGCCGCGGCGTGGACGAGGGTGCGGAAACGACGCCCGACCCCCCGCCACGACGTCGACGAGGGATCGGAAACGTGTCGGAACACACCTCCACGGCGAGGCCGAGCCCTGCGCAACACGACGTGCCCCCTCGCCGCGCCGAGGCCGGGGCCCCGGCAGCGTCGCCGATCCCTCCGGCACGCCGCTGCGCCGCCTTCGGCAACGGCGCCCTCCCCGCGCCACGGTCGAGAACTTCCTCTGCGGACCAGGACGTTCCGCTGGCTACCCGCCTCTGACACCGTTGATGCACGGTACAATGCTCGGTTAGGATGGCCGCATGCCTACATCCCCAGCGCCCGACGCTGCTGCTCCCCCCGGCATGTGCCCCGGCGTGGTCGTCCTCGGTGGGGGCGGCGGCGCGGGTGGCGGGGATGGTGACGGCAGCGGCGGCAAGGACGGCAGCGGCGGCAGCGGCAGCGGGAGCGGCGAAGGGGGCGCGGGGGACGGGAAAGACGCGCGGGGAGCTCCCGATTACCAGAAGTATCCCGAGTGCGGGTATGCGTCGCACCCGGTCGACGTCGTCACCGGCCGAGCGTTCACGCATCCGATCACGGATCTGGAGCTGCCGGGCCCGCTGCCGCTCGCGTTCCAGCGCATGTACAGCTCCAAGATGGCCGCGCGCGATGCGGGCCTGGGGTACGGCTGGGGCCATACGTTCGGCTGGGAGATCGAGGTCGGGCGGCGTCGGATCACGGTATGGAACGAGCAAGGGATCGCCGTCGATTTTCCGATGATCGAGGCCGGGCGCGAGGTCATCGGGCCCTGGGGCTGGCTCCTGCGACGCGAGCAGGAGGGCTTCTCGCTCGACGCCGACGACGGGGTCTGGCGCCGGTTTTCCCCGGCGAGCGCAGGGAGCAAGCGTCATCGGCTCGCGGCGATCGAGGATCGCAACCATAACCGCATCGCGCTCACCTACCGAGACGGGGCGCTCGTCGAGATCGTGGACAGCGCCGGGCGGACCCTCCGCGTGCATACCACGCCGGAAGGGCGGATCGCGTCTCTCGAGGTCAAGAACGCCCTCGTGGGCGGGCGCTGGGTGGCGTTTGCCACGTACACCTACGACGAGCACGGGGATCTGATCGCGGCCCGGGACGCAGACGGCTTCGCCTCGCGCTACGCATACGACGACGAGCACCGGCTCACGGCCGATACGGACCGGACGGGCCTCACCTTCCATTTCGTGTACGATCACGAGGGCCGCTGCATCGAGTCGTGGGGCGACTACCCGGGCAAGCGCGATCCGAGCCTGTGCGACGGGCTGCCGGAGCGGCTTGCGGACGACAAGACGCGGGCGAAGGGGATCCATCACTGCCGGTTCGACTACCAGCCGGGCGGCTACAGCGAGGTCGCCGACTCGACCCAGGTGCGGCGCTTCTTCGGCAACGAGCACGGGACGCTGGACAAGCGCGTCGAGGGCAGCGCCGTGACGACGGCGACGTATCGCGCGGACGGGCATATCGTTTCACGCACCGACCCGCTGGGCGCGACCACCGTATTCGAGCGCGACGCGCGGGGGCGGCTGCTCGGGGTGAAAGACCCGCTGGGGCGGGTGACGGCGCTGGAGCGGGACGGCAATGGGCTGCCGATCGCGGTCACGGACCCGGCCGGCGGGGTGACGCGGATCGAGCGGGATCCGCGCGGGAATGTCCTTCTCGTCACCGACGCGGCCGGGGGCGTGAGCTCGTATCGCCACGATGACCGGGGCCTGTTGACAGAGGCGGTCTCGCCCACGGGGGCGCGCACGCAGTACGCGTATGATGCGCAGGGCAACCTGGTCGCGGCCACGATGGCGAATGGCGGGGTGTTTCGATTCGTCTACGACGCGCTGGGGAGGCGCTTGTCGTACACGGATCCTCTGGGCGCCGAGACGCGGTATGCCTATTCGGAGCGCGGTGATCTGGTCATGGTGCGCGACGCCGCGGGTGGGGTGACGCGTTATGGGTACGACGGCGAGGGTCACCTGACCCGGGTGGTGGAGCCGAAAGGGCACGTCATAGAGCTCGTATGGGGCGGTTATCACAAGCTCTGCCAGCGGACGGACGCGAACGGCAACGTCGTGCGCTTGCGGTACAACCTCGAGGGCGAGCTCGTCGAGGTGCACAACGAGCGCGGGGAGGTGCACCGGCTGACCTACAGCACGAGCGGGCTCTTGACGGGTGAGACGACGTTCGACGGGCGGGTGCTGCGCTACCGGAGCGACCTCGGCGGGCGGGTCGTGAAGATCGAGAATGGCGCGCGGGAGGTAACGGGGATGGAGTACGACCTCGCCGGGAAGCTCGTGAAGCGGTCGCTGCATGATGGCTCGGTGGAGGAGTACGCGTATGATTTGCTCGGCAATCTGGTCGCGGTGACGGGCCCAGCGGGCGAGTTCCGCTTCGCGCGCGACGCGCTCGGGCAGGTCGTGCGCGAGGCGCAGGTGGTCGGGGGGAAGGAGCACTGGGTCGAGAGCCTGTTCGACGGCGAGGGGGAGCGGATCGGGCGCAAGACGTCGCTCGGCCATACCGAGGCGGTGACGCGCGGGGCGCTCGGCGAGCGGGCGCGGACGGTGCTCGACGGTGGGCAGGTGGTGGAGCACCAGGCGGATATCCTGGGCCGGGAGACGGCGCGCGCGCTGTCGGGCGGCGGCTGGCTGCAGAGCCAGTACGACGCGATGGGCCGGGTGATAAGGCGGCGCGCGGGGGGCGCGGTGGTCGAGCCGTGGGGGCGCGCGGGCGAGCCGGAATGGCTGGGGGCGAGGCCGGAGGGGCTGACGGTCGACACGGCATACCGCTACGACGAGAGCGGCGAGCTCCTCGAGTCGTGGGATCGCGCGAAGGGGCCGACGCGATACGAATACGATCCCGTGGGCCAACTGCTCGCGATGGTCCCCGAGAAGGCGCGTGCGGAGCTGTTCCGGTACGATACAGCGGGTAACCTGCACGAGGCGGGCGAGGGCGCCGGGGAGCGGGTGTACGGGCGCGGGAACAGGCTCTTGCGCAAGGGGGATACGGAGTATCGGTGGGACGATGACGGGCGTCTCGTCGAGAAGCGGTGGCGGGACGGGACAAGCGGGAGGGAAGAGCTCTGGCGGTACGCGTGGAATGGTGCCGGGCTGTTGCAGGAGGTGGAGCGGCCGGACGGACTGCGCGTCGAGTTCGGGTATGATCCGTTCGCGCGGCGGGTCTCGAAGCGGGTGACGCGCGCGGGGGCGCTGCGACGTGAGCGGGTGGCCGTGTCGGAGACGCGGTTCGTATGGGATGGGGAGGTGCTCGTCCACGAGATCGAAGCACGTGCGCAGGCGGGCGGGGACCCGGTGGTCGAGGAGCGGACGTACTGGTTCGAGGATGATGGATTCGCGCCCGTAGCGCACAAGGAGCGCCGGCACGATGACGTGGGGAGGGAGCGCGGGGGGTGGTTCCATTATGTGAACGACCCAATCGGGACGCCGGAGCGGCTGATTGGGTCGGATGGCGCGGTGGCGTGCGAGCTGCGCCGGAGCGCGTGGGGCGAGACGGAGGAAGCGCCGGGCGGGAAGGCGAGCACGAGGATACGGTTTCAGGGGCAGTACGAGGATGAGGAGACGGGGTTACGGTACAACCGGTTCCGGTATTATGATGCGGGGTCGGGGAGGTTCGTCAGCGCAGATCCGATTGGGCTTCTTGGAGGGTTCAATGGCCACGCATATGTACCCAGCCCAATCACCGACATCGACCCGCTGGGGCTCAAAAAGTCCAGGTCCATCAGGAACGCGCAACAGGAGCTTCGAGACCTTGGAGCGCTCAGTGGACGATCGAGGAGCGACATTGAGAAGGAGTTGAAAAGTCGCGGATATAGATCCTGTGCCGCAGAAAGCGGTGGAACCGTTTGGACAAAGAAGATGTCCAAAGGGCAGACTGCGGTCGTTCGACTCGATCCCGCCGAGCAACGCGATCCGCCGAGGGGGTTTGCAGACGAGGTCCCGCATGCGCACAAGGAGATCATCGCGACCGCTGCGGTCAACAACCGCGGCAACTTCAAACGACGGGCGACGAAGCTCAACGACTCGGCTACGAAGACGGACGACCCGCGCCAAACGCATATTCCGATCCTATGGGACACATGAAGAACCGCGCCGCCCCCACCCCCGCTGAGGTCGAAGCGATCGCGAAGCTCGCACGCACAATCGGTGAGAACCCGCGCGATCGCGAATCCTTGTCACTGGCTGCCGAGCAGATCGCCACTGGGAATGGCGAACTCGTCTTCAATGGCTTGTTCGATACACAGCGCGGCACCGACGGAGACGACGCCTCGGCGATCAACGGCACGATGTCATTGCTGGAGTCGATGATGGGCACGAGCCCGGGCGTGGGAGGTTATCTCATGGCGAGGCTTTATCCCATCGCAAGGCGCCGGTATTTCCACCACACATGCGACGCCATCGAGCTCTGGATGGCCGACAGCACGAGCGAAGAGCTCGCCGAGAACCTGTCGAGGCTCGCGAAGGAAGGCGTCCGTCCGGTATTGCGGCGGAGCTACGAGGCATGGGCAGCCCAAATCCGCCAATTTCGTAAACCAGCCGGGTGAGCAAGCGGAAGCGTTCAGTCCCAGAGCCAGCCACGGTTCTCTCTGGTAGCCGACCTCCTCCCCCAAGAAACGCCGTTGACACCTCCGCCACGCTGTCGGTTACCCTGACCCGGGTACCCAGAACATGACCCAAGCCGACGTCCGAAAGCGCCTCGTCGAAGCGCTCGAAGCCGATCTCGTCGGTCCCTTCGTCCCCGACGCACACTCGAAGCGTGGGACCGAAGTCGCTGCGTTTTCTACTTCGTATGTGGAGAGCGCAAAGCTGTGCGGGCTCGACCCGAAAGCGTATCTGCGCACGGCGGTCATGGCTGCGCTGCGCGGAGAGCGGATCACGCTGCCGCACGAGGTCGCAGCCGCGCGATGGCGCGAGGAGAACAGCACGCCGTGTCCCACGAAAAGTGGACGTCGCCTGCAGCTCAGGTTACCAACCTCGGAGAGGAGTGACATGCGACAGTTTTTGTTTGGGCTCTCGTTCTCCGTCGTGTTCATGATCGGCTGCGCCGTTGGCACCCTACAGGCCCGCCAGGTCGCCATCGCGAATGAGCCCGCGCCACCTGGCGTCAAGCAGTGGGAGATCCGCTGCTACTCGGCGGAATCCATGGGTGGAAAGCTTGCCCTGTATGATGGTGATGGGTTGCAGGAGTGGAACAATGCGTTGGGAAAACTCGGCGCTGCGGGCTGGGAGCCTGCTTGGTTCGTTGACGCGAACGGGTATGGGCTGGGCGTGTGTATGAAGCGCCCCAAGCCATGACAACCGCCGATTGAAGGCTCGGGCCCTTCGCGAGACCAGCGCTCGGCTGTCGCGAGCTGCCAGGTCGAGCAATACGGGGCAAAGCTGAGCACCGAAAATGGTGGCCGGATGGATGCCCGGCCAGTTTCGCCTCGTGGGACCGCCGTACGCCCGCGTTCGGCGGTTGACGCGGCGCCGCGGGTTCGATAACCGCGATGCATGCTGATCCCGCGCTTCTCCGCCGTCCTGAACCGCGACCGGCTCGAACTTCGCGGCTGGCGGCTGACGCCGACCGGCGCGCGCCGTCTCGCCGACGAGCCCGCGCTGGCGACCGTCCGCGCGCTCGACCTGACGGGCAACGAGATCGGTGATGACGGCCTCGCGGCGCTGCTTGCCTCGCCGCACCTCGGGCGCGTGACGGAGCTGCGGCTCGCCGAGAACAACCTGACGGCCGCGGGCCTGCGTGCGCTCGCGGAGGCGCCGGCGCTCGCGGAGCTCGGCGAGCTCGACCTCGCCGACAACGCACTCGGCCCCGATGCGATCGCGGTCCTCGCCCCGCTGCTGCCGCGTCTCGAGATCCTCGACCTCGGCGACAACCGGATCGGCGACGCCGGGGCGCGCGCCCTGGCCGACGCCGGTTTCCGCGGCGAGGAGCTGGGGCTTGCGTTCACCGACATCGGCCCCGCCGGCCTGGCGGCGCTCGTCGACGGCGGCGCGCTCGCGCGGGCGTCCGGGCCGTCGCTCATTGGCAACCCCCTCGGCGACGAGGGCGCCGCCGTGTTCGCGCGCCTCGCCGGCCAGACCGACGGCTTCAGCAGCGTCGATCTCGGTTGGACCGGGCTGACCGCCGACGGCCTCGAGCGGCTGCTGGCGAGCGGCGTGTTTTCACGGGGGATCTCCCACCTCTGCCTGCGCGGCAACCCGCTCGGCGAGGCTGGCATGCGCGTGCTCGCGACCCACCCGGGCCTGCCGAAGGCGACCCTGCACCTCGACGATGTCCCGCCCGCGCTGCTCGCGGAGATCCGCGCGCGCACGCGGGCGATCGTCGCACCCTCGGTGGCGGAGGGCCGCGTGCTCGCCTGCCCTTATTGCTACGAGGCCCTCGATCTCGCGATAGCGAAGTGCCCGCATTGCCGGCTCGACGCCACCCGCGACGCGCCGACCGACGAGAGCGCCGCCCGCCACCGCGACGCCCCACGCCGGACCTGCCCGCATTGCGGCGGGGCGATGCACGCCCGCTATGCGTCGCGCTGCCCGCATTGCGCGCGCTGGGCCGTGGGCGCCGACGCGATCGCCCGCGATGGCGCGGTGGTCTGACGATTCGCGGTAAGCATCCCGCCGAGGGTCGGCCGGCTCGCCGAGGGGCCCCGGGCCCCTTGCGTGCGACTCCGCCGAACCCCTGCACGCCGAGGCTGTCGAGCGCCGTCCGATACGCCTATCGGCTTCGCCATCCCGGCTGCTAATCTCTCCGGCAACCCGGCGTTCGACACTCGGCCCCGTGCATGCCCATGAACGACCCTTCCCCGCTCGCTTTCCTCGTCCGCCCCGAGCTCGCAGAGCTCGCGGCATACGTCCCCCACCCGGGCACGTACGCCGTGCAACTCAACGCGAACGAGGCGCCCGATCTCCTGTCGCCCGACACGCGCAGGGCGCTCGCCGACGCGATGCTCCCGCCTTCGCTCGGCCGCTATCCCGAGTCGCATGCCGAATCCCTGCGCGAGCTGGTCGCGGCGCGTGTGGGCGCAGGGGCGCACGAGGTGCTCGCGACCGCAGGCTCGGTCGAGGCGATCTCGCTCCTCATCGGGACGCTCGGCCGGCCGCGGCAAGGGGCGGACGCGGCCACGATGGTCACCACGACCCCCACCTTCTTCATGTACAAGCACTGCGCACGGATGCACGGGATGCACGTCGTCGAGGTCCCCCTCGACGACGCCTGGGATCTCGACGTCGAGGCCATGCGCCACGCAATCACGCGCGCCCGGCCGAACCTCGTGTTCATCGCCACGCCGAATACCCCAACGAGCAACGCCGTGTCGGAGGATCGCCTGCGCGCAATCATCGAGGCCGCGCCCGATTCGCTCGTCGTGATCGACGAGGCCTACGCTGCCTTCGCCCGGCAGAGCGCCGGTCGCCTGCGGCGCGAATATCCCCATGTGGCCGTGCTGGGCTCGCTCTCGAAGCTCGGCTTCGCAGCGCTGCGCGTGGGCTGGGTGGTGGGGCCCGCCGCGATCCTCCACGAGGTCGACAAATTCAGGTTGCCTTACAACGTCCCGGGCCCCTCGCTGCGTGGCGCCGTGTTCGTGCTGCGCGAGCTCGGCGCCGAGCTCGTGCGGTTGACCTCGTTCGTGATCCACGAGAGGGAGAAGGTCGCGGTCGCGCTCGCGGGCATGGGCTTCGGCGTCGCGCCGAGCGAGGCGAACTTCCTCTGGGTCGATACGAAGGGGCCGTGCAAGGAGATCTTCGAGGGCCTCGCCGCCGACGGCGTGCTGGTCCAGAGCCATCATGCGCGCGAGGGCCGGATCGCGCGGCACCTGCGCATCACCGTGGGCATGTCGCACGAGAATGACCGGCTGCTCGAGACCATCGCGCGATGGGCGCCCGGCGCCGGCGAGAACGCCCGGCGCGGCTGAATACCCGCCTCATTCCCAGCGGAGCGCCTCGATGGGATTCAGGCGCGCCGCGCGCCAGGCTGGATAGAGGCCGAAGACGAGACCCGTGGCGACCGCCGCCCCCAGGCCGAGCAGGATCGCCTTCACGTCCGCGTAAAACGCCCATATCCCGAAGACGCCCTGCAACGCGAGCGCCGACAGGAGCGCGAGCACGAGCCCAACGCCCACCCCGAGCAACCCGCCGAGGAGGGCGAGCGCTCCGGACTCGATCAGGAATTGCACCAGGATCACCCGCGGCGTGGCCCCCACGGCGCGCCGGATCCCGATTTCGCGCGTCCGCTCGGTCACGGTCACGAGCATGATGTTCATGATGTTGATCCCACCGACGAACAACGCAATCGCGCCCGTGGCGAGCACGAGCGCCTGTATCACCCCGAGGATGAGCCGCTCCTGCTCCTTGCCCTTCTCCTCGACCAGCTCGTAGTTGCGCGCGCCGTGGTGCCGCCGGAAGAGCGTCTGATCGATCACCGCGCGGAGCACCTCCATGGGCGCAGCGACCGAGGGCTTGCGGACATGGATCCGCTTCACTTCATGCGTCGGCGAGAAGAGCGCGTCGTACGTCGTCTCGGGGATGAGCACCTTGCGATTCCAGATGTCCGTGCTCGTCGTCGCGCCGAGCAGCGGCTTGCGCCCGAGCACGCCCACCACCTCGAAGAGATGGCCTCCCACGAGGATCTGCACATCCTCGAGAGGTTTGTCGCCCATGATGAGCTTCGCCCAGACTTCATCGCCCACGACGCAGACCCGCCGCCGCTCCTGCACGTCCCCCTCGTTCACGAAGCGGCCGCGGGCGACCGCGAGCCGGTAGAGGGCGAGCGCAGAGGGCGTGACGCTGACCAAGCTCACCTTCTTCTTGCGGCCCTCGAAATGCGCCGTCGTCTGTCGTGATCCTTCGCTGCCCACGGCCGCGCCCGCGAGCGGCGCCGCCTGGCCGATCTCGTCGGCGTCGGCGCGGCTGAGAGGCCGCTGGGTCTTGTCGCGGTCTTTCCGCGGGACCTCGGCGCTGCCCACCTCGATGAGGTTCCCGTCCACGGCCTCCTGGCTCGCGTGCAGGAGCGCCGCCTCGCCCGCGTGCAGCAGGCTGGCGAGCAGGACGATCGAGCCCGTCCCGATGACGATGCCGAGCAGCGTGAGGGCCGCACGCGTGCGAGCCGCGAAGACGGCGCCGAGGGCGCGCAGGAGGTCACCCATTCTCATCGCCGCAGCGCCTCCACGACCACGAGCCGCGAAGCCCGTCGGGCCGGAAAGAACCCGAAAAGCGCGCCGATGCCGACCGAAACGCAAAGCGCCACCGCCGCCGCGCCCGTGGATACGCCCCCAGCCCACGTCTCGACCGCGCCGCGGAGCAGCGCCGACGCCCCCATCGCCGCGACCGCGCCGAGGCCGACGCCGAGCGCTCCCCCCAGCGCCGAGAGCAAGAGCGCCTCGCAGAGGAACTGCGCGCCGATGTCCCCAGGTGACGCGCCGAGCGCCTTGCGGATGCCGATCTCGCGCACCCGCTCCGAGACGCTGACCAGCATCATGTTCATGATGCCCACGCCGCCGACGACGAGCGCGATCGCCGCGATGAACCCGACGACGACCTGCATGATCAGGAAAATGGCGCGGAACTGGCCCATGATCCCGCTGAAATCGAAGATGGTGAAATCGTCGATATGGTGGTGGCGGCTCTCCAGGATCGCATTGACGATGCGCTTGACGACATCGTTCGACCGGGGATCGTCGGTCTTCACGAGGAACGCCAGGCTCGTGCGCGTCGCGGGCTCCACGGCGGCCATCGCCTCGGCCGGGACGACGAGCAAGTTCTGCCAGTCGAAGCCGAAGCTCACGCCGAACCGCGCCGCGGGCGCGATTTCGCCGATGACCCGACACCGGAATCCCCCCACGGTGAGCTTGCGTCCCACGGCCTCGCCCGACCACAGGCTCTTTTTCAGCGCGGGCCCAACCACGCAAACCCCGGCGTGCGCGAGGTCCTCCTCGTCCGAGAACGGTCTCCCGCGTGCGAGATCCATCCGGTATGCATCGAGGAAATGGGCGTCGGCGGCCACGAGGTCGGCGCGCGCCGTCTCTCCGGTATCCGCGACGATATCCCGCTTTCCGAGTGATGCGTACGCCGTGTGCCCCGCCACGTGCGGGAGGGCGGCGAGGATTTGCGCTCGATCGGCGCGCGTGATCCCTTTCGGATAGCTGTCCTTCTTGGCCGCCGCGCGCTCCGGCTCCTTGGGCGTGACGAGGACGAGCCGCGCGCCGCCGATCTCCTCGATCCCACGCACCAGCGTCTCGAGACCCCCCTCGGCGAGCGACATCATGAACACGATCGTGAACGCGCCGATCATGATGCTCGATATCGTGAGCAGCGAGCGGGTCCGGTGCGCGCCGAGCGCCCTCGTGGCCAGGACGAGGTAGCCGAGCCACATCACATCTTCGTCTCGTTCTGCGTGGCCGGGCCGGGATCGATGAGGAGCGCTTCCCCCTCCGCGATTCCGGAAACGACCTCCACCTCGCGGTCGTTGCGCGCGCCGAGCGTGACCTCGACCCGCTCGGTTCGCTGCAGGTTGTCCGGGCCCGTGATGACGCGGGTGAGCAGGTCCTTGCCTTTTTCCCGCCGGATGACCTCGAGCGGCGCGATGAGGACGTTTGGCTTCGCGTCGACGTGGATACGCACGTCCGCCGTCATTCCGGGCTTGATCTTCCCGTCGACCCTCTCGAGGCGCGCCTCCACGGGGAAGGCCTCGAAATCCTTGCCCGGCCGTCGCACCGAGGCGGGCGCGATTTTCGTGATCGACGCCTCGTACGTCTCCCCCGGCAGCGCGTCGAGGGTCACCGTGACCTTCTGGCCGCTTCGGACCTTGGCCGCGTCGATCTGGTTCAAATCGACCTCGACGAGGAGCACGGAGAGATCCGCGATGGTGAGGAGCGGTCTGCCCTCGAACGTGGACTGCACGCCCGGCACGACCACCTCCCCGGGGTCGATGTTGCGCTCGATCACCGTCCCCTCCATGGGCGAGGTAATCTTCGTATAGCGAATTTTGTCGCGCGCAATGCCGAGCGTGACCTGCGCCGCCTTCAGCCCGATCGATCGGGCGTTGACCTCGTGGTTGGCCGTGATGAGCTCGCTGCCCTGGATGACGTTCCCCGTGACGCCCGCTTCGATGCGGGCGCGGTTCGTCCGGGCAAAATCGAGCGCGGTCTTGGCCTGGGCGACGTCGGCATCGGCGCGAGCCGCCTCGCGCTCGTAATCGGTGGGGTCGAGCTGCACCAGCAGTTGCCCCTTGGTGACGTGCTCGCCCGCGTCGATCCGCACTTCGGTGACCTGCCCGGCGACGCGCGATTTGATCTCCACCCTGTCGCGCGGGGTGATCTTGCCCGTCTCGATGATGTCGATCGCCAGTGTGCCCCGCTTGGCGCGGACGACGAGGGCCGGGTCGATGGCGGGGGCCGCCTTGCCCTTTTGGCCGATGAGCACGAGGCTCGACGCGACCACGAGGAGCGTGACGAGCACCCATGGCCACCGCCGGCTCTTCCTTCGGGCGCTCACGGGCCACCCCCCGGAAGCTCATTCACATCGCCCTCTCGCCGGTCGCGGGCCGGCCCCTGGTTTTTCGTGCGCTCGTCGCCGACGATGCGACCGTCCTCGAAGGTGATCACCCGGCTCGCGTACGCCGCGACGTTCGGATCGTGGGTCACCAGGATCACGGTCATCCCCTGCGCGTGGAGCTCGCAAAAGAGCTCCATGATCTGCCGCGTATTGGTGGAGTCGAGCGCGCCGGTCGGCTCGTCTGCGAGTAACATGCGGGGCTCGTTGACGATCGCGCGGGCGATCGAGACGCGCTGCTGCTGGCCTCCGGAGAGCTGGGTCGGCAGGTGGTCGGCCCGATCGGCGAGCCCCACGCGCTCGAGGGCGCGCCTCGCCCGCTCCCGCCGGAGCGAGGGGCGCACGCGCGCGTAGACCATGGGCAGCTCCACGTTCGCGAGCGCCGTCTCCCGCGGCAGGAGGTGGAACGCCTGAAACACGAAGCCGAGCTTGCGGTTGCGCAGCTGGGCGAGCTCCTCCTCGTCGAGCTCCTCCACGGGCTCTCCATCGAGCGAATACCTCCCGCTCGTCGGTCGATCCAGCGTGCCGAGGACGTTGAGCGTGGTCGATTTCCCCGATCCGGACGCGCCCATGATGGCCACCATTTCACCCTGATGAATCTCCAGGGAGACCTCGCGCAGCGCGCGCACCTCCACCTGACCCATCGTATACGTCTTGGAGATCGACACGAAATGGGCGAGCGGCGGGGTCATCGCGGTCGTCCCCCACGGAGGTGACGGCGTTTCACGATGCCCCTCCCGCCGGCCTCGTCGACGTGGAGACCTCCGCGTCGGGCACGTCGCGCTCGACGTGGCGGATCGCCGGCGCGGTCGCGGCGATCACGCACGCGAGCCCGCCCAAGGCGCCGAGCACGAGGCACAGAAACCCCATCCCTCGCCCCGGTCCCGTGCCGAGCAGCAGGCCCACGCTGCCCGCGAGCGCGCCCCCGGGCTGGAGGAGCGGCTCGAAGACCCGATCCACGAGCGGCCCTGCGCTCAAGAAAGCGAGCGGCGCGCTCAGCGTCTGGAGGGTCCTGCGCGCCGAGAAGACGCGCCCCTGGAGCGAGGGCGGGACCTTGACCTGCCATATCGCCTGGGCCGCGCCGTTGATGAGAGGCGCGCTCGCGAACGCGAGCAGGACGCCGGCGGAGAGCAGCACGCGGCTCGGATAGAGGCCCGCGAGCGCCATCCCGGCGCTCATCACCAAGGCGAGAATCAGAATGCCCCGCATCCTGCGCCGCGGCACCCCGAAGGCGCCCGTGGCGACGGCACCGGCGAGCATGCCGAGCCCTGCGATCGAGATGATGGTCCCGAGCGCGGCGGGCGTGGCGAAGCTCAACACGAGGGGCGTGAGCAGCACCTGGAAGATCCCGAGGAGATAATTGAAGAAGCCGAGAAAGACGACGTTCGCGAGCAGGCCGGAGCGCGCCGCGATGAAGGAGAAGCCCGTGCGCATGTCCTTGTGCAGCGCCACGGCTTTCGCCGTCCGATCGGCGCCGTCCGAGGGGCGCGGGATGCGTACGAGGAGCAGCGCGGCCACGGCGACGAGGAAGGTCGCGACGTCGATGAGGATCACGCCCCCGATCCCCAAGGCGTGCAGGAGCAGCCCGGCCAGAAGCGGCGACAGGACGACCTCCGCAGCCTGCGGCAACTGGCTCAGACCACTCGCGCGGCCGAGATCGGACTTGGGGACCAGCAAGGTGGCCGAGGCCGCGAGCGCGGGCCCGAGGAAAGCCTCGAAGATGGAGCCGAGCGCGAGCAGTGGATACAGGATCCACACGGTGAGCATGCCCCGCATCACCAGGAGCGCGACCGCGAGGGTGGTCAGGAGGGAGACGACGTTGCTCGCGAGCATCACGCTGCGCCGGTCGTAGCGATCGATGATCGCGCCCGACAGCGGCGCAACGAGCAGCCCCGGGAGCATGGCGAAGAAAAGAAGCAACGCGAACAGGGTCGAGGAGCCGGTGCTCTCGTATACCCAGATCCCGATGGCGAAATGGGTCAAGCCGCTTCCGATGCGGGAGATGACCTGGCCGATCGAGAGGAGCGCGAATTGCTTCATGGCTGTGCTCCTGAACGAGACATATCAGGCCCCCGACGCTCGGAGCATTCCCTCGATCCGATCCGCGAGCGACGCGACGTGAGGCTCGTGGAGCATGCTGTAATGGTCGCCCTCGGCATCGATCGTCGAGAGCTCGCCGGCGAGGGCGCTCCACGCGCGATCGCTGTCCGGGAGCGGTGATTGCCGCGGCCGCGCGTAGATGACCACGCCGGGGAACGGCTCGGGCCGATGGCGCGCGGCGGCGACGACATTGCCCCGGAAGACGCGGTAGAGGCGCGTCCAGCGCGCGAGGTCGATCCCCGCGGCGGGGCGCCCCACGAGGTCGCGCGCGGCCGCGAGGAGCCGCTCGGCATCCATCGCCTCCCATTCGGCAGGCAATGCGCGTCCTCCCTCCCCCACGAGCCGCTGAAAATCCTGCACGAAGAGCTCCACCATCCGCGCCTCGGACAAACCGGCGAGGGCGTGATGATGGTCGGGCGGCTGCGTGTCGAGGAGCAGCAGGCGCGCGACGCGGCGCCCCGCGCGGTGCAGGCGTACTGCCATTTCGTGGGCGACGAGGCCCCCCATCGACCATCCGGCCAGCACGTAGGGGCCCTCGGGTCGGGCCGCGAGGACCGCCTGGAGGTAGCGCTCGGCCATGGCCCCGACGTCCTCGAGGGGCGTGTGGCGCGCCGTCAGGCCGAAGGCCTGGAGGCCATAGGACGGATACCGCGCGCCGAGGCGGCGAGCGAGCTCCGCATAACAGAGGACGTTCCCGCCGACCGGGTGCACCCAGAAGACGGGCGTGCCGGTGGTCGAGGGGTGGATGAGCACGAGCGGCGAAAAGGAGGGCTCCGCCTCGCGGAGGAGACGTGCGATCCCGCGCGGCGTCGGCGCGCCGAAGAGGGCGGCGATCGGAATGTCGCGACCGAACCGCTGCTCGATCCGGCCAGCGAACTGCACGGCGAGGAGCGAGTGTCCGCCGAGCTGGAAGAAATCGTCGTCGAGGCCCACCCGCCCGACACCGAGCACCTCGGCCATCACCTCGCAAAGCGCCTGCTCTCGTTCGTCCCGCGGGGCGACGTAGGAGGCCTTCGCCGCGGAGAGGTCGGGCCTCGGGAGCGCCTGCTCGTCGAGCTTGCCGCTCGCGTTGAGGGGCAGCGCGTCGAGCACGACGAAGGCCGCGGGGACCATGTGCGCGGGCAGCTCCGAGGCGAGCGCTCGGGCGAGCGCATCCGGGGCGAGCGGCGCGGGCGCGTCGACCGTCATTTCGGCGACGAGGTAAGCGACGAGCTGGACGTCGCCCGAGGCCATCTCCTTGGGGCGCACGACAGCGTGCCGGACGCCGGGCTGCGCGCGGAGCGCGATCTCGATCTCGCTGAGCTCGATGCGATGGCCGCGAAGCTTGAGCTGCTGGTCGCGCCGGCCGAGGTACTCGAGCGCGCCGTCGAAGAGCCTTCGCGCCCGATCCCCCGTGCGATACATGCGCGCGCCCGGCGTGCCGAAGGGATCCGGCAAGAATCGCTCGGCCGTCAGCGCCGCTCGCCCCAGGTAACCCCGCGCGACCCCTGCCCCTCCGACGTAAATCTCGCCGGGGACGCCATCGGGGACGGGCTCGAGCGCGTCGTCGAGCAGGTAGACCCGCGCGTTGTCGATCGGGGGACCGAGGCTGACCACGCGATCGCCGGCGGCGAACGTGCCGACGTTGGAGATGACCGTGATCTCGGTGGGGCCATAACAGTTGAGGACTTCGCGCCCCTCGGCCCAAGGCTCGAGCAGCTCGGGCCGGCTTGCCTCTCCGCCCACGGCCACGATGCGCAGCCGGGGCAGCTCCGCGCGCGGCAGGACGGCGAGCGCCGAGGGCGTGATGTGCAGGACCGTGACCCCGTGCCGCTCGAGGAACGCGCGCAGGTCGGGCCCCGGCAGCGTCGCCTCCCTCCGTCCGCAAACGAGCGTCGCCCCGAAGGCGAACGCGGCGACGATGTCGAGGATCGAGGCGTCGAAGACCGCCGACGCGAGCTGCAGGATCCGGTCGTCGGGGCGAGGCGCGAAGCTCCGACCCGCGGCGAGGGCCAAGTTGGTCAGGCCCCGATGGGGCACCATGACGCCCTTCGGTCGCCCCGTGGAGCCCGACGTGTAGAGAACGTACGCCAGGCTCTCGGGGAGCAGGGCGACATCGAGCGGGTCCGCGGACATGACATCGATCACGTCGTGCAGAGCGTCGAGGCAGAGGGGTTCGGCCGAGGCTGGGAGGCGAGAGGCGCCTTCATGGGTTGTCACCACGAGCCGGGCTCCGCTGTCCGAGAGCATCTGCGCGAGCCGCGGGCTCGGATACTCCGGGTGGAGCGGCAGGTAGGCGCCACCCGCCTTCAAGATCGCGAGGAGCGACGCGTACAGATCGACGGATTTGGGAAGGCAGACCGCGACCACGGTCTCGGGGCCGACGCCCCGGTCGCGCAAGAGCCGGGCGATCCGGTTGGCGCGCGCGTCGAGCATGGCGTAACTCGCCCGCTCGTCGTCCGTGATCACGGCCGGGTGATCGGGAGCGCGCGCGGCGTGCTGTTCGAAGGCACGGTGCACGCACCACGGGGGCAGCTCCCGCGCCGGGCCGAGACTGCGATCGTGCAGGACCGAGCGCCGCTCTTCCGCCGAGAGGAGCGGGAGATCGTCGATGCGACGCCCCGGGTCGTCGAGCGCTCCCGCGAGCAGGCGGAGGTAATGGCGCGCCATCGCCTCGATCGTCGCCGGCTCGAAGAGGTCCGCGTCGTACTGGAGGCTGCCGGAGAGCCCCTCGTCGGTCTCGACCAACCCGAGGGTCAGGTCGAACTTCGCCGCGGCGCCGTGCGACGCCTCCACCCGGACGTCGAGGCCGTCGAGGGAGAGCGTGGGCGCGGCCTGGTTCTGCAGCAGGAACATCACCTGGAAGAGAGGGTTTCGCCGCGGGTCACGCCGCGGGTTCAGCCGCTCGACCAGCTTCTCGAAAGGCAACTCCTGTCGCGAGAGCGCCTCGAGCGTCGTCACACCCGTCCGCCGCAAGACCTCGAGGAACGATGGCTGGCCGCGCAAGTCGCCGCGCAGCACGAGCGTGCTCACGAAGAGCCCGACGAGCGGCTCGATCTCGGGGCGGTCGCGGTTGGCCGCCGCGGTTCCGACGAGGATCTCGTCCTGCCCGCTGTAGCGGTGGAGCAGGAGGTAGAAGGTCGCGAGCAGGAGCATGTAGAGGGTCACGCCCTCGCGCTCGCAGAGGCGCCGCGCCGCGTCGGCCAGCGCGGGGGGCACGACGAACGGGTGGATCCCGGCGCGTGGCGGCCCTCCGCGGGAGCGACGTCCATCGGTGGGCAGCGCGAGCTCGGTGGGCGCGCTGCCGAGGGCTCGGGCCCAGGCGGAGAGCAACGCTTCGAGCGTCGGGCCCGCGAGACGCTCGCGCTGCTCGTAGGCGTGATCCGCGTAGCTCCGTGGCAGGGGGGCCAAGGCTGGGCGCTGGCCTGCACGGAAGCTCACGTAGGCGGCCTCGAGCTCGCGGAAGAGGACCGCGAGCGACCAGCCATCCGCGACGATGTGGTGGACCGTGAGCACGAGCGCGTGCCGATCCGGCCGGACACGAACGAGGAGGGCGCGGAGCACGGGGCCGTGCTCCAGATCGAACGGCCGCGTGACCTCGGCGCGCACCACCTCGGCGAGGGCGGCGTCCGTGTCGGATCGGCGTTCGATATCCCGTACGGCGAGCGTGAACGGGGCGGCGTCCTGCACGCGTTGAACGACCCGCTCGCCTTCCTGCGCGAACACGGTGCGCAGGGCCTCGTGCCGCTCGACGAGCGCGTGGAGCGCGCCCTCCAGCACGGGGACGTCGAGCGGGCCCTCCAGGTGGATGACCGTGGGGATGTTGTAGGCGGTGCTGGTGGGCGCCATGCGGTAGAGGAACCAGAGCCCCTCCTGCGCGAAGGACAGCGGCGCTTCCCTCCTGCCCGACGGGCCCACCGCTACCTCGGGCGCCGCCTCGGCCCTCCGCTCGCCTGCGATGTGCTGGGCGAGCGCCGCGATCGTGGGCGCCTCGAAGAACGAGGGCAGCGGCAACTCGACCCCCAGCCGCGTTCGGATGCGGGAGACGACCTGGGTCGCCAGGAGCGAATGGCCCCCGACCCGGAAGAAGTTGTCGTGGATGCCGATCCCTTCGCGACCGAGCACCTCGGACCAGATCTGCGCGAGGGCCTGCTCGGTCGGGTTCCGTGGCACCAGGATCGCGCCCTCGGTCGCGAAGATCGGGGCGGGCAGCGCCGCGCGGTCGAGCTTGCCGTTCGCCGTGAGCGGCAGGCGCGGCAGCCACACGAACGCTGCGGGCACCATGTAATCAGGGAGCCGTTGCCCGAGGTGCTCGCGCAGCACCTCGTCGGAGGGACGGCTCGGCGCGGCCACGTAGGCGACGAGGCGATCGTCTCCGTTGCTCCCGCGATGCAGGACGACGGCCGCCGCCTCGATGCCGGGATGCTGCCGCAGGGCGACCTCGATCTCGCCGGGCTCGATGCGGAAGCCTCGAATTTTCACCTGCTGATCGAGCCGGCCGAGGTACTCGACGGCGCCGCTCGGCAGCCTCCGCACCCGATCGCCGGTCCGATACATGCGCGCGCCGCCCTTCGGGTCGAAGGGGTCGGGCAAGAACCGCTCGGCCGTCAGGCCCGGTCGCCCGAGGTAGCCGCGGGCAACCCCGACGCCACCGATGTAGAGCTCCCCAGGGACCCCGTCGGGCACCGGCTCGAAGGCCTCGTCGAGGATGTAGCCGCTCTCGTTCTCGATCGGCGGACCGATGCTGACCACGGGATCGCCGGGCTGGAAGACGCCCACGCTCGAAAAGACGGTGGTCTCGGTGGGCCCGTAGTAGTTGAGGAGGGATCGGTCCGCCCTCGCCCACGGCTCGAGCAGCGCCGGTCGGCTCGCCTCGCCGCCCACGGCCACGACGCGCAGGTGCGGCACGTCGGCCACGGGGACGACGGCCAGCGCCGAGGGGGTGAGAATGAGGACCGTGATCCCGTGCCGCCGCACGAAGGCCACGAGATCGGGCCCCGGGTGCGTCTCGTCCCGGCTGCCGCAGACGAGCGTCGCGCCGAAGAGCAGCGCCGCGAAGATGTCGAAGATGGATACGTCGAAGCTCACCGAGGCGAACTGCAGGACGCGGTCGCCCGGGCGCGGCGCGACGATACGCTCGATGGCGAGGGCCAGGTTGGAGAGGGCCCCATGGTGGACCATGACGCCCTTGGGCCGCCCCGTGGAGCCCGACGTGTAAAGGACGTACGCGAGGCCATCGGGCGACGCGTCCTCGGCGAGGCCGTCGGCGGGCAGCGCCGCAAAGACCTCCCCCAGTTCGTCGAGGCAAACGACCTCGGTCACGCCCGAGAAGCGCGCGGCGCTCCGGCGGTGCGTCACGCAGAGCCGCGCCCCGCTGTCCGAGAGCATCTGCTGGAGTCGTGCGTCGGGGAAGCTCGGGTGGAGCGGCAGGTACGCCCCACCGGCCTTGAAAATGGCCAGGATCGACGCGTAGAGATCGACGGATTTTTCCAGACAGACGCCGACCACGGACTCCGGGCCCACGCCGGCCACGCGGAGGTGGCGCGCGATCCGGTTGGCGCGCGCGTCGAGCTCGGCGTAGGTCGCCTCCTCGCCGGGGGCGATCACGGCGATCTGCGCGGGCGCGCGCGCCGCTCGCTCTTCGAAGAGGCGGTGCACGCAGCGCGGAGCCGCGGAGGCGCGCGGGCCCAGGCTGCGCTCGCGCAAGATGCCCTCGCGTTCGGTGGGCGAGAGGAGCGGGATGTCGCGGATGCGCTGTCCGGGGTCCGCCACCACGCCCTCCAGCAGGCGGAGGAAATGCGCGGCCATGCGCTCGATGGTCGCCGCTGTGAAGAGGTCGGCGTCGTACTCCAGGGTGCCGACGAGGCCCTTTTCGGACTCGATGAACCCGAGCGTGAGATCGAACTTCGAGCCCGACGCGGGCAGGTTCTTCATGCGCACGGCGAGCCCGTCGAGGTGGGGCTCGGGCGTGGCCTGGTTCTGCAGCAAGAACATGACCTGGGTGAGCGGATTGCGTCGCGCGTCGCGCTCGGGGTTCAGTCGCGCGACCAGCTTCTCGAAGGGCAGCTCCTGGCGCGAGAGGGCCTCGAGCGTCGTCGCGCTCGTCCGCCGGAGCAGCTCGAGGAAGGTGGGATTGCCCCGGAGGTCCGCGGGCAGGACGAGGGTGTTCACGAAAAACCCCACGAGGGGCTCGACCTCGAGGCTCGTGCGGTTGCCGACGGGCGTGCAGAGCAGGAGCTGCTCCTGCCCGGAATATCGGTGGAGCAGGAGCTGGAAGACCGCGAGCAGGAGCATGTACGACGTCACCGACGCGCGCTCGCAGGCGCGCCGCACTCGGCCGGTGAGCTCGGGCGGCAAGGCAAACTCGTACGACCCGGCGCGCGCCTGTCCGAGGGGCGCGCGCCGCCCATCGGTGGGCAGGGCGAGCTCGGGTGGCACGGGGCCGATCTGGTCGATCCACCAGGCGAGAAGCTCGTCGAGCGCCGCGCCCCCGAGTTTGTCGCGCTGGCCTTGCGCGTAATCGGCGTACCGCATCGGGAGGTCCGGCACGCGCGGCGCCCGACCCTCGCGGAAGGCGCCGTACAGCTCTTCGAGCTCGCGCATCACGACGGCGAGGGACCATCCGTCGGAGACGATGTGGTGCATGTTGAGCACGAGCACGTGGCGCTCGGCGCGGGCGTGGATCAGGGTGGCGCGGAAGATGGGGCCGCGCTCGAGGTCGAAGGGGCGGCTGATCTCGGCGCGCTCCGCTTCGCCGAGCGCGCGTTCGAGGTCGGGCCCGCCCTCGAGGTCCTGGATCACGAGCGAGAAGGACGCAGGCTCCGCCGCTTCTTGTACGACGCCCGCGTCGGTCTCGGTGAACACCATGCGCAGCGCCTCGTGACGCTCGACGATGACGCGTAGCGCCTTCCCGAGCGCCTCGACGTCGAGCGAGCCCTCGATGTCGAGCGCGCAGGCGACGTTGTAGGCCGCGCTCCCGGGCTGCATCCGGTAGAGGAACCAGAGGCCCTCCTGGGTGAAGGAGAGCGGCGCGGGGCCCGTGGCGTGCACGCGGGGGGGCGCCGCGTCGGTGATCTTGGCCGTGGCGGAGATACGACGGGCCAGCCCTTCGATGGTGGGCGACTCGAAGAGCTCCCGGAGCGGCAACTCGACGCCGAAGGTGGTGCGGAGGCGGGAGACGAGGCGCGTGGCGAGCAGCGAATGGCCGCCGAGCTCGAAGAAATTGTCGCGGATACCCACCCGCTCCCGCCCGAGCACCTCGCGCCAGATCGTGGCGAGGGCCTCCTCGACGGGGGTACGTGGTGCCTCGCCCCCCGCGCCGGCGACGGTGGGATCCGGCAGGGCAGCGCGATCGA
Source organism: Polyangium sp. 15x6 (assembly GCF_029960785.1). Taxonomy (GTDB): domain Bacteria; phylum Myxococcota_A; class Polyangia; order Polyangiales; family Polyangiaceae; genus Polyangium. The sequence goes on from NZ_JASBQE010000059.1 coordinate 23,133, forward strand.
CCTTGCCGCCCGGCGAGAGCGGCAGCCGATCGAGCACGACGACGGCGGCCGGCTGCATGTACTCGGGCAGGCGAGCTCGGAGGTGCTCGTGGAGGGCCCGGTCGTCGATCCCGGCCGGCGCCTCCACGTACGCGAGGAGCCGCTTGTCACCGCCCTGCCCCTTCACCACCACGATCGCGCCGACGACGCCCACGTGCTCGCGCAGGACGGCCTCGATCTCGCCCGGTTCGATGCGGAAGCCTCGGATCTTCACCTGCTGGTCGGCGCGGCCCAGGAAGTCGATCCTGCCCTCGGCGTTCCAGCGTGCGATGTCGCCGGTGCGGTACATGCGCGCGCCCGGCGCGGAGGAGAACGGGTCCGGGACGAAGCGAGCCGCGGTCATCGCAGGTTTTCCCTGGTAGCCGCGGGCGATGCCGTCCCCCGCCACGAACAGCTCGCCGGGCACACCGATGGGCGCCGGGTTGCCATGGCGATCGAGCACGTAGGCGCGCAGGTTGCCGACGCCGCGGCCGATGGGCACGGCGGCGGCGTCCTCGGCCAGCGCGCGCACCTCGTGCGTGGTCGAGAACGTCACGCATTCGGTCGGGCCATACCCGTTGATCACCCGCCGTTGCCCTCCCTCGGTGAGGGCCCGCCGCACACGCGTCGCGTCGAGCGCCTCGCCGCCGACGAGCACGTGCTCGACGGACGCGAAGGTCCGAGGCGCCTCGTCGACGCAGCGATTGAAAAGCGCCGCCGTGACGAACAGGGCGGTCGCGCCGCGGGCGCGCAGCGCCGCGCCCAGATCGCCGAGCACCTCGTCCCGATCGAAGACGGCGAGCCGTGCTCCATTCAAAAGCGCGCCCCAGATCTCCCAGGTGGCCGCGTCGAACGAGACGTTCGAAAGGTGCGCGACGACGTCCGCGGGGCCGAGCGGCGCGAAGCCGCTGTTGACCGCGATCCGGAGCACGCCCCGGTGCGGGACCATCACGCCCTTGGGCCGGCCCGTCGACCCCGATGTGTACATAACGTACCCGAGCGCGTCGCCGCCCCACGCCACGCCGGGATCCTCATCGTGGGGGCCGGGGTCCATGTGGCCGAGCTGCGGAAGCTCGTCCTCCACGCAGACCAGCCGAGAGCCCGTGCCCTCCATCCGCCCGAGCTCCGCCCGGCGCCCCAAAACGTGCCGGCACCCGGCGTCTTCGAGCATGTACCGCAGCCGTTCGTCGGGATACCCTGGGTCGAGCGGCACGTAGGCCGCGCCCGCTTTCAGGATCCCGAGCACGCAGACCACGAAATCGATCGAGCGTTCGAGACAAACGCCCACCCGTCCTTCGCGCTCCACGCCCAGCGCGAGCAGCCGGCGCGCGAGGCGGTTCGCTCGCTGCTCGAGCTCGCCGTACGTCAGCGTCCGATCTCCGTGCGAGATGGCCGTCGCGCTCGGGTGCCTGCGCGCCTGCGCGGAGAAGACGGCGCCCACGGGCACGTCCCGTGGATATTCCGCTTCGGTCTGGTTCCACTCCGAGAGGACACGACCGCGCTCCTCGTCGGACATGAGCGCGAGCTCCCCGATACGTTTGCCCGGGGCGCGGGTGATGGCGTCGAGCAGGACGCAGAAATGCTCGAGCAAGGGTGCGATCGTCGTCTCCCGCCATAAATCCAGGCTATGGTCGATGGCGAGCCCGATACCGCCGTCCTCGAGCTCCACCGCGTCGAGGCCGAGCTCGAATTTGATGGGCGCCTCCGCGATGGTGAGGGGCACGAGCGAGACACCCGCCATGCGACGCTCGCGCGCAGAGGACCGCGGCTCATACGAAAAGACGGCCTGGAAGAGAGGCATTCGGCTGGCGCTGCGATCGGGGGCGAGCTCGGCCGCGAGCACATCGAAGGGAACGTGCTGGTGCGCGAATGCATCGAGACAAACCTCACGTACGCGGCGCAAGAGCTCGGTGAACGTGGGGTCGCCGCCGAGGTCGGTGCAGATCGGCAGCATGTTGACGAAGAAGCCGACGACCTCCTCGAGCTCGGGTTGGCCCCGGTTGGTGATGGGCGTGCCGAGGACGAGCTTGCGCTGACCCGTGTATCGGTGGAGCAGCACCTCGAAGGCGGCGAGGAGCAGCATGAACATGGTCGCGCCCGTCGATTCGGCGAGCGAGCGCAGCGCGCGGGCCGTCTCGACGGAGAGGCGCGTCTCCACGTGGCCGCCCCGAGGCGAGAGGACCTTCGGGGGGGGCGCGTCCGTGGGCAGATCCAGCGAGGCGGGCGCGCCCGCGAGCTGCCGCCTCCAGTACGCGATTTCCTCCGCGAGCTGCGGCCCCTGGAATTGTTCGCGCTGCCAGTGCGCGAAATCGACGTACTGCAGCGCCGGCTCCGGCAGGGGGGAGTCTTCATTTTGGACAAACGCTTCGTAGAGGACGGCGAGCTCGTGCAGGAAGATCGCGTGCGATTGACCGTCGAAGACGGCGTGGTGCACGTTGACGTGCAGGATGTGCTCGTCCTCGGCGAGCCGGAGGAGATCGAATCGGCAGAGCGGGCCGCGATCGAGCGCAAAGGGCCGGAAGGCGAGCTCGCCGAGCAGCACGCGGAGCTTCCGCGCGCGTTCCTCGGCGGGCAGGTCGGAGAGATCCACGACCGGCAGCGGCAAGGAGAGCGCGGGCGCGATCTGCTGCACGATCTCCCCCTCCTCGTCCACGGCGAGCCGCGTGCGCAGCGCCTCGTGCCGGTTCGTGAGCTCGTGCAGGGCGCGCTCGAGGGCGCCTGCGTCGAGCGCGCCCACGAGCCGGAGCGGCAGCGGCATGTTGTACGCTCCGCTGCTCGGATCGAGCTGCTCCACGAACCACAGCCGCCGCTGCCCGAAGGAGGCGGGGAACTGGTAATACTCGTCCCCCCACGCGTCCTCGGCGCCCGCAGGCGCCTCCTTCGTCTCCGTGCTCTCCATTCGCTCGACCCTCGTCATCCGTGCGGAAACAAAGATTCATCCCGTCCGCTTGTGCGCCTCTCGCGGGAGGCGCTTGACGGGGGGCTTCGGCGAAGGCGCGCTCGGCGCGACCTTTCGGCCAAGGCGCGGCGCCCGGGGCAGGACCAGGCTCACGTAGAGGTCCCCTTCCTGGAAGAGCATTCGGCCGTCGACGAGCGCGGAGACCGTCGCCTCGGCCTCGGGCGTGCGCCCGAGATGACCCACGACGGTCGAGAGTCGAAGGGGTTTTTCGAATGCTTGCAGCGCCTTCAGGCCGAGCTCGCCGACATCACGCTCGACCACCTCGCCGAAGCGCGAATCCCGGATGACCGTGGGCCGCCCTTCCTCCGCCAGGAAATGCAGGTCCGGCGGGGCGCACCCGGGGGCGTGCGAATCGCGCCACGCGTCGACCCGCGCGCGGACCTTGTCGAGCCAGCTCACCATGTCCACGAAATACTCGGCCTCGAAATTGCGGTCGACGAAGTAATAGGCCATCTCGAAGATGTCCTCCTGCGGGAACGGATAAACGAGCTCGTAGAAATCGAAGGGGTGCAGATCGAGCTCGTACTCCTCGGCTTGCGTGAAATAAGGGCTGAACCTGTCGAAGCGTACGGGGTACGTGCCCGTGGGCGAAGGCAGGTGCACGAGCGACGGCAGGTCGCGCACGTATTTCTCGTACGTGTCCGCCGTCTCGCCCGGGAAACCGATGAGCAGGTTCCATTGCGGCTGCACCCCGTGGAGGGCGCAGTGCTTGAGGAGGCGGATGTTCTGGAACGACGTCGTTCCCTTGCGCATGAGCTTCAAGGTGGAGGTCGCGAGCGACTCCACGCCCGGCTGCACGGCCAGGACGCGCCCCTTCGCGAGCATCTCGATGTCCCGCTCGGTGAGGTTCGATTTCACCTCGTAGAACAGGTCCACGTCGGGCGGCACCTCGAGCTTGGCCACCACCTCATCGATGTAACTCTCCGGCAGGATGTTGTCGACGCTGTGGAAGGCCTTGCATTTCGAGGCGTACCGGCGCAAGAGCGAATGGATGAGGTCCAGCGCGAGCTCGGACTTCATCGAGCGGTACGCCATCGACGCCCCGTTCAGCCCGCAGAACGTGCAGTGGGCGCGCTCGCCCCACCAGCACCCCCGCGACGTCTCGAAGTAGAGCACCGTTTCCGTCGGGCGATCCGGGAAGTTCTTCTCCAGCGCCGCGAAGAAATCGTCGTAATCGAGCGCGACCGGCACGTCGATGGGGAGCTCCGCGCCGGCGGGGGCGACGTTGTTGCCGAGCGCCACGGGGCCGTCCTTCTCGCGCGTGTGGTTCTTCTTCGTGAACACGCCGTCGAGGCGCTCGTTCTTCGCCGCCTCGCCGCGCATGTGGTTCTCGACGAACTGCGGGAAATTGATGAGCGCCGGGCCGGAGAAGACGTAATCGATCTGCGGGGTGTTCTTCACGATCACCCGGCCCATGGGATGCTCGCAGTTCGCGCCGCCCATCACGGTGACGATGGTGGGGTCGAGCTCCTTGAGCTTCCGCGCCATCGCCATGCTCGCCGCGTTCTGCGAGAACATGGACGTGAGCCCCACGATCCGAGCCCCTTTCAGGTCGTAGGTCTCCGCGAGCTCGGAGAGGAACGCGTCGAGCCCCCGGCGCTTGGCGAGGAGCGTCCGGAGCACCGACGCGGTGCGCGGCGTGGGGTGCGCGAAATAACGCGTCGTGTACTCCTCGGTGTTGTCGGGCGCCTCCGGGAACGCCGCCTGCCGGAAGAACCACTCCCCCGTCCCCGCCGTGTGATGCTCCATCGAGCCCACCACCGCCTGGTACACGTCGTGACCGAGGTAATTGCAGAGGTCCTGGTTGAAATAGAGCACATCCACCCGCACGCGGTCGCCGAACTGCTCTTCGAGTCGACTCCGGAGCTGCGTGAGCGCGATGGACGGCGCGTGAATCCCCGCAAACGGCATGTTGAGCAGGCTGATTCGATACATCGTTTCTTCTCCTGATTCCCCGCACCCCGCCTCCAGGCGGCTCTTCAATCGAAATCACCGCGGCTCAACGCTGGCCGGTCCACCTTTCCCCCGAGGCCGATCGGCAGGCGCGAGAGAAAGACGATCCTCGTCGGGAGCATGTAATCGGGCAGCCGCGCCGCGACGTGCTCGCGCAGCGCGGCCTCGTCGGCGCCTTCCTTCGCGTCTACGTCTACGTACGCGACGAGCCGCTTCATGGCCCCCTCCCCCCGCACCACCACCGCCGCGTCCACCACCGCCGTGTGCTCGCGCAGCACACCCTCGATTTCACCGGGCTCGACGCGAAACCCGCGAATCTTGATCTGATCGTCGGCGCGTCCGAGGAACTCGAGCGCGCCATCCGGCAACACGCGGACGATGTCTCCCGTCCGATACATGCGGCCGCCTGGCTCCGCGCCGAAAGGGTCGGGCAAGAACCGCGACGCCGTGAGCCCCGGGGCGCCCTGGTAGCCGCGCGCGAGGCCCTCTCCACCGAGGTAGAGCTCCCCAGGCGTGCCCACGGGCACAGGCCCGAGGTGCCCATCGAGCACATGGAGCCGGAGGCCGCGCACCGCGTGCCCGATCGGCACCCGCGTCGCCCCCGGCGCGAGCGAGCGGACCTCGTGCATCGCGGCGATCGCCGTGCTCTCCGCGGGGCCATACGCGTTGACGAGCAGCTCCGGCGGATCCGCGGACAGCACCCGCAGGGCCCGCGCGGGATCGGCCGCTTCGCCGCCGAAGAGCATGTACTTCAGGCTCGCGAAGGCCCCGGGCAGCTCGTCCGCGAACCTGTGAAACAGCGCCGTGGTCAGGAGCATGGCCGTCACCCCGTGCGCGAAGAGCTGCTCCGGCAACTCGGGCGACAGCACCGTGTCCCGATCGAAGACCACGAGGGTGGCGCCGTTCAGGAGGGCGCCCCAGATCTCCCACGTCGCCGCGTCGAACGACACGCTGGAGACATGCGCCACGACGTCCCCGGGGCCCAGCATGAACAGGCCGTGGCGCGCGAGCCGCAACACACCGCGGTGCGTGACCATGACGCCCTTGGGGCGTCCCGTGGAGCCGGACGTGTAGACGACGTACGCGAGGCGCTCGCCCCCCGCGACGCAGCCCGGCGCCTCGTCCTGGGGCCCCGCCGGGAGCTGCTCGAGCGCCGCGATCTCCGCGCCGAGATCCACGAAGGCCACGCGCGCGCCCCCCAGACGCTCGTGCCCCGACGCACCCCCGAGCAGGAGGCGAGCGCCCGCGTCCTCGAGCATGTACCCGAGCCGTTCGTCCGGGTACGAGGGGTCGAGCGGCACGTAGGCCGAGCCAGCCTTCACGACGGCCACGACGCCGATGACCAGCGCGCTCGACCGCGCGAGACAAACGCCGATACGCGCCTCGTCCGCGACGCCGAGCGCGCGCAGTCGGTGGGCGAGTCGGTTCGTGATCCGGTCGAGAGCGGCGTACGTGTAGACGCGATCCCCATCCACGAGGGCGACGGCGTCGGGGCGTTCGCGCGCCCGGGCCGCGAGGATCTCGCCGAGCGGCGCGCCGCGCGGCAAGTCCACCCACGCCTCGTCCCAGCGCGTCTCGGGGCTCATGCGGACGTCCCCCCCGCCTCGCCCCGGCGGAGCGCAGCGCGGTCCACCTTCCCGTTCGGGGAGACGGGCAGCCGCGGAAGGACCGTGATCGTCGAGGGGTGCATGGCTTCGGGCAGCCGTCCCTTCAGGTGCTCGCGCAGCCCGCGCTCCTCGGCCCCGCCCGGCGCGCCCACGTACGCGACGAGCCGCTTGGTCATGCCCTCCTCCCGCACGAGGACGACGGCGTCGACCACCGCGGGGTGCTCGCGCAGGACGGCCTCGATCTCGCCGAGCTCGATCCGCACCCCGCGGAGTTTCACCTGATCGTCGACGCGCCCCAGAAACTCGAGCGCGCCGGAAGGCAATTGCCGCACGATATCCCCTGAGCGGTACATGCGGTGGCCCGGCTCGGCGGAGAACGGGTCCGGCAAGAAGCGCGCTGCCGTGAGGCCCGGAGCGCCCTGGTATCCGCGGGCGAGCCCGACCCCACCGACGTAAAGCTCCCCGGGTTCGCCATCGCCCACCCGCGCGAGGTCCTTGTCCAGCACGTGGAGCGTGATCCCTCGGACCGCGTGTCCGATCGGCACCCGCGTGGCTCCCGGTTCGAGCGAGCCTACCTCGTGCATCGCGCAGATGACCGTGGTCTCGGTCGGGCCGTAGACGTTCACGAGGCGCTCGGGCGGATCGCTCGCCAGCACGCGCGCGAGCCGCGCCGGATCCGCCGCCTCGCCGCCGAAGATCACGTACCGCAACGAGGAGAACGCGTTTGGCAGCTCGTCCGCGAAGTAGTTGAACAGCGCCGTGGGGAGCGTCAGGCTCGTCACGCCGTGCGCGAAGAGCGTATGCGGCAGCGTCGGTGACATCACCCTCGGGCGATCGATGATCACCAGCGCGGCGCCGCTGAGCAAGGTCGGCCAGATCTCCCACGTCGATCCGTCGAAGGATGCGTTGATCACCTGCGTCGCCACGTCCTCCGGGCCGAATTCGAACAGGCCGTGGTCGACGAGCCGCAGGACGCCCCGGTGCGTGATCATCACCCGTTTGGGCCGGCCTGTCGAACCGGAGGTGTACATGACATAGGCGAGGCGCTCGCCGCCTTCGACGCCGCCCGGCGCCTGGTCGTCAGGGGACGGCCCGAGACCCTCGAGCTCCCGAAGCTCGACGTCGAGATCCACGCCGCGCGCGCGCTCGCCGCCGAGGCGCGCGAGCTCCTGGGCGCGACCGAGCAAGAGCGCGCATCCCGCGTCCTCGCACATGTACCGGAGCCGATCGTCCGGGTACGAAGGGTCGAGCGGCACGTAGGCGCCGCCAGCCTTCACCACGGCCATGAGTGCAATCACCAGAGCGCTCGAGCGCTCGAGGCAGATGCCGACCCGCGCCTCGTCGACCACGCCCCGCGCGCGAAGCCTGTGGGCGAGCCGGTTCGCGAGCCGGTCGAGTTCGACGTAGGTGTAGACCTGCTCGCCATGCACCAGCGCCACGGAATCGGGGCGCGCGTGCGCACGGGCCGCGAGGACCTCGCCGAGCGACGTGCCCAGCGCGAGCCCCATGCGCGTCTCGTCCCAGGGCTTTGCGGCGCTCATGGTTTGCTCCGCCGGGGCGGGCGCACCAGGCGCTTGATCCCCGTCGCCTGCGTCTTGTCTTTTTCTCCGTCCGGCGGCGCGCCGTCGCCTTCGAGGAATTTCCGCGCGTACTCGGCGACCGTCGGCGCCTCGAAGAGGCTGCGCAGCGGGACGTTCCTGCCGAACGCCTTGCGGATCCGGGAGATGGCCTGGGTCGCGAGGAGCGAGTGGCCGCCGAGCTCGAAGAAATTGTCATGGACGCCGATGCTCCCGCGCTCGAGAACCTCGGCCCAGATTCGCGCCAGCGCCTCCTCCTTCGGGCTGCGGGGCGCCACGGCCTCCGTGGGGACGGCGGCGGACGTGGGATCCGGCAGGGCAGCTCGATCGACCTTGCCGCCCGGCGAGAGCGGCAGCCGATCGAGCAGCACGACGGCGGCGGGCTGCATGTACTCGGGGAGCCGCGCGCGGAGGTGGTCGCGCAGGGCACGCTCCTCCAGCGGGTCTTTCGCCTCCACGTAGGCCACGAGCCGTTTGTCCGCGCCCTGCCCCTTCACGACGACGATCGCGCCCGCGACGCCCGAGAGCTCGCGAAGCACGGCCTCGATCTCGCCAGGCTCGATGCGGAAGCCGCGGATCTTCACCTGGTCGTCGGCACGCCCGAGGAAGTCGAGGGAGCCCTCGACGTTCCAGCGCACGAGGTCGCCGGTGCGGTACATGCGCCCGCCGGGCGCGGCCGAGAAGGGATCGGGGACGAAGCGCGCGGCCGTCAGGCGTGAATTTCCGTGGTAGCCACGCGCGATGGCGTCGCCGGCCACGAAGAGCTCTCCGGCCACGCCCGGAGGGACCGGGTCGCCGTGAGCATCGAGCACGTAGAGGCGCAGGTTGCCGACGCCGCGGCCGATGGGGACGGCGGCGGCGTCGGCGGCGAGCGCGCGCACCTCGTGCGTGGCCGAGAACGTCACGCATTCGGTGGGGCCGTACCCGTTGATCACCCGCCCCTGCCCTCCTTCGACGAACGCGCGCCGCACGCGCGTCGCGTCGAGCGCCTCTCCGCCGACGAGCAGGTGCTCGACCGAAGCGAACGTGTCCGGCGCCTCGTCGACGCAGCGGTTGAAGAGCGCAGCCGTCACGAACATCGCGGTCACACGGCGGGCGCGCAGGGCCGCGCCGAGCTCGCCGAGGACGTCGTCGCGATGGAGGACGGCGAGGCGCGCGCCGCTCAGCAGTGCGCCCCAGAGCTCCCAGGTGGCGGCGTCGAAGGAGACGTTGGAGATGTGGGCCATGACGTCGTCGGGTCCGAGGGGCGCGAAGCCGCTGTTGACGGCGATGCGCAGGACGCCGCGGTGCGGGACCATCACGCCCTTGGGCCGGCCGGTCGAGCCCGAGGTGTACATGACGTAGGCGAGGGCCTCGCCGCCCGAGGCCACGCCAGGATCCTGGTCATGGGCGCCCGGATCCATGTGCACGATCCGCGCGAGCTCGTCGTCGGCGGAGAGGGGCGCGCAGGAGGTGCCCTCGAATCGCTGGAGGGCATCGTTGCTGCAAAGCAGCCGGCGGCAGCCGGCGTCTTGGAGCATGTAGTGGAGGCGTTCGTCCGGGTACGTCGGGTCGAGGGGGACGTAGGCCGCGCCCGCCTTGAGGATGGCGAGGACCGTGACGACGAAGGCGGTGGAGCGTTCGAGACAGACACCCACGCGCTCTTCCTGCGCGACGCCGAGCGCGAGGAGGCGGTGTGCGAGGCGGTTCGTCCGGCGTTCGAGCTCGCCGTAGGTCAGCGTCTGCTCGCCTTCCAGGATGGCAATCGCATCCTGGTGCTTCCGTGCCTCCGCGGAGAAGACGGCGCCGACCGCTGTGTCGCGCGGGTAGTCCGCGTCGGTCTCGTTCCACTCGAAGAGGACGCGCCGGCGCTCCTCCGCGGACATGAGCTCGATGTCCCCGATCTGCGTCGAGGGGCTCCGCGCGATGGCTTCGAGCAGGCGCACGTACCGCTCGGCCATCCGGGCGGCGGAGGAGCGCTCGAAGAGGTCGGCGTTGTACTCGATCCGCCCGAGGAGCCCCTCCGGATCCTGCGTCAGCTCGAGGGTCAGATCCACCTTCGCCGTGTCGTGCTGCACGTCGAGCGGCCGCGCGGACAAACCCGCGAGCCCCAGCGGCGATGGGCGCTGGAGGGTGAACATCGCCTGATAGAGCGGCGTTCGGCCGAGATCACGCGCCGGGGCGAGCTCCTCGACGAGCCGCTCGAAGGGCAGATCCTGATGGTCGTACGCGGCGAGCGTCGTCTCCCTGACCCTCTCGAGCACATCGAGAAAGCTCAGGTTTTTCGCCAGGCTCGTCCGCAGCACGATCGTGTTGACGAAGAAGCCGATGAGCGGCTCGATGTCGACGTGGCTCCGCCCAGCGGCCGGCGCGCCCACCGCGATGTCCTCTTGCCCCGTATGTCGGTAGAGGAGCGTGTAGAACGCGGCGAGTAGCAGCATGAAATCGGTCGCGCCGCGGGCGCGGGCGAGCGCGCGGAGTTGCTCCCCGAGCGGCTGCGGGATCCGGAACGCGAGGTGCCCTCCCGCGTACGAGTAGCTCCGTCCGCGCGGATGATCGGCAGGTAGCTCGAGCACGGGCGGCGTGGGGCCGAGCTGCTGCTTCCAGTACGCGAGGAGCTTTTCGAGCGTGGCCCCGTCGAGCTGGGTCCGCTGAAAGGCCGCGAAATCGGCGACCTGGATGCGCAGCGGCGGAAGCGGCGAGGGCGCTCCGCGCGCGAACGCCTCGTAGAGGACCTCCATCTCGTGGAAGAGCACGCCGATCGACCAGCCGTCGGCCACGATGTGGTGCATCGAGAGGACGAGGGCGTGCTCCTCGGCGCCGAGGCGCACGAGGGCGCCGCGGAAGAGCGGGCCGCGGCTCAGGTCGAAGGGGCGCCGAGCCTCCTCGGCGAGCAGGGCCGCGAGGGCGTCCTCGCGCTCGGGACCCTCGACGTCGAGGAGATCGTGCACCGAAAGGTCGATGGGCTCGGGGGGCCCGATCACCTGGAAGGGGCGCCCGCCCACCGAGGGGAAGGTGGTGCGCAGCGCCTCGTGGCGCGCGAGGATCTCGGTGAGGCTCCGCCGCAGCGCCTCCTCGTGCAAAGGCCCCTCGAGGCGGTAGGCCGCGACGACGTGATACGCGCGCGACGCTGTCTCCGCCATGCGGCTCAAGAACCATAACCGCTGCTGCGCGAAGGAGAGCGGGAGGTCGCCCTCACGCGAGGCGCAGGGGATGGGCCCTGCGTCGCCGAGGCGCATCCTGCCGCGCGCCGACTCGACCTGCCTGGCGACGGCCGCGATCGTACGCCCGACGAAGAGGTCGCGCAGCGGCAGGTCCACCTGGAAGACCGCGCGGACGCGGGAGACGACGCGCGCGGCGAGCAGCGAATGCCCGCCGAGCTCGAAGAAGTCGTCGTGGATGCCGACGTCGCCCCGCCCGAGCACGTCGGACCAGATGCCGAGGAGCGCCTCCTCGACGGGGCTCACCGGGCCCGCGGCCTTCGTCGAGGCTCCCTCACGCGTCGGCTCGGCGAGCGCGGACCGATCCACCTTTCCGCCTGGCGAGAGCGGCAGCCGCTCGAGCACCACCACCGCCGACGGCTGCATGTACTCGGGCAAACGCGCCCTCGAGCGCTCCCGGAGCGCACGCTCGTCCACCCCGCCCGGCGCCGCCACGTAGGCGACCAGCCGTTTGTCCGCGCCCTCGCCCTTCACCAGCACGACGGCGTCCGTCACGCCGTCGTGCTCGCGCAGGACCGCCTCGATCTCGCCCCGCTCGATGCGGAAGCCGCGGATCTTCACCTGTCCGTCGGCGCGGCCCACGAACTCCAGCGCGCCTTCGCCGTTCCAGCGCACGATGTCGCCCGTGCGGTACATCCGGCTGCCGGCGTGGCGAGAGAACGGGTCGGGGACGAGCTTCGACGCGGTCATCGCCGGGCTGTTCGCATACCCGCGCGAAAGACCATCGCCGGCCACGTAGAGCTCCCCGGGCACACCCACTGGCACGGGATTCAGATCCCGATCGAGCACGTAGAGGCGCAGGTTGCCGACGCCGCGGCCGATGGGCACGGAGGTGGCTCCCTCGGCGAGCGCGCGCGCCTCGTGCGTGGCCGAGAACGTCACGCATTCGGTGGGGCCATAGCCGTTGATCACCCGCCGTTGCCCACCCTCGGTGAGCGCGCGCCGCACGCGCGTCACGTCGAGCGCCTCGCCGCCCACCAGCGTGTGCTCGACCGACGCGAAGGTCGCCGGCGCCTCGTCCACGCAGCGGTTGAAGAGCGCCGCCGTCACGAACATCGCCGTCACGCCCCGCGCCCGCAGCGTCGCGCCCAGGTCGCCGAGCACCTCGTCCTGGTCGAGGACCGCGAGCCGCGCTCCGTTCAAGAGCGCGCCCCAGATCTCCCACGTCGCCGCGTCGAACGACACGTTCGACAGGTGGGCCATCACGTCGTCGCGGCCGAGCGGCGCGAAGCCGCTGTTGACCGCGATCCGCATGACGCCCCGGTGCGGGATCATCACCCCCTTCGGCCGGCCCGTCGAACCCGAGGTGTACATCACGTAGGCGAGCGCATCGCCGCCCCACGCCACGCCGGGATCCTCGTCGTGGTTCTCCGGATCCAGGCGCGCGACCCTGTCGAGCTCGTCCTCCACGCAGAGCAGCGCCAAGCCCGTGCCCCCGAGGCGCCCGAGCTCCGCGCGCCGCCCGAGGAGGTGCCGGCATCCAGCGTCCTCGAGCATGTACCGCAGCCGTTCGTCCGGGTACGCGGGGTCGAGCGGGACGTACGCCGCGCCGGCTTTCAGGATTCCGAGCACCGAGACCACGAAATCCGTCGAGCGCTCGAGCCACACGCCCACGCGCGCTTCACGCCCCACCCCGAGCGAGAGCAGCCGGTGCGCGAGCCGGTTTGCCCGCACCTCCAGCTCGCCGTACGAAAGCGTCCGATCCCCGTGCGTGATGGCCGTCGCATGCGGGTGCTTGCGCGCCTCGGCCGAAAACACGGCGCCGAGGGCCGCGTCGCGCGGATACTCCGCGTCGGTCTGGTTCCATTCGACCAGCACCCGCCTGCGCTCCTCCTCCGACACCAGCGCGAGGTCACAGACCCTCGACCCCGGCGACGCGGCGAGCGCGGCGAGCGCGCGGGCGAGGTGGCCGAGGATCGCCTCGCCAAACCCCTCGCCGAGCCGCCCGACGTCGTAGATCGCCCGCAGAGAGAGCTCCTCTCCGGGCAGGACGGCGATGGTCAGCGGGTAGTTCGTCCGCTCGCGCGAGGACACGTCGACGACACGCAAGCCCGTCGTCTCGTCCAGGAAGGACCGATCGAGCGGGTAGTTTTCGAAGACGAACAGGACCTCGAAGAGCCCGCCCCCCGCGCCGCAGGAGCGCTGAACGTGCGCGAGCGCGTCGTGCTCGTGTTGCCCGAGGCGCTGCGCCGCCTCGTGCGTTGCCGCGAGCAAGGCGGAGACGGGCGCGTCGGCGCGCCACGACAGGCGCAGCGGCAGCGTGTTGATGAACAGGCCCACCATCGCCTCGACGCCCGCGAGCTCGTAGGGGCGCCCCGCGACGGTCACGCCGAAGATCACGTCGTTCGTCCCGAGATACCGGCCGAGCACGAGGGCGAGCGCGGCCTCGGCGATCGTGTTCGTCGTGACGTGCTCGCGCTGCGCGAGGGCCTTGATCGTGGCCGTCGCGCGCGCGTCGAGCGTGGCCTCGGCCTCGCGGATCCCCCCGCCCGGCGCGGCGGTGGAGGCGGCCGGCAAGCGCGCCCCCGCGTCGAAGCCGTCGAGGGCCTCGCGCCAGTAGAGCTCGGAGAAGGCGGGCCGCTTCTGCAGCCAGTCGATGAAATCGCGGTAGGGCCGGACCTCGGGCCGCGGCGGTGACGCGCCGGCGCCGAGGCTCCGGTACACGTCGAAGAGCTGGTTGACGACCAGCGAGACCGACCAGCCATCGAGCAGGACATGGTGGAAGGTGAAGGCCAGCGCGAAGCGCGCGTCCTCGAGCTCGGCGCACAGGACCCGGATCGGCGGCGCGCGGAACGGATGGACCGCCGCCCGCTCCTCGGCGAGGAGCGCGGAGAGCGCGGCGCCCGTCGCGCGCAGATCGACGGCGCGCACGGGAGGAACGAAGCCCCGCACGACCACCTGGAGCGCCTCGCCTGCGTTGTCGCGGACGAACTGCGTACGGAGCGCGGGGTGGCGCGCGGCGACCTCCCCGAGAGCGGCCTCGAGGCGGGTCCGATCGACAGGGCCCGCGAGCTCGAAGCAGATCTGCTCCATGTAGAGCTGCTCGCCGCGCTCGTCGCGCTCGTGGAAGAGCAGGCCCTCCTGCGTGCTCGTCAGGGGATACGCGTCCTCGACGCGATCGGCGCCGCCGAAGAGGGTGCTCGCGAGCTCGTCCGAGAGCCTGGACCGCCCCGATCGGGACAGCGGCAGGCAATGGGCCGCGAGGGTGCAGAGCTCCTCGAGGTACGAGGCCGCGAGGCGCTCGACGGTCGCGCGGGCGTGCCGCTCCTCGCTGTATTGCCACTCGACCCGCAGCTTGCCGCCCCGGATCACGCAGACGACGTCGAACAGGTGGGGGCTCTGCCCTTCCCCTGCGATCGCCGCCTCGCGGATCTCGTCGACGAGCGCGAACGTCGAAGGGCCGAACGTCGCGTCGGAGCGCCCGAGGTAGTTGAAGCTCACGGCCGGGCTGGCGGCGAGCTCGGCCGCGATGGCCGGGTCGTCGCGCAGGTGGCGGAGCAAGCCGTAGCCGATCCCTCCACGCGGGACGGCGCCGAGCCGGGCACGCGTCTGCTGGATGTCCTCGCCCGGATCGCCGCCCTCCGAGGCCACGAGGGCGACAGGCGCGATCGTGGTGAACCAGCCGATGGTGCGGGAGACGTCGAGGCCCTCGTCGAGATCCTCGCGGCCATGGCGCTCGAGCGACACGGACAGGGCGCGGCGGCCCGACCAGCGGCAGACCGCGCGGGCGAACGCGGCGAGGAGCAGATCGAGCGGGCGTGTGTCGTACGCGCCGTTCGCCCGCGCCGCGAGCACCTCGGTGGTGTCCGCGTCGAGCTCGACCGAGACCACCCGGCGGCCCGCGAGCGTGCCGACGCCGCCCACGAAGTCGACGGGCAGATCGGGCTCGACGACCTGCTCGCGCCAGTATGCTCGTTCGGCAAGGAGGGCGTCCTGCCGGGCGAGCGCCGAGAGCGCCTCGCCCCACCGCTTCCACGAGGTGACCTCGGGCGGCAAACGGACGGGCGCGCCGCCCTCGAGCTGCTGGCAGGCGCGCTCGAGGTCCGAGAGCAGGATCCCCCAGGAGACGACGTCGATCGCGAGGTGGTGAACGCTGAGCAGCAGCCGATCGGGCCGGCCGGATCCCAGGCACGCCCGCGCCGCCGCGAGCAACGGGCCGGCGCCGATGTCGAGCGTCGCGGCGAGCGCGCGGGCCTCGTCCCGCAGGGCACGATCCACGTCCGTCGCGGCGGAGAGATCGATGTCGCGCACGACGGGCGGCTCGGTCGTCTCGACACACGCCTGCGTCCATGCGCCGTCGTCCGCTCGGCGGAAGCGCAGCCGCAGCGCGCCGTGGTGGGCGACGACGGCGGCGAGGGCACGCGTGAGCACGTCGGCGGAGAGGGGCCGGCCGAGCTCGAAGAGGAAGGTCTGCGTGAAGTGATGGACGTTCGACAGGCCGAGATCGAAGAACCAGCGCTGGATGGGCGTGAGGGGGACCGGGCCCGTGGCGCTTGCCTGCGTGGCCTCCGGGGCGACCTCGCTCCCGGCGAGTGCGGCGGCGAGCGCGCCGATGGTCGGGTGCTTGAAGAGCAGCCGCGGGGTGAGCGGGACGCCGGCCTCGCGCGCGCGGCCGACGACGCGCAGGCTGATGATCGAGTCTCCGCCGAGCGCGAAAAAGTTGTCGTCGATGCCCACCGCGGGCACGCCGAGTAGCTCCGCCCAGAGCGCGCAGAGGGTCCGCTCGACGTCGGTCCGGGGAGCCGTGGGCTCGCGCGGGGCCAGACGCGCGACGGGCAAGGCCGCGCGATCGACCTTGCCGTTCGGCGTGAGCGGGAGTTCGTCGAGCACGACGAAACTCGCGGGCACCATGTAATCGGGCAGGTGCTCGGCGAGGAAGGCGCGCAGCGCCTCGGGCTCGACCCGAGCGTCGGACGTATCGCAGGCGGCGTAGGCGCAGAGCCGCTTGTGGTCGTCCTCGACGACCACGGTCACGACCGCGTCGCGCACGGCGGGGTGGCGGCGCAGGGCCTCCTCGATCTCTCCGGGTTCGATGCGGAAGCCGCGGATCTTCACCTGCCGGTCGACGCGCCCGACGAACACGAGGTCGCCGCTCGGGCCGCGCCGCACGACGTCGCCGGTGCGGTAGAGCCGCCCGCCCGGCGGGCCGAAGGGGTTCGGCAGGAAGCGCTCGGCCGTGAGCCCGGGCCGCGCGTGATACCCACGCGCGAGCCCGTCGCCGCCGATGTACAGCTCGCCCGCGACGCCCGTGGGAACGGGACAGAGAAGGCGGTCGAGCACGTACACGGTGGTGTTGGCGAGGGGCCGCCCGATGGGGACCACGTCGGTGATGTCCTCGGCGCGCGTGACCTCGTGCGAGGAGGCGTAGATCGTGGACTCGGCGGGGCCGTACATGTGCACGAGGTGCCTGGGTTTGCCCACCTCGAGCAGGCGGCGTACGCGCGCCGGATCGGCCTTCTCCGCGCCGAAGAGGAGATACGACAGCCCGCCGAGCGCCTCGGGCGCGGCATCCACGGCGTAGTTGAACAGGGCCGTGGTGAGGAGCATCGCGGTGATGCCATGTCGCGTGATCCCCGCGACGAGCTCGCGCGGAGACAGCACGGTGTCCTTTGGAAAAACCACCACGCGCGCCCCGTGCGAGAGCGCGCTCCAGATCTCCCAGATGGCCGCGTCGAAGCAGACGTTGGAGATGTGGGCCACCCGATCCGTGGACGAGAGCGGGGCGTACCGAGCGTCCCAGAACGTACGCATGAGGGCGCGGTGCTCGAGCAGCACGCCCTTGGGTTTGCCCGTGGAGCCGGAGGTGTAGACGACGAGGGCCAGATCACGCCCGCTGCACGGGACGAAGAGCGGCTCATCCCCGCTGTCCGGCGCCGCCATCGAGGCCTCGAGGTCCAGGATCGGAACCTCGACACCACGGAGGCGCTCGCGGAGCGCCGCCACCGTGAGCAGGGCAGCGCTGCCGGTGTCGCGCACCATCAGCTCGATGCGCTCGTCCGGGTAGCCCGGATCGATCGGCACGTACGCCGCGCCGACCTTCACGATCCCGAGGACGCCCGCGATGAACGCCGCCGAGCGCTCGCCGCACAGCGCGACGCGCGCCCCTCGCTCGACGCCCATGCGCACGAGAGCACGCGCGACGCGGTCGGCCCGCCGATCGAGCTCCGCGTAGGTGACGGTCACGTCGCCGTCGATCACCGCCACGGCGTCGGGGCGCTCGCGGGCCTGCGCCTCGAAGAGGCGGTGGATGCCGCGGTCTTCGGGCAACGGTGCCCCGGTGGTGTTCCAGGCCTCGAGGTCGCGTAGCTCGGCCGCGGAGAGATACCCGAGCTCGCCCAGGCGCGCCTCGGGGCGACGCGTGATGTCTTCGAGGAGGTTTCCGAGGTGCGCGAGGAGGCGATCGACGAACGGCGCGTCGAACCGCTCGGTGTCGTAGCTCAGCCGCAGCGCGAGGCGTGAGCCCGGCATGATCACGAGCGTGAGGGGGTAGTTCGTCTGGTCGTGCCCCCAGAGGTCCTCGACGCGCACGCGGCCGAGATCGGCGAGCGCCCCGTCGGTGCGGTAATTCTCGAAGACGACCAGGCTATCGAAGAGCGCGCGCCCGCCGCCGACGTCGCTCCATTTCTGGATCTGGGCGAGGCTCGTGTGGTCGTAGCCCCAGTGCTCGAGCATCTGCGCCTGGATCGCGCCGAACAACGAGAGGGCGGACGCGCCCGGATCCAGCCGGACCCGGAGCGGCAACGTGTTGATGAAGAGGCCGAGCATCTCCTCGGCGCCAGGGAGATCGGTCGGTCGATTGGCGACCGTCACGCCGAAGACGACGTCGTCCCGGTGGGAGTAGCTCCCGACGAGCAGGGCCCACGCGCCCTGGATGAGGGTGCTCGGCGTGACCTTGCTCCGGCGGGCGAGCTCGGCGAGGGCCGCGGTCGTCTCCTCGGCGAGGTGGTGGATCCGGTCGCTGCGGCGCGTCCCGCCGAGCCCGGCCTGCGGTTCCGGCGCTCGGCCGCGCGGCGCGCCGCCGTCGATCTCGTTGGGGCTTTCGAAGCCGGCGAGGCGGCGGCGCCAGAAGTCCGCGACGTCGGTCGACCTCGAACGCAGGTGCGCGATGTAGTCGCGATAGGGACGGCTCTCGGGCCAGGCGGGCTCCCGGCCGTCGCAGAGCGCCTCGTAGGCGCCGAGCACCCGGCGGAGCAGCAGAAACCCCGACCAGCCGTCGAGCAGGAGGTGATGGAAGGAGACGACGAGCCGCGCGCGGTCGTCCGCGAGTTCGCAAAGGAGGAGCCGCAGGGGGGGCTCCTCCATGAGGGCGAAGGGGCTCGCCCGATCGGCCTCGAGCAGCGCCGCGATGCGCGCCTCCTGCTCCGCGGCGGAGAGACTCCGGAGGTCCTCGCGCACGAGCGCCGGGCTCGAGGTGCCGAGCACCACCTGGACAGGCTCGTCGAGCCCCTCCCACGCGAAGACGGTCCGGAGCACCGGATACTGCGCGGCCGCTTGTTGCCACGCCCGCTCCAGCATCGCGGGCTCTTGCGGGCCCCGCAGGGTGCACGCGAGCTGCACGAAATAGCCCTGCTTCCCGCCGTCGTAGACGTCGTGGAAGAGCATCCCCTGCTGCATGGGCGAGAGCGGGTAGATGTCGACGATGTCCGCGCCGTTCATACGCAATCAGGCTCCCGGCTTCTTGATCCTGGAAACGATGCGATCGAGCTGCGCCTGGCTGAGCGCGGCGAGGGGAAAGTCTGCAGGGCGCTTGCGGCGCTGCGTGGAGGACGAGGCCGCTGCGACGAGCTCGCGGACCACGGCGAGGTGGTCTTCGGCCAGGGTCCGGACCGTGCGCTCGTCGTGCACACGCGCGCTGTACGTCCACCGCGCGCGGAGGCGGCCGGCGGTGACGAACGTGTCGAGCTCGAGGAGGTGCCTGCGCGGTCCGCCCGAACGGCGCAGCGCGACCGCCTCGATTGGATCGGCAAACGTGAGCAGAGACACGCCAGCAGGCGCATCGAAGCGGCCCACGAAGTTGAAGCTCACCTCCGGCTCGCCGCGCTCCGCGATGGCCGCGCCGAGCTCCGGATCTCGCGCGAGGTATCGGAGCGCGCCGTAGCCGATCCCTCCATCCGGCACGCGGGCCGCCTCGGCTTCGACCCGCGCGAGCACCTCCAGCAGATCCTTCGTCCCCGACACGTCGAGCCGCCGGGGGTACATCGCGGTGAACCATCCGAGGGTACGCGAGAGATCGAGGTCCGGATCGATGTCGGCCCGGCCGTGCCCCTCGACGGAGACGGAGTGCGCTCGAGCGGACGTCCAGCGCGAGAGCGCGACGCCGAGCGCGGCGAGCAAGAGCTCCGCGGGGCGCGTCCCGTTCGTCGCTGGTAGCCCTGTCGTGAGCACGTTCGTCGTGGATTCGTCGAGCGTGACGGAGAGAACCCGCGCGTCCTCGGCGAGGTTGTCGCCCTCGTGATCCCGCGGCAACCGCGCGGGGGCGAGCTGCGCGATCCAGTGGGCGCGTTGGCTGCGCGTGGCCTCGCTCTCCGCGTAGGTCACCAGGCGCTCTCCCCACGCGGCGACGGAGACGGGGGGGGCGTAGAGCTCGACGGCGGCGCCGCGGAGCGCTTGCTCGCATCCGAACTGCAGGTCCTCGAGCAACGTGCGCAGCGAGACGACGTCCGCGACGAGGTGATGGACGACGAGCAAAACATGGGGGCGCGCCGCCTCCCCGTGCTCCCAGAGTACGGCCCGCAAGAGGGGACCACGCGCGAGGTGCAGCCGCGGCTCGAGCCGGTCGCGCGCGGCGGCGACGGCCGCCACGGCCTCGGCATCGGAGCCCGCGGGCAGGTGGACGACGTCGAGGAGGTTCTCACCCGAGCGCGGCGGGGAGATCCGCTGCTCCACGCCCGCGGGAAGCACCAGGAAGCGCGCACGCAGGGCTTCGTGCGTCCGCACCAGGGCCTCGAGCACCGCGCGCAGGACGGGCGCGCGCACGGCAGGATCGAGCCGGAGGAGGAGCTCGTACTGAAAGTGAGCCGGCGCCGCCGGCGGTCGCTCGAAGAACCATCGCTGGATCGGCAGCAGCGGCGCAGCGACGGCCTGCGTCGACGCCTGCGCGCGCGGGGCGGAGCGCTTGCTGCGCGCCACCTTGGCGAGCTTCTCGACGGTGTGGTGCTCGAAGATCTGGCTGTTCGTGATGACGAGCCCGGCGCGTCCGGCACGGGCGATGATCTGGAAGGACAGGATGGAGTCGCCGCCGAGGTCGAAGAAATCGTCGCGGAGACCCACCCGCGGCACCTGGAGGACTTCGGCCCAGATGCGCGCGAGGATGCGCTCCTCCTCGGTGCGGGGCGCGTCATCCGCGGGGGGAGCCGAGCGCTCGGGCGCGGGCAACGCGCTTCTGTCGAGCGCTCCTGCGGCCGTCAGGGGCAGGGCGTCGAGGGCGACGACGGCCTCGGGCACGCGGTGCTCGGGCAGCGCGCCGCGTACGGAGGCGAGCAGCGCGGGCTCGTCGATCGCCCGGCCCGGCTGCGGCACGACCCAGGCGAGCAAGCGTGGACGCTGGGCCTTTCCTGCGACGTCTCCGCTCTCGCGCGCGGCCACGACCGCCGCGACGCCCTCCGACGCATCGAGGAGCAGCGACTCGATTTCCATGGCGTCGAGCCATTCGCCTCGGATGCGACCTCCCCGATCGACGCGGCCGAGCAGCCGCAGTGTCCCCTGCCCCGTTGCAGTGGCACGGAGCCTCGTGCCTACCCGCGGCAGGTTCCCGACGCGGATCGCGAGCTCCCCGGGCACCCCCGGGGGGACCTCGTGGCCGGCGCGGTCCACGATCGCCGCGCGCCGTCCGCCGACGGCATGGCACGCGGGCGCTCGCGCTCCGCTCGACCAGACGAGCGCGACCCCGGCGAACGCGGTCTCGGGGGGGCCGACGAGGGATACGAGCTCCCAGGCGAGCCCGGGCGGCGGTCGGAGCGTGAGGGGCTCGACGTACGTGAAGACGCGTCGGAGCGCGCACGGAGGGAGCGAGGGCGAAAGGAGACCAAGCGCGTGCGCGGCAGGGGCATGGAGGGCGGTGACGCCTTCAGCGACGATCCAGTCGCGCAGCCGAGCGCCCCCCTGGCGCGCGCCTTCCGGCGCGAAGTGGAGGCACGTCCCCGCGGCGAGGCTCCACGCGACCGCGTGCAGGAGGGTGCGTTCGTCCAGCACGAGCCCGACGTGCTCACCTTCGGCGGGCGCGAGGCGCTCGTCACGCGCGAGGCCCGCGAGCGCGGCATGGGGCACGGCAACCATGCACCCGGGGGAGACCTCGTGAAAGAACGCGGGATCGCCGGGGCGCACCTCGTCGGCGAGCGGCGCGTCAGGCTCGCGCAGGGCCAGAGCCTCGGCGTCGGCGACCCGGAGGACGGGAAAACCCTCCACGCGGCGCGCTGGGCCGGGCTCCAGGATGACGATCGCGCCTGACTGGCCGAGGAGCCTGCCGAGGCGCGCGCCGTCCGTGCTCGCCTCGATGGGCAGGGTGGCCGCGCCGGTCGCCAGGATGGCAAGGAGAGCGACGACCGTTTCCATCGTCCCCTCGAGCCACAGCGCGACCACGGCGCCGGGACGCGCGCCGGCACTGCGGAGATGGCGGGCCAGGCGGCGGGCACGCTGGTCGAGCTCCGCGCGGCTCATCCGCCGGGTATCCTCGACGAGCGCGATCGCGTCGGGGGCGCGGTGGGCGATGGCGGTGAGCGCGGCGTGGAGGGATGGCGCAGCGGGCGCCTGGTCTTCCTGCGTGGCGGGCGCCTCCGGGGCGGGGGCGCCCCAGGGGAGGACATCCACAGGAGAGGCTGCGTGCTCGGGCATCCGCGCGAGGAGCTGCTCGAAGTGGGCGAGCAGGGCCTCGACCGCGGGCGGCGGCAGGCGTCGGGCATCGAACAGCGCGCGCAGCACGATGGCGCCGTCCGGGAGCACGATCATGTTGAGCGGGTAGTTGGTGCGCTCGAGGGTCCGGACGTTCGAGATGTCGAGCTCTGGATGCGACAGGCGCTCCGGGAGGTGATCGAAGACGAGGATGTGTTCGAACAGCGAGCGCGCGGAGGCCACGCCGCAAAGAGCGCCGATACGGGCGAGCGAGCTTGCCTCGTGATCCCGAAGCGAGAGGATCTGGCCGTGGAGCCGCGAGAGAAACGCGGAGAGGGGCTCGTCGCCGCGCAACATGACCCGCAGGGGCAACGTGTTGAGGAGGTTGCCTACCAGGTTGTCGACGCCGGTCACGGGGGCGGATCGGCCCGAGACGGTCAGGCCGAAAACGACGTCGGTCTCGTGGGCGTAGCAGCTGAGCAGGATCGCCCAGGCGGCGGTGAGCACCGTGTTCAGGGGGACGCGCTCCCGCCGGGCGAAGGCACGGATCTCGGCCTCGACGGCGGCCGGCACGACGCGCGTGCGCACCTCGTCACGGCGCGGAGCGGCGGAGGCGGGCTGCTCGATGCCGAGGGTCGTCGGGCCGGCGAGACCGAAGAGCGCCTCGCGCCAGTAGGCTTCCGAGGTGCCCGCGGACCTCTGCCACGCCACGAAGGCACGGAACGACGGAGGCGGGGCGAGGGTGAGCCTGACCTTGCGCCGCCGGGCGTCGTAGTGACGGAGGAGCTCCTCGAACAGGAGGGGGCTACTGTATTCGTCGAGGATCAGGTGGTGGAAGCTCCAGAAGAGCGTGTGAGCTCGCTCTGCCCAGCGGATGAGCGCCACACGAAAGAGCGGCGCCTCGCGTGGATCGAAGCCCTGCCGGCGGTCTTCGTCGCAGAGCTCCGACAGCCTGCGCGGGCGTTCGGCCGGATCGATGTGGCGCTCGTCGAGCAGGCGGAACGGCACGGCGGCGGAGGCGTGCTCGACCTGCACGGGCTCGCCCAGGTTCTCCCAGGCGAACGCGGTGCGGAGCGGGGCGTGGCGCGACGCGAGGTCGCCGCACGCCTGGGCGAACGCCTCGGCGTCGAGATCGCCGGCGATGTCGCCGAGCCATTGCACCACGTATTCGCCGGACCCCGGGTGCATGAGGGTATGGTGCAAGATGCCGAGCTGCATCGGCGTGAGGGGGTAGACGTCCCCGCGCGAGGCCGTCGTCCTGGCGTCCGCCCGCTGCGCGACGCGCACCATTTCCCGTGTGTTCTCCAGGAACGACTGGACGAGCGCCTCGACGGTCTCGCGCCGGTGTAGCTCCGTGCCGTAGCGGAGGTAGCCCTGGAGCTTGCCGTTGAAGACACGAGCCTCCACCTCGAAGTGGTAGAGGCGCGCATCGACTGGGGCGCGCGCCTCTCCCGCGGGCTCGGCCGTGAGACGCAGGAGCGAGGAGTCCTTGAGGACGTGATCCCACTGGCCGAGGTAATTGAAACTGACCTCGGCTCGGGGAATCGCGGCGAGCGACCGAGCGGCGGCCTCGTCCCCGCTCAGGTAGCGCAGGAGGCCGAAGCCGATGCCGTGGCGGGGGATGCGCGAGAGCGCCTCGTGCACGGCCCCGACGGCACTGCCGCAATCCGAGGCCGGGAGCCCGACGCACACCGGGAAGACCGTCGTGAACCAACCGACGGTGCGTGAGAGATCGACGTCGGGGAAGAGATCCTCGCGTCCGTGGCCCTCGACGTTGACGAGCAACGTCGTCTGGCCGCTCCACGCGCGAAGCGCGAGGAAAAGCGCCGCGAGGAGCAGCTCGTTGATCTTGGCTCCGTGAAAGGCCGCGGCCTCCCTCAGCAACCCGCCCGTGATCTCTTCGTCGAGCTCGAAGGTGATGGCCTCGGACGCCTCGACCGTGTTCCTGCTCCCAGGACCATCCACGGGCAGGGGCGCGATCGCGTCCCAGGGGTGCTGCTGCCAGAACGACAGCTCCCGCAAGAGCTCGGGGGACCGTGCGTGCTGCTCGAGCCGCCTTGCCCACGCCTGGAACGACGTCGTCCGCGGCGGTAGCCTCACGGGCTCTCCGCTTCGAAGCTGCCTGTAGGCGCGTTCGAGGTCCGTCAGGATCACGTTCCAGGACACTCCATCGACCACCACGTGATGGACGGCGATGAAGAGCATCTGCCGGCCGGTGCCCAGGTCGAAGAGCGCGGCGCGGATGCGCGGGCCCCGGTCGAGCGCGAAACTCGCCTGGAGGGCGTCGATGGCCCGCGCGCGTGCCTTCCGCTGCGCGTCCTCGGGGAGGGACGAGAGATCGATGCGCTCGACCCGCGGCGCCTCCTGCGAGGGATCGTGGCTCTGAACGACCTCGCTCCCCTGCCCTTCATAACGCATGCGCAGGGCGTCGTGGTGCGCGGCCACGTGCGCGAATGCATGCTCGAGTTGCTCGCGGTCGAGCGGCTCGAGCGGCTCGAGCACATACGCCTGGTTCCAGTGATGAGGGGCGGACAGGCCGAGCCCGAAGAAGAGACGCTGGACGGGCGTGAGGGGGACAGGGCCGGCCTGGGGAGCCTCCTCGGCGGGGCTCTTCGCGCGGCGAACGACGGGCGAAAGCGCAGCGATGGTCCCGTGGCGCATGAGCTCCACCGGGCTGAAGATCAATCCCTCCTGCGCCGCCTTGCCGGCGATGTGGATGCTCAGGATGGAGTCGCCGCCAATCTCGTAGAAATTATCGTGCACGCCGACGTGCTTCAGCCCGAGCGTCTCGGCCCAGATTCGCGCGAGGAGCGGCTCGATCGGCTCGCCTTCGTCCTGCTTGCTCTCGATCCGCTGCGCGTCCGCCATCGTGGCTCTTCTCTCTGCGGCCCTGCCGAGGCCGCCCCGCGCGATTCGATTCAAAAATACGAAGCGAGCTCCCCGCGGCGCCGCACGTCGAGGGTGGCGCAGTGGAAGGAGCCGCCGAAGGGCGTGTAGCTCGCGAAATTGCAGGGAATGGGCTCCAGGCCGAAGTCCCGGAGCGCTTTGATCGTCGGCTCCTGCCTCCGCTCCACGAGCACCCGCTTCTCGTCGAGCATCAGGACGTTGATGTTCATCCAGATGCTGACCGGGCTCCTCTGCTGCGCCTCCGATACGACGGGCGGCGGCGCCTCGAGGATATCCCACTTCCTGACGAACGCTGGCAGCTTGTCGACGTCGATGAAATGGGGGTTCACGAGCAGCTTCCCCGGGGCGAGCGGCATGAACGTGGTGTCGATGTGCATCGCCTGCTTGCACTTGACCTCGAGCTCGTGCACGCGATAACCCTCGCCGAGGTGCCTCCGCAGCCACTCGATGCCGGCGCGGTTCGTGACGTGGCTGCGCTGGGCGAAGATGTCGCGCCCGCACCGGACGAAGTCCGCCGCGTCGAACACGGGCTCATGCTCGGTCGTCACGAACCCGATCGTGCCCGGCTTGGCGAGCCGGGGGGCGTCAGGCGCGTAAAGCGCGTCGTCGAGCACGGGTTTCGGCGCCGCGACCCAGCGCGCGCCGCGCCGGAAGTACTCGCGGAGCAGAGCGCGGTAGGGCTGCGCCTCGAAGAAACGCCCACGATCGGCCATGGGCGCCTCGATCATCTGGTCGCCCACGACCAGGAAGACGTCCCGCGGATTGGCCGCGCAGAATCCGCCACCCACGTGCCACGATGGAGTCTGGAATGGGGCGGAAAAGTCGAACGGCCCCGGCCGCCGCACCGTCACGCCTTCGCCTTCGAGGATGTGGACGAGCTCGTCGAGGCACCGCTGGGCGGCGAGGATCTGCTCGTCGGGGATGGGGATCGCCTCCTCGCCGACCAGATCGAGCATCGCATGGAGCTCGTGCGCGTCGGGTGGGATCGTCGCCCGGGTGATGAGGTGCCACGACGGGAACATGGCCCCGTCGACGTGCCCAACGATCACCTCTTCGAGGGGATCCCACTCATTGTGGGAATTGACGGGCCGCTCCGGCAGCCCCTCCTTCATTGAAGGCGCATGCACATCAAAGCCCTGCGTTCACGGCGCCCCAGAGCCCATTTTTTCGCGCAAGCTGCGTGGACGCATGTCCGTCCACACCTGCTCGATGTGCTCGAGGCACTCCTGCTTGGTGCCTGTCTTGCCCGCGTCGCGCCACCCGAGGGGGTTCTCGCGCGACGCAGGCCAGATGGAATACTGCTCTTCGTGATTGACGACGACCTTATAAATCGTCGCGTCGTTGTCCTCGGACTGGGACATGCCTGACCCCTATCTGTCCACCCCGCGAGACGTGGATGTCCCCACGGCACAATAGGAATTACAGAACCTCGACCAGGGCGTCAAGGAATCTCGGACAGCTTCCGTTCGTGCGATCCAGGTCACCGCGCCATCTGAACGGGGACGCGTGCGTCGAGCGCGACAGGTGTCACTCGGGTGTGAGATTTCGTACTCGTGGAACGCGAGCCTTCTCCATGCGATTGCTCAGCATGCCGATCGCGCTGTACGACCGGCGCTCGAAGACGATCGCGTCCGTCCGCTGGGTCGATACCGAGCACCACCTCGTCGCGCTGGGGGTCACGCGGGCAATCATCAGGAGCTTCCTCGAACGCAAGTTTCGGCCCGTCGTGGTGGTAGACACGTTTCGTCGAGGCAAGCTGAAGGCGTTCGTCGAGGAGCTCACGACCGAGCCCGGCGCGAGCCATCGAATCGTGTCGCTGTACGCCGAGGACGACACGCTCCTCGCGCGCGTGGACTGCCGTCCGTCGAACGAGTTTCGGGAGCCCAAGGTATCGCTGCTGCTCAATGCCGAGATCCGGAAAAACCGTTAAGATCTTGAAGAGCTGATCGACACGACGCACCTCTCGCCTGCCGAGGTGGCGTCGCGCATACTCGACGCCCTGCGGAGGCCCGAATGAAGCTCGATGTCCTCGATCCACCGTCGAGCGCCCACCGCCCCCGCTGATGCGACCGCCGCCCACCGGACCCACGGTGCTTTCGTCGCCTATGGGGGCGGCGCAGGTTCAGAGCTTTTGGGGTGCGCCGGCTTCCGGGGCAGCATTGCCCGCGATTCCCTTCCCGTGGCCCTTCCCGGGCCCGCCGCCAGCCGTGCCGTTCACCTTCCTTGTAAGGTCGAGCGCGACCTGCCGTGCGCCGATGTCGCCGGCGATGAGGAGCGCGTCCACGTCGCACCGCGTTTCATGACGATGGGGTCCGGTTCGCGCCTACATCCCGCGAGCGAGTCGAACCGCCGTGCGAAAGGCGCCTTCGACATCCATGCTTCGTCTCGAATAATCGAGCGCGAGGAGCTCCTCGCCGAGAAACCCGTCGTATTTCTCGGCGTACTTGTTCCGCACGGTCCGTGCGAGTGCGACCGCGTCGGCTGGACCTGCGTCGGCCATCGCTCGCAGCTCCTCGCGGATGCGCTCCGGACGCGCACCGGGAATCGTGATGGCCACGCCATCGCGGACCGCCTCGAGCCTACGAGCCACGAGCTGGGCCACGAGCGTGTTCATGACCCGATCACCTACCCAGGCAAAAAGAACGGTATCTCCTGCGCACTCCAGCAACGCTCGTTCGTAAAGGCCGAGGCGCACGAAGTTCGTCCGGCCCTCCTCGAGGAGATCGCGCGCCCGTGTATCGAGGTAGATCGGCACCTCGACCGATTGATACACGGCGAGCATCTCCTGCCGTACCCGGTCATGCACGAGACCTCCGACGCCGCTCCAGGATGGCACCTTGCCGCCTTTCGCCTGCACGAGGTCGAGCACCTTCCGCTCCTCGTCGATCCCCGTGATGCGCCACCGCTTGCCCGCAAAAATGAGAAACATCCCCTCGAGCACAGGATAGTCGATCGGCAGGGTCCCGAGCGTCTTGCTCCCCGAGACGAGGCGCCACTCCTCGGGTGTGTGGAATGCGGTAAAAAAGCTGAAATGTCCCACGATGCGCTCGCCGACGCGACCGTGGAGCAGGGTCCCGTCCGAGCTCTGGACCACGAGATCGTGGCTCCCCATCACACGGAGCAAGGTGGCGAACGTCGATCGGGGTATGCCGGTGAATGGCCCGGTCTCGCAGAGGGTCTGATGGGCGCTCACCGCGGAAGCGCCGCCACGTTCGGCGATCAGGGAGAGCACCTGCTGTATCAAGGTCGACAGGTGGAGAGCGCCGACGGCCGGAGGCTCGCACCATCGGTCGCGCACGAGGAGATTGACCATGGCGATGGCCTGCACGAGCTCGGCTCGAATCATGTCCTGCGGGGGTGTCCTCTCCGTCACCTCCGGCTCGCGCACGTACATCCGCAGCACGGCGGGGCCGCCTTTCCTCCCCGACCTCCCGAGCCGTTGGCGCAGGCTGGACACGCTCACGGGCGCCCCGATCTGCGCGACGCTCTGCACTTGTCCGATGTCGATTCCCATCTCGAGTGTGCTCGTGCAGACCACGTTCGCCGGGCGCGTCTCGTCTCGCAAACGCGCCTCCGCGTTCTCGCGGAGTTCTTTGGCGAGGCTGCCATGATGCGCGAAGAACTCCACGGGGAGCCGCTCCTGTTCGCATCGACGCGCGAGGAGATCGGCGAACTGCTCCACGTCCGAGCGACGATTCGCGAAGATGAGATTCGTCGATCCACGCAGGGTCTTGAAGATGTGCTCGGCAATGGCGTGCGCGTCCTCCGCTGCGTCGAGCGCCTCCGGATCCGGCTCCTTCGTTCGGTAGCCGCGAACCTGAAGCTTGAGCTCCGCCCCGCCTTGCTGGGACACGATCCGTTCCACGCTCGTGCCACCCGCTGTCCGCAGGTACTCCGCGGCCAGCTCCATGTCGCCCAGGGTGGCACTCAGCGCAACACGCGGCACGCGCCTGCGGATCGCGCGCTCCACGCGATGCAGGAGCGACTGGAGCTGCCGACCCCGCTCGCTGCCGATGAACGCGTGCAGCTCATCGACGACGACAAACGATAGCGAACCGAAGAGCCGCGGGATGTGAGATCCGTGGACGACGAAGAGAGCCTCGAGGGATTCCGGGGTGATGATGAGGACCCCGCTCGGGTCTGCGAGAAGGCGCCGCTTCTTGTCCTGCGACACGTCCCCGTGCCATCGGTGCACGGCAAGACCCAGCCTGTCGCAGAGATCCGTGAGTCGCCTGTATTGATCGTTGATGAGGGCCTTGAGCGGGGAAACGGCGAGAACACGCACGCCCGAGGCCGGCTCTCCGAGGACATGCGTGCAGATGGGGAAAAACGCGGCCTCCGTCTTTCCGCTCGCGGTCGCGGCCGATAGAATCACGTCCTTGTTCGCGGACAAAATGGGCTCGATCGCACGTTCCTGGAGATCCCGCAGCTCGGTCCAGCGTTGCTCCCAGATCCACCGTCGAACCCCTTCGTTGAGCCGCATGAGCCCCGCGGAGGCCGGCGGTGCGGGCGCAAGTGCCTCTCCAGCAGGTCCAGAGGCGCCGTCAGAGCTTGAAGGAGGCGAGGTCGTCATCCGCATCTCCCCCATGCGACGGAGCCGCACCATGGGCGCTGTTCTGCGCGCCGTCCTCCTGAGAAACCTGCTCGAGGTCGGGGTTCGTCTCGCGGGAGATCGTTACGCCCCCGAGAAGATCGCTCCAGGGCGTGCCACGGTTCTGGTCGAGCACGGCGAGGAGCTGAACGAAGGCCGTGATGGTGCTCCGCGGCGTGCGGAAATAGGCATCCCCGATGCGCTTCGAGCAATGGGCCATGAAGGCGTGGATCCCCTCGTCGGACAGGAGGTAGGCCGCGGGGTCCCCCGAAGCGTAGACATGCCGCAGCTTCGTGAGCAGCACGTAGAGCTCCTCGGGCGTGAGGTTGCCGAGGCGTATGACCGGGCCGCTCAAATCGACGAGCCCGTCACGGGCGAAGGTATTCTCGGCGAGCCGGGACTGGAGTGCCTGGTAGCTGTAAAGCCCGCGGCGTGTATCCAGCAGGAACTCGGGGGTTCCGCCCAGCAAAAAACCGAGACCTTCCGCCGTTCCCTGCAAGCAGTCGTTGAGGATCCGCAGGATCTGCTCGTAATTGGTCGAGCGTGCCTTGGCGTTGGCGAGCTTGTAGAGGTTCACGAGCTCGTCGAGACACACGAGCAGGCCGTCGTATCCCGAAAGACGGACGAATCGACCGAGGAGCTTGAGCTGGTCGTAAACATTCGCGTCGTCGACGATGGTCCGGACGCCGAGCGCAGCCCTGGCGTCGGTGCGGGTTGAAAACTCTCCACGCAGCCACCGGACTGCGTCCGATTTCAGCGTCTCGTTCCCGGTATCATGGCCGCGCCAGTAGGCAGCGATGACCTCGGCGAAATCATAACCACCGACGAGCTCGGATAGACCTTCCAGGCGCTCGCGGATGACGGTCTCCGGCGAGACACCTCGGGTGCGAGCATCTGCGAGCGTGGTGCTGATGAAGCGCTCGACGACGCTGGCGAGGGCGCCGCCCTCGGGCTTCGCGCGCGTGGCCACGTTGCGCATGAGCTCGTTGTAGAGCGACCGAGCCTGCCCGCCTGTTCCATGCAGTCGTCTGTCGGGGCCGAGATCTGCGTGCGCCGTGACGAGCTTTTTCTCGAGCGCGATCGTCCGAACCAGGTTCAGGAAAAACGTCTTCCCCGACCCATATTCGCCGATGATGAAGCGAATGGCGGCGCCGCCGGCGGCAATGCGGTCGACGTCGTCGATGAGCGCCTTCACCTCGGCAGCTCTTCCCACCTGGATGTGCTGCTGGCCGCTGCGAGGAACCACGCCGGCCCGCAACGATTGCAAGATTGCGTCACGCTCTTTGGGTCGAATGCGGAGCTCGGTGCTCATCGAAGCATCTCCTTCACGATGTCCTGATCGAGTTCCAGGGGATCGTCCCCCGAGCAGACGGGTGCGCCGGACACCTCGAACGCGGCGTCATTGATGGCTTCGAGGGCGCCGTCCGGCATGAGCCCGAGCTCGGCAGCGAGCGTTTCGACCTCACCGCGAGCCCAGGAGGCCCGCTCCGCGAGCCTGCGCAGAAATTCCGATTCCTGCGGACCCAAGCTTCCGATGGTCGCGCCAGACGGCGGCGGCGGCGGGGGCGCCGGGGGGGCGTCCTCTTCGGCCACGAAGATCTTGTCCAGCATGATGGCGACATTCTTCGTGTCCTCCATCAGCTTGCCGACACGCGCCATATCGATGCGGATCTCGCCTGCCGCGGCAGCGGGCGATTGAGGAATGGCATACCCCCGCCCCGGCTCCGATGGCTTCACCGTCACGGGCTCGTCGGCTGCCGGGGTGGCAGCGGCGCTCAGGGCGTGAATGCGACGGTACACGGCTGCCTCGTCCATCCCGAGCATGGGCGCCATCTTCACGAGCGCCTTGACCTCGGCGGGCGTCACCCGCCCATCGGCGCACGCGACCGCGACGACGAAGTCCGCAATCTTGCCGCGCTTGTCCGAATCGAGGGCCGCCAGTCGCTTTTTCACCCCCGCGAGCCCAGGCCGTTCCCGCAAGAGCCACTGCACGTGCGCGTCCACGCGAGCCCGTTCGCCCTGGGACAGATGCATTGCGTCCTCGAGGTGCATGCGGAGCTGCTTCTCCTCGGTTTCGCTCACATCGTCGTCGGCTGCGGCAATGACCGTAGCGAGGTGCATGAGCAAGGCGACCGCATGATACTCGGGAGAAGGAGACGTCGGGGCATCGGTGGGCAAATTGAACACGACCACGCTCCCTTCTGCATCCGGCAGAGGCCCTCCGAAGCGCACATCGGGTTCGAGGCCGTAGCCCCGTCGCTGGAGGAGCTGCGCCACGGTCACGAAATCTGCCTTCGTGCGCTTTCCACGCAGTATTTCCTTGGTGGGCATGGTGGCCGAAGGGTTGCTACCCAATCGACGTCGGATCGCCTCGCACAACGTCGCGAGTTCCCCTCCTTCGGCGCTCGTCGCCAGCTCGGGTGGCAGCAGAGCCAGGGCTGCCAGGCTCCCGCGGCCATTCGGATTGCGACCGAGCCAGCGGCTGAGCGCATCGAGCTCCGCGGCGCATCGCCAGAGGAGCTCCCGCAGCTCGAGCCGAGGCGCGGAGCGCTCCGCGACATCGGGAACCCCCTCGACCGGGATGTTGATTTCCCCGCCGAACGATGCGCTTGCTGGTTTGTACCGTACGGCGATGTCCCGCCCGCGTTTGTCCAGTACAATACCCTTTCCGAAGCTGCCCTCGTAGCGGAGCAGGAACAGCTTTCGCAGCTCGTCCGGGCACCGCTGCGCGACGACCCCGAGCCGCGTCTCTGGATCGAAGAGGGTCCACAGGTAGGCCCACTCGGCGGGCACGGGGACGCCGTCCGCGGCGAGTTGACCGAGCCCAAGTCGAATCGAAAGGGGGTATTCCGCGCCGGGAGAGATGTGTACCGGTATCTTCGCATACGAGCGTGCGGCACCGTGGCTGATCTCGGCAACCGCCAGGAAGTCGGAGGCATAACGGCGGAACGAGTTATTGGATCCGTAAATCGAGAGAAGACGGCGGACCTCCACAAGGATGGCGGAACGTTCCTCGGGCGGCAGGGGATGGCGCTGTCCATCGGCCAAGATCCGGCGCTCGAGGCCATAGAAGAACAGGAACACGTACCCGATGTACGTGTTCTTCGCGCGGCGCCCTCCGGAAAGCCACTCGAGATAAGCGGCGCGATCGGCTGGCCTGATCTCGCTATACGAGGGCCAGTACGGCATCCCGTCGCCCGTTCGGTTGGGCAGGGCATCGACCGCGAGTCGGGGATTGACGAGCGCGGGCTCGACGCCGCGCAAGTATCCCGACACGGTGGTGAGATTGGCTCCGACGTACAACATGCCGGAATCAATGGTGTACCCCGCAATCGTGATCGTTTGTCCAGGCGGGATCCAGGAAGCTTCCCCGGCAGTGACCCGCGCCGCGGCGGGAGCTGGGGTCGGCGGCGTGACGACCGGGGTCGCCGCACGGGCCATCGCTTGGACGGCGAGGAGAGCTTGGTCCGCGGGGCTCCGAGAGGGTTCCGGAGCCGCGACCGGGGGCGGGGGCGGCAAGGGAACCGGCGCGCGGGCCGGAATCGAAGTGACCGCCGGAGGGGGCATCGGGGGAAGGATCGCCCGGGGGGCCTCGGGGACGGCGTGCATGGCAATGGTTGGCGCCACGCTCGACGCACCACGCTCTCGTCGGCTCGACGGTGCGACGGCAGGGGGCGCCACCGAGGTCGGTTGTTGGCTCGTCGTGG
Source organism: Polyangium sp. 15x6 (assembly GCF_029960785.1). GTDB lineage: Bacteria > Myxococcota_A > Polyangia > Polyangiales > Polyangiaceae > Polyangium. The sequence continues at coordinate 56,479 of NZ_JASBQE010000059.1, forward strand.
GGGAGCCCGTCCGCGCCAGATTCGATAACATGTTGAGCGCAGCGGCGGCCTGCTCGGCAGCGGCGGTGCGGCTCGCCTGGAGCACGATGTCCAATCCCTGCGACGAGCGGATCCTGAGCTGGCCGTATTGAACGACAGGGTGCTGGACGTTGTTGCTGAACCGGAGGTCGGGCGTTCCGTCCTTGCATACGTACCGCCACGTGGACCGAATGACGTGCGCATCCGGTGGCAGGGGGACAGCCTCCTCGACGAAAGACGTGACCTCCACATGCGCAGAGAGCTGAGCGTACGAAAACGCGGTGAATCGGCCGCCTTGATGGATGAGCAGGCTGTCGGGGAGGAACGTCAGCGTCTGCGGTCCCATGAAGAGGGACCATGCCTCCAGGTTCGTTTCGATGACGGGTACCGCATTGCGCATGCAATGGACACGCATCCGGTTGACGAGCGTGCCCGCCCCGGCGTTACGTCGTAAGTCATCCGTGCTCACCGCGGAAGAAACGAGCCAGAGCGCGCCGCAGGCTCCGAGGGCTTCGCCCACCGTGCATGCGAGCCCGAAGCGATCCATCGCGGCCGGATCGTCGACGTCGTAAAGCAGCCGCGCCGTTCGTCGCTCGTCGTTCCATGGGCGAACCAACACGCCGCCGATGGCAAGTGCAATGGCCAAGAACAACGCCACGATAGGCGCCGCCGGGAGCAACAGCAGGACGAGGATGAGCGAGCCGATCCAGTAGACACGAAAAAGATCGGAGCGCTCCGCGATTTGCTCGAGGACGCGCAAGCTTTGCTCGGAGGAGATGACGGGAAGAGCGACGAGCGGTATGGGCGGCGCGCCGTCGGGGACCGTCTCGACGTTTGCCCGGTATACGAAGCCGTAGGGGGACAGCGCTACGTATATGCCTTCGAGCCCGACCGGGACACGGCTACCGCGCACGGTCGGCGTGACGCCCAGGCTGGTCACCGAGAAGTGAGCGCGAAGCGGTTCGGGCTGCAGGTTTCTCAGGAAGGAGCTGCGCATGCAGGCAAGGTACCCCTGCCGATCACCCTTACACGAGTGCCGCGCCCAACTCAACCCTGGATGCGGTTCGCCCTCGAACGTGATTGCGGATGTCGGAGAATCTGTCCGTGGCAGGTGGTTTGGCGCGCTTGCGTAGGCGGCGCGGCTGGGGCGTGGTGGAGGCGAACCCCGCGTGGGCGTCGGGGCTCTGCGGTTGTGACCCGGCGAGCGTGCTTCGCGTGCTAAAGCGGGCTACGGTGGCGCGGGACGGGATTTCCGACGCGCATAGGCGATGGCTGCGACCCGGCGGATAGCGGGCGAGCTCTGGGCGCGCAGTGGGGCGCGGGACTATGTTGTTCCCGGAGGAACCTTCGGCGGCAGGAAAACCGCCGGATCCAACCCGTCCGCCTCCATCGCGGCGAGGTCCACCAACCGAGGAAAAGGGATGCATCCCTGCTCCCGCAGCGTGGCGGACCAGCGCTCGGCGAAACGATGCGCCACCTCCTCGCGTTCTCGCTCGGGACGACTGTCGTATGCGTCGTGCAACTCCAGGAGGTCGCCGCCCAGCAACTCCGGCCGTACCACCCGTTCCCAAAAGTCCACGAGGTGCCCGACTTCGTGGAGCAGGGTCCGGTAGAGCAGGACCCGCCGCAGCCCCTCCAGCCCGAAGGTCAGGTGGTGCGCACGTTTGTCGGCATGCACCTCGTCCGCCTCCTCCTGCAGGCGATGCAGCTCTGCCTCTTGCTCCACGTCGACGCGCAGGCTCTTGCTTAGCTGGAGCGGCACCGGCTGCGCGTTCAGGTATATCGCGGGACCCTGCACCGGGCCGAGCTCCAGGTGCCATGCGAGGCGCCCCCAGCAGCGCTCGAGGATGCCTTGCTTGCGGCTCGGTTGTCGCAGGACGATGCCGGCCAGACCATACCCCTCCGGCGCCTCCAGCACCTCCTTCGGCAACGCCGAGAGCACGGCGACCACGTCGTCCACGGTGCAGGGGTGCAGGAATCCGCGTCGAGGGCGCTCGACCACGAAATACAGCGGCCTCCCGTGTACGTCTCGGCGCACCGACCGATAATTGCGAATCTGGGCCCAGTGGGGGCCGTCCCCTCCCCGTCCCCAGCGGCTCGGGATGACCAGCCGGTTGTCCTGCCCATGCCCTGCCTTCGGCGTACCGATGTTGCGGTTCCGACGTGTGGCATTCCAGCCCGGTCTGCGCTGCATCGCTTCATGATACGCGGAAGGCCGAAGCCAATCCAGCCGCGTGTCGAAGGAGCTGCGATAACGCTGTTGCGCCCCGAAATCATCGAGGTCTCGGGTCCCGGACGCCAGGCTGCGTCATTCCCGGGGGAGAGCCCTGCGCAGCGCCTTCGAGCGACCGGTTGCGTCGGACTCCAGCGCAACGACGTGGTTTTGGTCGCAGAATGCTCGTTGATAGGCGTACGACCGGAACAGGATCATGAACTCCGTCGGACCACCGAGGGCGAGGCTCGCGCCGTCATCGTGCTCCTTGCAATGAGGCACCGCGAGCGCGGCCACCGTTCCTGATGCTCGGATGATCCCGAAGCCAGCGACGCTCGCCATGGCCATGCCGATCGCCACGTTCACCGCGGTTCCTGCCGCGTCGTGCTTTTTGACGTGAATGGGCAAGTGCTGGGTGGGCGGAGCGCCGCAGACGACGCAGCCGGGCGGCCATACCAAGGTCTCCGGCAACGCAGCACCGAAGAGCGGCGTGTCCGCGATCGCGCCCTCTTCCGTCACCCACACGCGCCCCCCTTCCCCCTCGACGAAATGGCCGCAGTGTCGGCAGAGGATGCCGGCGAAGTGCGCTCGGCGATCGAGGTCTTCGAGCGCGGCGCCGCACGAGGGGCAAGGCGCGGCTCCAACGCCGCCGAGCACATTCCCGAACAGCAGGCCCATCGCCGTCGCGCCGCTGGCCGCCGCGGCGAGGCCCACGATGAATGGGTCTCCTGCGAGCCCGAGCACCGCCATCACGGCGAGGACGGCGCTTGCGATGAATAACAAGACGACCAGGACGAGCCACGGGCGGACTTCGTGCGAGGGGCGAGAAACGGCGGTGTGCCGGGGATGGGGGGATCGGTACGTCATCGGGACCTGCCGCGCATGGAATTCACTGCGAGACGAACATGATCGGAATGACGACGGTCGCGCCGCCGCCCTCGGGGGGGTCGAATTTCGTCGACGTGACGGCCTTGAAGAGGCAATCGATCATCGAATCCGGGTCGTGCACGGACACGACCGTGCGCACCGAGGTGACCTCTCCCCCGGGGCCGATTTTCGCCGCCAAGCGCATGGACGTCTTGTACGCGGAGGATTGCCTCAGGATCGCATTGTAACAGCGGCGGAACCCCGGAGCCATTCCGGCGACCACCTGCGCCGCGTTGCTCACGTTCCCCGATTTCGAAGGCGCGATGCAGCGCGGCGCCTCGCTCTTCGTCGCCGCGGTGGGCAGGCTCGTGCCCCACGTCCGCTCCTTGCGCCCGATGCGGGCATACATCGCCTCCGCGCCCGCTGGGTCGCCTCCCTCGCGCAGATGATCGGCCAGGAGCATCCCCGGCCCCACGCGCGGATCGGCCGCATTCGCTCCCACGTGCCGCTCGGCCACCGCGAACGCCTGCTCGGCCCATGCACGCGCCGAGGCTCGGTCCCCGCGCCCGGCCGCGTGCGTCGCGAGCTGCTTCTGGATGGCGATGATCCGCGCATACTCCGTCGCCTCCAGCGGCGCGAGGATCCCGAGCGCTCGCTTCCACAGCGCCTCCGCTTCGCCATCCGACCGCGAGATCCATTGCGCTGTACCGAGTTTGTCGAGCACGTCGACCACGAGCAGAGGATCGACCTTCGGCGTCGCATCCACGATGGCGAGCGCCCGCCGTAGCTGGCCCACGGCCTCGGTCGCGCGGCATTGCTTGCTGTCGATTTCGCCCACGAGGACGAGGGTGCGCGCGACGTCCGGGTGAGAGGGCCCGAGCAGGGCCTCGCGCATGGCGAGCGCCTCCGCCGCCGCCGATCGTGCGTCGTCCAGGCGAAGGCGCTCCGCCTCGATCCGCGCGATTCGATCGAGCAGGGTCGCCGCGTCCAGGCTCCGTGGCCCGAGCCGCGCCGTCGTCGCATACCCCGCGCCTCGCAGGGCCGAGAGCGCTCCGTCGAGCGCCCCACGCCGCTCGTCGATCCACGCGCAGAGCAGCAGGGCGCGCTCGACCTCGGCGTGCGTCGGGCCAAACATATCGGTCCGCGTCCGCGCCGCGCCCCATGCCGCCTCCGAGGCCGCGGCGAGCTGGCCCGCGGCGATCGCCCGTCGCGCCGTTGCCTCGTACTCTGCCGCCATCGCGAGGCGCGGATCGACCGCGGGCGCAGGCGGAGACGAGGTGACGGGCGAAGTGGAGGGCGACGGCGCCGAGCCGCCGCAGGACGACGCGCCGAGGCTGCACGAGAGGAGCAGAAGGACCCGAGCAGGGAGCGCGTGCGTCGCGAGCGCCTTGGTCATGGCGCGATGGTCGCGTATCTGGGGCGCGCGAGCAAGCTCACCCTCGTTGGCAGCGGCGCCCGCCGCGTGACCGACTACACTCCCCGCCCCTCGCATGACCGCTCCACCGCCCGCGACATCGCCTGCGCCCTCGCTCCGCCCCTACCAACGCGAAGCCGTGAGCGCTGTCCTCTCCGCCCGGCACGCGGGCGTCCGCCGCATGGTCGTCTGCCTCCCGACCGGCGCTGGCAAGACCGTCATCTTCGCCGAGCTCTCCCGCCTCGCGCGCCGCGGCGTCCTCGTGCTCGCGCATCGGGAGGAGCTCATCGAGCAGGCTCGCGAGAAGATCCACCGCGCCCTCGCGGGCGTTGCCATCGTCGCCGTGGAGCAAGCCGCGCGCCGCGCGCCGCGTGATGCCAAGGTCCTCGTCGCCTCGATCCGCTCGCTCCACGAGGCGCGCCTGTCCGACCTCCTCGCGGGCCGCGACATCGGGCTCGTCATCTACGACGAATGCCACCACGCCGCCGCCGCCGACAACCTCCGCGTCCTCCGCAGCCTCGGCGCCTTCGATTCCGACTGGAATGGCACCTTGCTCGGCTTCACGGCCACCACCACCCGCGGCGACGGAAAGGGCCTCGACGCGGTCTTCGAGCGCATCGTTTATGCGAAGACCTTGCCGGAGCTCATCGAGCAAGGTTATCTCGCCCGACTCTCCGGCTATCGCATCGCCACCACCGCCGACCTCTCGCGCCTCTCGGGCGAGGGCCTCGACTTCGCCGAGGACGAGCTCGCGCTCGCGGTGGACATCGAGGAGCGCAACGCCCTCGTGGCCCGCGCGATCCAGGAGCTCGCGCGCGACAGGCGCACCATCGCCTTCTGCGTGACCGTGAGCCACGCGCGAAACCTCTGCTACGCGCTCAACGCCCTCGGCGTCCCCGCCGGCATCGTCCACGGCACCATGAAGCCCGAAGACCGCGCGAGGGCCCTCGAGGATTTCCGAAAAGGCCGCACGATCGTGCTCACCAACGTCGGCGTCTTGACCGAAGGCTTCGACGATCCAGGCGTGAGCTGCGTCGCGATGGCCCGCCCCACGCGGAACGAGGGGCTCTACGCGCAATGCGTGGGGCGCGGGACGCGTCTATTTCCTGGAAAAACCGATTGCTTGATCCTCGACTTCGTGGATCTCTCCGCCCTGGATCTCTGCACGCTCCCGTCTCTCTTCGGCATGCCGCGGGATCTGGACCTCGAGGGCCGCGATGCCTCCGCGGCGAGGCGCAGCTGGGAGCGGATCGCCTTCGATCATCCTGGATTCGCGCTCGAGGCGGGCGCGATCACGCTGGGCGAGATCCAGGACCGCGCCGCGCGCTTCGATCCGCTGGGGCTCGGGCTCTCCGACGATGTCCGAGCGATCTCCGGCAATGCATGGTCGTCGCTCGGCAAATACGGGCTCGTCCTGCATTTCGAGCAAAGGCCTGGACAGCTCGCGGAGGCGCTCGTCGTGAGCCGCGGCGCGCGCGGCAAGCGCTGGGAGGTGCTCGTCGACGGCGAGAGCATGGCTCGCTTCAGCCGGATCGAGGAGGCGGTGGAGGCGGTCGATTTCGAGGTGCAGCGAATGGGCCGCGCGGCAGAGGCCTCGGCGCTCGCGAGCGCGGCCTGGCGGAGCGAGCCCGCACCCGCGGGATCGAAGGCGACGACACGGGCGGACGCGCTGCGGCTCGAGGTATTTTTGCGGGTCGTGCGAGGCTAGCGAGCTTCTCGGTGAGGGCCGCCGCCACGGCCGGGCGAACGGCGCATCCCGCACCCCTTGACTGCTCGCGGCCCGTCGCGGATACTCCTTGCAGACGGGCTCACCAAGTCCGCGTCTGCGAGGCCACCCGTGAAGGGTTCTCGGCCCCACCGCAGCCGGCGCCCGCTGTGTTGAAAGCATCGATTCGTTCGCGACTCCCCAAGGGATATCTCTTCGCTCGACGGAATCGCCGGCAGCTCTGGCGTACGAAGATCTGGTGGCGCCAGACGCGGTGCTTCTGCTGCGGTCCGTGGAAGGACGACTCCTTCTGGTCCCCGCAAGGGATGCCACCGCGCGTCTATGGGCTGCGCCTCTATGCACTCGACTGGCTGCGGGCGCTCACGCCCCTCGAGCCGCGGCTCCGCGGGCCGCTCGCCGAGGACGAGCTCGAGCCGGATCGGTTCGCCGACTGCATCGAGATCGACGTGGCTGGAGACGAGCTCGCCCTCGTCGATCTGCTGGATCGGCTCGGCCACCGCGCGCACCGACTCACGGGCGCCATGGCCCCGGTGTTCGTCGTTGAAGCCTTCGAGACGGTCGAGATCACCGTGCGCCCAGGGGATACGCCGCCGGACGACGAGCCGACCTGCAACGCAGCCGAGCTCGCGAGCCGCATGCGGTCGTGGCTTCCGAAATACGCGTACCTGATCGACGGCGCCGCGCCCACGTGCCGAACCGACCTCACGGGGTGAGCGGGCGGAAACGCCTCGTACGTCTCACTCCTCGATCCGGACCCGGATCACGATGCCGCCGAGGACGTCGCCGACCCGGAAATCCTTCCGCTGGCTATCCGGGTGATCGTTGTGGCACTTGACGCAAGCCTCGACGATGCCCTTGTCGGGGTAATACGCGGCAAAATACCTCTTCCCGCCGAGCGTCTCCTCGGTGTAATGGCTCTTCCCCGTCTCGGCGACCGCACGGAGACCGACCTTTTCGCTCTCCGTGCGCGGGCCGTTCTGCTTGTTGATTGGCCACTGCGAGAGGAGCGCATAGCTGAAGAGCGCGTCCTTGGACTGGTTGATCGTCTCGGCGCTCATGCGGAGCATCTGCGCGGGCAAGGGCAGCACCTTCTCCTCGCGGAAATGTTCCTTGGCCTCCATGATCCGCTCTTGATATTGAAGCCGGTCGACGACCTCCCTCGTGTAGGCCTCGCGATTGGCGGAGATCGCCGCGAAGAGCGTGTCGGTCATCTCCTGCCGCGTGAGCTTGCCGTCGCCACGCCCGCCTCCGCACCCCGAAGCGGCGAGCACGGACAGACCCAGCGAAAAGCGGGTGACCTTATCGAGCCATGTCACGACGCGCCTACCCTCCGATCCCTCTGCGGCGACGACGCGCGCCGTCGCTCCTCCCGCCGCCTGCGATCGAAGGAGAGCGCGTGCCGGCAGAGCAGCACATTGCTGAGGGCGAGGACGCAGGAAGCGACGAACGCGGCCTGGGGCGTCACGAGGTCGTTGCTGTAAAGGGCCTCGAGCGAGGCCGCGACGAGCCATAACTGGATGGCGGAGAGGATGCCGATCATCGCGTTGACGCCCGAGAAAAGCGTCGAACCCTGGCCGGAGAGCACTAGCTGTCCCTCCCGACGGCGAAGACATCGTCGCCGCGCTGCTCGATCCACACCCGAGGCAGGCGCCGCAAAGGCGGGCCTCCGACGGGACGGCCGTCGTTCACGTCGAAGCGCCCTCGGTGGCAAGGGCAAAGGAACTCGTCCTCTCGCGGCTGATGCACGACGGCGCACGAGAGGTGCGTGCAGACCTGCGAATACGCGCGCAAGGCGCCGCTCTGTGTGCGCACGAGGATACAAGGGTCCTCGTCCGTCGGATACCGGAAGAGCATGGAGCCGCCCGTCGGCAGATCGGACGCCTTGCCGATCGGCGCCTCCTTGCCCATTTGCCCCGGCTTTCGCACCCAGCGGGCGACGGCGGCGATGGCCCCGTTGACGAGGACGAGCAGCGCCGAGCCGATGGTCAGCGATTTCGCGAACTCGCGCCGCGCGACGTATCGATCGTCCAGCGCGTCGATGGGAAAATCCTCACGCCAGCGCTCTCGCCCACCCTCGCTCGTGTCGTCGTTTTCCGCCATCAGCCGTCCTCCGAAAGCAGCGCCGCCACGTCGTCCGGCTCGGCCACCTTCGGCCGGCCGCCGAGCTCGATGAGATCCACGTGCACGCGGTCTCGCCCGCGCGGCACGACGACGGAGACCTTGGTCCGGACCTCCTCGTCCTCGCCGAAGACCCATTGGTTCAAGGCGACGCCGCGCCGCGTCCGCTCGAATTCGGCGACCGTCATGTACGACAGCGCCTGCGAGGGGCAAACCGTCGCGCACATCGGCTTCTTGCCGATGCTGGTGCGGTCGTAGCAGAGATCGCACTTCATCATCTGATCGATCTCGGCGAAATACTTCGGCACGCCGAAGGGACAGGCGAGCACGCAATTCGAGCAGCCGATGCAACGGGGCGCGAGCGCGCTCTGCACGACGCCGTCCGGGGTCTTCTTGATGGCGTCGGCGGGGCAGACGCGCGCGCAGATCGGGTCCTCGCAGTGCATGCACACCTGCGGCGCCGTCTGCACGCTGTCGCGGCGGCGGATGGTCTCGAGGTGGATCATCGCCTGCCCCTTGTGGGTATCGCACTCCTCGCAGGCCTGCACGCAAGCCTGGCAGCCGATGCATCGTGCGTAATCGATGAAGAGCACTCGCTCGCTCAACGCGCCCCCTCTCGGGAATTGGAGCGCGGGCCGCCGTCGGGCGACCCGGAGCCCCGAGCGTCGATCTGGGCCGTGGCGCGGCGCACGCGGACGGCGCAGATCTTGTATTCCGGGATCTTCGAGACGGGATCGAGCGCGGGGATCGTGCACCTGTTCGCCGCGCGCTCGTCCGGCCAGTGATAAGGAACGAACACCGTATCGGGTCGGATCGTGTTCACGATCATGGCGCGCACCACCAGCGAGCCGCGCCGGCTCTCGACCTCGACGGGCTCGCCGTCCGAGACGCCGAGCTTCTGCGCGAGCCGCGGGTGCATCTCGCAATACGGGTCGGGGGTCTGCCGGACGAGGCCGCCGATCCGCCGCGTCTGGTTGCCGGAGAGGTAATGGGCGACGACGCGGCCCGTCGTCAGCACGATCGGGTACTCCTCGTCCGGCTCCTCGGCCGCGGGCCTCCACTCGACGGGCTGGAAATGCGCCTTCTTGTCGGCGTGCCCGAAGCGGCCGCCCTCGTAGAGCCTCGGTGTGCCGGGGTGGTCCTCCGACGGGCACGGCCAGAACACGCCGTGGTTCTTCTCGATTTTTTCGTACGTGATACCCGCGTAATCGGCGATGCCGCCCTTCGAGGCGACGCGGAGCTCCTCGAAGATCTCCTGCGGCGAACCATATCGGAACTTCTCGCCATGCCCGAGGCGCTCGGCCAGGCCGCAGAGGATCCGCCAGTCTTGCCGCGCCTCGCCCGGCGGATCGACGACCTTCTTGTGCAGGATGACGCGCCCCTCGACGTTCGTCGTCGTGCCCGTGTCCTCCTCCATGAGCGAGCCCGGCAGGAGCACGTCGGCGTGGCGCGTGGTCTCGGACATGAAGAAATCGACCGCGCCGAAGAACTCGAGCTTCTCCAGCGCTTCGCGGATGAACGCCTGGTTCGGCAGCGAGACCATGGGGTTGAAGCAGAGCGAGAAGAGGCCCTTGATCTTGCCGGCGTGGATGGCCTCGAAGATCTCCATCGCGGAGATGCCCTTGCCCGGCAGGGTCTTTTCGTCGATGCCCCAGACGGATGCGATGTGCTTGCGGTGCTCGGGATTCTCGATGTCGCGCGCGCCGGGGAGCTGATCGCATTTCTGCCCTTGCTCCCGCCCGCCCTGGCCATTGCCTTGGCCGGTGATCATCGCGTACCCCGAGCCCTCCTTGCCGATCCGGCCCGTCGCGACGCAGAGGTGGATCGCCGCGATGCAATTGTCGACGCCCTTGGAGTGGTGCTCGATGCCGCGCGCATGGAGCAAAAAGCTCGATTTGGCCGGTCCCCAGAGCTCCGCCGCGCGGACGATGAGCTTGGGAGGGATCCCCGCGATCTTCCCGGCGTACTCGGGCGTGTATTTCGCGAGGATCCGTTCGAGCTCGGCGAACCCGGTCGTGTGCTCGGCGATGAAGGCTCGGTCGATCCACCCGCGCTCGATCATCACGTGGAGCATCCCGTTGAAGACGCCGATGTCACCGCCCGACCGGACGGGGATGTAGAGATCGGCCGTGCGCGCGATGGGCGTCATCCGCGGGTCGAGCACGATGATCTTCGCGCCGTTCTCCCGCGCCCGCCAGAGGTAATCCGTCGTGATGGGCGCGCACTCGGCGACGTTCGCCCCGGCGATGAGGATGACCTCGGCCTTGGGGATGTCGCTCCACGGGTTCGCCGCGCGATCGATGCCGAGGACCTTTTTCGAGGCCGCCGCCGCGGAGACCATGCAGAGCCGGCCGTTGTAATCGACGTTCGCCGTGCGCAGCACCGTACGCGCGAACTTGCCGACGAGGTACGCCTTCTCGTTCGTCAGCGACGCGCCCCCGAGCACGGCGACCGAATCCGCGCCATGCGCCTCTTGCACGCGGCGGAGGGACTGCGCGACGCGGTCGAGCGCCTCGTTCCACCCGATCGGCGCGAAACCCCGGCCCTCGGCGCGCACGAGCGGCGTCTTCAGCCGATCCGGGTGCTCGTCCTGCATGTATCGCTTGACGCCCTTGGGGCAGAGTTTTCCTTGATTGAACGGAAACTCCTCCCAGGGCTCGAAGCCGACGATCTTCTCGTCCTTGACCTTGAGCTTGATCCCGCATTGCTGCCCGCAGAAGCAGCAGTGCGTCTCGACGACACGATCCGGCTCGCCCACGGCGGAGAAACCGCCGGGCGGCAGGCCGTACGGGTGCGGGCCGAACTCGTCGATGAGCTGCTCCTTCGCGATCGGCAGCTTCGCCATCAGGCCTCCTCGCGGGCGCTCGGGCGCCGCGCGTCTCGCCAGAGCCCGTCCTGGAGCAAGGCGAGGTTTTTCCTGCGACACGGCGGACAGACGTCCTGGTAATGCCTGCCCGCGCGGAGCGCGTATCGAATCCCCACCTCCGCCTGCACGCGCTTCAGATCCGCGATCTGCATCGCGGAGGCGAACGGATTGCCGCAACGCACGCACGTCGCCTGCTCCCCCGCCGCCGCGGCCTCGCGATACACGTGAATGCCGAGCTGCGTCGGCCGCTGCACGAGATGAAACAGCTTGCCGAACGGCACGTACAAAAGCAGGAGCACGACGGTCACGGCATGCACCTGCGAGAGAGAATCGTACTTGTAGCCGTTCATGAACTGCGTCGACACGGTGAGGAGCAGCCCCGTCGCGGAGACCGCGAAGAGCAGGATGAGCGGCACGAGATCCGCCGCGCCGTCCTGCAGGGCGAGCACACCACGATCACGCCCGCGCCGATAGAGCGAGAGCATGACTCCGACGATCACGAGCCCCGCCGAACCGACGAGCGCGTTGAACACGAGCGACGCGAGCGGGCTGTCGAGGCTCGTACGGAACACGCGCACGCCGAAGACGAACGCCTCGTACACATTCTGTGAGTTCCGTGCCGTCTCGAAACGAATCCAGCCAAACGACAGCGGGAACGTGATGGCGAACGCGAGGAGGCACCCCCACATGAGGCAAAGGTGCGCGGCCCAGCGCAGCGGGGAACGGCGGAAGACGAAGCGCTGCGAGCCGACGGTCCGGAAAGCGCCGCGAACGAGGGTGGCCCAGCGAGAGAGGATCTTGCCCGGCGTGAAGAGGAGCGAGACGGTCTGTCGGAAGTAGCGGTACGTCGGAGGACGCCCGAGCCACACGGCGTATCGGTACCCGAGCGCGAAGGCGGCAAACGCGACCGCGGCCGCGTAGGGCACGAGCGCGGTGTCGAAGTCCTTGAACCTGCGACTGCCGACGTACATGCCCAGCACGACGAGCGTCGCGGCGGAGAACCCAACGAACGCCGCTCGACGCCCCTCGCGCGATGCAGGCAGATCAGAGCTCACAGTCGCATCCTAGTCGAAGGGCGCAGATCAAGGGAAGAGGGAAGATGATGCGGGAGCCCTGGCACATGCGTCGCGGGGCAGGATTTCGTCGAGCGAGCGCTCGTGCCCGAGAGGGAGCGCAATGCGATTGTCGGGTTCGAGAGAGGGTTCGTCGTGTCGTTCTTTGGGGGCGCGCTCGCGAAGAGAGCGTCACGAGCCCGACGCTGCGCTTCGAGCTCACGCTCGGCGATGTCGAGATCGAAGTCCCGCCGTCGTGATCGAGGCGCCGGCGGCGAGCGCTACGAGGGACGAGGCGAAATCGCGCGCAAAAGCCGCTCCTGGAGGATCTTGCGGTCTCCCCTCGCGGCCTTCCGGAAGCCTCGCGGCGAGATTCCGGCGGCGCGGTGGAACGTGCGGACGAAATTCGAGAGATCGCCGAAGCCCACCTCGAACGCGATGTCGGTGATCGAGCGGGCTTCGTCGGTGAGCAGGCGCGCCGCGCGGCGGAGGCGCGAGCGCACGAGGTACTGGTGCGGCGTCACCCCGAGGACACGCGCGAAGAGCCGCAGGAAGTGGAAGGCGGAGAGGCCGACCTCGCGCGCCGCGTGTTCGAGGTGGATGGGCTCGTGCGAACGCGCATCCATCCAGAGCGCTGCCTCCACCGCGCGGCGGCGATCGGGCGCGCGGACCTCGGCGGACGCGCGCCTCCGGCCCGACGAGACCTCCACGAAGCGGGCCGCGAAGAGCATCCCCACCTCGTCCAGGCCGACGTCGCTCCGGCCCTCCGCGACGGCCTGGGCCAGCTCGCCGAGCACCATGAGCTCGGGCAGCGGCGGTACGCCGCCGGTCCTCCAGAGGTCGGGGCGATCGCCGATAGACGCCACGAGATCGGAGGAGAGCTGGAACGACAGGCATTCGTCCCCGCGCACGTGCTCGTGCGTGCACATGTACTCGTCGCCCGGGTGGCCGACCAGGATTGAGCCGGCGACGAGGTCGAAGGTCTTTCCTCCTGCGCGATAACCGAAGCTCCCCGTCCTCACGTAGGAGACCGAGAAGCTCTTGTGCTCCTCGACGAACGGCGCGTCCGACGGCCCGGCGGTGCAGCGATAATCGAGGACCGACATCGAGCCTCGGTGGAGCAACGTGGTGACCGTCATGGCCGTCGACACTACCTGCCGGCGCGCGGCCGGGCAATGACGAGGAGCTCGTGATGCCTGCCGGGTGATTTCAGCCCTCGCGGCTGTCCGCCTCCATCGCCTTCTTCATCGCCGCGAGGCCCTGCTCGATCATGGCGGTGATCTGCGGCGCAAGCTCGTTCGGCAGGAGGTCGGCGATCCATACGCCGCGGGTATGCCTGCCATGGTCGAAGACCTGGAACGAGGCATTGTGATGCGTCATCGGGGTGCCGACGGCCGACCAGGCGATTCGGCGTGCGGCGTCATCGATGTCGACGAGGAGCTCGCGCACCACCATGCCGTTGCCGAAGGTCACGATACGCGCGCCCTCCTCGAGGCGCGTGTCTTTGACGAAGCCAGGTACCAGGCGCGTGTGCAGCGCGCCGACGTCGCGCACGGCGTCCCACACCCGCTCGGGCGGTGCGTCGATGAGAATTTCTCGGTGAATCGAGGCCACGTTCATCCCTCCTGCCCGAGGCAAACCTTTCGGGCGGGACCGATGGTAGGCAGGCGCGGCGGGCCGATCTTGGCAAATCTTGCGAAACCAGGACGGGCCCTCTCGTTCATGGTAAGAGGCGCGCATGGCGCACGAGAGGCAGAGACATGAAGTCGACGGACCACTGGTCAGCCTGTCCGAGATGGACGTGGCGCTCGGGCTCATCGTGCTGCGCGCCACCGGGGTGAGCTTCTTCAATCAGGCCGGCGGCGTATGCTGCCTTCAGCCCGTGGAAGAAGGTATCTTCGTGCCGCTCGGAGCCCCCGAGGTCGAGCAGGCGCTCTCGGAGTACATCCTCGCGACGTACGGACCCGCGGGGACCTCCCGCCTGGATCGGAAGGACGCGGACGTCGTGGACCAGCTCCTCGCGAAAGATCGAAACACACGCATGCTCTCCGTGGATCGAGCCCGCATCCACGACTCATGCGAGGCCTGGATATACGTCGATATCGGGGCGCATCCGGATCGGTACCCGGAGCTCCCCATCGAAGGGAACGAGCGCACGTGGGCCGACCCGAACAGCCCCATCAACCAATCGCTCTCGCTCATCTTCGGGTTCGGGCGGTGCAAAGGCGTCCTCACGTGGCCGAATAGCGACTGATCTGGATCGGAACCGCTCGTGCCGCTACGGTGATCCCGATCTGGACCAGCAACACCACCGCTACGGACAACACGAGCGCGATACCCACCGTGCGTCGGAGGGTACCACCTTCCTCGACACCAGGCCCGTCCACCGCGCGCCCGCCTTCGCTCCCCCGCTCAAGGGAGCACGTCGAGGATCTGGCGGCGCACGCCCTGGTTGAGGCGCACCGAGAGATCGGGGAGCAGGATCTGCGGTTGCAGGACATAGACCCATCGGCCATTGCGATAATAAAGGAAGTTGAACGCATTCGCGACGCCCTGGGGGCCCAGGACGTTGGCGTAATCGTCCCAGTTCACGATGGAGTGGACGGGCTGGTTCAGGTTGTTGATCTGGTTCCACACCGCCTGCACGTTGGGGTGCTGGTGGTGGTAGAGGCGAAAGTACCCCCCGCCGTTCGGCGAGTCGGTCGCCACCAGGGCGCAGCCGTTCATCGCGGCGGTGAAGACGTAGGGGGTCTGGGGGTTCTGGCGGGGGATGTCCACGTAACCCGGCAGTCCGTGGCCCTGGATGAAGGGGCACCAGTACGCCTGGATCGGAGGGTCGCCGCCGCCGGCGTTCGCGTTGACGACCGTGAGGTCCACGGCGTTCTGGTTCCGGTTCGGCCAGCAGAGGTCGAAATGTCCCGCCTTGAGATGGGTCAACATGCCGATGCGGCGGCCATCGTTCCCGTGGGTGTTGCGCATCATCCAGCGCACGGAGTTGACCGCGAACATGCTCGTGTAGCCGATCGGGTCGGCCTTGAACCGTGTGTTGTGGTTGTCCATTCATCCAGTGGAGAATGGCTCTTTCCGAGCGTCAAGCGTGAAGTGGTACGAGCGAGCGCTCGTCATGAGGGCCCTTCGAGCGCAGGGCGTGCTAGGAAGAGCAAAGCCGAATGATCGACCTCCGCGGCAAGACCCTCGCCGGCACCTTCTTCCACGCGCCCGTGCTCGGCACCCTCGAGGTGCTGGAGGACGCCCTCGTCGAAATCGACCAGGCTGGTCGGATCGCCGCCGTGACCCGGTCGGGCGACCCCCGCCACGAAGGCGTCCGGATCGCAGCGTCAACGGCCGGGACGCTGGTGACGCTGCCCGAGGGCTCCTACGTGATCCCCGGCTTCGTCGACCTCCACATCCACGCGCCGCAATACCCGCAGCTCGGCAAGGCGCTCGACGTGCCGCTGGAAATCTGGCTGCGCCACACGTTCCCGCTGGAAGCCCGCTACGCCGACGTTGTCTTCGCGCGGAAGGCGTACGAAATGCTCGTCGCCGACCTCCTCGCCCATGGCACCACGACGGCCCTTTACTTTGCCACGATCCATCAGGAAGCGACCCGCCTCCTCGTCGACACGTGCCTGGACAAGGGCCAGCGCGCCCTCGTGGGCAAGGTCGCGATGGACAACCCGCAAGAATGCCCGGACTTTTACCGCGACGCCTCGACCGAGGTCGGCCTCCAGGAGACCCGCGCGCTCATCGATTATGTGCGTGCCCATCCGAGCAATGAGGGCGGGCTCGTCCACCCCGTCGTGACGCCGCGATTCGTACCCTCCTGTACCGACGCGATGCTCGAGGGCCTCGGCGCCATCGCCAGGGAATGCGGCTGTCACGTCCAGACCCATTGCTCCGAGAGCGACTGGGAGCACGGGTACATCCTCTCTCGCTACGGGGTGACGGACGCCGAATGCCTCGATCGCTTCGGTCTCCTCACGCGCCGCTCGATTCTCGCACACGCGAACCTGATCACGGCAGACGACATGGCCCGTATCATCGCCCGTGGCTCGGGCGTCGCACACTGTCCCCTGTCGAACGCCTATTTCTCGAACGCGGTTTTCCCGCTCCGCGCGGCGCTCGCAAAGGGCGTCCGCGTCGGTCTGGGCACGGACATTTCGGGTGGCCCAAGCGCCTCCATGCTCGACGCCTGTCGCATGGCCGTCGTTTCCTCGCGCATGCTGGAGAGCGGCGTCGACCCAGCGCTGCCGCCAGAGGCGCGCGGCCGGCCCTCGTCCCGCATCGACATCCGCGACGCCTTCCATCTCGCAACCGCCGCAGGCGGCGACGCGCTCGATCTCCCCATCGGCCGCTTCACGCCCGGCTGCCACTTCGACGCCATCCTCGTCGACACCGCCGCCCCAAACGGCACAATCCGTCTCTTCGACGAACTCGACGCGCCAGAAGACGTCCTCGCGAAGATCATCTACACCGCCTCCCGCGCCAATCTCACCGATATCTGGGTCGCCGGAAGGCGAGTCGCCGGGGCAAGCTGACGCCTGAGCTCGGGCCGCTGCGCTGGGGCGTTGCCCCAGGCCCCACCAGGGGCTATCCGCCCCTGGACCCGGACCAGCGCAAGCGCTGGACCCAGGGTCGATGAACTGCGCGATGCGCAGTTCATCGAACAGGCCGAGGAATGAGCCCTGCCAACCGAGACGGCCGCGCTGCCACTTCAACTGGCAACGTTGTCTCTGGTCTTGCCACCGGCCGTTGGAAGAACCGCGCCTCGCGCGGGTGTTACACCCC
>NZ_JASBQE010000005.1 GCF_029960785.1 Polyangium sp. 15x6
GGGGCCGGCGGCGCGGGCGGAAACGGCGGGGCCGGCGGCGCGGGCGGAAACGGCGGGGCCGGCGGCGCGGGCGGAAGTGGCGGAAGTGGCGGAAGTGGCGGGGCCGGCGGCGCGGGCGGCGCGGGCGGAAGTGGCGGAAGTGGCGGAAGTGGCGGAAGTGGCGGAAGTGGCGGAAGTGGCGGAAGTGGCGGAAGTGGCGGAAGTGGCGGAAGTGGCGGAAGTGGCGGAAGCGGCGGGGCCGGCGGCGCGCAGCAAAACAGCGGGGCCGGCGGCGCGGGCGGAAGGGGCGCGCCATGAAAGCCGCACATCACGCGCGCCGAGCGACGCTCGGAGGATGCGGACCATCTACCCAGAGAACGGCGTTGACGACCTCCCGCGCATGAGCCGCGGGCCACCTGCTTCCACTGCGCATCGGTCAGGTCGTGTCACGCGTCGGCGTCCGTGTTCACGATCTGGAGGGCGCTCGCGGCGTTTCTCAGCCTAGCGACGCTTGTTTCCGCGCTCCCGCACCCAGTCCATGATCCGGATCAGAAAGAGCCCCGCGAGCACGGCCCCATAGATGGCCGGCTCGGTGACGTCCTTCTTCACCCGCATGACGAAATGGATGACGCCGAGGATCGCGACCACGTACGCGAGCCGATGCAATCGTTTCCACCGGGCGAAGCCCATCCGCTTGAGGGCCTTGGCCGTCGACGTCGCGGCCAGCGGGATGAGCAGGACGAACCCGGCGAACCCGACGAGGATGAACGGGCGCTTCGTGATGTCCTCGGCGATCGCGCGCAGGGCAAGCGATTGGTCCACGAGCGCGTACACCAGGAAATGCGCGCAGACGTAAAAGAAGCCGAGCAGGCCGAGCGATTTGCGGATGCGAATCGGCCATTTCCAGCCCGTGACGAGCTGGAGCGGCGTCGCGGCGAGCGAGAGGAGCAGGAGGACGAGCGCGAGCAGCCCGAGCTGGTTCATCGCCTCGGCGATCGGGTTCGCCCCGAGGTCGCCTTTCGCCGCGCGTGCAGCGAGCACGACGGCCGGAACGAGGCCTCCCGTGACGATCGCGGGGACGAGCCAGCCGAGCTTGCGCGCGCCCGCGCGCGGCGCTGCGGGTTTGTCCGGGGTGGTGATTGCGCTCGTCGCCATCAGTAATACATCCGGAGGTCCATGCCCGTGTAGAGGTGCGCGACCTCCTCGGCGTAGCCGTTGAACGGGAGTGTCGGGCGTTTTTCGACGTCGCCGATGCGCCGCTCCATCGCCTGGCTCCAGCGCGGGTGCGCGACGTCCGGGTTCACGTTCGCGTAAAACCCGTATTCACGCGAGGCGGCCATGTTCCACGACGTTTGCGGTTCCTTCTCGACGAGCGCGATCCGCACGATCGACTTGATCCCTTTGAACCCATACTTCCACGGCACGACGAGGCGCAGCGGGGCGCCGTTTTGCCCGGGGAGCGATTTTCCGTAGAGCCCGGCCGCGAGGATCGTGAGCGGGTGCATGGCCTCGTCGAGGCGCAGCCCCTCGCGGTAGGGCCATTCGAGCACGTCCGTGAGCTGGAACGGGAGCTGCTCCGGATCCATCAGCGTCGTGAAGGCCACGTACTTCGCCCGCGACGTCGGTTCGAGCCGTTCGAGGAGTTTTCCCAGGGGAAAGCCGAGCCACGGGATCACCATCGACCACGTCTCCACGCACCGCATGCGGTAGACGCGCTCCTCCAGGGGGAACCATTTCAAGAGCGTATCGACGTCGACACGCTGGGGCTTTTTGATCTCGCCCTCGAAGACGACGGTCCAGGGCCGCGGCTTCAGGGTTTTCGCGTTGCGCGCCGGATCTTCCTTGTCGAGGCCGAGCTCGTAATAATTGTTGTACGTCGTCACGTCCTCGTAAGGCGTGCGAGGCTCGTCCGTCGTGAAAGGATTCCGCGCGGCAGCCGAACCGGCGGGCGCGGCGGATGCGGGCGGCGGCACGACGAGGTCCGCGGGCAGCGGCTCGGCCGTGATGGTGGCGCGGCGGCCGCGGCCCGTGAGTGCGACGAGGCCCGTGCCCATCGCAGCGGCCGTCCCCACGAACAGGCCCGCGCTCTTCAGGATCTCGCGGCGGCGCAGGTACCGCGCTTCGGGCGTGATCTCGGAGCTCGGGGGCGGCGGAGGCAGCCTGCGCATGCGGCGATTGTAGGCGATCCGCGTTGCGACGTCGCGCGTGACGTACGATGATCGCCCGCATGAAGGTCTTGGTCTTCGGGGCTTCGGGGCCCACCGGGCGGGAGGTCGTCGCGCAGGCGCTCGACGCGGGGTACGAGGTGCGGGCGTTCGCACGCAGGCCCGCGGCCGTCGGCGCCTGGTCGCCGCGCCTCGAGCTCGTGCAAGGAGACGTGCTCGAGTGGGGCCAGGTCGGGCCCGCGATGCGCGGCGTGGACGCGGTGATCTCGGCGCTCGGGACAGGAAAGGACTTCGGCGAGACGAATCTGTATTCGGACGGGTTCGCGGCCATCCTGTGGGCGATGGCCGAGGCCCGCGTGCGCAGGTTCGTGTGCGTGACGTCCGCCGGGACGATCGAGGACCCGAACGAGCCGCTCTGGTACCGGACCGTGGGCCGATGGATGGCGCGTCACGTGTATGCCGATCAACGAAGGGCGGAGGAGCGGCTGCACGCGAGCGACTCGGACTGGACCATCGTGCGCCCGCCGCGCCTCCTCGACGGACCGAAGAGGGGTGATTACAAGATCGTGAAGGACGGGCCCGCCGGCAAGTCGTACGAGGTGAGCCGCGCGGACCTCGCCGAGTTCATGGTGGCAGAGATGATGGCGATGAAGTACGTCCAGGCCGCCGTGGGAATCGGATATTAAGATGAGCTCCAGAAGCGATATCGTGCTCGAAACGCGGCCCCTTGGTTTCCCCTGGGAGACGGCCGATCCGTTCCTGTTCTGCGTGCACCACGACGACGCATACCCCGCGGGCAACGAGCGCATGGGGCCGGCGGCTTCGCTCGCGGGGCGCAACATCGGCCAGGACTTCGCGGGCAAGGACGGCTGGCGCATGTACCACGGCGAGGTCGTGCCCGGTTTTCCGCAGCATCCGCACCGCGGCTTCGAGACGGTGACGATCGTGCGTCGCGGGCTCATCGATCACGCGGATTCGCTCGGCGCCGCGGCGCGCTTCGGCGCGGGCGACGTGCAATGGCTGACGGCGGGCGAGGGGATCAGCCATTCCGAGATGTTCCCGTTGCTCGATCGGGCGAACCCGAACCCGGTGGAGCTGTTTCAGATCTGGCTGAACCTGCCGGCCGAGGACAAGCTCGTGCCGCCGCATTTCGCGATGTTGTGGAGTAGCACGATCCCGCGGTGCACGTTCCTCGACGAGGGAGGGCGCTCGACGGAGGTGACGGTCATTGCGGGTTCGCTCGACGGGAAACGCGCGCCGTCGCCGCCGCCGCGCTCGTGGGCGTCGCGGCCGGACACGGACGTGGCGATCTGGAGCATTCGAATGGCCCCGGGCGCCACGTGGACGCTGCCGAAGGCGGCGCACCCGCAATCGGTGCGGACGTTGTACTACTTCAAAGGCGCGTCGTTGCGCATCGGGGAGCATGCGCTTTCGGGGCACGTGGCAGCGCGGGTCCGGAGCGACGTGGACGTGCGGCTCGAAGCCGGCGACGCGGAGACGGAGATCCTGCTCTTGCAGGGGCGTCCGATCGGGCAGCCGGTGGTGCAGTACGGTCCGTTCGTGATGAACAGCCGCGAGCAGATCCAGCGCGCGATGATGGATTACCAGCGGACGCGGTTCGGCGGGTGGCCGTGGACGAGCGATGACCCGGTGCACGGGCACGAGGGGCGGTTCGCGCGGCATGCGGATGGACGGGTGGAGCGGGCCGGGACCTGACCCGGTCGCTCCTCCACGTTCCGCCGATCTTCCAGGCGTGATCTCACGCGCTCTTGACGTGGTGTCGGTTCGACACTAAGGTTCGTGTACATCCTACACGGACCCGATCA
Source organism: Polyangium sp. 15x6 (assembly GCF_029960785.1). Lineage (GTDB taxonomy): Bacteria > Myxococcota_A > Polyangia > Polyangiales > Polyangiaceae > Polyangium. Next base: position 3,971 of record NZ_JASBQE010000005.1, read on the forward strand.
TGAGCGTGACCTACAAGCACCCGCGCCCGGCGCTCGCCGTGGATTGCGTCGTTTTTGGCCTCGACGAGGAGGATCTCAAGGTCCTGCTCATCCGGCGCGGCGTCGAGCCATTCGCCGGGCGCTGGGCTTTGCCCGGCGGGTTCGTGCACGAAGACGAGACGCTCGACGAGGCCGCGCGGCGCGAGCTCCGCGAGGAGGCCGGCATCGAAAAGGTGTACCTCGAACAGCTTTATACGTTCGGGGCCGTCGACCGGGATCCACGCGAGCGCGTCGTCTCCGTGACCTATTACGCGCTCGTGAAGCTCTCCGAGCACGCGGTCCGCGCAGCCACGGATGCGCGCGAGGCTGCGTGGTTCGCCATCGACGACCTGCCGCGGCTCGCGTTCGATCACGAGGAAATCGTGGACAAGGCGATCGCGCGGCTACGCGGCAAGGTGCGGTACGCGCCGATCGGATTCGAGCTTTTGCCGAAGAAGTTCACGCTGACCCAGCTCCAGCGCGTGTACGAAAAGGTCCTCGGGCAGGAGCTCGACAAGCGGAATTTCCGCAAGAAGGTGGCCGCGACGGGGCTCTTGATCGAGCTCGACGAGGTGGAGCAAGACGTCGCGCATCGGGCGGCGCGGCTCTACACGTTCGACGAGAAGACGTATCGCAAGCTCGAAAAAGAGGGCTTTTTGTTCGAGATTTGAGGCGAGGAGGGTGTCATGCGCGAGGACGGGCGATTCGAGGTGGCCGCCGGCAGCGTGACGGGGCGATCGCACGTCCTCGCCGGGAAGCCGAATCAGGATGCATTCGCGTTCCGGTCGGGCGAATGCGGGATCGTCGGCGTGGTTTGTGACGGGTGCGGGAGCGGCGCGCACAGCGAGATCGGCGCGGCGATGGGAGCGCGGGTCGTCGCTTCGCAGGTGCTCCGCGAGATGGAGGCGGGCGCGTCGATCGGCGAGGAGGCGACGTTCGCGCGTGTGCGGGAGAGGCTGCTCCTTTCGCTCGCGTCGGTCGCAGAGGACATGGGCGTCGGGCATGCGCGGGGCGTGGCCGAGTTTTTCCTGTTCACCGTGCTCGGCGTGGCGATCTCGGCCGAGCGGGCCGTCGTGTTCGGCGTCGGGGACGGGATGTTCGTCGTGGGGGACGAGGTCGTGCGGCTCGGGCCGTTTCCCGGCAATGCGCCGCCGTACCTCGGGTACGGGCTCTCGGGGGCGGGGCCGCAGTTCTCGATCCACCGCGTATTGCCCGCGTCGGCGATCAGCTCGGTGCTCGTCGGCACGGACGGCGTCGCCGATTACGATGCGCTTGCAGGGGCCGTGATCGCCGGGGCGCGCGGGGAGCGCGTGCCGCCGCTGCGGGCGTTCTGGTCGGAGGATCGGTATTTTCGGAACGCAGATGCGGTGCGGCGATCGCTTTCGCTCGTCAATCGTGAGGTGACGCGGCCGATCTGGGACGAGCGGCGGATCCACAAGGAGCCAGGGCTGCTCGAAGACGATACGACGCTGCTCGTCGTGCGTCGCAAGAAGATCAGCGCCGCCGCGTAGGAGAGGTTTTCGATGAAGTGGCCGTTCGGGCTCGCCGCGAGGCGAGGACGGGAGACGTGTGCCATGGATGTGTACATTGACGACAAACGCATTCGCGTGAGCCCGCAGGCCTCGATTGGCAAGGGCGGCGAGGCGGACGTCTTCGACCTCGGCGGCGGCCTCGCGCTGAAGCTGTGGAAGGGGCCCGAGCATCCGGACGTGGCCGGCATTTCGGTCGAGACGCGCGCGGCGGCGGACAGGCTCGCGCTCGTGCAGGAGAAGATGCCGCATTTCCCGGCGGGATTGCCGGAGCGGGTCGCCTCGCCGATCGCGCTCGCGAAGGATCGAAAGGGGCGCACGATCCTCGGGTACACGATGCGCTTGATTGCGGGCGCCGAGCCGCTCATGGGCCTCGGCGAGCCGGCGCGGCGGAGGGCCCTCGGGGGGGATGCGGCGGCGCGGGTCCTTTTGGATCTCCGCGCGACCGTGGCGGCCGTTCATCACGCGGGCGCGGTGATCGGTGATTTCAACGATCTGAACGTGCTCGTGCGGGAGGGCGAGGCGCACCTCGTGGACGCGGACAGCTTTCAGTTCGGCCGGTTTCCGTGCCCCGTGTACACCGAGCGGTTCGTCGATCCGCTGCTCTGCGACGCGAGCGAGCCACGTCCGCGGCCCGTGCGGCCGTTCTCCGCGGAATCGGACTGGTATGCGTTCGCCGTGATGGTGATGGGCACGCTGCTCTGCGTGGGGCCCTATGGTGGCGTGTATCGGCCGCGGGAGCCGGCGAGGCGTGTCCCCGAGGCGGCGAGGCCGTTGCGACGGATCACGATCTTCGATCCCGAGGTGCGATATCCCAAGCCGGCGATTCCGTACCGGGTTTTACCGGACGACCTCTTGCACCTGTTCTCGTCGATCTTCGAGCGTGACGCGCGGGCGCCGTTTCCGCTCGCGCTGCTCGAGAATCTACGTTTCACGGCGTGCGTATCGTGCGGGGCCGAGCACGCGCGGGTGCGTTGTCCGGTCTGTGATCACGGCGCTGCGCGCGAGGTGGTGGTCGTGCGGGGGCACGTGAAGGCGTCTCGCAGATTCGCCACGTCCGGCACGATCGTCGCGGCGTCGCTCGTGGGCGACGCGCCAGCGTACGTGGTGCACGAGGACGGGGTTTACAAGCGGGAGGACGGTGCGGTGCTGGCGCGGGGGCCGCTCGAGGGGGCGCTACGGTTCTGGATCCAGGGGAAAACCACGTTCATCGGGCGGCGCGGGCGCGTCGTGGCATTCGAGGCCGGGCAGGCGGAGCAGGCGATTGCGGTGGACGTCCTCGGGCAGGAGCCTGCCTTCGTGGTGAATGATCGATATCGATGGTTCGTCCATGGAGGGCGCCTGTTCCGGCGCGCCGCGCGGCCTTCCGGTTCGCCCCTCGCGGGGCTCGCGGATGGCGCGGCGGAGCCCTGGGGCGAGGTGCTCGCCGGGCAGACGCGGATCTGGGTCGGCGAGCGGCTCGGCTTCGGGTTTTACCGGGCGGGCGCGGTCTCGGTCGCGTTCACGTGGGATACCGAGCGGCGCGGGATTCGCGATACGGTGAAGCTGCCCTGGCCGAGCGGGCAGATCGTGGCCGCGCACGCCGCAATCGACAACGACAGGGTTTGGTTTTTCGTGACGTACGTGCGTGCCGGTCGAACGATGAACCGGTGCGTCGTGGTGGCCGAGGGCGGCGCGCTGCTCGGCGCGGCCGAGGCCGAGGCGGGCGACGGGTCGTGGCTCGGGTCGATCGCGGGGAAAAAGGCGATCGGGGGCGCGCTGCTCGCGGCCACGGACGGTGGTCTCGTGCGGGTCGAGCTCGGCCCGGGCGGGCCCGCGGAGGCGCGGCGGTTCTTGGATACCGAGCCGTTCGTGCAGGAAGGCGCGCGGATTCTCGCGGGAGCCGCAGGGCTCTGGGTCGTGGGGGCGCGTGAGATCGCCGCGCTCGCAATGGGTTGATTCGTCGAAAAGAAGAGAGGACATCATGAACCACAAGGAACTTCCTCTGCCGGTTTTTTACGATCACAAGAGCGCCGAGAAATGGGGCCATCGTCCCAAGGAGGAGCTCGTCTTCGTGGCCGCCGAGGACTGGCGCAAGGCGCTCGAGATCCGGCCGGCCGGCGCGGACAAGACGAACGTGCACCTCTTGCTCATCGACGTGCAGAAGGATTTTTGCCACCCCGAAGGCGCGCTCTTCGTGGCGGGAAGGAGCGGGCGAGGCGCGATCGACGATAGCCGGCGGATCGCCGAGTTCATCTACAAGAACCTCGACGTGCTCACGGCGATCACGACGACGATGGATACACATTTCTCGCACCAGATCTTCTTCCCGTCGTTCTGGGTGGACCGCGAGGGCAAGCCGCTCTCGGCGCACCGCGTGATCACGATGCGCGACATCGACGCGGGCGAGGTGCGGCCGAACCCGGCCATGGCGAAATGGCTCTGCGGCGGGAACTACACGTGGCTCGTGAAGCAGGTGCGGCATTACTGCGAGGAGCTGGAGAAGGCCGGGAAGTACACGCTTTACTTGTGGCCGCCGCATTGTCTGCTCGGGAGCGATGGGCACGCGCTCGTGGGGGCGATTCACGAGGCGCGGCTCTTCCACTCGTACGTGCGCGGGGCGCAGTCGTGGGTGGAGGTGAAAGGGGGCAATCCGCTGACGGAGAACTATTCGGTGCTGTCGCCCGAGGTGCTCACGCGCTTCGACGGGCAGCCGCTCGGGCAGAAGAACACGCTGTTCTTGAAGACGTTGCTCGCGGCGGACGCGGTCATCATCGCAGGGCAGGCGGCGAGCCATTGCGTGAAGAGCTCGATCGACGACATCCTGAGCGAGATCGCCTCGGTCGATGCGGCGCTCGCGAGGAAGATTTACCTGCTCACGGATTGCATGTCGGCCGTGACGGTGCCGGACGGCAAGGGCGGGTTCGCGGCGGATTTCACGCCCGAGGCCGACAAGGCGCTCGCGAAGTTCGCGGCCGCCGGGATGAAGCTCGTGAAGAGCACGGACGAGATCGGGAGCTGGTTGAAATAGGAGAGGAGGTCGTCATGACGAATGGGAATGGGAAAGGGAACGAGATCCGGCGGCTGTTCGAGGCGGCGGAGGAGGAAGGGACGTTGTCGCCGGAGGCGCTCGCGGCGCTCGCGGCGATCGATATCGGAGCGCAGATCCAGGCCGGGCTCGGCGTGGGCGTGGATGACGTGCAGGCGTCCGAGGTCGTGCTCGTGACGATCATGCCGGATGATTCGGGGTCGATCCGTTTTTCCGGGAACGCCGATGCCGTGCGGGAAGGGCACAACACGGTGGTCGAGGCGCTCGCGTCGTCGAAGCAGAAGGATTCGATCCTGGCGCACACGCGGTACTTGAATGGATTCGTGCTCTATCCGTACCGGCCCGTCGCGCTCGCCGAGCGGATGACGCCGAAGAACTACGATCCCGCGCTGGGGACGCCGCTCTACGATCAAACGGTCGTGCTGCTCGGGACGGTGATCGCGAAGGCGCAGGAGTTCGCGCAGAGCGGGGTGCCCGTGCGGAGCGTGACGTTGATCCTCACGGACGGGGCCGACGAGGGGTCGCGCAAAGCCAAGGCGAGCGACGTGCGGCCGCTCGTGCGCGACATGCTGGCGAGCGAGCAGCACATCGTGGCGGCGATGGGGATCGATGACGGGCATACGCCGTTCCGGGACGTGTTCCGGGCGATGGGGATCGAGGATCGATGGATCCTCACGCCGCGGAGCGACGCGGGCGAGATCCGGCGGGCGTTCCGGATGTTCTCGCAATCGGCGATGCGCGCGAGCCAGCACGCGGGGTTTTCGCGGGCGGCGGCGGGCGGGTTTCTCGGGTAACGAGGGGCTTGCCAGGAGGGGCCGGGCCGTGCTGAATTGCGCATGCGCGCGACGAAAGGACAAACCATGCACGGCACATTCGTTTGGAACGAGCTGACGACGAAGGACGTGGAGGCCGCGAAGGCGTTTTACGCCGAGACGCTGGGCTGGACGTTCGAGGAGTTCGCCATCCCGGACGGCAAATACTGGGTCGCGAAGTCGGGGGATCAGATCGTGGCAGGGCTCGGCGGGATGGAGGCGGGCGCCATTCCCGAGGCCACGGAGTCGTACTGGTTCTCGCTCATCGGGGTGGACGACGTGGACGCGTGTGTCGAGAAGGCCGTGGCCCGCGGCGCCACCGTGGTGCGGCCCCCGGTGGACGTGCCGAACGTCGGGCGCGTCGCCATCGTTCGGGATCCGACGGGCGCGGCCGTCGGCTGGATGAAGGGTATCTGAATCGCTAGCCGCCGAACGCCCCGAACCGCCGCACGCCCGCGCGGAAGACGAGGATGGCGGCGGTGGCGGCGGCCGCGGCATACGTGTATTGCACGGCGAGGCCGCGGAGCGCGGTCTTCGTGTCCATGAGGCCAATCACGACCTCGACGGGGAATCCGAGCGTGTAGCGGAACGGCAATGCTTCCGCGACCCCGCGCACCCAGCCGGGGAAGAGCTCGAGCGGGACGACGTAACCCGAGAGCAACATGAACGTGATGAGCCAGAGCTCGAAGACGCTCGTGGAGCTCTCCAGGAAAAACGCGAGCGAGCCGATGATGGCCATCGTGAAGAAATTGATGAGCCACGCGCCGAGGAGGGACGCGAAAAAGATCGCGAGCAGAGGGCCGCTCCGGGTGAGGTCGGCATACACGACGGCCACGACGACGACCGGGAGGCATAACGCGGCCCGGAGCGGCAACGCGGCGAGGTTCTCCGCGCTGTAGAACCAAAGCGGGTGGATGGGCTTCAGGAGGCGCTGCGAGAGCGTGCCCTGGCGGATCTCCTGGTTCATCTCCCAGACGAGCCAGGAGCCCGTGACCTGGCGGACGACGAGCGCGGCCAGGAAATACCCCACGAATTCGCCGGGGCCATAACGACCGACGGGCGCCTCCCGCGCGACGGCGGTCCAGATCGAGAGGCTGACGAGCGGCATCGTGGTCGTCAGCATCCAGATCACGAGCTCGGCGCGATAGGCGAGCGCCGCCGAGAAGCCCACCCGGAGGAGTGTCGGATAGGCTTTCAAGACATTCATTTCGTGGCCTCGTTCGGCTCCTCGGCGGGGCGCGCGAAGAGATCCCGCATGACCTCTTCGAGCGGCGGATCCTCGATCGTGAGGTCACTCGCGTCCGCGCTCGCGACGAGGTGACCCACGGCCTCGCGCACCTCCGATTGCGGAACACGCAGCACGGCACGCGTGCCTTCGAGCTCGACGATCGTCCCGACCCGCTCGAGCGCCGCGCGATCCGGCGGCGCCGGGAAGACGAGGACGATACGTTTGTCCGGTCGGATCGACTTCACGAGGGTCGCGAGGTCGCCGTCGTAGCGGAGTTTGCCCCGGTCGATGACGATGACGCGCGGGCAGAGCGAGGCGACGTCGTCCATGTAATGGGACGTGAGCAGGATCGTGGCGCCGTGCTTCTCGTTGTACTTGCGGATGAATTCACGCACGACGAGCTGCATGGAGACGTCGAGGCCGATCGTGGGCTCGTCGAGGAAGAGGATGCGGGGGCGATGCAGGAGCGCCGCCGCGAGCTCGCATTTCATGCGCTCGCCGAGCGAGAGCTGGCGCGTGGGCTTTTTCGTGAGGGCGCCGATGTCGAGCAGGGTCTCGAGCTCGCGCAGGGTCTCGGCGAAGGCCTGGTCGGGGACGCCGTAAATCGCGCGGTTCAAGTCGAAGGTCTCGGCCGGCGGCAGGTCCCAGAGGAGCTGCTGCTTCTGGCCCATGACGAGCGTGATCGCCCGCAAAAAGCTGGCCTCGCGTTGCCGCGGGACGTGGCCCGAGACACGCACCTCGCCGCTCGTCGGGTGCAAAAGGCCCGAGAGGATCTTCAAGGTGGTCGTTTTGCCGGCGCCATTCGGGCCGAGGAAGCCGACGCGCTCGCCAGGCTCGATCGTGAAGGAGAGATCCTCGACCGCCCGGACTTCCTTGTACGTTCGGCGGAAAACGCTGCGCAGCGCGGCCGCGAGGCCCGCCGGGCGCTCGTGGACCCGATAGACCTTCGTGAGTGCGCGGACCGCGACGGCGGCTTCCATGGGCGGCGGAGGGTAGCACCGAACGAGCCCCAGATCGGTTAGCCTCCGTCGCAGCCGTACATGACCGACTTCAAGGCGACCCCCACGTCCGCGGACCCCATCAGCGAGGCGCCGACAGGCTTGCTCCTTTCGGTCGCGCCAGGCGAACGCGTCGCCGGGCGATACTCGCTGCTCGGCCTGCTCGGGGTCGGCGGCATGGGCAGCGTCTACCGCGCCCGCGACGAGGAGCTCGAAGAGGTCGTGGCCCTGAAGGTGCTGCGGCAAGACCTCGTGAACGAGCCCGGGATGCTCGAACGGTTCCGCCGCGAAGTGAAGCTCGCGCGCCGCGTCACCCACAAGAACGTGGCCCGCGTCTTCGACATCGGCGAGCACGGCGCCGACAAGTACCTGACCATGGAATACGTCGAGGGCGAGCCCCTCAACGTGGTCCTCGCGCGGCAAGGCGCGATGCCGGTCGCCCGCGTCGCGGAGATCGCGACGGCCATCTGCGCAGGTCTCGCCGCCGCGCACGCGGCGGGCGTCGTGCACCGGGATCTGAAGCCCGAGAACGTGCTCATGGCGAAGGACGGGCGCGTGGTGATCACCGATTTCGGGATCGCGCGGATGCACGAGCCCGGAGGCGCGCGCACGCAGGTCGGCGCGGTGATCGGGACACCGGCCTACATGGCGCCCGAGCAGGTGCAGGGGCTCGCGGACATCGACGCGCGCGCGGACATCTACGCGCTCGGCGCGATGCTTTACGAGCTCTTTACGGGTGAAAAGGCGTGGCGCGGGGAGTCGATCGTGAGTGTCGCGGCCGCGCGGCTTTTGCAGCCGCCGCCGGATCCACGCGCGAAGCGGCCCGATTTGCCGACGGCGTGCGGGACGCTCGTCCTCAAGTGCATGGCGCGCGAGCGCGACGATCGATATCGCACGGCAGAGGAGGTGGCCGAGGAGCTTTCGAGCCTGACGATGCCGGCCATGAACAAGCTGCCCGTGACGACGCTCGTGACGCCCGCCGCGCCCGCGGCCGGCGGAGGCACGCCGCCGCCGGCCGCGCAGGTATCGTCGGGCGACAAGACGGTCGCGGTGCTGCCGTTCCGGAACAGCGGGCCGCCGGACGACGAGTACCTCGCCGAAGGTCTCACCGACGATTTGATCGATACGCTGTCGATGACGCGGGGCCTGAAGCTCAGGCCCCGCGGCGTGGTGATGCGCTGGAAGGGCGTGGATCAGGATCCGCGCGAGATCGGGCGCGAGCTCGAGGTGCAGGTCGTCGTCGAGGGCAGCGTGCGCAGGACGCCGGCGGGCGTGCGGATCAGCGCGCGCGTGCTCAGCGTGGCCGACGGGTTTCAGCTCTGGGCGAAGCGATTCGATCGACCGGAGAAAGATCTCTTCGTGGTGAACGACGAGGTCGCGAAGGCGATCGCCGACGCGCTGACCGTCGACCTGGCCCAGCCCGCGCGCGAGTCGCCGACCGATCCCGTGGCCGTCGAGCTCTACCTGAAGGCGCGCGTCGAGTACCGGAAGTTCTGGGTGCAGCACGTGCGCGAAGCCGTGAAGCTGCTCGAGCAGGCGCTCGCGCGCGCGCCGCAGGATCCGACGATCCTGTCCGGCTACGCGAGCGCGCTCGCGCGGATGTCGTTCTTCAACGGGGACAACGCGATCCTCTCGAAACAAGCGGCCGAGCGCGCGCTCGCCGTGGCGCCGCACCTCGCGGAGGCGCACCTCGCCATGGCGCACGGGCTGTTCCAGTTCGGCGACGTGGCCGGCGCGGTGCGAAGCGCGCGGCAGGCCATCACGCGCGCGCCCGCGCTCGCCGAGGCGTATGGCCTCGTCGGGATGATCCTCTCGGAGTCGGGCCCGCTCGACGAGGCGGCGCGGGTGCTCGAGACGGCGCGGTCGCTCGATCCGGCGGCGCCGTCGGTGGGCCGGAACCTCGCGCGTGTCTTCGTGCTGCGCGGCGACTGGGACGGCGCGCTGAAGCTCCTCGAGCAGGTGCGGACGATCGAGGGCGAGTTCGCGTATTTCGCGGGCCTCACGCGGTACGCGATGTGGTTCCGCGACGAGGCGCTCACGAAGGACGTCGCCCACCGGCTCCGGGACGTGAAGACCGACGCGCCGATCCAGATGGCGATCCGCGACGCGCTGCTCGACAGGATCTCGCCGTTCGATTCGCCGGTCTTCCAAGAAGCGGTGGCGAACCGCGACGGCGGCTGGAGGCGGAACGCCTATTTCCGGCAGGTCGAGATCGAGCTCGCGGTGTACGTGGGCGACGTGGCGCGCGCCGCCTCCTCGATCGTGCCCTGCGCGCAGAGCGGGCTCATCGATCTCCTGTGGATGGATCGTTGCCCGCTGGTCGATCCGATCCGCGCGACGCCGGAGTTCCTCGCGGCGCGCGTGATCGTGGACGAGCGGGTGTCGCGGATGCTGGAGGCGCTGCGCGCCGGCTAGCTCGGCGAACGGAAGAGCGCGAGCACGCTGGTATAAAGGTCGAGCCGTGATGGACGGCCTTCGCGCGGGCTGATCTCGAACGCCGCGTGCATGCCGGCGATCGGGAGATCGCCAAAGCGCTGACGGAGGATACGCACCTCGGCGTCGGGCGCGCCGTGCAAGCCCTGGCCGCGGCCCGCGCAGCTCAGGTAGAGCGCGAAGCGCGGCGCCGCGCCGAGAGCGTTCTTGGAGACGACACGCGCCATCGTCTCGAGGTCGGCCTTCGCCATCTGCGCGTCTCGCACCGCGAACGCCATGCGCATCCCCGGGCGCGCGTCCGCGCCGATCATCACGCCGCGCCGGGAAGGATCGATCCCTCGCACGGGCCGGATCACGAAGCGCGGGCGCCCGTCCTCCGTGACGTCGTCGGGCTCGGCGAGCGCGGCGAACACGAGCGGGGAGGATGCGCCCGGGTTCGACGCGCCGGGCGCGCACCGCGACAGCTCGTCGAGCGCGCCGCGGCCGCCGAGGCGCAGCACGAGGCCCGCGTTGACCTCGTCGATCGGCGTGAGATCGGAGACGAGGCGACACGCGGGCGAGGCCGCGACGATCGGCGACGCGAGCCCCTTGATCGACATCCCCACGGCGCGGGCCACGCGCTCTTCCCCCTCGGCGGTGATCACCACGCCTCCCGCGCCGACCGTGCCTGCGCCGAACACGCAGGCCGAGGGCGCTGTGGCCGCGACGCCTTCGAGCAGGCTCGTGTCGAAGCCCTCGGTTCGGTGAAAGAGCAGCGCCGTGGAGGGGCGCGCGCCGAGGGCCTGGCCTATCGACTCGCCGAGCGCGCGTGGCGAATCCTCCACGTCGCCGAGCGCGAACGGCGTCACTTGCCCGCCGCTCCAGAGGATGCCGCTCGCGGCGGGGACCCCTTCGAGCTCGGCGCGTTCGTGCAGCACGCCGGCGCCGGGCACGAGCACGGTCGGCACGCCTTTCCATGCGGCCGCCACGCGCGCCGCGAGCGTGTGGAGGTGCGGCACGAGCGGGCTGGTCACGAAGACGAGCCCACCTGTCGGGGAGGTGACCGCTCCGCGTGTCTCCCGGAGAACGCGGGAGAGCCCATCGGGGGAGGTCACGCTGGTGCAGAAGCTCCGCGCTGCCATGGGTCGCGAGGGAGTCTACCCGAGCGGACGGCCCTCTCGACAGGGGGGCCTGGGGCGGATTATCGTCGGCCGAAGTACGAGCTCCCCGATGAGCACACCGCACGACCGGAATAACGCCCTGCGTCAGAACGAGGTCCCGACGCACCGAGGGCGGTGGCCCGTCCGTTCGGCGGCGCGAACCGACGTCGGCAAGCACCGAAAGACGAACGAGGATGCGTTTTTCCACGACGACGAGCTCGGGCTCTACATCGTGGCGGACGGGATGGGCGGGCACGCCGCGGGCGAGGTCGCGAGCCATCAGGCGGTGGACACGATCCACGGGATGGTGAAGCGCGGGCTCAGCGAGCTCGGGACGATCGACGGGGAGCTCGACGAGGCGCAGGCGCGCGCGGCGTGTCGGCTCATGGAGGGGGCGATCCAGGCGGCGACGTACCTCATCTTCGCGATGGCGGAGCTCGAGCGTGACAAGCTCGGGATGGGCACGACGATCAGCGCGGCGCTCTTCCTCGGCCGATCGCTGGTGACGGGGCAGGTGGGTGATAGCCGCATTTACCAGATCCGCGAAGGCGCCGCGGTGCAGCTCACCGAGGATCACACGCTCCTCGCGTGGCAGATCAAGCAAGGCCTGCTGACGCCCGCGGAGGCGGCGACGGCCACGCACAGGAACGTGATCACGCGCGCGGTGGGCAACCGCGACTACGTGGAAGTGGACACGGCGGTGCTCGCGGTGCGGGCGGGGGACCGATACCTGCTCTGCTCGGACGGGCTGCACGGCTACCTCAACACCGAGGAGATCCCGGAGATCACGACGCTCGGGGCCGTCGACGCGGTGACGCGGTTCATCGACCTCGCGAACGGGCGAGGCGGGAAAGACAACATCACCGCCGTACTTGTCGAGGTCGTCTAGTACCGCGGAATCCGGAGCAGATTTGAAGTTGTCCGTTTTGTTGACCCCTTCGTCGATTGTCTGATACCCGCCGGCAAGAAGGTCGTGACGTGGTCCGAGCGTTCACGTCGACGGAGGTGGATTCGATGAAGAGGCGATCGATGCGGAGGCGGGTCGGCGTGATCATGGGTGGCTCGTCGTCGGAGCTGTCCGCCGGACATGCCGTCGCGGAGGCGCTCTCCGCGCGGGGCCACGAGGTGGTCCAGCTGTCGCTCGGCGAGAGTTACGGTCCCGACCTCGCGTCCGTGGTCCAGAAAGCCCGGATCGACGTGGCCTTCCTGGCCCTCTCCGGCCGCATGGGCGAGGACGGCTGCGTGCAAGGGCTCCTGGAACTGCTCCGCATCCCGTACACGGGGTCCTCCGTGCTCGCGAGCGCGCTCGCGATGGACAAGCTGAAGGCGAAGGAGATGTTCCGCCTGCACAACGTGCCGACGCCGCCTTATTACACGGTGTCGGAGGACGCGGACCTCACGGACCTCGAGGGGATGCACGGCTCGTTCGGGTACCCGGCGATCGTGAAGCCGCGCGGGGAGGGGTCGAGCCAGGGCGTGTCGCGGGTGACGAACCTCGCGGAGCTGCGGGCGGCGCTGGAGCAGGCGTTCGAGTACGACGACATCGCGCTCGTGGAGCGGTTCGTGACGGGCGTGGAGATCAACGTCGCGATCCTGGACGGGCAGGTGCTCGGCTCGGTCGAGGTGGCGACGCCGAAGGCGATGCTGGAGGATCCCGGCGCGGAGCTCGTGAAGGTGGAGCTGTCGCCGCAGCGCGAGCGCGGGGTGCAGAACCTGGCGGAGCGGGCGGCGCGGGCGCTCGGCTGCACGGGCGCGGTGCGGGTCGATCTGCTCGTGACGGCGGGCGAGAACGAGTACGTGCTCGAGGTGAACACGCTGCCGGCGCTCTCGCCGGACGGCCTGCTCGCCCGGGCGGCCGCGGCGAAGGGCTACGATTTCAGCGAGCTCTGCGAGGCGGTGCTCGACGGCGCGAAGCTGAACCAGCCGGCGCGCCGGAAGACGCCGGTGGAGACGCTCTCGGCGGGCAGCTACCGCGCGAACGCGGCGGCGCCGGTCGCGATGATGAAGTCGGTGGGCTGAGCAGCCCCTCGATCCCCGAACCCCCCCGAAAATCGTCTCTCGTTCCCCGATCCTCGCGTCGAGGCTCGCTGGTCATCGTTGCCAGCGGGTGTCGACGCGCGTCGAGGGCCCTTGGTCATCGTGATCCGCGTGGGTTGATGCGCGTCGAAGGGCGCTTGGTCATCGTGATCCGCGGGTGTCGACGCGCGTCGAGGGGCGCTGGTCATCGTGATCCGCGTGGGTTGATGCGCGTCGAGGGCCCTCGGTCATCGTTGCCAGCGGGTGTCGACGCGCCATCGAGGGCCGCTGGTCACCGCTTTCAGCGTGGGTTGACGCGCGTCAGCCCCCTTCGTCGTCGTTTCTCTGCTGACCGAGCGTCCCGAAGAGCCAGTCGCAGAGCGGGAACGTGATGTTGAAGTTCTCGTGCGCCATGCGGCCGAGGTCGTGATGGAGCGCGTGCCTCCGGCGCAGAGCGCGGATGGGGCGGCCTCGCGCGAGGAAGGATCCCTCCGGCAGGTGGTAGGCGAAGTGGAGCCACTCGTACGTGAGGAAGTACGCCATGGCGGTGGCCACGAAGAGCCAGCCGGCGTTCGGGGTCGCGACGGCGAAGAGGAGGAGCGCGACCGGCAGGGCCACGCCGCCGAGGACCACGAGGATCATCACGGGGGGAAAGAGGACGATGGGGAAGTCGGCCGCGGAGTCGCAAGCCATCGCCTCGCGCGTGAAGAAGCGGTGGTGCCGCAACGTGTGGCGCTCGTAGAGGATCGGCAGGAGCTTCTTGCGCCGGTGCATCGGGCCGCGGTGCACGAGGTACTCGACGAGGTTCGCGAACAGGAAGGTGCCCGGCACGACGAGCGCTTCGAGGAGGCGGACGCGCTCGACGCGGGAGGCGGAAAAGACGATGGCGCCGAGCGAGGCGAGGCTCGTGAAGGCGAAATGCGTCCAGCCGGCCGCGCGCGTGCTCGGCCTTCGTTCGGCGCGGTCCTGGCCGCGGAAGGCGAGCACGTGAGGCGGGGGCATGTTCGAATTCTAGTGCGCGGGAGCCGCGGCCCGGCGGTTTTCCGATGGCATTCTGCAGGGATGCTCCGGACGAACGGACGCAATGAAAACCCCACGCCTCGGACGCTCTCGTCGCGCCGCGCTTCGTGCTAGGTTGCGCGCGAAATGGAGCGGCACGAGCTCGAGGGTTTGACGCGGGAGGAGCTGATCGCGCTGGCGGAAGAGCTCGGCATTGCGCGTCCGCGCGCGTTCACGATTCCGGAGCTCGTGGACGAGATCGTGACGCGCACGGCGCGGAGCGAGCGAGACCGCGCGCGGTCGCGTGGATGGATGGGGCGAGCGAGGGATCTGCTCGCCGGGGTGATCGAGCGAGGTCTGCACCTGCCCGACGTGGCGAACGCGGTGCGGAGCACGCCGCCCCCGGCGAAAGGCTGGCCGACGGCGCCGCCGCCGCTCGCGACGGTGACGCTCGCGGAGATCTACGCGGCGCAGGGGTTCGTGGAAAAAGCGATCGGCGTGCTCGACGAGGTGCTCGCGCGAGAGCCGGAGCACACGGAAGCGCGCGTGCTGAGGCAGCGGCTCGTCACAGGAGGCGCGGCGCCCGCGGTCGATGAAGAGAAGGGGGAGGAAGTCGTGACCACGCCGAGCGAGACGGACAGCGAGCCCCAGCCAGCCGAGGAAGAGAGCACGACGGAGGCCGCGGTCGCGCCGGCCTCTGCCGCAGCGGACGCGGAGGCGGCCCTGGAGGCAGAGGCAGAGCCGGTCGCGCCGAAGGCGATCGCGAAGGCGATCGTGGAAGCGGCCCTCGAGGCGGAAGCGGAGGCGGAAGCGGAGGCGGCGCCGGCTGCGGAAGCGGAAGCGGTTGCAGAAGCGGTTGCAGAAGCGCCTTCGTGGTCGGCGCCCGAGGTGGACGCCATCGAGGAGCTGCCGCTGCCCGAGCGCTACGACGTCGACGAGATCGTGGCCATCGCCGTCGATCCCGCGACGATCTACCTCTACTGGGAAGTGCGCCCCGTGAGCCTCGCGCGAGCGCGGGCTCGGCATACCGACGGCGCGCTCGTCGTGCGCATGGCCCAGGTCACGCCGAGCTGGGATGGTCCGATCGTCGAGCAGCGGGATCTGCGCATCGACGCGCTCTTCGGCGACGCGTACCTCCGCAACTTGCGGCCGGGATCGAACGTGCGCGTGAGCATCGGCTGGCTCGCGCACGGCATGTTCGAGCCGTTCGCCATCGGCTCCGAGGTCATGACGTCGCGAAGCGAGCCCACCACGTCGGTGTCGCTCCGCGTCGCGCAATGGACGCCCGAGCGAGGCGCGCCTGCGCAGGCCGGCGTCGCGGCCGCAGCGCCGGCTCGCGCGGAGGCCGGCGCGCCCGCGCCTGCCGAGATCGAGTCGATGCTCGCGCCGATCCTGTCGGGCACGGCGGCTCCTGTGCAGACGGGGGGCGGCGGGCGGAGCGAGGCGATCGGCGACCGCTGGCCCACGCTCGATTTCGGCGACCGCGGCCTGCCCGTCGATGCATCGAGGCCGAGCGCGCCGACGCGTGGCGGCGCGAGCGAGCTTCCGCGTGGGGGCGCGAGCGAGCAGGTTCGTCCCGGACCACGCGAACGGTAGAGCGCGACGACGATCGTCGGATCGTGCGCAACTCGTCGCGGGCCGCGTCGATGTACGTGCATGGTCCAACGAGTTTGCCCTGAGGTTTGCTTTCCATTTCTATTGGCCCTGGCCGCGGCGCTCGCCGCGCTCCTCCACGTAACGCCGGCGCGCGCCGCAGCGACGTTGCTGGACGACGACTGGGCGTTCCACGCGGTCGCGGATCTCGACGACGCGCAGGCGCACGAGCTCTGGAGCGACGGCGCCGCGCAGGGATCGTTGTGGGTCTGCCTGCAGGCGTCGTTCGTTCGTCGCGATGAGGGAAAAAACGATCTCGGCGCGATGGTGCTCGTCGGGGTTCCGATCGAACGGATCGCCGAGCCTGCGAGGACGCGGCGCGCGCGTGGTCGCATCGCCAAGGCCACGAGCGTTGATCCGCCCGCGCCTTCGCCGGAGCCCGCGCCTTCCACGGCTGCCGAGACGCCCGCGGAGCCACCACGTGCTCCGCTGCGGCTCTTGATCTCGCCGTCGGTCGCGCGTGCCGTCGTGTCGGCGGCGATCGAGCATGCGCGCCTCGAAGAGCACGTCACGCGGATCGATCGTGTGGCATCCCGAGCGCGCGCGTCTGCGCTCCTGCCCGAGCTTCGGCTGCGCGTGACACGCCTGCTCGACGAGTCGCGCGCGCTCTCGCCGACGGAGTACGATCCGGATCGCGTCACGGCCACCGGAGGCTCGAGCTTGTGGCTCGAAGCGCGCGCGACGTTTCGCCTCGACCGGCTGGTCTTCGCCGACGAGGAGGTCGCGCTCGAACGGCTCCGCGAGGAGCGCGCCGCCGCGAGGCACAAGCTCGAAGCGCGCGTGCTCGAAGCGCTCTTCACGTGGCAACGCGCGTGCGTGGAGCGCGACGACGAGACACGTGATCCCGAGGCACGCACGCGCGCTGAGCTGACGGCGATGGAGGCGGACGGCACACTCGACGTGCTGACGGGTGGCTTCTGGTCGCGATGGAAAACGACGCGACTCGGGGAGTCAGCGACAGCAACGCGCTGATCCCTTGCATCGACCGCATCGCGGTCGATGCACCCTTGGTCCAGGGCTGCGCCCTGGTCCGGGTCCAGGGGCGGATAGCCCCTGGTCGGGCCCGGGGTGAAACCCCGGCGCAACGGCCGTCAGAGAATATCCGACGACAACTTCACCCAGCGCTCTGCCGTGCCGACGTCGCCGTCCTTGTCCTTCACGCTGGCCTTCACGAGGAGCGTCTTACCGAGGAGCGGCTCGATGTCCGTCGCGCCGTCGATCTGGAACCGCAGGCCGTAGAGCTTGCAGAACCCGCCCTCGTCGGGATCGAACGTGAAGATCACGGTGAACGGGTTGATGTCGAGGTCGAGCTCCTCGACGTGGCCCGTGAGCGTCGTGATGCTCCCCGACTGCCGCAGGTTCTTCATCCGCAGCGCGATCCAGATGTGATGCCCGCCCTGCGGACCCGCCTCGACCTGCGCGAGATCGTAGTCGCTCGTCGGCAGGTAATCGGCCTGGCCCTTGCCCACGAAGAGCGTCGGCGGGCCATCGTTCGCCTTGCAGATGTCCGTCTTTCCTTTGGACCAGCTGGAGCTGTACTCCTCGAGCATCGCGGGGCTCACGTACGACGCGCCGCAGACGCCGCCCGTGCACGTCTGCGGCGCGTCGCAGGTCGGCGCCGTCGAGCCGGCACACGCGGAGGCGAGATCGGCCCGCAAGAGAAGCGTGCGACCCGCCTGGATGGTGCTGCCCGCGGTGCGGACGACGAGCGGCGTGCTCGTGCTGCCGAAGGCCTCGATCTCGACGTCGACGTCGTCGCCGTCCTCGAGGTCCGTGAAGCTGATCTCGAGCGGGATCTGAAAGGGAGACGCGCCGTCGGAGAAGAGCTCCTCGTCGCTGACGACCGCGCCGTTGACCTTGCGGATCACGTGCAAGCGCACGACGTCGACGCCGACGCGCAGATCACTCGTGACGCCGACGACGAGGCCGCCCCGCGTCGGCGCACCGCCGGAGCAACCAGGAAGGACGAGGAGGAGGGTGACGAGGAGGGAGAGAAGCCGGACGACGTTACGCATGACGGACCTCGCGACGGGGGAGGATGCGAGGTGGCGCGGGCGCGTCCGTCAGTCGATGCCCTCGATGGCCTTGAGGAACCTGTCGGCAGGGACGAACTCGGTGAACCGCTGCCGCTCCTTGCCGTTCGAGTCGAAGATGACCACCGTCGGAAGCCCAACCACCCCGTACTTCTTCTTCACCTGCTCGACCTGCGGATCCTCGTCGTCGGTCGCGTCGAACTTGACCGCGACGAAGTTGCCCGCCTTTTCCATGACGCGTGGATCGGAGAAGGTGTGCTTCGTGAACTCTTTGCAAGCGCCGCACCAGTCGGCCGTGAAGTCGACCATCAGCGGCCGCTTCTCGCGCTGCGCCCTCTCCGTCGCTTCCTTCTCCGAGTGCTCCCACGCGAGGAGCTTCTTGCCGGCCGCCGCCTCCGCCGTCGCCACGACGTGCGGCATCTCGGGCGGCAGCTCGATGCTGATCCAGAGGATGAAGCCACCCGCCGTCGCCGCCGTGATGCCGAGCGCCTTGCGGATCTTCACGCCGATGCCGCCGTCGCTCCAGTCGAGGTGCACCGCGCCGAGCAGGATCCCGAACAGGATCGCTCCGCCGCCCGCGACCATGAACATCGTGTCATGGCGTGCCACCTTGGTCATCGCCGGGATGGCGTAACGCAGGAAGTAGAGCGCGCAGACGAGCAGGACGGTGCCGAAGAACGACTTCACCGAGACCATCCACTTGCCGCTCTTCGGCAGGCCGACAGCGAACGCGCCGACGAGGAAGAAGGGCAGGCCGAGGCCGAGCGCGTAGCAGAAGCCCACGAGCGCGCCGAGCACCACGTTCTGCGTCTTGCCGATCCAGAGCAGCACGCCCGTGAGCACGGGGCCCGTGCACGGCGCGGCGATCAAGCTGCTCACGAGGCCGAGCGCAAACGCGCCGCCGTAACCGACGCCGCCGACGCTGGAGAGCCGCTGCATCAAGCTGTCGGGGAGCGTGAGCTCGAAGGCGCCGAACATCGACGCGGCCATCGCGCCCATCACGAGCGCGATCCCGACGTTGACCCACCACTTCTGCAGCGCCGCGCCGAACAGGCCGCCCGTGAGCGCCGCGCCGACGAGCAGCGTGGTGAAGAGGACCGCGATGCCCATGACGAACGAGAGCGAGAGCAGAACGGCCTGCTTCCGGCTCGACGCCTGCTTGGCCCCGAAGACGCTGACCGTGATCGCGATCATCGGGTAGACGCAGGGCGTGAGGCACGTGAGGAGGCCGCCGGCGAACGCGCCTACCGCGCCGCCGACGAGGCCGTAGTCCTCGCGCAGGCGCGTGAAGAGGTCGCGGCTGTCCTCCGCCGCGAAGGCCGCGGAGGGCGAGAGCAAGAGCACCCCGAGCGCGAGCGCGGCGAGGCAAAGCGGCGCGAGCGATCGAGGCCCGGAGAGAGGCTGAGCACGTCGGAAGGCGGGTCGCACGGCGCGTATGTTACCAAAGGGTCGGACGTTCGGCCCGATCCGCGAGCGACACGCGCTTCGATTCAATCGGCCGGGAGGCGAGCGAGCGCCTGGCGGGCGGCCTCGATCTCATCGCGGAGCGCGATGGCGGCGGCTCTCCGGCCCGACATGGTGCGGTCGACGAAGGCTTCGAGCCAACGGCGGGCGTCGTCCGGTCGGCCGGCATGCAGGGCCAGGAGGCCGAGCACGAAGCGGCCGTATCCGTTCCCCGCGGGCGCGACGATCAGCCTGTCGATGATGTCGCCAATCCCCTCCACGGTTTGCCCGAGCGCGAGGCGGGCGAGCGCGAGGTGCCCGTGATAGAGCGGCTTGTCCGTCGTGCCCCAGCGCGCGGCGCGTGACATCGCGGCGATCGCCTCGGCGTAGCGGTGGTGCAGGTAGAAGAGGCTGCCGAGGGTCCAGTAGTGGAACGCCTTGCGGCTCGCGGGGCCGATGCGCGCGGCGAGCCGGAGATGCGCGGCCGCGCCCTCGACATCGCCGAGCGCCTGTTTGGCGCGCGCGGCATCTTGATGCGCGACGTCGGGCAGCACGTCGAGTGTCAGCGCTTGCTCGGCGATCGCGGCGGCCTGCACGAAGCGGCCCTCCTCGTAGTAGGCGAGGTAGAGCTGACGGAGCAGCATCGCCTGCGTCGTGCGATCGAGCTGCGCACGTGTGGCGAGGCCGCGCCGCGCCCAGAGCGCGCGTGAGCGTGGCGTCGGCGCTTCGAGCGCGCGGCGGAGCATGTCCTCGGCGAGCACGGATTTCGGACGCGCGGGCCGCTTCTTCGCCGGTGCCTTCGCGCGCTCGCGGCGCGCGGAAGTTTTCTTCGTGGCTGTAGCGGCGCTGTCCGCCTCGCGTTCGCGCTCCGGTTCACGCGACGCGCGCCGCGGCGCCTTTGGCTTGGCCGTCTTCCCCGCTCCTGCGGGGGCGAAGGAAGCTGGGTTGTCCTTCGCCTTGCTCACGGATCGAGATTAGCAAGGCCTATACAAGCGTCCAGAATTCGACAGGGCCTCCCGTGCGAGGTCGTGACCCCTCGCGCGGCGAGGTTGCGCCTCGGGCGGAGGCACGCCAAGGTCTCGACGCCATGGGCCAGCGGGTAATGGAGCAGGGTGGTTCGAGCGCGAGGAGGGGCCTCGCCGGGGCCTCCCTGATGCTCGCGCTCGGGTTCTTCGGGGTCGGGTGTGGTCGCCCGGCGACGCGCGCGGAGTGCGACGAGATCCTCGACAAGAGCGCCGCGATCGAGCTCGCCGCGCAGAACGTCACCGATCCGGCCGAGGTGCAGAAGAGGACGGCCGCCGTCCGCGCCGCGCGGGGGGAGGAGCTCGTCAGCAAGTGCGTCGGCCGCCGGATCACGCAGCGCGCGATGGAGTGCGTGCGCAAGGCCACGACGGCCGATCAGGTCGATCAGTGCCTCAATTGAGCTCGCCCGCGACCCGCGCGGAGGTGATCGCGACGCTCCTGATCGTGCTCGCCGCCGTGGGGTTCGTCCTGTCGAAGCCGCTCCGACGCTCCTTGTCGTCGCATCCTTCTCCAGACACGTGCGCGGCCCTGCTCGATCGTTACGTGGAGCACATCGTCCACGCGATCAACGACAAGCCGCCGGCCTCCGAGCTCGCCTCGCGCAAGGCGCAGGCGCGCACGCTCGCGTCGACGGATCCCAAGTTTGCCCGCTGCCCGACCTACCTCACGGTGGACGAGGCCGCGTGTGCGATGCGCGCGAACAACGCCGACGAGTTCGAGCGATGTCTTCCGTAAGGAAGAACGACAATCCCGGAGAGCGGTGCCTGCGAGGGCGCAAGATTTCAGCGGTCGTGTCGATCTGTGCGTCGTTTCTTGGTCGCGTCGGCGGACCCTATGGTAGGGTCTCTTCGGGCCTTCAGGAGCCTTATCGATCGCCGTGAAAGTCATCTCACCGCTTCTCGGCTTCAACAACAACGTCAAACACAAGGGACGTGTCTTCCATATTCAAACGGAAGACTCGGGGCACCGTCACCCGCATGTAATCACGCATCTTTTTGCGGACGGCGGGCGCATCCTGAAGACCCTGAAGACCTCCTACGCGGAGCACCTCAACGAGGCGAACGTGCAGGAGATCGTCCGTCAGCTGATGAAAGATCAGCACAAGGCGATGTTCGTCGCTTTGCGAGACGGACAGTTCGACCACATTTTCGAGGAGAAGACCGAGGCGCCCGCGCCCGCTGCGGCGCCCGCGCCTGCCGCTGCGGCGCCCGCGCCTCCTCCTCCGGCGCCCGAGCCCGCAGCGCCTCCGCCGAGCTTCAAGCCGGATCTGCCGCAGCGCCCCTCCGTGCTGATGAACGCGGCGGATCTGCAGGCCGCGCTTCGGGGCAATCCGCCTTCGCCGCGGCCGCCGCTGGCGTCGGTATCGCCCGCGGACATCGATGCCTCGCTGGCCGGGCTCGAGGAGCAGACGAAAGCGCCCGAGACGGCGGCGTTCGTGCAGCAGACGCAGGACGTTCCGCCGCCGCCCACGTCGGTCAAGAAGGGCGGCGCGCTCTTCACGGCAGGCGTCTACCGCGCGCTCGGCACGCCGGAGCCCGCGTCGTCGCCGTCCTCCGCGGGTCGTTACGCGCAGACCCGCCCCCCGGCCATCTTCGCGACCGCGCGCCCCGCGCAGGGAACCTCGATCTTCGGAGAGGATCTCATCAGCGAGAAATCGCTCGACGAGGTCATCCTGAGCTACCTGGCCGAGGACCTCGAGGGCGGCGAGAGCCCGTAGCCGCGCTCTCGTCCTCTCGAGGAGGCTCGTGCGTAAAGCTCGCCTCACGTTCTCGAACAGCTTGTGGCTCTACCCGCTGTCGATCCTCGCGATCGTCAGCGTGACGGCGTTCGTCGCGTTCCGGCTCCTCGATCTCTCGCACGCGCAGCCCGGCGGCGTGACCGCGCTCTTCGGCGAGATGTCGCCCGACGACGCGAGCCGGATCATGGGCGGCACGGGCGAGGTGATCGCCGCGATCCTCGGCATCGTCATCACGGTCGCGTCGATCATCGTGCAGCTCGCGGCGACGCGGTACACGCCGCGCATCACGGACATGTTCTTCCGGGACCGTACGAACCGCGCGGTGATCGCGTTCTTCGTGGTCTCGGCTGTCTTCTCGCTCTGGGTGAACTACGCGATCCGGCAGGCGCCCGATCCCGCGCAGTCCTTCGTCCCGCGCTTCGGCGTCATGGGCTCGATCGTGCTGCTCACGCTGAGCCTCCTCGTGATGGCGCCGTACTTCAATTACGTCTTCGACTTCCTCGAGCCCGACAAGATCGTCGAGCGCATCCGCAGGGGCGGCGTGGCGCAGGCGCTGCGCAAATCGAGCGACGAGTCGGAGGAGGAGGTCGACGGCCGGCGCATGACGGCGCTCTCGGCGCTCGAGCACCTCGCCGACATCGGGCTCAACGCGATCGAGCAGAAGGACAAGGGCATCGCCTCGAACACGGTCGACGCGATCTGCGACCTCGTGGTCGCGTACATGCCGCACAAGCGCGAGCTCGACGATCGGTGGTTCTCGATCCGCGGCCGATTGCTCAAGGACGCCGACTTCGTGAGCATGAACGAGATCGCGCTCGGCAAGCTCCAGAGCGATCGGACCTGGCTCGAATACAAGGCGCTGCGGCAGTTCTTGATGGTCTACCGCGAGGCGCTCACGGAGATGCCCGACATCGTCAACCGCATCGCGATCGGCACGCGGTACATCGGGCTCGCGGCGCTCGCGGCGGAGGAGCGGGCCGCGCTCGCGACGGTGATCAAGTTCTTCAACACGTACATGCGCCGCGCGCTGAACGCGCGGGACGTGCCCGCGGCCTACAACTGCCTGAACCAGTACCGCTACCTCGGCGAGAAGATCCTCTCGCAGGGCTGGGGCGACGAGGCGCTCCGGATCGCGGGGCACTTCAAGTACTACGCGCAGACGGCCCACGCGATGAAGCTCGCGTTCGTCACGGAGACCGTGGCCTTCGATCTCTGCGCGCTGAACGAGCTCGCCTACGATCTCGGCGCGGACGTGCGTGACGAGCTCTTGCAGATCTTCCTCGAGGTCGACAAGGAGGCCGAGGTGGCGCAGCAGGAGCTGTCGCTCCGCGGCGTGCGCAAGGCCCAGGTCAAGCTCGCGACGTACTACCTGCAGAAGGGCGAGATCGATCTCGCGCGGCGGATCCACCGCGACATGCGCGACGAGCGGCCCGATCGGCTGCGCTCGATCAAGAACGAGATGCTCTCCGTGACCACGAACGAGTTCTGGGAGATCAACGATCGGGGGGTGGTCTTCGAGTACATCGAGCCGGCGAGGCACGCCCACTTGCACCAGTTTTTCGAGTGGTTTCCCCACCTCGAAGGGCACGACCGCGAGGCGGGCGGGCCGAAGCAGGCCGCGCCCGCGGCCCTCACGCCCGGCGGCGCGCACGAAGGCTGACCCGGCGCCGCGCATTTCCCACGCAAAGCGGCAGGATCCGGGGGTAGACTGCTCGGCATGCTCGGGCGGATGGCCCGCTACGTCCTGGTCCTTTCGGCGCTCCTCGGCGCGGGCTGCACGCCCGAGCTCGGCGACGTGCCGTTCGCATGCGAAACCGGCGGAGTCTGCCCCGAAGGGTACTCGTGCCAGGCCACGGTCTGCGTGCGCGACGGCGCGAGCCCCACGAGCCGCAGGCCGAAGCGTGTTGCCTGGATCAATCCGCCGGAGATGTTCTGGCTCTCGTCCGAAGGCGAGGGCGCGACGCTCATCGTGAACGACGGTTTCACCCCGGGCGCGCGCGGGATCTACGAGATTCGCGTCGCGCCCGACGGCAAGCTGTCCGAGCCGCGCGCGCTCTTCACGTACGGCGGCGGGACGATCTCCTCGGCCGTGGTGCCGCTGCCCGATGGCCGCTACGGCGTGGTGCTCGTGCGGTTCCCAAACGTCGAGTCCGACGAGATGACGCTCGAGCTCCTGGGGATCGAGCGCACGTCGGCGAGCGGCTCGACGCCCGCCGTGGAGAAACTCTTCTCCACGACGACGCCGTTCCTCGGCGGCGCGGAGCCGCCGTACGTCGGCGCCTCGATCGACGGAACCACGCTGAACATCGCGTGGACCGTGCCCTCGGGCGGCGGTCGTGTGGAGGTGCTGCACCTCGAGCGGGAAGGCTCGCTCTGGAACCCCACGTGGAAGGCGTCGACGAACCTGCCGCCGGACGTGCCGCCGCTTTCCGGCGACTGCCAGATCTTCCGCGACGACAGCGGCCTGCTCACGGTGCGCGTGGGCTTCGAGAGCTACGCGCTCTCGACGGTGGATCCCGCGACCGTGATGGGCGGCATGGGCTCGATGACCGAGTTTGCGCCGACCACCGACGAGCCGCTCTTCGGCTGGAAAGACGGCGTCTTCGCGTTGCGACTCGGCGACTACGATCCGGCGAAGGCGGCGCACGCGGTGAGCTACGTCTTCACCCCCACGATGGGCATGCCCACGGAGGACAAGGGCTTCACGATGCCGGAGACGGCCACGCCGTTCGTGGGCACGCCGTTCGAGGGTGGTGCGCTCGTGGCGCCGGTCTCGCGTGATCCGAAGCTGCCCACGATCGACGTCGCGTGGCGCTCGCCGACGGAGCCGTTGCGGATCGTGGCGAGCGTGCCGCGGACGAGCACGGGATCGATCTTCACGGCGCGCGCCTTTGGCCTCGGCGACAAGGCGTACGTCGCGTGGACCGAGTTCTACGAGTCGAACATGGACCTCTGGATCGGCGTGTCGGATCTGCGCCGTGGGGGCGTGGGGACGCTCCTCGGTCGATCGGCGCGCGCGCGCGGGTTCGCGCGGCCGACCGAAGGGCCGCGGATCGAGAAGGCGCAAGGACAGGGGGCACCTTGACGGGATCGAGGGGACGGGTTTTTTCGGGCGCCCTGGTGGCCGCGCTCGGGATGTTCGGGGCGGGCTGCGGGGAACCTTCGTTCGGGGAGATGCCGGCGCTCTGCGCGGAGGGCGGCTCTTGCCCCGAGGGATACGACTGCATTCACGGCGTCTGCGCGCTGCCGGGCACGGCCGTGCCCATCACCGTTGGCGTCGTCCCGTACCTGCGCGGCTCGGACGTGCGCATGGTGCCGCAAGCCTCGGGCGTGCTCGTCGTGTGGGAGACGTACGCGTACTCCGACGAAGGGCAGCGCTTCGTGGGCGCGCGCGTCACGCCCGCGGGCGACGTGAGCCCGCGCATGGACATCGTGGGTCGCTACGTCGCGGACGCCGACTCGCTCGAGCCCTACTTCGACGTCCTGCCCGTGGGCGGTGATCGCGTGCTCGTGGCGATCAGCGCGCCTTCGCTCCCCGACGATCCCACCGTCGAGCCGCGCCTCGTCACGTACCGCGTCGATCTGCCTCCCGAGGGGCGCGAGGATCAGCCGGCCGCGTTCGAATCCGCGTGGGCCAAGGAGGAACGCCTCGCGACCGTGGGATACGGCGCGGTGAGCTTTCCGAAGCTCCTCCACCGCGGCGATCGTGTCGAGCTCGGCTACGTGCGTTCGCGGACGGCGACCATCGACAACAACCTGGAGACGGTCGCGGAGCTCGCGATCTTCTCGATGCAGGAGGACGGCACGCTCTTCTCGCCGGAGCCCACGTATCACCCGGCGCGCGCGAATTTGCCCGTCGCCGTCGGTGTCCTCGGCGCGTTCGGCGTGAGCACGGGCGCGTGGTGGATCCTCGACAACGAGCGGCCGAGCGCGGTGCTCTTGCCCGACGGCGGTGGTGAAGCCGAAGTGAAGCTCGGTCGCCTCGCGATCCCCGTCGCCGCGGATGACGCGTCCCTCACGTACATCGAGCCCTCGGCGCGTCAGGGGGACAAGCAGCCGACGGATCCCGTCTCGGGTCCGGCCGGGCTTCGCTCGGTCGCGGCGCCCGTGATCGGTGATCCCACGCCGCCCGTCGAGACCTCGATCGGCGCGCTTCCAGGCCTGCGCGACACGCCGCGCCCCACGTGGATCGGACGCGAAGGCGCAAAGCCGATCCTCGTGACGCCCGGCGAGGCCGTCGATGCGCCGGAGATAGCGGTCTACCTCGTCGATCCGGCGAGCGCGGAGGCGTCGCGCGTGGCTTCGATCCCGCGGCTCTCCACGCGCAGCATCGGCGCGCTCCATGCGGTCCTCACCTCGGGCAAGCTCTTCGTCGGCTGGCTCGAGACGGACGAAACGTCGGCCACGATCCGCATGGCCGTCCTACCCGAGCCCGAGCCCCCGGCGGCACCTTGAGGCGCGTATGAGCATCGGCTCCATTGGCTCCCAGCCTCTGTTCGCAGGCAAGTACCGCCTCCTCCGCATGCTCGGCAAGGGCGCGATGGGTGAGGTTTGGCTCGCCGAGGAGGAAGGGCCGCGCAACTTCCGCCGCCGCGTCGCGGTGAAGCGGCTGCTCACCGCGGGCGACATCGGCGACGTCGCGACCGACTCGTTCGTCGCCGAGGCCCAGGTGATCGCGCGCCTCGATCATCCGAACGTCGTGCGCCTGATCGAGCTCGGCAACGCCGAGGGGGGTCTCTACCTCGTGCTCGAGTTCGTCGACGGCGCCGCGCTCGATCGCATCTTCAAGCGCACGGGGACGCTCGCGCCCGCGACGGTCGCGTACATCGGACGCGAGGTCGCGCGCGCGCTCGAGGCCGTGCACGGCATGTGCGACGAGAACGGCAACAACGTCGGTGTCGTGCATCGCGACGTCACGCCGTCGAACATCCTCGTCGCGCGTGACGGCCGCGTGCGGCTCTCGGACTTCGGCGTGGCGCGGATCTCGGGCCTCGGCGGCGAGAAGACCGAGACCGGCGTGTTCAAGGGCAAACTCCCGTACATGCCGCCCGAGCAGGCGCGCGGCGAGCCCTTCGATGGTCGCGCCGACGTGTTCGCGCTCGGCATCACGCTCTTCGAAGGCCTCCTCGGGCGCAGGCTGCGCAAGGCCGAGACGCAGACGCAGCTCCTCATGATGATCGCGAGCGAGCCGGTCGCGCGCGTGCACGAGCTCATGCCGGGCGTCCCGGATGCGCTCGCACACGCCATCGATCGCGCGACGGAGCTCGATCCGCGCCGGCGCATCGCGGACGGCGGAGAGCTCGCGTATCTCATGGACGAGGCGCTCCGCGCGCTCGGTCCGAGCGCCGTGAAGGAAGCGCAGGCCGAGCTTCGCGCGCGTGTCGAGCAGGTGGCGGGCGCGCCGGCCGGTGGCTCGAGCGCGCCGGGCACGGGGCAAGCGAAGCGGCCGCAGGAGTGGAGCATGCAGCTCGGCACGGGCGCGCAGCGACCGAGCGCGTTTCCGGTGGAGACCACGCGTTCGTCCGACGCACCGGCGCAACCCTCGTACGGCACGCACGGTGGCATGATGCAGCCGGGGACGGGCGCGGGGCGGATCTCGGCGCCCGGATATCACCCGTCGATGGTGGGCGCGCCGGGATCGGCGCCTGGATCGAACACGACGAGCGGCGGCCTTGGCGTGACGAACGTCGGGAATTTCGCGGACGCGGGCGCGCCGTCGAGCTTGCAGACGAGGGGGCGACGCTCGATGGTCCTGCCCGTGCTCGCGCTCGCGGGCTTCACGATCCTCGGCGGCGTGACGGCATTCTTCGTGCTCTCGCGGAGCGCGTCGGGGCCGCGTACGGATCAAGCCGTCACGTCGGCGTCGCCGTCCGCGATCGCGCCGGCGCCGACCGCGACGGTCGCCGCGGCGCCGAGCACGACGGGCCCCGAGGCGCAGCCGACGACGACCACGTCGACGGGCGTGCCCTCGTCTGCGCCGACGGCGACGATCGCGCAGGGGACGGGCGGACGTTTCGATCCCAAACGAACGGGGCAAGGATCGACGGCCGCGCCGACCGCGTCCGCGTCGGCCGAGGAAGCGAACTCGAACGAGCCGGGCACGCTCGTCGTGTCCGTCTCGCCTTGGGCCGACGTGACCGTGGATGGTCGTTCGGTCGGGACCACGCCGCTCGCGCCGATCTCGCTCGCGCCGGGCCCGCACTCGGTGGTCTTGCGCAACAGCGAGCTCGGCGCGTCGCGCAGCCTGTCGGTCACCATCAAGCCGGGCAAACCGTCGTCGGTCCGGGTGGATCTGCGCAGGGCGGAGTAAGGTTTGCCATGAAGAACGGGAGGCGGAGCATGGGCGCTCGGCTCGGGCGAGTCGCGGTGGCTCTTTCGGTGGTTGTGGCCCTCGGCGCCGCCGGGACGGAGGCGCGAGGGGAGGATCTCGCGAGCGTCGTGGCGAGGGCGCGCGAGCAGGTCGAGAGCGGCGCGTTCGCGGACGCGCTCCGCACGCTGAACACGCTGCCCAAGTCGGAGCTCCCGCCGACGCTCGCGGTGGAGGCGGGCCTGCTCGAGACGCAGGCCGCGCTGGTCACGCGCGGCGAGGCCGCGGGCGCGCAGGCGTGCACGAAGGCGGTCGTGGCGGCGGGTTACGATCCCGAGGTCGCGCGTGATCAATCGCCGAAGGTGCGCGCGGCCTGTCGCACGGCCGCGGAGAGCGCGCGCAAAGATCGGATCGAACGTGCGGGCGTGAAGCTCTCGGACCTCGAGCTCGAAGCGCCGGAAGTGGCGTGGGCGCCCGTGCGGATCTCCGCGACGGCGAGCGTCACGCCTCCTTGGCTGCGCGTGATCGCGCGGGTTCGATCGAGCGCGATCGAAGGATCGTTCGATCTGCCGCTCGCGCCTTCGCCCGACGGGCCTCTGCGCGGCACGCTCGATCCTTCGTTCATCCGGCCGAAGGCCAAGCTCGACATCACGATCGTCGCGCAGGACAAGTTCGGGGATCTCGCGACGACCGCGCTCACGAAGTCGCTCACGGTGCCTGGGCAGGAAGCGATTGTCGCGCTCGGCGACGTGCCGGGCTCGGCCGTGGTGCTCGTCGACGACAAGCCCGTCGATCCGGACGACGACGGCCGCGTCGCCGTCGAGCCGGGCAAACACGAGGTCGAGATGCAGGTGGACGGCGCGACGTCGAGCACGGTCGTCACCGTGCAGCGCGGAAGCGTGGCGCGCGTGGCGCTGTCGCCGACGAAGGGCGGCGGGCGCACGTTCGCCTGGATCGCGACCGGTTTGACCGTCGGGCTCGGCGCTGCCTCGGGCGTGTTTCTCTACACGGCGGCTTCGCGCACGAGCGAGATCGAGGACCTCGCGGCGCTACGCGAGCCGGGCACGAGCTTGCCCGCGACGGACTATGCCGAGATCAAGGCGCGGGACGACGAGCGACGGACGTTCCAGACGGTGGGCCTCGGCCTCGCGATCGGCGGCGGCGTGATGGGCGCGCTCGCGCTCACGTTCTGGCTTTTGCCCTCGGGCGGTGGGAAAAAAGCGCCGAAGAAGGACGCGCATCTCGCGCCCGTGGTCGTGCCGTACATCGGGCCGGGGAGCGTGGGTTTGTCGGGTACGTTCTAGGAGAAACGCCGATGTCCGAAGGCCCGCTCGTCACGGTGGACTGGCTCGCGGCGCATGCAACCGATCCGCGTGTCCGCGTGGTCGACGTGCGCTGGTATCTCTCGGGCAAGCGCGGCGTGGATGCGTATGCAGCGGGCCACATCCCCGGCGCGTCGTTCGCTGATCTCGACGTGGAGCTCGCGGGGGATCCTGCGCGAGGCCCGGGCCGTCATCCGCTGCCCGAACCTGACAAATTCGCCGCGTTGCTCTCGCGCCTCGGCGTCACCGAGGATTCGATCGTCGTCGCCTACGACGACGCCGGCGGCGCGATCGCGGCGCGCATGTGGTGGCTGCTTCGCTACTTCGGGCATCACGGCGGTCGTGTCCTCGACGGCGGCATCGGCGCCTGGATCGCTTCCGGCCGCGCGCTCAGCACCGACCTTCCGCACATCACGCCCGCGCCCTCCCTCGCGCTTCGGCCCGGCGGTGCTCCCGTCGTGGACAAGGTCGACGTCGCTCGCTTTGCCGCGCTCGGCTCGCCGGCGGCCCTCGTCCTCGATGCGCGGGCTCGCGAGCGGTACGAGGGCCGCTCGGAGCCGATCGACGCGCGCGCCGGGCACGTCCCCGGCGCCCGGAATGCGCCTTTCGTGGAGAACCTCGTTTCGCCCGGCGGGGCTTTCCTTTCGCGCGAGGCGCTCGCCGCGCGGTACCGGGCGCTCGGCGCGCTCGATGCGAAGAACGTCGTTTGTTACTGCGGCTCCGGCGTCACCGCCTGCCACGATCTCCTCGCCCTCGCGATCCTCGGCCGCGAGGACGTCGCTCTGTACGAGGGATCCTGGAGCGACTGGGCGCGGGACGCGGCCCTCCCGATCGAGACTGGCTGAGCCTCGATCCGGGAAGCCCCTTGCGCCGTCGCAACTCCGGTGCTTTGGGGTTTGGGGTGTAGGACGCCGAAGGCGATCTGGAGCCGCAAGCGTCGACCAGAGGAAAGCCATGCAGATCCATCGCGTACAGGAGCTTTTCAAGCAGTCGCCCGTTGGCCAGCGCGTGAGCGTGTGCGGTTGGATCCGCACGCGCCGCGACGCGAAGAACAACTTCTCCTTCCTGGAGATCAACGACGGCTCCTGCTTGAAGAACCTGCAGGTCATCGCGGACGGCACGCTCGAGAACTACGAGACCGAGGTGAAGAAGCTCGGCACGGGTTCGAGCGTGCGCGTCGAGGGGACCGTCGTCGCGAGCCAGGGCAAGGAGCAGGCGATCGAGATCAAGGCCGAGCGCGTGCACGTCTACGGCTTCGCGTCCGAGGACTTCCCGCTGCAGAAGAAGCGCCACGGCTTCGACTACCTGCGAACGATCGGCCACCTCCGGCCGCGCACGAACACCTTCGGCGCGGTCACGCGCATCCGCCACACCCTGGCGATGGCCGTGCACGACTTCTTCCGCTCGCGCGGGTTCTTCTACGTCCACACCCCGATCATCACGGCCAATGACGCCGAGGGCGCGGGCGAGATGTTCCAGGTCACGACGCTCGACCTCGACAAGCTCCCGCGCACGCCCGAGGGCAAGATCGACTACGCGAGGGACTTCTTCGGCCGCCGCACGAGCCTCACCGTGAGCGGCCAGCTCGAGGGCGAGACCTACGCGATGGCCCTCGGCAACATCTACACGTTCGGCCCCACGTTCCGCGCCGAGAACTCGAACACCACGCGCCACCTCGCCGAGTTCTGGATGATCGAGCCCGAGATGGCGTTCGCGGACCTCGATCACAACGCGTACATCGCCGAGGAGTTCTTGAAGCACGTCATCCGCGCCGTGATCGAGCAGAACCAGGAGGACCTGAACCTGCTCGACAGCTTCGTGCAGAAGGGCCTGAAGGAGAGCCTCCAGAACATCGTCGCGGGTCCGTTCGCGCGCATGACGTACACCGAGGCGATCGAGATCCTCGAGAAGTCCGGCCAGAAGTTCGAGTACCCGGCGAAGTGGGGCTCGAGCTTGCAGACGGAGCACGAGCGGTACCTGACCGAGGTGCACCTGAAGAAGCCCGTGATCCTCACGGACTATCCGAAGGACTTCACGGCCTTCTACATGCGCCTGAACGACGACAAGAAGACCGTGCGCAACATGGACGTGCTCGTGCCGCAGATCGGCGAGATCATCGGCGGCAGCCAGCGCGAGGAGCGCTTGGACGTGCTGCTCGAGCGCATGCAGGAGGCCGGCCTCGAGCCCGAGGAGTACGAGTTCTACATCGACCTCCGCAAGTACGGCACGGCCCCGCACGCGGGCTTCGGCCTCGGCTTCGAGCGCCTCGTCCTGCTCTGCACGGGCATGGGCAACATCCGGGACGTCATCCCGTTCCCGCGCACGCCCGGGCACTGCGAGTTCTGAGACCCGACGAAAAGAGCCCGGCGCATCCGGGCTCTTTTTTCTGTTCAATTACGTGCATGGATGCAATCATTTGATCCGTGCACATGAATGCCGAGGACCGCCGAGCGCTGCGAGAAAGCATCCGTGTCACGCGGATGGCGACGGCGCGCGACTTCTTGATCGGGGCGATCGCCTCGCTCGACGAGGTCGAGCTGACGCTCCTCCAGCTCGGCGTGCTGCTCCTGCTCGACGACGGCGTGCCGCGCACGTTGAAGGAGCTCGCAGAGCTCATCGGTCGTTCCCCCTCGGCGACGAGCCGCCTCGTCGATCAGCTCGTGCGGCGCAAGCTGCTCCTGCGCGAGGAGGATCCCGAGGACCGGCGCGCGCGGCGCGTGACGAGGAGCCCGCGCGCGGCGCGCCTCGTCGCAGAGCTCTTGGATCGGCGCACGGACGCGCAGATCCGCGTGATGGAGGCGCTCTCGGACGAGGAGCGCGCGCTCGTACTGCGGGCCTTCACCCTCCTGGGCGAGGCCGCGAAGAGGAAGACGACGAAGGAGGTCCGACGATGACGACAGAAGGCACGGTGCTCCCGCTCTCGGCGCTCGATCGATCCTCGCTCCCCATCGCCGGCGGAAAAGCGGCAAACCTCGGCGAAATGCTCCGCGCCGGGGTGCCGGTCCCGCCGGGGTTCGTCCTGACGACCTCCGCGTTCCGCGCCGCGGCTCGAGCGGCGAACATCGACCCGAAGCTCGAAGCGCTCGCGAAGGCGGAGCCGACGGATCGCGCCCGCCTCGCCGAGCTCGCGGCCGAGATCCGCGCCGCGCTCTCGTCCGTGACCGTGCCCGACGCGATCGCCGAGGCGTGCATCCGCGCGTACGACATGGAGCTCGGCGGCGTCGCCGTGGCCGTGCGCTCGTCGGCCACGGCCGAGGATCTGCCGGATGCGAGCTTCGCCGGGCAACAGGACACGTACCTCGGCGTGCTCGGCAAGGATGCCTTGCTCGACGCTGTTCGTCGTTGCTGGGCGTCGCTCTTCACCGAGCGTGCCGTCGTGTACCGCGCGGATCGGTCCATCGATCCGCGCGAGGTCTCGCTCGCGGTCGTCGTGCAGCGCCTCGTGCATGCGCGCGTCGCGGGCGTGCTCTTCACGGCGAACCCCGTGACGGGTCGTCGCCGTGAAGCGGTGATCGATGCGGCGCCGGGGCTCGGTGAGGCCGTCGTGAGTGGCGCGACGAACCCCGATCACCTGGAGGTCCGCGTCGACACGGGCGAGATCGTCGCGCGTCGCCTCGGGGACAAACGTGTCGTGATCGAGGCGCTGCCCGGCGGAGGAACGCGCCACGAAGAGCGCGCGGATGGCTCGGCGGAGGCCTGCATCTCCGACGCGGAGGCACGCGCGCTCGCGGTCATGGGTGCGCGCGTCGAGGCGCACTTCGGCGCGCCGCAGGACATCGAGTGGGCGATCGATCCCGAAGGAAAGATCCTCCTCGTGCAGTCGCGACCGATCACCACGCTCTTCCCGATCCCCGAAGGTCCTTGGTCCTCCAAGGAAGGACCGCGCGTCTACTTCAGCTTCAACGTGGCGCAGGGGGTGTTTCGCCCGTTCTCGCCGATGGGCCTTCAGTTCTGGCGCGCATTCTCGGGCAATGCCGCGAGGGCGACGGGCCTCTGGGACGGCGATCCTCTGGAGGGCGCGCCCTTCTGGGCCATCGGCGCGAACCGGTTGTTCCTCGACATCACGGGCGTCCTTCGTAATCCGCTTGGCCGCCGCGCCTTCCTCTTCGCCTCGACACGGATGGAAGCACGTACGGGCGCCGTGGTGCGCACGCTCCTGGAAGACGAGCGCCTCGGCCTCGTGCACACGCCTTCCTGGAGGACTGCGCGGAGCGTCGCTCGTGCTCTCGTGTCGATCGGTGCCCCGCGGATGGTCTTGCGCGGGCTCGTGAAGCCAGACGCCGTCTCGGCGAAGATCGCGGCCGATGCCGATGCCACGATCGCGCTCGGCGAGGTTACAGAGGGTTCGCCTCCGTCGGCCTATCTCGACGCGGTCGAGCGCATGCTCCGTGCTCCCTTCTTCATCTTCCTGAACATGCCGAGCGTTGCGGTCGGCTTCGTCGCGTTGCGTGTCCTCCGCGGCTTGCTGGGAGATGACCTGGACGAGGCCGAGGTCCACACGCTCCTGCGGTCGCTCCCGAACAACCCAACGACGGAGATGGATCTCGAGCTCTGGGCGCTCTCGCGCCGCGTGGGCGCTGATCCCGCGTCCCGGAGCGCGCTGCGCGAGGAGGCGCCTCTTGCGCTGGCGAAGCGCTTCGCCGATCGCTCGCTGCCGGCCGTGCTTCAACGTGAGCTCCAAACGTTCCTCGCGCGCTGGGGCGCGCGCGGGGTGGCGGAGATCGACATCGGCGTGCCGCGGTGGCGCGACGATCCGACGCACATCCTCGGCAGCGTCGCGAATTATCTCTCGCTAGGCGAGGACGCGGCCCCGCCGGACGTGGCCTTCGAGCGCGGCGCGCGCGAGGCGGAGCGGAAGGCGGAGGAGCTCGTGGCGCGTGCGCGCGCGAAGGGTGTCCTGCGTGGTGAGGTCGTGCGGTTCGCGGCGAGCCGAGTGCGCAGGCTCATGGGGGTTCGCGAGGCACCGAAGTTCGGCATCGTGCGCATCATCGCGCACGCCCGCGCGCTCCTGCTCGAGGCCGGTCGCCTGCTCGTGCAAGAGGGCAAGCTCGCCGCCGAGGACGACGTATTCCTCCTCGACCTGCGCGAGCTCCGCGCCGTCGTCGCGGGCGAGGATCTACGTGCGCTCGTGGCCGAGCGTCGGCGAATCATGGCGCAGGAGCTCGGCCGCAAACACGTGCCGCGCATCTTGCTCTCGGACGGCACGGAGCCCGAAGTGATGGCCGCCGCCGCATCGGGCGAAGGAGGTTTGTCGGGTACGCCTGCTTCGGCGGGCCGTGTCACGGGCAAGGCGCGTGTGGTGCTCGATCCCGTGGGCGCGAAGATCGAGCCCGGCGAGATCCTGGTCGCGCCGTCGACGGATCCCGGCTGGACGCCGCTGTTCCTGACGGCGGGTGGGCTCGTGATGGAGATGGGCGGGAGCATGTCGCACGGCGCGGTGGTCGCGCGTGAGTACGGGATCCCGGCCGTGGTCGGCGTCGCCGGCGCGACGGCGCGGATCACGACGGGGCAGCAGATCACCGTGGATGGAGGCGCGGGGCGGGTGGGGGTCGAGGCGTAATCCGCCCCCGCGGCGTCACTTTTTCTCGCTGAGCTTCTTCACGTGCTCGAGCACGCGCGTGTGGATCGCGTGGATCGCGCTGTCCGACCAGAACGCCCAGTACACGTTCGGCGACATCTCGAGCTCGTACCACGTCGTCCCTTCGAGCCGCGTCCGCCCGCCAGGCAGCTCCGTCAGCAGGAACTGACCATGTTTTGACCTCAAACTACCGTCGAGGTGCGGCGCGTGCACGTACTGGAACGGGCTCCACTCCTTCATCGCGTGCGGCTGCTTCGACACGTCGAACGCGAGCCGATGCGGCTTGTCCCAGACCGTGATCGGCTCGACGAACGGCCCCGTCGAGAACTCGCAGTACCGCACGGCGCCCACGCCCTCGCCTTCGAGACGCGCGCGCACCGGGTAGGCGATCCCCGTGTGGAAGAACCATTCCGACGGCGGCGCAAGCTCGCCGAAGCCGATCACGTTCTCCCAGACGCGATCCGGCGGCGCGTCCACCTCGATCACCGTCTTCACCTCGCGCAGCTCCGGCTTCGCGACCGCCGCCTCCGCGCTCACGATCCCCGGCAGCATCAGCACCGCCGCCGCTGCGTGGGATCGCGGCGTCTTCGCCTGCAGCGCGATCGCGCGGCCCAGGATCGCGCCGATCACCGCCACCACGCCCGCGATCGGCGCGGCCATCAGGAGGCACACGAGCCCCTCCAGCGCGAACAGGAGCATCGCCCCGCCCGTGAGGGCCACGGACAAACACGCGACCGCGACTGCACGGCGGAGCGGCTGCGGCGTGTCGCGGTTCAGGAGGAACGCGCTCACCGCGCCCATCACGAACGGCGTCACGAAGAAGAGCGACCAACCGTAGAGCTCCAGCGTGCACGCGCTGAGCCCCGCCATCCCGAGCCCCACCGCGACCGCGACCGCGACGCCGAGCAGCGCGCTCCGCAGCGTGCTCTCGATCTTCGGCTGGATCTTCTCCTGCGACCCGCCCGTGCGATACGGCGACGTCGGGTCCGGCTTCCACGTGTCCCCGCGCTCGGGGATCGCCGCGAGGGCAATCATCGCGAGGTAGTTCAGTCCCGGCACGAGGAACGTCAGCCCTCCCCAGGGCGACAGGCCCGCGTTCGCCGCGCGGCGGATGCTCATCGACACGCCGATCCACAGGAACGGCAGCGTCGCGACGCCCATCGCCACGAAGAGCCACTCAGGTGCGTCCGGGATACTCTTCGTACGGAACGTGAAGACCGGGTTCAGGTAGGCGAGCGGCGAAAAGAGCACGCCCGACGCGAGGTACACGAGCAGCGCGTCGATGCCGTACTTCAGCGCCATCAACGTGACGCCCGTGAACAGATAAGCGCGTCTGCCAACAGGCGCTTCGAGGCCGAACCAGAGCCTCGCCACCTCACGCACGGGCGAGCGCGGGCGAGACGAGGGCGGTGTGTCGCTCATGGGCGCGCATTATGCGGGAGATCGCAGCGCCGTACGTAGCGCCTCCGCGACACGCGCCATCTCGTCCTCGCTCTCGTATTTCGCGCGAGGCCAGAAGAACCCTCGCAATCCATCCTTTTTGCGCCGCGGCACCACGTGCACGTGCAGGTGCGGCACGCTCTGGCTGATCTTGTTGTTCATCGCGACGAAAGAACCCTCCGCCGAGAGCGCCGGCTCGATCGCGCGGGCGATGCGCTGCGCGGCGCCGAAGAGCGGCGCGATCGAGGGCTCGGGTAGGTCGAGCAGCGTCGGCACGTGTGCGCGCGGCACGACGAGGCAGTGGCCAGGGAACAGGGGGCTGCGATCGAGGAACGCGAGGACCTCGGGTTCGTCGAGCACGACGTGGGCAGGAAGCTCACCGATCGCAATACGACAAAAGGAGCATGCCTGGGCCATGGAAGAGAATTTCGTCGCAGGTGGATGTGCTCGTTTGCCTTCGCACGAAGATTCGTCCAGCGCGGCGGGGCGGGGGCTGGCGATGCCGTGGGCAGGTCAGTAGAGTGGCACGCCTTTGCCGGCGGGGACCATGGGCACGATCGAGCAGGGGAGCCGCGGCGTCCTCATCGTCGAGGACGATCCCGATATCCGTGAGACCATTGCGCAAATCCTCGAGGAAGAGGGGTACGAGGTGCGCGGCGCGAGCAATGGCAAGCAGGCTCTCGACCTGCTTCGCGAGGGAGCGCGCCCACAGCTCATCCTGCTCGACCTGATGATGCCCATCCTGGATGGCTGGGGCTTTCGGGCCGAGCAGCGCAGCGATCCGAGGATCGCCGACATCCCCGTCATCGTGATCTCGGCCGACGGGAACCTGCGGCAGCAGGCCGCGAAGATCCAGGCGAACGGCTACCTGCGCAAGCCCGTCGGCATCGAGACGCTTCTCAGCACGGTCCAGCGTTACCTGAAGCCGTAGCTACGACCGGCGATACTCCATCTTGCGCGGGATCATGCCGCTCTTCGAGATCATCTCGAAGGCCTCTTTTTCGAGGAGAGGGTGCACGCCCTTCGGCGACACGCCGCCGGGGATCTTCTTCTTCGTGATGAACGACGCGAGGTACTGCGGGTTGATCGCCGAGAGCTGCCGCAGGATCTGCTTCATCCGCTTCGTGTCGTTCGTCCACGCGTAGGCGAACGCCCGCGAGCGCAGGAGCTGCGGCTTGATGTCGGCGAACGTCGCGTCGTTCGGATCGAGCGTGTCGAGCAGCTCCACGGCCTTCTTCGCCTGACCGCCGCGCGCCCACGCCTCGCCCACGATCGCCGCGATCGTCGCCCGGCTCTTCGCGTCCTTGTGCCGGCCGAGATCGATCTTGTCGACGAGGCCCTTGGCCGCCTCGGTCTCGCCGAGCACGAGGTGGATCATCGCGCGCTGCGCCCGCGCCTCGTCCGCGACGGGCGGCATCACCTTGTCGAGCTTGATGCTCTCCAGCGTGGCGAGCGCCTTCTTGGGATCCTCCTGCAACTCGAGCTGCGCGCGCGCGAACACAGCCGCGGGGTCGTCCTTGCCGAACTCGCTCTCGAGCTTCTCGATCGCCTCCTTGCGCGCCTCGGGCGTGTCCGCGCCGCGCACGAGGTTCGCCACGGCGCGCGAGCGCTTCGCGTACCGGACCACCCAGACGACGAGCCCCGCGACCGCGATCGTCACGACGAGCGCCACGACCTTCGAGACCCAGCCCGAGATGAAGAGCGCGATGATCCAGACGATCGCGAGCGGGATGCCGATCCGGACCGCGAGCTTCTTCGGCTCGAGCATCTGGAGCGGATCGGGCTGCGCGGCTTGCTTGTCGCGCGCGGACGCGATGAGCGCCTCGCGCGCGTCCTTCGCGCTCGCCGGCTTTGCCGCGGCCTTCGGCTTGTCCGCGGTCTTCGGTTTCTCCTGCGTGTTGCTCTTCGGCTTGTCGGACGTCTTCAAGGCGAGCGCTTCATACCACGTGCCACGGGAAACAGTAGCGCGGGCCCTCCCGACTTCGTCAGCCCGCGGCGCCTGCTTCGGGCTCGGGCGGCGTCGCCTTCACGTCCGGACGCACCTTCGCGGCGGGGGGGTGCGTCGACATGGGATCGGGGAGGCCCATCGTGGACTCGCGGAAGTGCAGGAAGATGGTCTGGGCGATGGACATGCACGGCACCGCGAAGAGCGCGCCCGTGATCTGGAAGAAGTGCTCGCCCACGAGCAGCGAGAAGACGACGAGGACGGGGTGGATCTTCGCCGCGTCGCCGATGATCTTCGGGTTCAGGAAGTTCGCCTCGAGCTGGTGGATGCCGACGATCCACGCGAGCACGCCGACCGCCGTCATGGGCGACTGCGTCAGGCCGATGAGCACGGCCGGCACCGAGCTCAGGATCGAGCCGAAGATCGGGATGAGCGACATCACGGCCGCGAGGATCGAGAGGATCGGCCAGTACTTCAGGTGGAAGAGCCAGAAGCCGATCGCCGAGAGCACGCCGTTCACGAGGCAGATGAGGAGCTGCCCGCGCACGACGCCGGACAGGCCTCGATCGAGCCTTCGCATGAAGCGCTCGAACGCGTGGTGCGAGGTCGGGTCCCAGAGATCGCGGAAGAAGGCGAGGATCTTCTCGTGGGTCAGGATGATGTAACCCGCGAGCATCAACGTCATGAAGAGGTTGAAGATCCCGCGCGAGATCGCGCCCGCGATCCGCTGGCCGATCTGCAGCACGACGGTCGCGTTCTGCCGCAGGTAGAGCAGCCCCTTGTCGAACCCTTCACGCAAGAGGCCCGCGCTCGACAGCCGCTTCGGCTCCTGGTTCACGACCTCCCACGTGCCGTGCTGCACCTCGTGCAGGCGCAGATCCTCGCTCACGAAGACGTCGTACGAGCCGTCGTCGCGCTTCACGATCCGCAGCGGCGGCCGCTCGTCTGCCCGCGCGTCGGCCTTGCTCGGCTCGCCCGCGCCGATCTCCGAGCTCGGGTTCGGCGTGGGAGCCGGCGTGGCCTCCTCCGCGGGGCGTTGCCCCGACCAGCGTACGAGCCGCGAGTCGATCGCAGGCAACCACTCGTTCCGCACCTTGCGCGTGAGGTTCGGCCACTCGCTCGCGAGCGCCTGCCCCTCGGTGACGAGGCGCGGGACGATCATCCCGATGAACCCGCCGATCGCTCCGAGCGTCATCGCATAGACGAGCAGGATCGCGGCCCAACGCGGCACGCGCATGCGCTCGACGCGCAGCACCGCGGGCGTGAGCACGTACGCGACGACGAGCGCCAGCACGAACGGCAGCATCACCTCGTGCGCGACGATGCAGAGTGAGACGACGAGCACCGCGCTCGTCGCGAGGAAGATGCGGCGCGCGGTCTTGCGCTCCGGGGGCAGGGGGGTGACGGGCGGCGACGCTTCGCTCACGGGTTTCCGGCTCCCTCGCTCGCCGCGGGCAAACGCACGCCCGGCAGATCCGCGAAGAAGGGCACGAGGTAGTCGCGCGTCTTTTCGAGGGCCTGGGGCACGACGCGTACGTCGGCGAGCACCGGCATGAAGTTCGTGTCTCCGCTCCAGCGCGGGACGATGTGCGCGTGCAGGTGCTCGGCGATGCCAGCGCCCGCAGCCGCGCCGAGGTTCAATCCGACGTTGAGCCCCTCGGGCTTCACCGCCGCGCGCAGCCGCACCGTCGCCTCGCGCACGAGATCGAAGAGCGCGTGATGATCCTCGTGCGACAGCTTCTCGAGCGCGTCGACGTGCGCGTGCGGCACGATCAAGAGGTGCGCCGCGGCGAACGGATAGCGGTTGAGCACGACAAACGCGCGCGGCGTGTCACACACCACGAGCCGCGCGCGGAGCTCCTCCGGCGGAGCAGCCTCAATGCCGCAAAACACGCAGGAACCACCCTTTTTCGAAAGGATGTACTCCATGCGCCACGGCGCCCAGAGCGGATTGCCCATCGATCGCGGCACGCTAGCACCGGCACCGGCTGGTGGCGATCAACGCGCGGGCGCCGGCCTACCGGATTTCTCGGTCGGGGAAGGCGAAAGGGCGTAATCGATGGCGACCGAGACGCCGAGCCCCACCGCGGTCCCCAGGAG
The DNA here is from genome assembly GCF_029960785.1 of Polyangium sp. 15x6. Classification (GTDB taxonomy): domain Bacteria; phylum Myxococcota_A; class Polyangia; order Polyangiales; family Polyangiaceae; genus Polyangium. The sequence goes on from NZ_JASBQE010000005.1 coordinate 44,753, forward strand.
ATCCCAGGCGAAGTCCTTCCACGACGGCGTGCCGAACCCCGCGGCGTCGAGGATTTCCTTGGTGTACCCAGCACCGAGCGCGACGGCCATGCCGACGGCGACACGGTTCGCTCGCCCGTCGAGTCCATACAGGGCAGAGGCGCCGTACGCGCCGCCCGCGAGCGCGGCCGAGAAGCCGAAGTGCAGCGCCTTGTCGCGGCCGAAAAAAGGATCGGGGTCGCTCGGCGGATCCGCGCGCGCCGGGAGCGCGGTGACGAGTGCGGCGAGGACGATGGGCGCGACGAGGCGTCGAGACATGCGCCGATCGTAGGGACAAAACGCCCGCGGCGCCTCTCCCTCTCGCGAGGGGGAAGGCGCCGCGTACGGTCACCGGAGAAGGGGCAGGATTACTCCTGATCCTTCGCCTTGTTCTTGAGGTCGAGTTTGCCGCCGAGCTTCTCTTTGATGAGATCGCCGATCGTCCCCGGCACGTTCTTCTCCTCGTCGGCCGCCGTGCTGCCACCGCCGCCCGCTCCCTTCGCGCGCTTCGGGCGCTCGGCGGGCTGCGGCTTCTCCACGCCGATGTTCTTCATCGTCGCGAAGAGGCGGCGCTCGATCGTGTCGACGCTCGAGATCTCGACCTTCACGAGGTCGCCGACCTTGATCTTCGTGCCCTCGGGCTCGAGGATGTCGCCCGTCGAGACGAGCGCCTCGACGCCCTCGCGCAGGCGCACGAAGATGCCGTACTCGACGATGCTGATCACCTGGGACTCGTCGATCACGCGGCCGGGCGCGAACTCGCTGAGCATCGTCGGCCACGGGTCGTCCCAGAGCTGCTTGATGCCGAGCGAGACCTTCTTCTCGTCGTGGTTGATCGAGAGGATGATCGCCTCGACGTCGTCGCCCTTGTGGTGCAGGTCGCTCGGGTTGTTGACACGCACCGTCCACGAGAGGTCGCTCTTGTGGACCATGCCGTCGACGCCCTCCTCGATCCCGACGAACACGCCGTAATCGGTGAGCGAACGGACCTTGCCCGCGATCTTGTCGCCGGGGTGGTACTTGTCCGTGAAGAGCATCCACGGATCGGGCTCGAGCTGCTTGAGACCGAGGCTGATGCGCTTGGCGCGCGCGTCGACCTCGAGCACCTGGCACTCGATCTCCTGGCCGACCTCGAGGAGCTTCGACGGATGCTTGACCTTCTTGGTCCAGCTCATCTCGCTCACGTGGATCAGGCCCTCGACGCCCGGCTCGAGCTCCACGAAGGCGCCGTAGTCCGTGATCGACATGACCTTGCCGCGGACCTTCTTGCCGGCCGGGTAGGCTTCCTCGGCGTGGTTCCACGGATCCTCCTGGGTCTGCTTGAGGCCCAGGGAGACGCGCTCGGTCTCGGGGTTGTACTTGAGGACCTTGACGGTGACCTCGTCGCCGACGTTGAACACCTCGTTCGGGTGGTTCACGCGGCCCCAGCTCATGTCCGTGATGTGGAGCAGGCCGTCGATGCCGCCGAGGTCCACGAACGCACCGTACTCGGTGATGTTCTTGATCGTGCCCTTGACGGTCATGCCCTCGGTGAGGGTCTCGAGCGTCTTCTGCTTCATCTCGTCGCGCTCGCGCTCGAGCAGGACGCGGCGGGAGAGGACGATGTTGCCCCGCTTCTTGTTGAACTTGATGACCTTGAACTTGTAGGTCTGGCCGATCAGTTTGTCCAAGTTGCGGATCGGGCGGAGGTCGACCTGCGACCCCGGGAGGAACGCCTTCACGCCGCCGCGGATGGTGACCGAGAGGCCGCCCTTCACGCGCTGGCTGATGGTGCCCTCGATGAGCTCGTCCGCCTCGCAGGCGTTCGAGATCTCATCCCAGACCTTCATCTTGTCGGCTTTTTCTTTCGACAAGGTGACGAGGCCGTCGTCGTTCTCGCGGCTCTCGATGTAGACGTCCACCTTGTCGCCGGGCTTGACGCCGACCTGACCCGTGGCATCCGCGAACTCTCGGAGGGGGATTACGCCCTCGCTCTTGCCACCGATGTCGACCACCACCGAGTCACGGCCGACCTGAACGACCGTCCCTGCGATGATCTCGCCCTCGCGCGCGAAATCGGACTCGACCCGCTGCTCGAAGAGCGCGGCGAAGCTCTCCATGCTGGATCCCATGTCGGATCCCGTCATCTCCACGTTCGCGTTACTAGCCATCTGGTCTTTTGAAACCGTCCTTCCCTAGGATTTCCCGGAGCATCGGAGGCGATGCACCGCGCGAGCGTGCGGCTCGAATTGAGCCGGCCTCGGGCACACGTCGGGCGTCGAGCCGGATCCGGGAGAGCGGTCCCTCTAGTCCGAGGCCAGCGCCTTGTCAATGCAGTGCCCCGCGCACGTCCGTTTTGTCCGACCGGACCCGGGAGCACGACGTTCGCCCGGAGCGACCGAAATCAAGGCTTTTTGTCGGGGATTTCCGCCCCTCGGAGCTTGCCCGCGAGCTTCTCCGCCGCCCGATCCAGTCCGTCGTACGGCCAGGCCGCGCGGAGCACGACGACATCTCCCTCGCGCTTCACGGTGGTCGCGCGGAGCGCCTCCTTCTCTCCCGCGACGTCCGGCACGAGCAAGAGCGCGAGTCCGAGATCGGAGAGCAGCGCGCGCGTGCCTTCTTCGAGCTTCGGCGCGTCCGCGGCCTTCGTCGGTTCGAGACGAACGACGAGCTCCGGCGAACCACCGAGCGCCAGCGTGCCCGTGGCCCGCTCGACCGTGCCGAGAACGGACGCGCGCGGCGTGATCGCGCCCGCCCCGGAGATCGCCTCGAACGCCTGCCGCGCGATCGCGAACGTGACCGCGCCCTTCTCGGGCAAACCGAGCTTCTGCCCTTCCTCCGTCGCGGGGAGCGCGGCCTCCACGATCGATCGATCCGTGCCGACGAGGATCGTCCCGTCGTCCGCCTGTCCGATCACGATCGAAGGTCCCACGAAGAGCTCGCCTTCACGCCGGAACCCGGCCCAGCCCTCCTCGCGCGCGACCTCCGCGAGTCCTTTGACGAACCTCCCGCGCTCGATGCGACCGCCGAGCAGCGCGACCCAGCTCTTGCCGTCCATCGACGCGACGACGACCTCGCGCAGGTCCGCGGGCAAACGCACGCCCGTGTGATCGTGGATGCGCGCGGCGCGCGAGGGGCGCGACGGCGCCGAGGCCTCGGGCGCGCTGCCTTCATCGAGCGCGAGCTTCACGAGGTGCTCGCGCACGGGGCCGAAGAGCACGAGGTCCGCCGCTTCGATCCGGATCGCGACGTTCGTCCCCGCAGGCACGTGCTCGCGCGCCGTGGGGCGATACCGCAGGACGAAGTTCCAGAACGCGAGCGCCGCGATCGCCGCGACCACGAAGACCGCGGCCACGGCCACGAGCACGATGCGCGACGGGCGCGGCTTCGGGCGCGGCGCTTCGACGCGAGGCTCGGGCGGCGCTTCGGGCGGCGCTTCGGGCGGCGGTTCGGGTGGAGCGACCGCGGGCGCTTCCGGCGCAGGTGCGGGCGCCGCTCCGAGCGCGTCGGGATCGCGCTGCGTGGGCGGGACGGGCTCGATCGGATCCACGAGCGTGTCGGCCATCGCCCCCGAGCGTAAGCGTTCAGCGCTCGCCTTGCATCCTCTCCGGCGCCGCGAGCTTGCCTTCGAGCAGCGCGCGCAGGACCTCCGAGGAGAGATCCCAGCGCACACGCACGGCGCGATCGACACGCTCGATCCGGATGTCCTCGAAGAGCACCGCGTACCGGCTGCCCTGTCCACCCTCGCGCAGCGCGCGGAGCAAGTTCTCGGCTTTGCCCGCAGCTTGCCCCGTGCCGGCCGTGATCTCCGCGTCGACGCGGAGCGCGTCGCCGACCATGACCGCGCTCGCGCGCGCTCTCTCGAGGCCGCCGATGATCGACGCGATCGAGGGGAAGCGCCGCTCGAGCGAGGGCGGCAAGCGCCGCGCGCGGAGATCCGCGCTGACGAGGCCCTCGGCGGCGGGATCACGCCGGCGGTTGTCCGGGCCCTTGAGGAGCACACGCTCGACGCTGTCCACCTCGATCGGCGTGACGAACACGATCATGCGGTCGGCGAAGGCGTGGATGCGCGCGGTCGTGGCGCGGCCGAGGGGCCCGTTTCGCTCCCAGGTCCGGACATCGTCCGCGATCGGTGGATCGACGAGACGGAACAGCCTGGGATCGGGGCGCACGTCCTCCACGTCGCCCTCGACCACGAGCACGCGATCGCCGACCTCGGCGTCCGCGGCGCGAAGGCCGATCCACACGACCTTGGCGCGCGTGATCGCCTGCGAGACGAGCGCCTCCTCGCCGCCGCTCTCCTCCTCGACGCGCGCGGAGAGCGCGTCCGCCAGGGGGCCGAGCTGCGCGCGCATGCGGCCGAGATCGACGCGCAGCACGAGATCGAGATCGTCCGGGAAGAGCTCGGCAGGATCGAGGATGTCGCGTTTGCCCCGGGACGGGGTCTTCGGGGCCGGCACCTCGCCGCCGCACGCCGCGGCGAACACGAGCGCGCCGAGGCCGAGCACGAACGCGCGGCGGAACACCTCAGCCGGCGCGCTCGCGCTGTTCGACGACAAGCGCCATCTCCTCGACGAGCTCGGCGACGTCCCGGTGGCTCGAGTCGACGACGATCGCGTCGTCGGCCTGCCGGAGCGGCGCCACGGGTCGCTCCGTGTCGGCCTTGTCGCGGCGCTCGACGTCCGCGAACGTCGTCTCGTAGGTCGCTTCCTTGCCCTGCGCGACGAGCTCCTCGTAGCGCCTGCGCGCGCGGACCTCGGGCGATGCGGTCAGGAAAAACTTCACCTCGGCGTCCGGGAAGACGACCGTGCCGATGTCGCGACCTTCGAGCACCACGCCGCCCTCGGCGCCTTGTCCGCGCTGCATGTCGAGCAACGCGGCGCGCACCGCGGGCACGGCCGATACGCGGCTCGCGCCGAGGCTCACGTCCGGCGAGCGGATCGCGGTCGAGACGTCCTCGCCGTCGAGCAGGACACGCATCCCGCTGCCGCCGCCCGTCGCGCCCTCGGCGCGCTCGATGACCATGCGCTTGCGGGCCACGAGATCCGCGGCGAGCGCGCCGAGCGCCTCGGGATCGTCCCAGCGGATGGGGGCGCGCACGGCCGCGAGCGCGACCGTGCGGTAGAGCGCGCCCGTGTCGAGGAGCAGGTAGCCGAGCCGCTCCGCGAGCCTGCGCGCGACCGTGCTCTTGCCCGCGCCCGCCGGCCCGTCGATCGCGACCCGTACTGCCCTCCGCCGTCCGCTGCTCATGGAGTTCCTCCGCCCGACTCCACCTCGATCCGTGCCCCGAGCGCGCGCATCGTGCCGACGAACCGCGGGAAGCTCGTCGCGATGTTGTCGGCGTCGCGCACGCGCGTGGGCCCGTCCGCGAGGAGCCCGAGCACGCACGATGCCATGGCGATGCGGTGATCGCCGCCGCTCTCGATGTCGGCCGCCTTGAGCTTGCCTTCCGGCTGCCCCTCGATGGCGAGCCCGTCCGGCCGCTCCTCGCACGTCACGCCGAACGCCCGCAGCACGCGCGCCATCATGGCGATGCGATCGCTCTCCTTCACGCGGAGCTCGGCCGCGTCCTCGATGAGCGTCGTGCCGCTCGCGCGCGCCGCGAGCGCGCAAAGGATCGGCACCTCGTCGATCGTGCGCGCCACGAGCTCGCCGCCGAGCCGACCCTTATGCAGATCCGCCGCGCTGGCGTGCAGGTCGCCGATCGGCTCGCCCATCTCCTCGCCCTTCGGCTCGAGCACGAGCGAACCGCCCATGTCGCGTAGCACCTCGAAGAGCCCGGTGCGCGTCGGGTTCAGGCCCACGCGACGCACGGTCACGCGGCTGCCCGGGACGAGCTGCGCGGCCGTGACGAGGAACGACGCGGACGAAGGATCCCCCGGCACCGTGATCGAGAACGCCGGGAGCTTGCCCGAGAACGCGGGGCCGTCGAGCTCGATGATCGCGCCGACCGTGCGCAGCGGCACGCCGAGCGCGAGCAAGAGCCGCTCGGTGTGATCGCGCGACACGAGCGGCTCGCGCACGTACGTCGATCCGTCGGCGTAGAGGCCCGAGAGCAGGATCGCGCTCTTCACCTGCGCGCTCGCGACGGGCATCTCGTACTCGAGGGGCCCGAGCACATTGGGCTCGGGCAGCGGACCGATGTGGAGCGGCGCCGTGATCTCTCCGACGCGCTTCGGATCGAGCTTGCCCTCGATGCGTCCGCCGCGCAGGCGCAGCGGCCTCGCGATGCGCTCCATCGGCCGGCGCGAGAGCGACTCGTCGCCGATGAGCACGGTGGCGAAGCGCTGCGCGACGAGCACGCCGGAGAGCAGGCGCATCGTCGTGCCCGAGTTGCCGCAGTCGATGGGCTCGCTCGGCGCGCGCAGGCCGTAGAGGCCCTTGCCGCCGACGAGCAGCGTCTCGTTCTGCTCCTCGGTGGTGATGCCCATCGCGCGGAGCGCGCCGAGCGTGGACATGTTGTCTGCGCCGAGCGCGCCACCTTCGATGCGGCTCTGTCCTTCGGCGAGACCGGCCAGGAGGATGGCCCGGTGGGCGATGCTCTTGTCGCCGGGGACCGGGACGCTGCCCGTCAGAGGGCGTTCGGATGGAAAGACGACGAGGTCGGTCACGGGCAGGCTCTAGCAGAAGCCGAGGGCCGAGGGGATGGCTGTCGCGCGGGGCAGGTGGGACGCATGCGAGCCGCCTCCGGGGCGGCTGCCCGGGGCGACCCGGTCCGTGCGCGGCAGGGCAGGGGAGCGGGGCGCCCCGTCCGGGGCGTCATTTCATTATTAGCTGATGACAAACCATTGACGGTTCGTCCCCATTTTACGGGTTCCAGCCGGAACGGCGCGGCTCGCGGAAGCGTCGAGATCGCCCGCCTTCGATTGTGTTTCCGCCCTCGCGCGCTATCGTGAAACACGGGGATCATGGGGGGTATGAAGAGCGCGGAATATGCGATCGACGTCGACGTCGATCTCGGCGAGGCCTCGCTGCCGCGCCAGGGCGACGTGGTCGCGGGGAAATATCGGGTCCTGCGGGCCCTCGGCGCCGGGGGGATGGGGGTCGTGGTCGAGGCGGAGCACACGAGCCTCCGGCAGCGCGTCGCGCTCAAGTTCCTGCATCCCAAGGTGGCGGCGAGCGACGTCTCCGTGACGCGGCTGCTCCGCGAGGCGCGAGCCGCGAGCGCGATCAAGAGCGAACACGTGGCGCGCGTGCTCGACATGGGCACGCTGCCCTGGGGCTCGCCGTTCGTCGTGATGGAATATCTCACCGGAATCGACCTCCGGGGCATGCTCGGGCGCCGCGGCCCGCTGCCCGTGGAGGACGCGGTCGATTACATCCTCCAGGCCTGCGAGGCGCTCGCCGAGGCGCATTCCCTGGGCATCGTCCATCGCGACATCAAGCCCTCGAACCTTTTTCTCACGAGCCGCGCCGACGGCTCGCCGCTCATCAAGGTTCTCGATTTCGGCATCGCCAAGGTCCTGCGCCCGAGCGGCGCCACGCAGGCCGAGGACGTCGTCACGCTCACGGGCAATGGGCTCGTGGTGGGGTCGCCGCGGTACACGTCGCCCGAGCGGCTGCGGGATCCGACGCACGTCGATCCACGCACCGACATCTGGTCCCTCGGCATCGTTTTGCACGAGCTTTTGACGGGCCAGAGCCCCTTCGAGGCGAAGACCATTTCGTCGCTTTACTTCCGCATCGCCGCGGACCCGCCCGCGCGGGTGCGGGATGTGCGTCCGGACGTACCCGAGGGGCTCGAGAATGCGATCCTCCAGTGCCTGCAAAAAGATCCGAGCAAGCGCACGCCCGACGTGGCCGAGCTCGCGGCGTCGCTCCGGCCCTTCGCGCCCGAGCGCAGCGAGACCAGCGTGCGACGGGCGATCCGCGTGCTCGGCATAACGCCGGAAAAATTGTCCACGTATGCAGGATGGACCGGGAGCCGCGAGGCCGACGGCCCGCGCGGCTCGCTCTCGACGGCCCTCTTGCCCGCAGCGCTGCGGCGCTCGGCGCGCATCCGCGCCGGGCTCGGCCTGCTCGGCGTGACGCTGCTCGTGGTGGGGGCGCTCGTCGTATCGAGCGGAGATGCGCCCGAGGAAATCGCGCCCGCGCCGGGACAGGCCCACGGGGCCCCCGAGCGGCGAAACGAGCCCTCGGTCGAGGTCGCGCCGGCCGATCGGAGCGCCCCGACCGCCGAGGGCCCCGACGAGCCCGCGGCCCCCGCGTCGAGCTCGGCGGCCAAGGAGCAAAAGGGTGGCACGACTTCGCCTTATCGAACCTCTGGGGCCCCCGCGGGGCGCCGCAAAGGAGGGAGCTTCCTTGATCCGCTGGGCAGCCGCAAATAGGAGATACGTTCGTCGAGACAACCGACTTCTTCTCCCCGGACTCGTGATGCTCGTCCTCACGGCCGGAGGGACCGCCCGCGCGGGAGATTCCGCAGCGGAGGAGGCGGAGGCCCTCTTCCGCGAGGGCAAGCAGCTCATGGCGGAGAAGCGGTATGCCGAGGCTTGTCCGAAGCTCGCGGAGAGCCATCGGCTCGATCCGGGCGGCGGGACGATCCTGAACCTCGCCCTCTGCCACGAGGCGGAAGGCAAGACGGCGACGGCCTACCGCGAGCTCGGCGAGGCCCTCGCGTGGGCGCGCACGGACGCGAGGCCCGACCGCGCGGAGATCGCCCATGAGCGGCTCGAGGCGCTCGAAGACGATCTCGCGCGGCTCGTGGTGGTGCTCGGGCCCGGCGCGCGCGCCGCGGGGATGGAGATCGAGCGTGACGGGACGTCGATCGCGGAGGCGTCGCTCGGCGAGCCCGCGCCGGTCGATCCAGGCGAGCACATGGTCGTCGCGAAGGCCGACGGGAAGGAGCCGTTTCGCACGACGGTGCGGGTCGCGCCGGGCGCGCGGGTCACGGTGGTGGTGCCCGCGCTCGCGCCGTCACGGGGACCGTCGGGCACGCGCATCGCGGCGCACGTGACCGCGGGGCTCTCGGCGGCCGCGCTCGGCGCGGGGGCGTTCTTCGGGATCCGCGCGCTGGTGAAAGAGAACGAGGCGCGCGCGCGGTGCCAGGGCGCGCTTTGCCCCGACGCGGCGTCGCTCGGCGTGGCCGAGGAGGGTCGGACGGCCGCGCGGATCGCCGACGTGACGCTCGGCGTGGGCGCGCTCTTCCTGGTCACGTCCGCGACCCTCTACTGGGTGTCGCGCTCGAAGAGCCCCGCGGATCCACGTGCTTCGATCGCGATCGCGCCGTCCGCTGGATCGGGCGCGACGTTGCTCCTGGGAGGAACATTTTGAGTACAAAACGAACGGTGATCCCTCCGTTCGCCCGGTTCGTCGCGTGGCCGCTCCTCCTCGCGAGTCCTCTCGGCTGCGAGATCGTGGCGGGGATCGAGCCACGAAGGCTCGCGCCGGCGGCCGCGCCCGAGAGCGTGTGCACCGAGATCGCGGGCGCGGGCTTCCCCGACTCGGCGACGCGGTTCTGCTCCGATGGCGCCTCCGAGGTGTCCTGCGACGACACGAGCCTCGGGGCGGGGCAGGATGGTCACGTGCTCGGCGTCCTGCCGAGCTACACGGAGGCTCCTTTCGGCAAGGCCGCGGGCGGCGGCGTGCGCGACGAGATCCTCGACCTCGTGTGGGAGAGCGACGCGGCCCCGGCACCCGTCTCGTGGGAGGAAGCGCGCGCGCGTTGTGAAAAACGCGGCGGCGGCGCGCGGCTGCCTTCCCGCGTGGAGCTCGTCTCGCTCGTGGACTACGGGCGTGACGGGCCCGCGATCAACCCCTCGATGATCTCCGTGCCCACGTCGTCCACGGATCTCTACTGGACCGCGACGTCGGCGATGGATGGCGTGTGGGTGGTCGGGTTCGTCGATGGATCGATGACGTCCCTCGATCGCACGCTCGCGGCGCGTACCCGTTGCGTCACGGGTCCTCCGCGCGCGTCGTGCCTCGAGGAGGGCGCGGGCGGCGAGACGTTGATCGACGAGCGCACGGGCCTCGTGTGGCAACGGGTGAGCACGCCGGAGGTGAGCTCGTGGCAAGGCGCCCTCGCGTTCTGCGCGTCGCTCATGCTCGGCGACGCCAAGGGCTTCCGGCTGCCGAGCATCAAGGAGCTCGTGAGCCTCGGCCTCGGCGACAGCGCCGGCGAAGATCCCACGTCCACGGCGATGTCGTTTCCCGATGGGGAAGGCCGCTTCTGGTCGTCGACGCCCGTCGCCGCCGCGCCGTCCGAAGCGTGGCTCCTCGACGGCCTCACGGGCCGCATCGATCACCAGCCGGTGGCCATGAAGGCGCGCGTGCGTTGCGTGCGATGACGCGCGCGCTTCAAGCCCAGGCCGAGCCCGCCTCGGGGTCCGGCGTGATGCCTTCGATCGCGCGGCGCGCCTCCTCGGCGTCCCGCGCGATCTGCGCCTTCAGCGCGTCGAGCCCCGCGAAGCGTTGCTCGGGGCGAATGTGGCGCGCGAGGTGCACGCGCAGCCGCGCGCCGTACAGATCCTCGTCCCGATCGAAGACGTGCACCTCGAGCCGCGGGCGCGCCGCTGTGGGATCCACCGTGGGCCGCACCCCGAGGTTCGCGACGCCCCCGCCAAGCACCGTCGCGCCGCGCTCGCCCGCCCCTTCCGCGGGCAAACGATCGATCAAGACGGCGTACACGCCGAACGGGGGGAGCGCCTCCGGCGCATCGAGGATGTTCGCCGTGGGGAACCCGATCGTCCGCCCGCGTTGGTCTCCGGCCACGACGGTCCCCGAGAGCGCGTGCCATCGACCGAGGATGCGCCGCGCCTCGTCGAGATCGCCGCGCGCGATCGCCTCTCGCGCGCGCGTGCTCGACCAGGGACCGGTCGCGTCGCCGACGAGCGCGTGGGATCGTGTCTCGAAGCCGAGCTCCTTGCCGAGTCGCTCGAGCTCGGCGAAATCGCCGGCCCGCTGCGCGCCGAACCGGAAGTTCTGCCCGACCATCACCACGCGCGCGCCGAGATCGCCGAGCACGCGCTCGGCGAATTCGCGCGGGCTCTGCGCGGCGAACGTGCGGTCGAAGTGCGCCACGGAGACCCGGAGGCCCGGCACGGCGCGCTCGCAGAGGGCGATCTTGCGCGCGAGCGGCGTGAGCAGCGGCGGCGCCTTGCGGCCGAGGACCTCGGCCGGGTGCGGATCGAACGTCAGCACCACGGGATCGAGCCCGCGCTCTCGAGCCATCCGAGCGGCTTCTTCCAGGACGGCGCGGTGGCCTCGGTGGAGGCCGTCGAAGTTGCCGATCACGACGACCGTGCCGGTACGTCCGCTCGTCTCGCCGCGCTGGGAGCCGCTCTGCCGATCCACGATCGCGCTACCTAGTCAAACACGAGGCCCCGCGCAAAGCCGAGGTCGTTCCATGATGCATTGACCAGAAGATCCTTGACGGAAGTAGGGGTGGCTGGTAGAGCCGCGCCGCCGTTGACCCTTCGGCGTTCGGGGTTGTCGTGGTCGCTCGGACAGGCCGAGCGTCGACCGAACCCTCGGCAGGCAGGGAGGCTGGCCGATGTTCAAGAGAGTGAGCATCTTCTCGGGGAACGCGAACCCCACGCTCACGCAGGAGATTTGCCAGTGCCTCGAGTTCCCGCTCGGGAAATGCCGCGTTTCGCGGTTCTCCGACGGGGAGACGTTCTGCGTGATCCAGGAGAACGTCCGTGGCGTGGACACGTACGTCGTGCAGCCGACGTGCTCGCCGGTGAACGACAGCGTGATGGAGCTGCTCATCATGGTGGACGCGCTCCGGCGCGCCTCCGCGGGCTCCATCACCGCGGTCATCCCGTACTACGGTTATGCCCGGCAGGACCGCAAGGCCGCGCCGCGCACGCCGATCACGGCGAAGCTCGTGGCCGATCTCCTCGTCGCCGCGGGCGTGCACCGCATCGTCGCGCTCGATCTGCACGCGGGCCAGATCCAGGGGTTCTTCAACATCCCCTTCGATCACCTGCACGCGATGCCGGCGTTCCTCGATCAGCACCTTCGTGAGCACTACAGCCGCGACTGTGTGATCGTCTCGCCGGACGCGGGCGGCGTCGAGCGCGCGCGCGCGTATGCGAAGCGCCTCGATGGCACGCTCGCCATCATCGACAAGCGCCGCGAGCGTGCGAACGAGAGCGAGGTGATGAACATCATCGGCGAGGTCGAGGGCAAGCGTTGCCTCATCCTCGACGACATCATCGACACGGCGGGCACGCTGGTGAACGCGGCGAACGCGCTCATGAAGGCGGGCGCGAAGAGCGTCGCGGCCTGCGCCACGCACGCCGTGCTCTCGGGCCCGGCGCTGTCGCGGATCATGGAGTCGCCGCTCGCCGAGGTCATCGTCTCCAATTCGATCCCGCTCTCCGAGGAAGCCAAGGCGTGCGGGAAGTTCAAGGTCGTCAGCGTGGCGCGCCTGCTCGCGGAGGCCATCCGCCGGATCCACCACTCGGACTCGGTGAGCTCCCTCTTCGTCTAGCGTCCTCGCCCCCCGTTCGTCGTTTCGTATCCCCCTAAGCGCCTGGACAACCGTGCAGTTTCCTCTCAGGCTTCTGGCTTCGCCTCGGAGGATCGTCGGAAGAGGCGCACAACCCGATCGATCTCTGCTATAGCGCCGCGTCTCGGATCGGAACCGGAGAGTCGTCCCATGATGGAAATCATCAAGCTCAGCGCCACCCGTCGTCAGGAAAGCGGAAAGGGCCCGTCGAACAGGCTCCGCCGCACGGGGAACATCCCTGCCATCTGCTACGGCAAGGGCCTCGAAGCGTTCCCGGTTGCCGTCTCTCCGAAGGCCCTCCTCGAGGTGCTGAAGTCGGCGCACGGGAAGAACTCGGTCATCGAGCTGGCCGTCGAGAGCGGCGAGAAGCTCACCGTCATGGTGCGCGACTACGGCTATCACCCGATCTCGCGCGAGCTCGTCCACGCCGACTTCCTCCAGGTCAAGCTCGACCAGCCGGTCGACGTGGACATCCCCGTCCGTTGCGTCGGCAAGTCGAAGGGCGTCGCGGGCGGCGGCATCCTCCAGCAGATCTTCCGCAACCTGCCCATCCGCTGCCTGCCCGAGAAGATCCCGGCGGTCGTCGAGATCGACATCAGCGAGCTCGACCTCGGCGACACGGTGAAGGCCGGCGCGGTTCCGCTCCCCGAGGGCGTGAAGACGCGTCTGCCCGAGGATCAGACGGTCGTCGTCGTGGCCGTTCCCGAGAAGGGTGAGGAAGGCGCGGCTGCGGCTCCGGGCGCCCCGGGCGCTGCGGCTCCTGCGGCCGGCGCGAAGGGCGCGGCGCCCGCGGCGAAGGCTGCGGCTCCTGCGGCCGGCGCGAAGGCTGCGGCGCCTGCGGCGAAGGCTGCGGCTCCCGCCAAGGACGCCAAGAAGAAGTAGTTTCAGCACCAACGGTCCGAGCGATCCGCCCCGCGGCGCGCGCCTCCAAGCGAGGAGCTCCGCGGGGCACGGTCGTCTTCGGGCCTCGACTTCTTCGTCATGCTGCTCGTCGTCGGCCTGGGCAACCCGGGCGAGAAATACGCGTCGCACCGGCACAACGTCGGCTTCATGGCCGTCGAAGCGCTCGCGGCGCGCGCTCGCGCCGATGCGTTCCGCGAGAAGTTCTCGGGCGTGTGGTCGCGCGCGACGCTCGGGGATGAGCCGGGCGTGCTCCTCCAGCCGATGACGTACATGAACGAGTCGGGCCGGAGCGTTCAGCCCGCCCTCGCGTTCTTCAAGATCGCCCCGAAGGAGCTCGTCGTGATCCACGACGAGCTCGATCTTCCGTTCGGGGACGTTCGCCTCAAGTTCGGCGGCGGACATGCCGGGCACAACGGGCTGCGGTCCATCATGTCCCACGTCGGCACGGGCGACTTCGCGCGCGTCCGCGTGGGCGTGGGACGACCCCCGCCGGGGTATCGCGGGGAGGTGGCGGACTACGTGCTGTCGCCGTTCGACGCGGTCGAACGCTCGCGCCTGCCCGACATCTTGAAGCTCGTGACGGATTCTGTGCTAGAAGTCGCGACCCGCGGCCTCGACGCCGCGATGAACGTTCGAAACAGCCGGCCGAAAGCCGGCAAGAAGCAAGCGAAGGAGCGGAGCGAGGCGCGCACGTCGCCCGAGCCCGCGAACGCGAAGGCGGCGGAGGACAAACCGTCGGTTTCGCCTGGCGAAAAGCGCGAGGGAGAGTAACCCGGACGTTTTCCGCACCTTCGTGAGGCGCGAACGTCGGTTTGTCCCTGTGGACGGCCGGCGGGCGCGCCATCCTCGCTCCGGGGCACGACGTCTCCGGGGCCATCGTCCAAGAGGAGAAGCATGAGTCGACTCGTGACGGCGCCGAACCGCGCCAGAGAATACGAAACGATCTACATCCTGAAGCCCGACGTCGACGCGGATACCGCCGAGCGCGTCGGCTCGCGCCTGTCCGACGTGATCGGCCGTGAGCAAGGCCGGCTGACCAAGGTCGAGAACTGGGGCCGCCGCCGGCTCGCCTACGACATCCGCAAGCACCGCCGCGGCGTGTACATCTACCTCAAGTACCTCGGCACGGGCCGCGTGGTCTCCGAGCTCGAGCGCAACCTCCGCCTGATGGACGGCGTGATCAAGTACCAGACCGTCCTCGTCCGCAACGACGTGGAGGTCGCGGGGATCGCGATCGCCGAGGAGGACGTGAAGTTCGAGCGCGTCGAGCTGCCGCCGATCGAGGAGGAGCGCGACGAGTCGAGGGAGCGTCAGCTCGGCCTGATCGAGCCGGAGCGTCGTCAGGAGCGGACCAGCGAGGCGCCGGCCTCGGGCGAGTTCGACGACCTCGAGGGCGAGGCGGACATGACCGGCACCGAGGAAGAGGGAGGCTGAGCCATGAATCAACGAGGAATGGATTCGGGCAGCCGCAACATGGACATGGACGACCGCGATTTCGGGCGGACGCCGGATCTGAACGCCGACGCCCCCGGACGCCGCCGCACCGGTCGCAAGCGCGTCTGCCGTTACTGCGCCGACAAGGCGCTCTTCATCGACTACAAGGACCCGCAGGCGCTCAAGTACTTCATCTCGGAGCGCGGCAAGGTCGTCCCGCGCCGCATCAGCGGCAACTGCGCGCGACATCAGCGCAAGGTCACGCTCGCCATCAAGCGGGCGCGCAACATCGCGCTCTTGCCGTTCACCGTGACGGCGTAACGAGGAGGACGTCATGGCCAACTACATTCACGTGGTCCTGACCGAGGACCTCCCCAACGTCGGCAAGAGCGGCGAGCTCGTCCGAGTTCGTCCGGGCTACGCCCGCAACTTCCTGGTCCCCCGCGGCCTCGCGGTCGGCGCGACGGCGGAGAACGTCGCTCGCATCGAGCACGAGAAGAAGGTCGCCGAGGCGCGCGCGGCGAAGACCAAGAAGGCGGCCGAGGAGCTCTCGCAGAAGCTCGCGAACGTGAAGATCACGATCACGAAGCCCGTCGGCGAGGGTGATCGGCTCTACGGCTCGGTGACGTCGCGCGACGTCGAAGAGGCGCTCGCGGCGCAGGGCTACACGGTGGATCGTCGTCGCATCGAGCTCGACACGATCAAGGCGCTCGGCACCTACCAGGTTCCGATCCGCCTCGCGACGAACGTCACCGCGACGATCGACGTCACGGTCGCCGCGAAGTCCTGATCTCGTAAGCGTCAAGCGTTGGCCCGGGTCGAAAGGCGAAGAGCCGATCGGTCCGGGCCTTCGTTCATTTGACCACCGACGATCTCTCCACGAGAGATGCTCGCGCGACCTCGTTGCCGCGCAGGATCGCGCGCTCGATCGCCGCGCGATCCCGGAGCGCCGTCCGCCCCTCGCGCGCGAGCACCGAGATGAACCCCGCGACGAACGCGTCGCCCGCGCCGAACGTGCTCTCCACCGCGAGCGCCGGTCCTCCCGCGCGCACCTCGCCGAAAGGCCCGAGCGCGCGTGTCTCCGCCGCGCCGAACGTCGCGACCACGATCGCATCGGGCCGGAGCACGGGCGCGAGATCCCGCGGATCGGCCGCGCCGAGCAGCCGCAGATCGTCCTCGCTCACCTTGAGCACGGAGGCCTCGGCGAAGAGCCTCCGCGGATCTGCGCGCCCGAGCGCGTCGCCGGCCCAGAGCCGAGGCCGGAGGTTTGCGTCGATCGTGACGAGCGCTCCCTCGTGTTGCGCCTGCCGCGCCGCTCGTTCGAGCGCGAGCAAGCACGCGCGCGACGGCAGGAGCCCGGAGAAGTGGACGACGCTCGCGTCGAAGGAGCGCGGCAAGGCGTCACGCAGCGCGAGCGCCTCTTCCAGCACGGCGCGATACGCCACGGCACGCGGCGGCGCGTGGGTCAAGAACACGAGCCCCGTGCGGGTCGACTTCACGGCGCGCACGCGGGACACATCGACCCCGCGCCGCGACAGATGTGCCACGAGCGCGTGGCCCACCGGATCGTCTCCCACCGACGCCACGAGCCCTGCGCGCAGGCCGAGCTGTGCCAGCGTGAGCGCCACGTTCACCGCGCCGCCGCCCGGCGTGAGGGAGAGCTGTGTGGCATCGTCGAGGGACGTACCCGGCGACGTGGAGAGGTCCCAGAGTGCCTCACCCACACACACCACGTCGGCGGATGTCGTCGTTTCCTCGCGATCGTCTTGCCGATCCGGGTACCGCGCGCGGGTGTTTCCTGGTAGATCGCTCGTCGATCCCGACGCCTCGGAGGGCCCGCCCTTCGGGGCGTCTCCCATTTGGGGCCTCACCATGTGGATATCTTCGGGATTGATTGGGGCCATCTGGTGAAGAAGTGCCATGCAGATCGCTCAGCAGCGTCGTGGACGTTCGAACCAACCGATGGAACCGGCCCCTGTCGCGGGTCGTGTTCCCCCGCATGACCTCGACGCCGAGGCCGCGGTGCTCTCGGCTGTGCTCCTCGAGCGTGATGCGCTCGATCGAGTCCTCGAGATCCTGAAGCCGGAACACTTTTACAGTGACGCGAACAAGCGCATCTTCGAGGCGGCGACCGCGCTCGCCCTCTCCGGCACGCCGATCGACATCGTCTCCATAGCCTCCTGGCTACGCGATCGCGAGTGGCTCGCCCAGATCGGCGGCCCGAGTTATCTCGCGCAGCTCGCCGATGCGACGCCCGCCGTCGCGCACGTCGCCGCGCACGCCAAGGTCGTCTCCGAAAAGTGGCGGCTGCGGCAGCTCATCGCCACCTGCCAGCGCGTCGCGGCCGAGGGGTACGGCGACGTCGGCACCGTGCAGGAGTTCATCGACAACGCCGAGCAATCGATCTACGCGCTCGCGCGCACCGCGCAGTCGACGAGCGTGCAGCCGATCGCGCAGGTCCTGAAGGCCGCGTTCGAGCAGATCACGGCCGCGGCCGAGCGTGGCGATCGCATCACGGGCATCTCCACGGGCTACGAGCGGCTCGATTCGAAGACCGCGGGCCTCCACGACGGTGATCTGATGATCGTCGCCGCGCGCCCCGGCATGGGCAAGACGTCGTTCGTCCTCAACATCGCCGTGAACGTCGCCTCGCCGCGCACGGTGGCCGCCGGCCCGGGCGAGCCGGACCATGGCTACGATCGGCAGGAGCCCGGCTACGGCGTCTGCGTGTTCTCGCTCGAAATGCCCCGTGAGCAGCTCGCGAGTCGTATGGTCTGCACCGAGGGCCGCGTCGATCTCGGCAAGCTGCGCCAGGGCTTCTTGCAGCCGGACGACTGGCGCAGGCTCACCGAGAGCGCGTCGTATCTGTCGACGCTCCCGATCTGGGTCGACGACACGCCCGCGATCACGCTCCTCGAGCTCCGCGCCAAGGTCCGCCGCATCCAGGCCGAATACAACCGCTCGGCGGGGCCGGGCCAGCCCGACAGGCGCGTGGGGCTCGTCATCATCGACTACCTCCAGCTCATGAAGGGCCGCGACGGCGTGACCAGCCGCGAGCAGGAGATCAGCGAGATCTCCCGAGGCTTGAAGCAGCTCGCCAAGGAGGTTCGTGTCCCCGTGATCGCGCTCTCGCAGCTCAACCGCTCCGTCGAGACCCGCACGAACAAGGACAACGGCAAGCGTCCTCAGCTCAGCGATCTGCGCGAGTCCGGCGCCATCGAGCAGGACGCGGACACGATCATGTTCATCTATCGCGACGAGTACTACAACCCGGAGACCACGAACGCGAAGGGCATCGCCGAGATCATCATCGCGAAGCAGAGGAACGGTCCCACGGGCAAGGTGCTCGTGCGGTTCGCGTCATCGTACACGCGCTTCGACAACCTCGCGCCCGGCGACTACCCCGAGATGGTCGACGACGAGTGACGTCCCAAGATCCGGCGCGTTCGCGCGTCGGAGGCTCATCATGCCGCCCGGCTCCCCCACGAAACGCCTCGCGCTCGGAACCCTCCTCCTCGGCCTCGCGACGGGCCTCGCCGCCTGCGTCGAGCCCATCCAGAGCGGCGGCGTCGTCATGTTCGGCGGCGAAGGCGCGCGCATCGCCGCGATGTGCCGCTTTCGCCGCGGCACCGAGGGCAAGGCCGGGGTCTGCGCGCCGGAGCCGGAGGCACCCGCCCCGGTCACCCTCGCGCGGGTCGAAACGAATCCGAGGCTGTTCGTGGGCAAGCTCGTCGAGGCGAAAGCGGGTGACGTCCTCCTCGACAACGGCGCGATCGCGGCGGTGATCAGCGCCTCGGACGGCGCGCTCGTGGACGCCGGCGACGTCGAGGTCCGCGAGGACGCGCTCGGACGTGTCACGACATGCCTCGGCGCGCCGCTCGGCTGCCTGACCGGCGTGACGATGAGCCTCTCGCAAGGGCGCGACGGATCGGCGCAGGTGCTCGCGCGTGGCCATGCCGAGGGCGATCCGCGCGTGACGATCGCCACGCGGTACATGCTCGTCCCGGGCGCGCGCGTGATCCTCGTGTCGACCCTGATTGCCTCGAAGGCCGACGAGCCCGTGGTGATCCCGAGCCTCGGCGACGTCGTCCAGTGGGGCGTGGCGGAGCCCGTGCCCGCGGCCGCCAAAGCGCCGCCGCCTCCCACGGCCGCCGTGGCCCAAGCCCCGTTCGTGGCTGCGCTCGGTCACTACGTGGCGTATGCGATCGCGCCTGCCGACGATCGACCCACGCTCGAGATCGAAGGCGCCGCGCGGACGGTGAGCCTCCGCTTCGGCCGGAACGTCACGCTGCCGCCCGGCGGCTCGGCGCGCTATGAGCGTCTCTTCATGGTGGCCCCGCGCGGCGACACCCTCGGCGTGGTCACCGAGCTCGCCCTCGTCCGCGAGGGGCGCGTCCCGGGCGCGATCGAGCTTCGTTTCGTGGATGAAGCAGGCAAGCCGATTCCTCCGCCCGCGGACGTGCACGTAGAGCTCCTGTCCCCGCGGGATACGCTCGTCCCCTTCCTCCGGATCGGACCTTTCGTCGAGGATGCCAGCGTCGCCGCCGAGGCGCCCCCGGGCGCGTACGAGCTCGATCTCCGCGGAGAAGGGCTGCGCGCGCTCGCCCGCGTCCCGATCGAGGTCAAGTCGGGCGAGGTGACGCAGGCGACGATCGCCGTGGGCGCAGAAGCTCTGCCCGTGCCCGCGCAGGGCACCCCCGAGGGTGGTACGCCCGCGCCCTGACCGCGGCGGCTCCCCGGCCCGACCAAAGGAACTGGCATCCGCGCGCGCCTCCGTCGTGGGTTCGTCCGCACGGACGTGCTACGAAAAAAAAGCGCGTTCCATGGTGGATCGGCTCGGCAGAGAACGGCTCCTCGAACTCACGCTCGCGGGCACGCCCCAAAGGGCCCTCGCGTCGCTCGCCGCTGCTTCGCCCGAGGACACGGCCGACCTCGCCGCGCTTCATGAAGACCTCGCGCTCCTCGCGCACGCCGCGCCGCCCGTGGAGCCGCCGAAGCGCTTGCGCGAGCGCCTCCTCGCGACCCGCCCAAGGCCACGCGGCCCGAGGCGCCCCGTGCTCGTGGTGCTCGACATGATCAACGACTACCTCACGCCTGGCCGCCCGCTCGAAGTCCCGCGCGCGCGTGACGTGGTCCCCGCGGTGAAGGAGCGCATCACGTGGGCGCGCGAGAAAAACGTCCCCGTGATCTACGTGTGCGATGCGCACGAGCCCGACGACGAAGACTTCCGCGACTGGCCGCGCCACGCCGTCGCCGGCACCACGGGCGCCGAGGTGTGGCCCGACATCGCGCCTTCGCCGGGCGATCACGTCGTGCACAAGCGGACGTACAGCGCGTTCACGGGCAGCTCCTTCGGGCCGCTGCTCGACGAGCTCCACGCCGATCAGATCATCCTCACGGGCTGCTCGACCGAGATCGGCATGTTCGCCACCGCGAAGGACGCGCTCGAGCGCGGGTTCGTCGTGACGATCCCTCCCGACTGCCAGGCAGGCACGAGTGTCGTGGCCGAGCAGGTCACGCTCGTGACCCTCGCGGCGCTCGCGCCGTTCGAGCCACGTTACCTCCGCGCCGCGCCTTGAAGAACCCGCGCGCCGCGTGCGAAGCGGCTCGCCTTGCTCCATGATCGCCGCGCCCGTGATCCGCACCGAGCTCCTGCCCTTCGACCCACCGGCCGTCGCGCGCGCGGCCGCGCTCCTCCGCGGCAAGCGCCTCGTCGCCTTCCCGACCGAGACCGTCTACGGCCTCGGCGCGCGCGCCGATGACGCTTCCGCCGTGCGTCGCATCTTCGAAGCGAAGGGTCGTCCCGCGACGAACCCGCTCATCGTGCACGTCGCCGGCATCGCCGAGGCGCGCGCGCTCGCGCTCGACTTTCCGCCCGTCGCCGAGCGCCTCGCCGAGCTCTTCTGGCCGGGCCCGCTCACGCTCGTCGTCACGCGCAGGCCGGGCGCCGTCGTCGACGAGGTCGCGGCCGGCGGACCCACCGTCGCGATCCGCGTGCCTGCCGCTCCCGTCGCGCGCGCGCTCCTCGAAGCGTGCCGTTTGCCCATCGCGGCGCCGAGCGCGAACCGCACGACCTCGCTCTCGCCGACGACCGCCGAGCACGTCCTGAAATCGCTCGGCGGGCGCATCCCGCTCGTGCTCGACGGCGGCCCTTGTCGGCATGGCATCGAGTCCACGATCGTCGACGTCTCGCGCAGTCCTGCGGTTCTTTTGCGCCCGGGCGCCATCTCCCTCGATGAACTCTGCCGCCACGTCGACGTCGTCGATCCCGGGGCGATCACGGTCTCGCTCGACGAACGCGCGCCTTCGCCGGGCACCTCCGCGCGGCACTATGCGCCTCGCGCCACGCTCATCATCGTGCCTGCCGACGAGGCGCACGCCGAGATCGCAAAGCGCCGCGCGGCGGGCCTCGTCACGGGAGCCGCGCTACGTGCGCCCGGCGCCGCGCTCGATCCTCCCGTCGAGATCTTGCCCGCGGACCCCGAAGGTTACGCGGCCGCGCTTTATGCGGCGCTCCATCGGCTCGACGACGCTGGCTGCGAAAGCGTCGTGGTCGAAGCACCTCCGGCAGGCTCTGCGTGGGCTGCCGTCCACGATCGCCTGCGCCGCGCCTCTTCGGCTTGAGCGCGGGAATTGCTGACGCCTCCTCGTGGGTTGTGGCAAAACGAGGGAGTCGGCTCTTGGGATGACGAAGCTCGTGGTTCGTTCGGATCAAAAGGGATCGCGTCTCGCGATGATGGGCGTCGCGGCGATCGTGCTCGCAGCCGCGACGCAGGTCCACGCGGGGCCGCTCCTCGATCAGCCGCCCAAGCTCTACACCTTCAAGCTCGACGACCCGTCCGCGCCGCGCCTCGGCCTCCTGCGCTCGTACCTCAACGCCGAGGTCGAGAGCCCCGGCCCGCTGCGCCGCTACATCTGGGGGCCCTTCGGCCAGTGGCGGAACGAGCCGTGGTTGCAACTCGCGTGGCGCCCCGCGCACGCCGAAGGCGACGCGGACGAACCCCACGACGAGCACGACGACCTCCACGCGTTCGCAACGAGCCGCGTTCGTCTCCTCGACGCCGAGTCCGCGGCGCTCCCGTTCTTCCGCGCGGCCTCCGAGGGCGCGGAGCTCCTTCGCATCGAGCCCGACGTCCTGCCGTCCTGGTCGTGGAACGGCCTCGATCCCGCGCGCGCGCCGGCGTTCCTCGCGTCGACCGGACCGAGCTTCGCTTCGAACGGCTTCGACTCGCTCTGGGCCCCGCCGCCGAAGCCCGTCCGCGACTGGCGATGCCGTCGTCGCCCCGTGACCTTCGTCCGCGGTCCCGGCGAGCGCGACGTCTTCCCGCTCGTGCGTTGCGATGGATCCGTCGCGCCCGAGGCGCTCGATCGCCTCTCGCTCATGATGCGCCCGGCCGACGTCGCGCGCCCCGCGGATCTCCTCCCCGACGAGCCCGATCCCGAGGCCGCGCGCAAAGGTGAGTGGATCTCCGACGTGCGCCTCGTGCACCCGCGCCTGCTCTGGGCGCTGCAGCGCATCGCCGACTCGTTCCCGTGGCGGCCGATCTACATCTACAGCGGCTATCGCCCCGGCGCGAAGGTCGCGGGCACGAGCCACCACAGCATGCACGCGGCCGCGCGCGCCGCGGACATCCAGGTCCACGGCATCCCGAACGCCACGGTCTTTCAGCTCTGTCGCACCCTCGACGACGTCGGCTGCGGCTTCTATCCGAACAGCAAGTTCGTCCACGTCGACGTGCGCAGGCCCGGCACGGGACACGCGCTCTGGATCGACGCCTCCGGCCCCTCCGAGCCTCCGCAGTACGTCGACTCGTGGCCGGGCGTGCTCGAGAAGGGCGGTATGGCCTGGGCGCCTGCGCACGCCACGCCTGGTGTCGTGGAGTGGTCCGGGCGACTGCCGTCCGGGGCGAGCATGCCTGCACCGCCGCGTTACGGCGGGCCTCCGTAGCGCACGCCTCGCGAGCCCGCGCGCGCGAGCCACCACGCGAAGAATTCGTTACGCTCCTCTTCGTGCGCGCTTTGCTTCGTGGGCTCTTCCTTGTCGGCGTGCCCCTCGCCGTCGCCCTCGCGCCGCTCGCGTGTGACGACAGCGGCTACCCTGTGATCATCGGTTTGCCGGGCGATCCCGGCGACGCTGGTCCCTCCTCCGACGGCGGCTCGGCCGACGCTTTCCCTGACGGCGACGCCGGTGATCCCGACGCGCCCGATGCACCCTCTGCGCCCGTCTGGATCGGCCTCACGCCGACACCCGTGGGCGACGGACCGCCGAAGCCCGCCGACGTGATCACGGCGCGCCTCGGCGCGCTCGCGCTCGGCGCGCGGGCCACGATGGTCAGGCGCACGCCGATGGAGCTCGCCACGGAACAGGGCATCCAGGCGCTCGCCGACGAAGCCGCCTTCTTCAGCAGCCGCGGCGTCGTCCTCGGCTTCTCGCTCGTCGTCATCGATCGCGCCGCCCTGCACCTCCCGCCCGAGCTCGCGGACATGCCGTGGAACGCGCCCGAGGTCCTCTCCTTCGCGCACGCCTCGATCGACGCGGCGTTCTCTGCGCTCGGCCCCTCGGCGCGGTTCGTCGTCCTCGGCCGCGACGTCGACGTCCGCCTCGCGGCTCGCCCCGACGAGCGTGCGGCCTTCGAGCTCTTCGCGAGCGACGTGCTCGACTACGTCCGCGCGCATCCGCTCGCCGCAGCGGACGTCCGCGCCGGCGTGGGCTTCTCGTTCGAGGGCGTGTCTGCTCCGGATCCCTCGTTCTTGCCGCTGCTCGACGCGAGCGACGTCGCGGTCGCTTCGTACCTCCCTGGCCTCGGCGGCGCCGAGGCGGGGCCTGCGAGCGACATCTCCGCGCATGCGGACACGATCCTCGCGCGTGCCGCGGACAAGCCCGTGGTGCTCGAATCCGTGGGGTATCCGAGCTCGTCCGTCGTCGGAGGATCGGAGGACAAGCAGGCGTTCTTTCTCGAGACGTTCTTCGGCGCGCTCGCGCCCAGGCGGGATCGCTTCGTGTTCGTGAACGTCGAAGCGCTGCACGACCTCGGTCCCGTCCGGTGCGGAGAGCGCGTGGCCGTCCTGGGCGAGCCTGCGGACGGACCCTACGCGGCTTATGCATGCTCGCTCGGGCTCTTCACCGAGCAGGGTCAGGAAAAGGCCTCCTGGAAAGCCTTTCTGAACGGCGCGGCCGCGTTCGCGTCACCGTGATCCGTGTTGTAAGGTATCCACATGGGCGACGCGCAAAGTCTGGTGGGCAAGATCGCTGCGATGCAGGACTACGCCCTGTATCGGGACCTGTCTTGGGAAGGGAGCTTCGAGGAGTACCTGGCGCTCATTCGCAAGCAGCCGCAAGTCACGCGCAACGCGTTCCAGCGTGCGTACGACATGATCATTCGGTACGGCACCGAGGAGTACACCGACAACAAGAAGAAGCTCGTCCGGTACAACTTCTTCAAGGACGAGCTGAACGGCGGAACGGACGCCATCTACGGCCTCGACATCCCGCTCATGCGCCTCGTGCACGTGCTCAAGGCGGCGGCGGAAGGGTATGGCCCCGAGAAGCGCGTCATCTTGCTCCACGGCCCTGTCGGTTCATCGAAGTCGACGATCGCGCGGCTCATGAAGAAGGGCATCGAGCACTACTCGATGTCCCCGGACGGAGCGCTCTACACGTTCGACTGGGTCAACCTCGACGGCGTCGGCATGGCGGGTCCCGAGAGCGGCCGCTTCAAGTGCCCGATGCACGAGGAGCCCTTGCGCCTCATCCCGCCCTCGTGGCGTGAGCGTGCGGTCAAGGAGCTCGAGCTCTCGAACCCCACGTTCAACGTGCGCGTCGACGGTGATCTCGATCCGGCCTGCCGCTTCATCTTCAACAAGCTGATGGAGCGTTACGGCGGCGACTGGGGCAAGGTCATGCAGCACATCCGCGTGCGTCGCCTCGTGCTCAGCGAGAAGGACCGCATCGGCATCGGCACCTTCCAGCCGAAGGACGAGAAGAACCAGGACTCGACCGAGCTCACGGGCGACATCAACTACCGCAAGATCGCCGAGTACGGCTCGGACTCGGATCCGCGCGCGTTCAACTTCGACGGCGAGTTCAACATCTCGAACCGCGGCGTCGTCGAGTTCATCGAGGTGCTCAAGCTCGACGTCGCGTTCCTCTACGACCTGCTCGGCGCGTCGCAGGAGCACAAGATCAAGCCGAAGAAGTTCGCGCAGACGGACATCGACGAGGTCATCCTCGGCCACACGAACGAGGCCGAGTACAAGAAGCTCCTCTCGAACGAGTTCATGGAGGCTCTGCGCGACCGCACGATCAAGATCGACATCCCGTACATCACGAAGGTGTCGGAGGAGATCCGCATCTACGAGAAGGACTTCAACCGCGACAAGATCCGCGGCAAGCACATCGCCCCGCACACGCTCGAGGTGGCGGCGATGTGGGCCGTGCTCACGCGGCTCGAGGATCCGAAGAAGCACAACCTCTCGCTCGTGCAGAAGATGAAGCTCTACGACGGCAAGGTCCTGCCGGGCTACACGCAGGACACCGTGAAGGAGCTGCGCAAGGAGGCGCCGCGCGAGGGCATGGAGGGCATCAGCCCGCGCTACGTGCAGGACAAGATCTCGAACGCGCTCGTGAACGACATCGGCGAGGGCACGATCAACCCCTTCATGGTGCTCTCCGAGCTCGAGAAGGGCCTGCGCCACCACTCGCTCATCTCGAGCGACGAGCAGCGCAAGCGCTACGGCGAGTGCATCGGCATGGTGAAGCGCGAGTACGAGGAGATCGTCAAGAACGAGGTCCAGCGCGCCATCAGCGCCGACGAGGACGCGATCCAGAAGCTCGCGGCGAACTACATCGACTCGATCAAGGCCTACACCTTGAAGGAGAAGGTCAAGGATCGCTTCACCCGCGAGGACGTCGAGCCGGACGAGCGGCTCATGCGCTCGATCGAGGAGAAGATCGACATCCCCGAGAACAGGAAGGACGACTTCCGCCGCGAGATCATGAATTACATCGGCGCGCTCGCGGTCGACGGCAAGAAGTTCGAGTGGCACACGAACGACCGCCTGCGCCGCGCGCTCGAGCTCAAGCTGTTCGAGGATCAGAAGGACGCGATCAAGCTCCAGACCCTCGTCTCCAGCGTCATCGACAAGGAGACCCAGGAGAAGATCGACATCATCAAGACGCGGATGATCAAATACTTCGGCTACAACGAGGTCTCCGCGCGCGACGTCCTCGACTACGTCGCGAGCATCTACGCCCGCGGCGATACCAAGTAGCCCGTCTTCCGAGCGCGTCCCAGAGGCTCCCCGCTCCCACCGAGCGGGGAGCCTTTTTCATTTTGCCGCGGTGCGGCGTGCGCCCCGCGCCACGCTCGAATACACGCGAAACATCGCGAAAACCCGTCGCTGCGCAGCTCCCTTCGCGCTACGCAAAACCCATTTCGCGGCATTTTTCGAGGATCTCCCCATTGGGACCTGGTCTTTTCCAGGTTATAGATCGTCCATGCGACGCCTCGGCGCGCTCCTTGGTTCGTCCCTCTTCCTGCTGTTTTCCGCGGGCTGCGGCGGATACATCGGCAGCGCCCAGCGCGCATACCAGGACGGCCGTTACCTCGAAGCGGCCGAGAAGCTCGGCGATCACGAGGACGAAGTCGCCGACCTCTCGCCGCGCAAGCAGGTGAGTTACGGGCTGTATCTGGGGCTTTCCCTGATCATGCTCGGGGACCACGACGGCGCCGAGCGCTGGCTCGACTTCACCGAGCAGGTCGAGGCGCAGCGGCCCGGGACCTTGCGGCCCGACGAGAAGCAGAAGCTCCAGGATGCGCGTGGGCGCCTCGCCGGCATCGAGGAGAAGGCGAAGGAGCAGAGCGTGAGCGAGGAGCCTGCCCAGGAAGCGCCGCTCCTCCGCACCGTGCGTCAAACGGAACCCGCGCCTTAGCAGCGGCTACGAAGCATCCTTTTCGAGCTTCGCGCGCAGGCGCGACACGCTCTGCTCGAGCGACGAGACGATGCGCCGGAGATCGCGCACCTCGTCCGAGGTCGCGAGGCCCATCGACTTCGCGAACGCTTCTTTCTGCTCCGTCGTGAACGTCGACACCCGCCCGGGCATGCTCATCGCCGTCATCACGAGCTTCATGAAGCGCTCGTCCTGCATGAGCTTCGCGACCTGCGGGCTCGCCGCGAACTTCATCCCCTCGGAGACGATTCGATCCTTGATGGACATGGCCCGAGCGTAGCAGACCCGCGCGAGCTCCGGCGTTCAGCGTGGGCGGCCTCCCGTCCCCCGTCCTCCCATAAAGCGTTGGTTCGATTTGCGTTTCCGGTTACGTTTGTCAGAGTCCTGCAGAGCCATTCGCGCCGGATTTTTCCCGCGCGTGTGCTCGGGAGGGGAGCGAATGCACTCGAACGGCGTCGCCAATCGCTGCGTACCGGGCGTTCCTGAATCCGACGACGATCCGCCGTCGACCCAGCCCACGACCCAGCGCTCGGCCGACGCGTCGCCCGATTCCACGGTCCTGCTTTGCGTCCAGGTCACGCCTCCGGATGCGCGCATTTACCTCGACGACGCGCTGATCTCGATCGGGCCGCATCGCGGGCGCATTCCGTGCGAGCTGCGCTGGCGGGTCTTGCGCGCCATTTCGCCGGGCTACGTCCCGTGGGCCGAGGTCATCATGCCCGTCACCGACATCACGGTGGCCGTGGCCCTCGGGCGCAAGACGCAATCGACGCCGCCGCCGCCGCGCCCGATCCGCGTCGTCCTCCGCCAGCCCGAGGAGCCCGCGCCGGAGTCGGCGCCTCCGTCCTCCACCGATCCGCTGGCGATCACCGTCAACTGGTGAATGCAATCTTTGCGCGCGGGAGCTCGGCGCGAAAGGCCGTGCCGAGCCCCCGCGCGTTTTCCCATGCCCGTAATTCTTCAATGGGCGGTGCGCGCGCCGAGCCACCGCGAGAGCAGCGGCCAGACCGTGTGCGTCGAGCGGCTGCCCATGATCAGATCGATGTGCCCTTGCGGGAATACGCGGTACGTCTTGTCCCCCGAGCGGCTCGATCGATACGCGGGCTCCACCGACGCCGGCGGCGCGAGGTCGTCGCTCTCGCCTGCGACCACGAGCAGCGGCACGTCCATCGCCTCGAAACCCTCGACGAACCCGGACAAACCGCCCAGCCGGTGCCCGCTCTGCCGCGCCTCCGCCGCCGCGAGGAACATGTTCCGGAGCACCGTGATGCTGCCGCTATCCATCGCCAGCGACATGTGCTGCGAGAGCACCACCGGCTCCATCGATCCGGGCCGGAAACCTCGGATCGGCAGCGGGAAAATGGGGCTCTCCACGAGCACGCGCGACAGCCTGACGACCTCGCCGATGGCGCGGAGCCCGAGCGCGCCGTGCCCGAACGACATGCGCCGGTCCACGGCGAGCAGCACGTGCCCCGCCAGCGTGAGCGGTAGCGAGCCGCGCGTGAAATGGTACGGGCTGCCGAGGGTCACGACGCCCGCCACCGCGCCGTGGGCGAGCGGCGCCGCCGCGTAACTGACGAGCCCGCCGAGCGAGTGCCCCACGAGGAAGACCGGCCGTGGACCGGCGAGGCGCTGCACCTCCTCGAGCGCCCAGGGCACGTCTTGCTTCACGAACTCGCTCACGTCGGTCGGCCGCCGCGCGCCGAGATGTCGGGAACGGCCGTGACCGCGCAGGTCCAGGTTGAAGACGTCGAAACCCTCGCGGGCCAGGAAATTCGAGAGGCTCCGGGCGGGCAGATGCCAGGCGTACCGATTTTGCCCGTAGCCGTGAATGAGCAGCACGCTCCCCCGCGTCCCGCCGAGCTCCGCCGAGCGCTTTCGTACCATCGCCAGCGGAATCCCCTCCTCGGCTCCGCCGCCCCGCACGATGCACAGCTCCTTCACGAAACGCCCGCGCGCGTCGCGATCGATCGCTTGTTCGACCCGGAGTTGGTGCAGGATCATCGGTACCCTCCGATTACCTACAAGAATGTGCCGAGCATGCAACGCGCCGAGCACTTCCCGGGCATTCGGGACCCGCGCGCGCCTTCGTTTCCCCGGAAAACCGGGAGCTCGTGCGACGCGGACCCCGAAATGGGTGGCACGTGCACACCTTCAGGTGGGGCGGATCACTCCTCGGGCCTCTTGGTGGGTTTGGGCGTCGCGGGGGCTTTCAAGACGGGCGGGCTCGTGTACTGTCTCCGCGTCCTTCTTCTTCTTCGAACACACCGACGAAAGAGCGTCCCATGTTCCAGAAGGCCCTGCTTGCACGCTTCGCCCTCCTGACCCTTGGCGCGTCCCTCTTCGTGACCGGCACTGCGTATGCGCAGCCCTCCGAGGACGGGTTCGACAAGGACGCCGAAGATACGCTGGCCGGAAAGGCGAACGACAAGGAGGAGGCGGCGGCCGGCGACAAGATGCCGGGCGAGAAGGAGAAGAAAACGGCGGAGAGCGGCGACACCGGGATCTGGGACACGAAAGAGGATCCCACGAAGGCGTACCGCTACATCGGCCTCCGCTACCGCCACGCCATCGTCCCGAAGGGGATCTTGAACATCTTCCTCGACGGCGGCGCGACGGTGGGCGTGCCGATGGGGGGCCTCGAGTTCGGCACGCGGCGCGACAGGCTCGAATACATCTTCTCGCTCTCGTACGCCGACTACTCGAGCGCCGAGATGCTCGTCAAAGGCAAGGGCCAGCCGAACACGGCGTACGAGCGCGTGCAGAGTGATCTCGCCGTGATTTTCGGCAAGGTCGAGATCCTCTACGAAGTGCCGCTCGACAGCCGCAGCCGCTTCTCGCTCCTCTTCGGCGGCGGCGTGGGCATCGGCGGCGTCATCGGTGATCTCTATCGGCGGCAGGTCTACCCGAACACGGGGAACGATCCCGCGGCCCCGTCGCAGTGGGGCGACTGCACGGCCCGAGGCGAACCGGACGGCATCTACTGCGCCAACGACAACGGCCACTTCGGCGACTACGCCGAGCCGAGCTGGGCGAGCGGCGGCTCGAAGCCGTTCATTTTCCCGTGGATCGCCCTTCCGCAGGTGAGCTTCCGCTACAAGCCCATGAAGATGCTCCAGGCGCGCGCCGACGTGGGCTTCGCCATTAGCTCGGGCGTGTACTTCGGCGCCAGCATCGACTACATCCTCTAAGGAAGAGGAGCCCAGGGAACGTTGCAGCTCCCGCCCCGATACGAGCCTATCGCCCCCCTTGGAAAGGGCGGCGGTGGAGAGGTCTGGTCCGCGAAAGACCGCATCACCGGCGCGACCGTCGCCGTGAAGGTCCTCGCCGAGGGCGCGAACGAGGCGGAAATGCTCGCCCTCGTCCGCGAAGCCGTGGCGCTCTCCGGCCTCGAAGGCCTCGGCGTGCCGCGCATCCTCGGCTTCGGACGCCTGCCGAACAGCCGCCGCGCGTACCTCGTGCGCGAGCTCGTCGTCGGCAAGAGCCTGGCCGCGCGGTTCGCCGAACCCGATGAGCCGCTGGAGATCCTCGCCGCGATCGCGCAGGCCGCCGATCAGCTCACGCGGCTGCACCGCGCGCTCTTGCTGCACGGCGATCTGAAGCCTGCGAACATCATCGTCGGGCCGGGCGGTAAGGCGACGCTCGTCGACCTCGGGCTCGCGGCGAACTTCCGCGAAGGCGGCGAACGTCCGTCGGGCCTGACGCCGCGGTACGCCGCCCCGGAGCTGCTCTCGGGCGCGCCGCTCGGCGTGCGCGCCGAGATCTACGCGCTCGGCGTCACGCTGCGCGAGGCCCTCGTCGCGGTCGGGCTCGCCCTCGATCCGGCCGTCGTATCGGCGCTCGAAGAGATCGAGCGTCGCGCCACGGCGGTCGATCCGACGAGCCGCTTCCCGAGCGCGGACGAGCTCGCGAGCGCCATCCGCCGCGCCGCCTCCTTGCCGATGCCCGAGGCGTTCGCCTCGCGTGACGCGCTCGTCTGGCCGATCGTCGGCCTCGACGAGCACGCCGCCGCGCTCGACGCGCAGATCGAATCGCTGCGCTCGGGCGGCGGCATCGTGGTCACGGGCCTCGCGGGCGCGGGCAAGAGCACGCTCCTTCGACGCGTCGCGTGGTGGCTCGGCGTGAAGGGACGCGCCGTCGCCTGGGTCGAGGCCGGTGTCGCGCCCGACCCGGGGCACGCGATGGACCTCGAACTCGCGGGAGCGGGAGACACGCAGGGCGCGATCGTCCTCGTGGATGACGCCGATCGCCTCGCCAAGCCCGACCTCACGCGCCTCGCCGCGCTGCGCGAGGCTGGCGCCCGCGTCGTCGTCACCTTCGACCCCGAGCGCCTGCCGAACCTGCCGGGCCCGACGCTCGAGCTCTTCGCCGTCCCGCCGCTCGACGAGTCGCGCGCGCGTGACCTCGTGCGCTCGGCGATCCCCTCGCTCGGCGACGTCGTCGCGGATCACGTCGCGCGTCGCGCGGGCCATTTGCCCGGCAAGATCCGCGCGATCGTCGAGGCGATCGCGCGCGCCCCCGTCGCGAGCCCCGCCGACGTCGATCGCCTCCTCGCCGAGGAGGACGAGCGCGGCACCGATCGTGAGCGCGCGATGAAGCTGCTCGATCGGGGCCACGTCGACGAGGCCGCCGAGGTGCTCGCGCGCCTCGAAGACGACCCTTCGCCCGCCGTCGCGATCGCCCGCGCGCGCCTCTTCACGAGCCGCGGCGACGCCATGCGCGCGATCGCCGAGCTCGAACGCGTGCACGACGAGGCCCTCGCGGCCGACGCCGAGATCGCCGCCTCGTATTGCCTCCACGCCTCGCGCGCGCTCCTCCGCGCCGGCGACTATGCGGGCGCCGAGATCCAGGCCGGCGCCGCGGCCGAACGCACGGGCCTCTCGGCCGCCGCGGACGACGCCGCGCCGCTGCCACGCGCGGAAGGCCGCCGCGCGCTCGCCATGCTCGCGATCGCCGCGGATGCGCTCGCCGTCTCCGGCCTCGCGCAGAGCTTCTCCGCGCGGCACGAGGACGCCAAGCGCACGCTCACGCGCGCCGTCCGCCTCGCGCGTGGGGTGGGCGGCGAGCCGCGGATCCTCTCCGTCGCGCTCGGCTCGCTCGCCTTCGCGCTCCAGCGCGACGACCAGCTCGACCCCGCCAAGGCCGCCTACGAAGAAGCCCTCTCCGCGGCGGAACAAGCTGGCGACGCGGGCAGCGTGGCCACGACGCGCTTGAACCTCGCGGGCATCGCCAAGGCGCAGGGCGACCTCGCGGCCGCGCT
Organism: Polyangium sp. 15x6; assembly: GCF_029960785.1. Classification (GTDB taxonomy): domain Bacteria; phylum Myxococcota_A; class Polyangia; order Polyangiales; family Polyangiaceae; genus Polyangium. Next base: position 76,751 of record NZ_JASBQE010000005.1, read on the forward strand.
CATGCACCTCGAAGCGGCGGTCGACATGGGCCACCGCTCGGGCCGCGTCCCCACGCTTCGCCAGGCGCTCCTGAACCTCGCGAACCTCGAGCTCTACCTCGGCCGGCTCGCGCGGGCGCGCGTCTCCATCGACCAGCTCGCGCTCCAGCGCACCGAGCTCGGCCCGAGCCAGCGCGCGCAGCTCCTCTCGCTCGAAGCCGAGCACGCTGCGCGCTCCGGCGATCCCGCCGCGGCCGAGCACCTCTGCCGCGCGTGCGCCGAGAGCTGGGAGAGCCTCGGCCGGGGCGTCGACGCGGCCGAAGCGCGGCTCGAACGTGTCCTCGTCGCGCCCGTGACCCCCGGCGATGACGTGAGCGAGCTCGAAGCCGAAATCGATCGTGCTTCCGCGGCCCTCGGGGGCGGCTCGGCGCATCGCCCGCTCCTCTCGCTCGCGCGTGGCCGCGTGGCCACGCTCCGCGGCGACGAACGACAGGCCGCGGCGCATTGCGAGGAGGCGCTCGAAGCGGCGCGCGCCTCGGGCCAGAAGGACTTCATCGCCCGCGCCCTCGAAGCACGCGCCGCCCTGCACGAGGACGGCGGCAAGCCCATGCTCGCGCGCCGCGATCGAGAGGCCGCGCTCGCCGTCCTCGAGGAGATCGCCTCCGTCTTGCCGCGTGACTTGCGCGAGGTCTTCTGGGACGACCCGCGCCGCCGCGCCTTGCGCGCGCTCTGCATGCCCTCCGTGCACACGCCGCAGCAGCAGGCCACGACGGCCGCGTCGCCGAACGCCTCGCCTTCGAGCACCCTCGCGGCGATCCGCAAGGCCCCCACGGAAGAGCGCCTCGCGCGCATCCTGGAGATCAACCGCGCCATCGCCGGCGAAGTCGACCTCGCGCGCCTGCTCGAGAAGGTCACCGATCACGCGATCGCCCTGCTCGGCGCCGAGCGTGGCTTCGTCATCCTGAAGAGCACGCAGCCGCCGCGCGACGAGGCCGATCCTTCGGCGCCCTTGCCCTTCGCGCTCTCGGTCCACGCCTTCCGCGGCCGCGAGGGCGACGACGCACACGCGCGCTTCTCGCAGTCGATCGCCGAGCGTGTCGTCCACGTCGGCGAGCCCATCGTCACGGTGAGCGCGCGCGAGGACGCCCGCATGGCCGGGTATGTCTCGGTCCACCAGCTCATGCTCCAGTCGATCGCGTGCGTCCCCATCCGCGCGCGGGGCGGCGAGGTCATCGGCGCGCTCTACCTGGAGACGCGCCTCCGCCCTGCGATGGGCTTCACGGACGAGCTCCCCACGCTCGTCGCGCTCGCCGATCAGGTGGCGATCGCCATCGAGACGGCGCGCCTCGTCGGCGAGAACGCGCGGCGCGCGCGCGAGCTCGAAAAGAAGAGCGCGGAGCTCGAGCGGGCGAACCACGAGCTCGAAGGGGCCCGCGCCGAGCTCGAAGAGCTGCTCGGCCAGCGCACTGAGGAGCTCAAGGCCACGAAGCGCGACCTCCGCTCGGCGCGCGCGGTCATCAAGGGCCATTTCGGCTACGAGGGCCTCGTCGGCCGCAGCGAGGCCATGCGCCGCGTCTACGCGCTCATCGACCGTGTGAAGGACACGGACATCCCCGTCCTCGTCGTGGGCGAGAGCGGCACGGGCAAGGAAGTCGTCGCGCGGGCCATCCACAATGCCGGCCCGCGCGCCAAGAAGCCTTTCGTGGGCATCAACGTCGGCGCCATTCCCGAGCACCTCCTCGAGAGCGAGCTCTTCGGCCACATGCGAGGCGCCTTCACGGGCGCCGACCGGGATCGCCGCGGCCTCTTCCGCGAGGCCGAGGGCGGCACGATCCTGCTCGACGAGATCGGCGAAATGCCGCCGAAGATGCAGGCCGGCCTCCTCCGCGTCTTGCAAGAAAAGGTCGTCCGCCCGGTCGGCGGCGCGCGCGAGGAGCCCGTCAACACGCGCGTCATCGCCGCGACGCACCGGGATCTCGTGGCGATGACGGCGGCCGGCACGTTCCGCGAGGACCTCCTCTACCGCTTGCACGTCGTCGAAGTCCGCGTCCCGCCTTTGCGCGAGCGCATCGAGGACATCCCGATCTTGATCGACCATTTCCTCGGCATCTTCGCGGCACGTTATGGCCGGGAGCGCCGGAGCGTCTCGCGTGCCGCGCTTCGTCGGCTGATGGGGCATGGCTGGCCGGGCAACGTGCGCCAGCTCGAGAACGTCCTCTTGAATGCGTGGGTCCTCTCCGATCAAGCGGAGCTCGAGCCCGAGGACTTCGAGCTCCCGGAGGCGCGCCTCGCCCCGCGCCCGCCTCCTCCGCCGGAGAGCCTCCGTGAAGGCCCGCGCAGCGCCTCGACCGAGCCCTCGCGCAAGCTCTCCTCGCTCGAGGCGCACAAGGCCGACGAGCGCGAGCGTATCCTCTCGGCGCTCCAGGCCTCGAACTGGAACCGCGTGAAGGCCGCGCGCCTCGTGGGTTTGCCTCGCCGCACATTTTACAGGCGCCTCAAGGAGTACGGAATCCAATGACGACAGAGCCCGGTAACCTCGCCGCATTCGTGGACGGCGTCGCGCTGCCCGAGGAGGAGGCGCGCGACCTCTGGAAGCGCTTCAGCGAATGGATGGGCGAGCACAGGGGCGACATGGAGGGGTTTGGCAAGCAGAACGGGTATACGCGGATCACGCCCGAATATCGGGGCGGGCGGGCCGTGCTGGTCGCGTATACGAAGGAGCCGCCGCCCGCGCCGCCGCCGCAAAAGAAGCCGGCGGGGAAGGGGGGCGGAGGCGGAGGCGGTCGCCGCGGCGGCCGTCGCGGGGGCGGCGGGAGGCGATAACGTCGTTCGGCGAGGAACGCCGCGCACGTCCGCGAAGGACGCGTCCCCGGTGAAGACGGACGTGGTATACGTTCGTTATGGCACCTCCGGGCGAGACGAGCGAGGACGCCCTGCCTGAACCGCCCGTGACCCCATCGGCGGAGGCTTGGCGCGCCATGACACCCCAGGCTCGCGAGCGGTTCATCGACGAGGTCGTCGTAGCGTTCTCGGATCCGCGATGGAACGACGGGAACGGCCAGCCCCACAACCTCGCCAAGCGGCGCGCGACCGAACGGCTCCGCCGGCACTTCGATGCGATCGGCCGCCGCATCTATCTGGCCGAGGAACTCAACGTCCTCTATCCCGGCGAGCGCGCGTTTTGCCCAGACATCCTGGCCGTCCTCGACGTCCCCCAGCCCGAGGACGACGAGCGGATGGCGTGGGTCGTGGCCGACGAGGGGCGGGGGCTCGACCTGGTCATCGAGGTCCTCTACGAAGGTCGCCGTAAGAAGGACCTCGTCGACAACGTGGAGCGGTACGCGCGCCTCGGGATCCCCGAATATTTCGTCTACGACCGCAAGAAGCAGCAACTCCACGGCTACCGCCTCCCGGCCCCGGAGGCGCGTCGATACCAGCGCATCGTGCCGCAGGCGGGGCGGTATGCCTCGGGCGTGCTGGGCCTCGACCTGGCCATCGAGAAGGGCAAGCTCGAGTTTTTCTACGGAATGGCCGCGATTTTCGGGACGGAGGACCTCATCGGGCGCCTCCAGGGCATGATGCAGAGCTTGGAGGCGAAGGCCGAGCAGGCCGAGGCGCAAGCGGAGCAAGCCCTCACGAGCCTGCAAAACAGCCTACTCGCCATCGTCGCGGCCCGGGGGATCCCGTGCTCGGACGACGACCGCGAGCGCGTCCGGTCCTGCGTCGCGCTCGAAACGCTCCAGCGCTGGCTCGTCCGGGCGGCCACGGTCGGCTCGATGGCCGAGGTTCTCGCGGAAAACGCGTAACCGTCACGTCCGAACGCCGCGTGCAACGCGTGCAAACGCCATCGGTGACGTCCGAATGCCGCGTGCAACGGTTGCAAACGGCATTTGCACCGCTCCGAGACCCGTCTGCACGCGTTGCAAACGCCTCTCGGGGTGTACCGAACGCCGCTTGCAAGCGTTGCAAACGCCTCTCGGAGTGTCCGAATGCCGCTTGCAACGCGTGCAAACGGCGCTTTGTACGCGCACATCGCGCCTTGCAACGGCTGCACGCGGGTTTCGTGACGCTCGCGGGTGAATCCTCCGTCGAGAGTGTGCTCCCGTAGCATGCTCGCCTCGGTCGGACCGTCTGCCTGGTCGCCGTATCACGACGTCTCGCACGTCACCCCTTATCTGGAGGTTTCCATGTCTCATCCCCGCAAGATCCCGCCCACGCTGCCTCTCGACGAAGTAGAGACCGAGGTCTTTTTCACGCGCTCCGGCGTCAAGGCCGACCCCGACGCCCAGGATCTCCTATCGCTCACGGACGGCTGGCTCGAAAGAGTCGACGCGGTGCGGACGAAGGAACGGTCGGCGCGCGAGGCGCAGGCGGACGCGGACGCCGCGCGCACCATCGCCAATACGCGGCTCGACCGTGCTTGCCAGCGGTTCGGGGACGAGCTCCTTCTCGCCGTGGGCAAGGAGCGCGGGACGGCGCGGTGGACGCAGTTTTTCCCGGTCCCCGTCAGCAAATTCATCCGCCAGGCGTTGCCCAAGCAAGTCGCGCGCGTGATCGGATGGCTCGATTCGAAGGACCCCATCCTCGATAAGCACCGCGTGGGACTCGAACCCTGGGCGAAGGCGGCAGACGCCGCGCTCAAGAGGACCACGGCGATCGCCACGGTGCGCGGCGAGGCGCGCATCGGCCGCGAAGAGCTCGCCGAGCGGCTCACGCGCGACCGGGATGCATTGCACGATGCATTGTCGGCCCGTGCGCGGGAGCGAGGTTTGCCGCGTGATTGGGCGGATCAGTTTTTCCGGAAGGTGAGCCGGGCGGCGGAGGAGGCGGCCGAGGGGGCCGGGGAGGGGTAGCGGGGCTCGAAGCCTGGTTCAGGGCTTGGGGGCGGCGCTCACGAGGGTTTCGACGGCTATGGAGTAGTTGCAGCCGTTGGTGAAATTCTCGAAGTACCAGGCGTTCGTCACGAGAAGCTCGTCCACCTCGGCGCTCGTCCCGTTCGGGATCGAGACCGTGTTCCCCTGAGCGTCCTGCAATTGCATGGCGATGCGCTGCTTGCCGTCGCAAGTCCACCAATCCTTTTCACACTCACGCACGCCCTCCTCGAAGGAGATCCCTGCGGGATCGTTGTGCCCCACCGCGACCAGGAGCTCTCCGCCACGCTCGATGCGAAGCCGCGTGGCCAACGCGTCGAAGTAGCCCCCGCCGACCAAGTTGCGTATGAAGTCGATGTCGAGCGTGTCGCCGACGGCGACGGTGCTCGGCGAGAAACCCGGAGCGACGATGCCCAGGGTCAGCATCGTTCCCATCGCATCGACGACGTCGATCATGGTCTCCGGCGCCTCGAAATGCGGGCTGTTCTTGGGCATCGACCCCACTTGGGAAAGCGAAGCTAGGCAGGGCTCGTCGAGGGCCTTGGGGCGCACGGCCATCACCGTCGCTGCGCCCGTGAAGGCGTAGTCGGTATAGTGCTCGACAGACATGGCGCCGGGATGGGCCACGCACGCATACACCATCGCGGGCTCGGCGAGTTCCATGCAAGCCGGCAAGCCGGAGCCGCCGCCGGTGCCGCCCGCGCCGCCCGCGCCGGTGTCGCCGCCGTCGGTCGCGGTTCCGCCGTTGCATGCAAAGAGCGTGGAGAAAAACAGGGTCAGAAACGGTAAGCTCGTTCGAATGTGCATTGTTTCTCCTGTCGCAACCGGCATGCCGGTCGTCCTGGTTCAGGGCAGGGCGGCGGCGCTCACGAGGGTTTCGACGGCGATGGCGTAGTTGCAGCCGTTGATGAAATTCTCGAAGTACCAGGCGTTCGTCACGAGAAGCTCGTCCACCTCGGCGCTCGTCCCGTTCGGGATCGAGACCGTGTTCCCCTGGGCGTCCTGCAATTGCATGGCGATGCGCTGCTTGCCGTCGCAAGTCCACCAATCCTTTTCACACTCACGCACGCCCTCCTCGAAGGAGATCCCTGCGGGATCGTTGTGCCCCACCGCGACCAGGAGCTCGCCGCCGCGCTCGACGCGGAGCCGCGTGGCCGACGTGCCGCCGCCCAGGCCCTCGACAAACTTGTGCATGAAGTCGATGTCGAGCGTGTCGCCGACGGCGACGGTGCTCGGCGAGAAACCCGGAGCGACGATGCCCAGGGTCAGCGTCGTTCCCATCGCGTCGACGACGTCGATCATGGTCTCCGGCGTCTCGAAATGCGGGCTGCTCTCGGAATGCGACCCCACTTGGAACTTCGAAGCCAGGCAGGGCTCGTCGAGGGCCTTGGGGCGCACGGCCGTCACCGTCGCTGCGCCCGTGAAGGCGTAGGCGTAGGTGTTCGGATCGACAACCATGGCGCTGGGATAGTCCACGCACACATACACCATCTCGGGCTCGGCGAGTTCCATGCAAGCCGGCAAGCCGGAGCCGCCGCCCGCGCCGCCCGCGCCGGTGTCGCCGCCGCCGGTCGCGGTTCCGCCGTTGCATGCAAAGAGCGTGAAGAAAAACAGGGTCAGGAACGGTAAGCTCGTTCGAATGCGCATTGTTTCTCCTGTCGCAACCGGAATGCCGGACGTCCTGGTTCAGGGGACGGCGGCGGCGCTCACGAGGTACTCGACGGGAATGGCGAAGTTGCAGGAAAAGGCCCCGCTGCCGTTGTACGTCTTGAAGTATGCGGCGTTCGTCACGAGGAGTCCGTCGACCTCGGTGCTCGTCCCGTTCGGGATCGAGACCCCGTCTCCCTGGGCATCCTGCATCTGCATGATGATGTCCTCCGTGCTGCAAGCGTCCGACGCCCTGACACATTCACTCGCGCCCTGCGCGAAAGCGAGCCCTGCGGGGTCGTTCTGTCCCACCGCGACCAGGAGCTCTCCGCCGCGCTCGATGCGAAGTCGCAAGCCTCGCGTGCTGGCAATATCGATATTTCCCAGCGTCTCGGTCTGAAAGTCGATGTCGAGCGTGTCGCCGACCGCGACGGTGCTCGGCGAGAAACCTGGAGCGCGGACACCCAGCGTGAGGGGTGCGCCCGTCGAATCGACGACGTCGATCACGCTCGTCGGCGGCGCGAAGCCATATTCCGTGCGCCATGAGAGGCAGGGCTCTTGGGACTCCCAAGGACGCACTGCCGTCACCGTCACGGTGCCCGTGAAGATGTAATGAGGGGCGTACATCGGACCTTGGGGCGTGAGCATGGGAGCATGCACGCACGCAAACACCGACGCCGCGTCCGCGTGTACCTCGCAAGCCGGCAAGGCCGAGCCGCCGCCGGTGCCGCCGGTGCCGCCGCTGCCGGCGGTTCCGCCGCCGCCGGTGCCGCCGTCGGTCACGGTTCCGCCGTTGCATGCAAAGAGCGTGAAGAAAAACAGGGGGAGGAGCGGTAAACTCGTTCGAATGCGCATTCTTTCCTCGCTTTGCTATTGAAATGCCAGTCGTCCTGGTTCAGGGCATGGGGACGGCGCTCACGAGGTATTCGTGGGGAAGGGCAAAGTTGCAGGGGTCGTTGCCGGAGGAATAGGTGGTGAAGTACCTGGCGTTCGTCACGAGGAGCGCGTCGACCTGGGCGCTCGTCCCGTTCGGGATGATCAGATCACGGTGTCCGGCGCTTGGGCCGAGTACCACCCGACGCCACTGCCGCTCGTGCAAGACTCGGCACCCGCGGGACGCACGGCCGTCACCTTCACAGCACCTGTGAAGGCATAGGAAGGGATCGGATCGATGGGCACCGCATTGGGATGAGACAAGCACGCGAACACCGTCATCTCGTGCGGCATGCAGATTGCGGAAGCGATGCCGCCGCCGCTACCGTCGGGGTAGCTGTGACCGCTACCGGTGCCGCCGGTGCCGTCGATGCCGCCGATGCCGCCGGTGCCGCCAGCGCCGGTGTCTCCGCCTCCGGGCACGGCGCCGTTGCATGCGGTGTGAAGTGGCATGGTTACGGCAGGTGCAACCGTCATGCCGGGACGAACGACCCTCCGCAGAGCACCCTCGACCTCGGATGCGTTGTCAGCTTGTGCCGGAATGGCCATGTTTGGCACAATGCTTGTCCCGATGACGACCCCCCCCTCGACCCACGACGAACCCATCGACTTCACCCAGCTCGATCCGAGCGCCCTGCCGGCCGAGCTCGTCGCGCACGCGCGCCTCGTCTGGGCCGATCGCGTTCGCACGGAGTACAGATCCATCCAGATCGCCGCCCGCTTCCTCACCGAGGCGCTCGCCGCCGGCGAGCCGCTCGACGTCGTGCGCCGCATCAGCGAGACCATCGACGAAGAGCGGCGCCACACCGAGCTCTCCCGCCGCATGTGCGAGGCACTCGGCGGCCCCGTCCCTTCACCGCGCGACGTTGCCGCGCCGCTCGAGGACCTCCACGCGGTCCCGATCGAGGAGCGCGTGCTCGCGACGGCCATTTCGTTGTTTCTGGTCAACGAGACATTCTCCGTCGGGTACATCGAGGACCTCCTGTCGCGCGCGGAGCACCCCGTCACGCGCGCCGTGCTCGCCTCGATCGCGGGCGACGAGGCGGAGCACGAGGCGTTTGGCCCGGAGCTCGTTTCCCGATGGCTCCGCGACCTGCCCGCGGGCAAACGCGCCGCCTGGCGCGGCTTCACGAGCCGGCTCGTGCGCGCGCACCTCGACCGAGCCGAGCAGGTCCTCGCGCGCACCCCGCCGGAAAAACACGATCTGGTTCATTGGCCCGAGCCCGACCGCGCGCACCTCGGCCTGCACGGCGAGGTGCGACTCGCATTGCTTTGCAAACGGACGTACGAGGAAAAACTCGCGCCCACGCTGGCCAAGCTCGGCCTCGGCTGAACGACCCGCTCCCGCGCCCGCCCCCACGCACACGCCCGCCGGGTCCGTCCGCGTCGGTCCCTCGTCCGCCCTCGCGCCCTTTTTTCTCCCGCCGCGGCCCTCTTCCCGGGTAGACTGCCCGCCTTCCGAGGGGAGGAGAGGGCCCGCGCAATGAAACGCTATCAGATGCTCATCGGTGGGAATTGGGTGGACAGCGTCTCCGGTCAGACGCGCGAGCTTCGCGACCCGGCCAATGGCGAGATCGTCGCCACGGTCCCCGAAGCCGGCCGCGAGGACGCTCGCGCGGCCATCGACGCGGCGCGCGCGGCATTCGACAAGGGCCCCTGGCGCAAAACCTCCGCGCTCGATCGCGCCAAGCTCCTCTTCAAGCTCGCCGAGGCCATCACCAAGGAGGCCGACGCCCTCGCGCGCCTCGAGGTCCAGAGCTGTGGCAAGCCCCTCGCCGAGGCGCAGTTCGACGTCGCCGACGCCGCCAACTGCTTCGAGTTCTACGGCGGCCTCGCCACCAAGATCGCCGGCGAGACCATGAACGTCCCGGCGAACAGCGTGAGCTTCGTCGTCCGCGAGCCCGTCGGCGTCTGCGGCCAGATCATCCCCTGGAACTACCCGCTCCTCATGGCCGCCTGGAAGCTCGCGCCCGCGCTCGCGGCCGGCAACACCTGTGTGCTCAAACCGTCGGAGCTGACGCCCCTCACGGCCCTGGAGCTCGGCCGCATCGTCACCGAGGTCGGTTTTCCGCCCGGCGTCGTCAACATCCTCACCGGCCCCGGCGCCGGCGCGGGCGAGGAGCTCGCCGAGAGCCCGCGCGTCGACAAGGTCGCGTTCACCGGCGGCACCGTCACGGGCCGCAAGATCCTCCAGGCCTCCGCGACCAACTTGAAGAAGGTCACGCTGGAGCTCGGCGGCAAGAACCCGAACATCGTCTTCGCCGACGCCGATTTCGAGGCTGCCGTCGACGGCGCGCTCTTCGGCGCCTTCGCGAACCAGGGCGAGGTTTGCTCCGCGGGATCACGCCTCCTCGTCGAACGATCGATCCACGATCGCCTCGTCGCCGCGATGGTCGAGAAGATCCCGCGCGTGAAGGTCGGCCATGGCCTCGATCCCGCGACGAAGATGGGCCCCCTCGTGTCGGCCGCGCATCGCGACAAGGTCGAGTCCTACGTCCGCATCGGCCTCGAGGAGGGCGCGCGGCTCGCCTGCGGCGGCAAGCGTCCGTCGGATCCCGCGCTCGCGAGCGGTCACTTCCTCGAGCCCACGATCTTCGTCGACGTCAAGCCCTCGATGCGCATCGCGCGCGAGGAGATCTTCGGGCCCGTCCTCGCCGTGCTCCCCTTCGACACGGAGGAAGAGGCGATCGCGCTCGCGAACGACACCGAGTACGGCCTCGCGGCGGCGGTCTGGACGAAGAACCTCACGCGCGCGCACCGCGTGATCCGCGAGCTGCGCGCCGGCATCACGTGGGTGAACACGTATCACCCGACGTTCAACGAGATGCCCTGGGGCGGCTACAAGCAGAGCGGCACCGGGCGTGAGCTCGGGCTCTACGGCATCGAGGCGTATCTCGAGACGAAGCAGGTCAACATCAATCTGGACGAGGCCCCGCTCGGCTGGTACTAGCCGACGTTTTTTTTGGGAGAGACCGCATGCGGATCGAATTGAAGACCGAGATTCCGGGGCCTCGGAGCCGGGCGCTCATGGAACAGCGTCGCGCGGCGGTCGCCCGGGGGCCGTTCCACGGCACGCCCATCTTCGTGGCGAAGGCGCACGGCGCGGTGATCGAGGACGTCGACGGCAATCGACTCCTCGATTTCGCCTCCGGTATCGCCGTGACGAACCTCGGCCACACGCCCGAGGACGTCGTGCGGGCCGTGCAGACGCAGGCCGAGCGGTTCCTGCACACGAGCTTCAACGTCGTCCCGTACGAGGGCTACGTCGCGCTCTGTGAACGCCTGAACCGCATCACGCCCGGCGCTTTCGCGAAGAAGGCCTTCCTCGCGAACAGCGGCGCCGAGGCCGTGGAGAACGCCGTCAAGATCGCCCGCGCCCACACGAAGCGTCAGGGCGTCGTCGTCTTCGACCACGCCTTCCACGGCCGCACCTACCTCGCGATGACGATGACCAGCAAGGTCGGTTATCGGCAGGGCTTCGCGCCGTTCGTCCCCGAGGTCTACCGCACGCCGTTCCCCTACGCCTATCGCTCGCCCGAGCCCGACGCCTCCGCGTGGGCCATGCGCGAGTTCTCCGAGCTCGTCCTGCACCACGTCGGCGCGAACAACGTCGCCGCGGTCGTCATCGAGCTCGTCCTCGGCGAGGGCGGCTTCATCGACGCGCCCGCGGCTTTCGTCCGAGAGCTCGCGAGCTTCTGCAAAGCGCACGGCATCGTCCTCATCGTGGACGAGATCCAGACCGGGTTCGGCCGCACCGGCAAGCTCTTCGCGTGCGAGCACTACGGCGTCGAGCCGGACCTCGTCACGCTCGCGAAGGGCCTCGGCTCGGGCCTGCCGATCTCCGCGGTCGTCGGGCGCGCCGAGATCATGGATGCGCCCGTCGAGGGCGCGATCGGCGGCACGTTCGGCGGCAACCCCGTCGCCTGCGCGGCCGCGCTCGCCGTGCTCGATCGCTTCGAGGCCGACGGCGGCGCGCTCCTGAAACGCATCCACGCCGTCGGCGAGACCATCGGTGCGCGCCTCTTCGCGTGGAAAGAGCGTTTCCCGATCATCGGCGAGGTCCGCGGCATCGGGCCCATGCGGGCCATCGAGCTCGTGAAAGATCCCCACACGCGGGAGCCCGACAAGGCCTCGGCCCAAGCGCTCGCGAAGTACTGTTATCAGCACGGCGTCGTCGTCCTCGGCGCTGGCACGTACGGCAACGTCATTCGCCTCGCCCCGCCGCTCACCCTCGAAGACACGGAGCTCGACGAAGGGCTCGTGGTCCTCGAAGCGGGGCTCGCAGAACTCGGGAGGAGCGCATGAGCCGGCACTTGCTCTTCATTGACGGCGCGTGGCGGGAGTCGTCCCGCACGCACACCATCAAGTCCCCCTACAGCGGCCGCATCGTCGCGGTCGCGGAGGAGGCGGACGACGCGCTCATGGAGCGCGCGCTTTCCGCCGCGAAGGCCGCGCAGACGCGCTTCCGCAAGACGAGCCGGTACCTGCGCAGCCGCCTCCTCGCCGCGATGGCGCGGCGGATCGACGAGGATCGCGCGAAGTTCGTCGCGGCGATCGTCGACGAGGCCGGCAAACCCGCGGCGCTCGCGGACGCCGAGGTGTCTCGCGCGATCACCACCTTCATCGTCGGCGCCGAGGAGGCCAAGCGTTACGGCGGCGAGGTCTTCCCCGTCGACATCGACGCGGCGGGCCGCGCGTACGAGCCGGGCACGAGCCTCTTCGTCCCGCGTGGGCCCGTCCTCGCGATCACGCCCTTCAACTTCCCGCTGAACCTCGTCGCGCACAAGGTCGTGCCTGCGCTCGCGATCGGCGCGCCCGTGCTCGTCAAGCCGGCGCCGCAGACCCCGGGCGCCGTCCGCCTCCTCGGCGAGGTCTTCGAGGCGGCGGCGAACGAGGTCTCCGAGAGCCGCGAGACCATCCCGCTCGCCGCGCTCCAGACGATCACCGCGCCGAACGAGGTCACGGGGCGCGCGATTCGTGACCCGCGCGTCGCCGTCGTCAGCTTCACGGGCAGCGCCTCCGTCGGCTGGAGCATCCAGGGCATGGCGCGCGGCAAGCGCACCGTGCTCGAGCTCGGCGGCAATGCCGCGGTCATCGTCCACGGCGGGGCCGACCTCGTCCGCGCTGCTTCCCGCGTCGCGTACGGCGCTTTCGCGTATGCCGGCCAGGTCTGCATTTCCGTGCAAAACGTCTGGGTCGAGGAGAGCGTCGAGGAGGCGTTCCGCGGCTTCCTGGTCGAGGAGGTCGCTCGCATCAAGACCGGCGATCCGCGCGCCGAGGGCGTGCTCGTCGGCCCGGTCATCGACGGCAAGGCGGCCGATCGCATCACCACGTGGATCGACGAGGCGCAGAAGTCGGGCGCGAACGTCCTTTGCGGCGGCAAACGCGAGGGCAACCTCATCCAGCCGACGGTGATCGATCGTCCGGGCGAGGCGCTCGCGATCGTGCGCGAGGAGGTCTTCGGCCCGGTGCTCAACCTGCTCACCTATCGCGACGTCGGCGAGGCCATCGAGGCGGTCAATCGTTCCAAGTATGGCCTGCAGGCGGGCGTCTTCACCGACAGCTTGCGCGTCTCGCGTCGCGCGGCCGAGGATCTCGAGGTCGGCGGCGTCATGATCAACGAGGTCCCCACCTATCGCGCCGATCACATGCCTTATGGCGGCGTGAAGGAGTCCGGCCTCGGCCGCGAGGGCGTTCGTTACGCGATGGAAGAGTACAGCGAGCGCAAGACCGTCATTTCGTACCGGGGATAGACCCGTCCGTGGGGATTGGAGGATTCGCGATGATTCGTATGTCTTCGTGGGTATCGGCGGCGGGCCTCGCCGTGCTCGGGATCGCTTCGCTCGGCTGTCAGGGCGAGAAGAAGCCGGAGGGCGCGGCGCCGACGGGGAGCGCGGCGCCCGCGGTGCAGAAGCCGGCCGACCCTGCCGAGAAGTTCAAGGGACAAACCCTGAACCTGCTCACCTGGGAGGGGTATGCCGATCCCAAGTTCACGAAGGGGTTCGAGGAGAAATACGGCGTCACCGTCAAGTACACGTATTTCGGTTCGAGCGACGAGCTCGTGGCGAAGCTCAAGTCGAGCCCCGGCGTGTACGATGTCGTCTCGCCGTCCTCGGACGTCGCGTATCCCCTCGTGCAGGGCGGCCTCGTCGATCCGATCGACACCACGAAGATCTCGAGCTGGGGCGACCTCGCGGACGCGCTGAAGAACCTCGACGACGCCAAGAAGGACGGCAAGCAATACGGCGTCCCCTTCACCTGGGGCCCCGATTACCTCATTTACGACGCGAATGTCGTGAAGGAGGAGCCGAAGAGCTGGAAGGTCTTCTACGACGCGCAATACAAGGGCAAGGTCACCCTCTGGGACGACATCTCGAACATCTATCTCGTCGGCCAGATCATGGGGCTCGACAAGACGAACCCGGCGGCGCTCTACAACATGACGGACGCAGAGCTTGCGGAGGCGAAGAAGAAGCTCGTCGAGCTCAAGCCCCAGGTGCGCAAGTACTGGGCGACCGCGGGTGAACTCAACGATCTCTTCAAGAACAAGGAGGTCGTCCTGGCCGTCGGCTGGCCGCTCACGGTCGGCACGCTCAACAAGGAGGGCTTGAACCTCAAGGGCGTGATTCCGGAGGAGGGCGCGACGGGCTGGATCGATCGGCTCATGATCACCTCGTCGTCGAAGAACAAGGAGCTCGCGCTCGCGTACCTCGATTACGTCACGACGCCGAAGGCCCAGGCGCTCGTCTTCGAGGCGACGGGCGGGTATTGCGTGGCGAATGCGAAGGCCAAGGAGCACATGTCCGAGGACCTCAAGAAGAGCCCGTGTGTCACCGAGGGCGAGACGTACTTCAAGCGCCTCAACTTCTGGCAATACGTGAAGGAGCGCAAGAAGTACAACGAGCTCTGGAACGAGGTGAAGAGCGCGAAGTAGGCGAACGAGCATGGATACGGCGCCCGCCGCGAAGGCCACGGTTCACACGCAAAACCCGCCGAAGAGGCGGGCGCTCCTGTTCCTCGTCCTGCCCCCTGCGCTCTGGCTGCTCTGTTTTCTCGTCCTGCCGTACCTGGGCCTGTTCATCCAGAGCTTCCTCGGCTCGGATGACCTCGGAAACGTCGTCCTCGAGCCCACGCTCGACCCGTGGAAGGCCTTCTTCACGAAGACCCTCTACCGGAGCACGCTGCTCTACACGTTCAAGATCGCGCTGACGGTCACGAGCCTCTCCGTGCTCTTCAGCGTGCCGCTCGCGTACTTCATCGCGTTCAAGGTGCGCCGCTGGAAGGAGCTGCTCTACAGCCTCATCATCGTCCCCCTCTGGGTGAGCTACATCGTCCGCGCGTATGCGTGGAAGATCATCCTCGGCCGCGAGGGGATCCTGAACTCCTTCCTGCAATGGGCGAAGATCACGGACGCGCCCGTCGAGGCCTTTCTCTATAGTGAATGGGCCATCGTCATCGGCCTCGTCCACATCTACACGCCGTTCGTCCTCATGCCGGTGTACACGGCGTTCGAGCAGATCCCGCGCTCGCTCGTCGAGGCGTCGAAGGACCTCGGCGCCGGCCGCCTGACCACGTTCTTCCGCGTCGTCTTGCCGCTCTCGCTCCCCGGCGTCATCGCGGGCGGCACGTTCGCGTTCGTCCTGACGCTCGGCGATTTCCTCGCGCCCGTCCTGCTCGGCGGCACCGACAACCTCATGATCTCGAACGTCGTGCAGAACCTCTTCGGCACCTCGAACGATCGCCCCCTCGGCTCCGTCGTCGGAATCGTCCTGCTCGTCGTGGTCGTGGCGCTCCTCGAGACGACGTCCCGCGCCGAAAAATCGTTCGCGAGCCTCGAATCGGGCCGCGGCCGCCTCGGAGGCGCGCGATGACACGAAAATTCGATTTGCCGACGCTCTTCGTGGGCGCTGCGGCGGCGTTCGTCCTCGCGTTCATCTACCTGCCGATGGTCGTCGTCGTCGTGTATTCGTTCAACCCCGACGCGGTGAACGTCTTCCCGATGCGCGGCTTCTCCCTTCGCTGGTATCGCGTGCTGCTCGAGGACGAGCAGCTCGTGTCGGCGCTCCGCATCAGCCTCCTCATCGCGCTCGGCGGCACGTCGATCGGCCTCCTCCTCGGCGTGCCCGGGGCCATCGCGCTCGCGCGCCACGAGTTCCCGGGCAAACGTATCCTCGAACGGATCGTCCTTTTGCCGCTCACCTTGCCGGGCATCGTCACGGGCGTCGCCATGTTGAGCTTCTTTCCGCTCATCGGCGTCCCCGTCTCGCTGCTCGCCGTCCTCATTGGCCACGGCACGTTCCTCATCGCGATCACGCTGACGCAGGTCTATGCGCGCCTCCGGCGCCTCGATCCGTCGCTCGAAGAGGCCTCGGCGGATCTCGGCGCGCCGCCGCTCACCACGTTTTTCCGGGTCATCCTGCCGAACATCAAGACGGCCATCATCGGCTCGGCGCTCCTCTCGTTCACGCTCTCGCTCGACGAGATTCCGGTCACGTTTTTCCTCATCGCGGGCGACAACACCCTCCCCATTCAGATCTGGGCCATGATGCGCCGGGGCATTTCTCCCGAGGTCAACGCCATCTCGACGCTCGTCTTCGCCGGATCGATCGGCCTCATCCTGCTCGGCACCGCGCTCGGCGGCCGCGACAAGGAGTAATCGTTTTGGGCATCGTGGAGCTACGCAAGGTCGTCAAGCGCTTCGGCGACGTCGAGGTCGTCAAGTCGCTCGATCTATCCATCGAGAAGGGCGAATTCCTCACCTTCCTCGGCCCGAGCGGGTGCGGCAAGACCACGACGCTCCGCATGATCGGCGGCTTCGAGCTGCCCACCTCGGGCGAGATTTACCTGGGCGGCCGCGAGGTCTCCGCGCTCCCGCCCTACAAGCGCGACGTCAACACGGTCTTCCAGAGCTACGCCCTCTTCCCGCACATGAGCGTGCGCCAGAACGTCGCTTATGGCCTCGAACAGAAGCGCCTCCCCAAGGCCGAGATCGAGCGCAAAGTGACCGAGGTCCTCGCCATGGTGCGCATGGACGCGTTCGCCGCGCGCAAGCCTCGCGAGCTCTCCGGCGGCCAGCAGCAGCGCGTCGCCGTCGCGCGCGCGATCGTCAATGGTCCTTCCGTGCTCCTGCTCGACGAGCCCCTCGGCGCCCTCGACTTGAAGCTCCGCAAGGAGATGCAATTCGAGCTGAAGAGCCTCCAGCGCAAGCTCGGCATGACGTTCGTCTACGTCACGCACGACCAGGAGGAGGCGCTCACGATGAGCGACCGCGTCGCGGTCATGAACGGCGGCCGGATCGAGCAGATCGACGCGCCCGTCGCCATTTACAACCGCCCGAAGACCCGATTCGTCGCCGATTTCATCGGCGAGACGAACCTCCTCGCGGGCGAGGTCTTCCGTGACGGCTCCGCGCACGCGTTTTCCCTCGGGAGCGCGCGCATCCCGATCGAGCCCGACGCCGTCCTCGAAGCGGGCCACCGCATTTCTTTGAGCGTACGCCCCGAAATGGTCACCGTACGCAAAGCGGGCGACGGCGAGGCCGAGGACGTCGCGCTCCCCGGCACGGTCGAGGAGACCGTCTTCGTCGGCTCCGTCTGGAAGACCGTCGTGCGCCTCGCGGGCGGCGAGCGTGTCGTCGCCACCGAGCCGCCGGCCACGCACGGCCATATCGAGCAGGGCAGCTCGGTCGTCGTTGGTTGGAATCCCAAGAGCGCTGTCGTCCTGGAGGCTTGACGGGACATCATGGAGCTCCAGCCTGGTCATCTCGTCGCGGGGCGCTTTCGTGTCGTGCGATTCCTCGGCGAGGGCGCGGTCAGCGCCGTGTACGAGGCCGTCGACGACGTGCGTGGCCATCGCGTCGCGGTGAAGCTCCTGCACCGCGAGCTCTCCCAGAACACCGAGGTCGTCCAGCGATTCGAGCGCGAGGCCGAGGCCGCGAGCCGCATCGGCTCCGATCACATCGTCCTCGTGCATGGCGCGGGCGCTTCGCCCGAGGGACGATTCATCGTCCTCGAATACCTCGACGGCGGCACGCTCGCCGACCTTTTGCGCAAGCGCCGCCCGCTCCCGTCGGAGGAGGCCGTATCCCTCGTCCTCCAGCTCCTCGCCGGCCTCTCGAAGGCGCACGCGCTCGGCATCGTGCACCGTGACTTGAAGCCGGCGAATCTTTTCCTCGTGCCGGGCCGGGAGGGCAGCGAATTCCTCAAGATCCTCGATTTCGGCGCCTCGAAGCTCGCGAATGCGGACCAGGACCTCACGCGCACCGGAGCCATGGTCGGCACGCCGATGTACATGTCGCCGGAGCAGATCCGCAGCTCCGACAAGGTCGACCCGCGCACCGACATCTATGCCGCGGGCGTCATCCTCTACGAAAGCGTCACGGGCAAGGTCCCGTTTGACGTGAGAAATGCCGTCGAGCTCGCGTTCCGCGTGGTCTCGCAGGATCCGCCGCCGCCCGAGACGCACCTGCCTTCGCTCGATCCCGAGCTCTCGGCCATCATTCGCCGCGCCATGTCGCGCGACCCCAACGCCCGCTTCCAGACCGCCGCCGAGATGTATGAAGCGCTCGGCGACTGGCTCAAAAAGCGCGGCCTTCCCCTCCCGTCGCACACGCGCGCGGCGCCCGCGGCCGCGCCTGTCGCCGCGTCTGTCGCCGCGCCGACGGCCGCGGCGGTGGCCCTCCCGAGCGCGGCGCCGGCGAGGTCGCGGACCATTCTGCTGTATGTCGTTGGCGCATTGCTCCTCGTCGCGGCGATCGTGCTTGCGCTCCACGCTGCGGGGGTTTGACCGGGAACATCCGGACCGCCCTTTTTTCGGGAGGGCGGGGGTGCCCTGCTTTCTCTGCGTGGTACACTGCGCTCATGCGCTCTCTCGCGACCGCCGAGATCCTCCCGCCGGCACCCATGACCCTCGACGAATGGGCGGATATGGACGAGGACGAGCCGGGCGAGCTCGTCGATGGCCACCTGGAGGATGAAGAAGTGCCGGACAATCTGCACGAGGCCGTTGCAGCATGGCTTTTCCGCATGCTCGGCGTCTGGGGCGCCGAGCGCCGCGCTGCGGTCTTCGGCGCTGAACACAAGCTCGGCGTTTCCAAGACACGCGGACGCAAGCCCGACGTGTCCATGTATGCCCCCGGGACGCGCCTCGGACGCGGCTCTCTCTCCCGCACCGCGCCTTTGCTCGTCGTCGAGGTCCTCTCCCCGCGTCCCCGCGACGTCCGGCGTGATCGACTCGACAAGCGCTCCGAGTACGCCCGCTTCGGTGTCAAGCTCTACCTGCTCGTCGACCCGGAAGCGCGTGTGCTCGAGCTCTACGAGCTCGGCGCGGATGGTCGTTACGTCCTCGATGCCGCCGTCTCCGAGGGAAAGCTGAGGCTCCCTGGATGTGAAGGACTCGAGCTCGACCTCGATGCCTTGTGGGCCGAGGTCGCGTGGATCGTCGGCGAAGAGCCCGAGGAACAAGAGGCGCGCGAAGCGGCGACCGAAGGCGACGACGACGTCGTTTGACCCCCACGCCTCTCTCGTGATGTGATGTCATCCGCCCCATGGCGGAGCCTGCCCGACGCCTCCAGCCGATCGACACCACCGCGGAGATCGAGACACCCGAGCACGTGCGGTTCCATTACCCCGTCGCCGGCCCTGCTCGCCGCGTCGTCGCCTGGGTCCTCGACTGGCTCATTCGTGGCGCCATCCTCGTCGTCTTCGCCATCTTCGCGCTCATGGGCGGCCTCGCCGTCGGTGATGCCATCTCCGACCTCTCGGTCGGGCTCCTCCTGGTCATCCATTTTCTCCTCGAGTGGACGTATTACACGCTCTGGGAAATCGCCTGGAATGGCCGCACCCCGGGCAAACGTGCGCTCGATCTGCGGGTCGTCTCCGTCCACGGCCATCCCTTGCGCATTGGCGACAGTTTTCTCCGCAACCTCCTCCGCGCCGCCGATTTCCTCCCTTTGGGGTATGCCATCGGCCTCGTCGTGATGGCGCGCGACGGCCGTTTTCGGCGCCTCGGCGACATGGTCGCGGGCACGATGGTCATCGTCGAGGAGCGCCGCGCCGTCGCCACCACGCTCCGCATCGATCCTCCCCCCACCCCGAAGGAGCTCTCGAGCCTCCCGCAGCGCCTCCCGCTCTCCGGCGACGAACTCGAGGCCATCGAGCTCTTTCTTCGCCGCAAAAATGGCCTCGGCCCTGCGCGTGAGGAAGAGCTCGCGGCCATGGTCGCGCCCATCTTCGCGAGCCGCATGGGGATCCGGAACAAGGACTCCGCGCGCCTCCTCGCCTTGATTCACGCGCGCGCCAGCGAGCGCAGGAGGCCTCTGTGAAGAGCCAGGACGAGATCGTCGCGGCGCGCCAGGTCGATTGGCGCGAGCTCGAAACCATCGTCTCGCGCGCCGAGGCCCTGCACCACCTCGACGGCCCCTCCATTTCCCGCGCCGCCGCGCTGTATCGGTCCCTCTCGGGCGACCTCGTCCTCTGCCGCGCCCGCTGCACGCCCGACCTCGTCGCGTACCTCGACAACCTCGCCGGCCGCGCGCACAGCGCCCTTTATGGTGCCGAACCTTTCCGCATCCCGGCCTTCTGGTCCCTCCTCACCCGCGACTTCCCTCGCACGCTCCGCAAGAACGCCTCGTTTTTTGCCCTCTCCTCCGCGCTCTTCCTGATCCCCTGCGCCATTGGCATCGTCCTCGCGCTCTTCGTCCCCGACGCCGCCTCGCAGATCCTCCCGCGCAGCATGCTCGACGGCATGGCCGACATGTATTCGAAGGGCTTCGACGAGGGCCGCGGCGAGGGGGCCGACTCCGCGATGGCCGGGTTTTACGTCCGCAACAACGTCGGCATTGCGTTCCGTTGCTTCGCGACCGGCATCTTCTTCGGCCTCGGCAGCGTCTTTTACCTCATCTACAACGGCCTCAACATCGGCATGGTGACTGGCTGGGTCACTGCGGCCGGGTTTGGCCGGAACATCGGCACGTTCATGTGCGGGCATGGGCCCTTCGAGCTCACGGCCATCGTCGTCGCGGGCGCGGCGGGGCTCCGCATGGGGTATTCCCTCGTCATCACGCGCGGCCGCACGCGCCTCGGCTCGCTCCGCGAGAGCGCGCCCGACATCGTTCGGCTCGTCGTGGGCGCGGCCGTCATGCTGCTCATCGCCGCGGGCATCGAGGGATTCTGGTCCCCCTCGGGCGCGCCGCCGCCCGTCAAATGGACCGTCGCCGCCCTCTTCTCCTTGCTCGTCACGGCTTATTTCCTCTTCGCCGGCCGTGAACGCGGGAGGGCTCGTTGAACCTCGGCGACTCCGCGATCGTCCTGCGCCCCCGCAGCCTCACCGAGGTCATGGACCTCGCGTTTCGCATCTGCTTCTCCCTCGCATTCTCCCTTTACACGCGGCTCACCCTCTTCGCCATCGTCCCGCTCCTCGCTGGATGCCTCGCGCTCCGGTATACGCTCGATGCCCCGTGGAGCCTCGTCTGGCTCGCCGCCTTTCTCACCGTGCCCTTCGTCGAGGCCCTCTTCACGGTCGCCGTCAGCCAGATCATCTTTTCGCCCACCATCACCCCGCGCGCCGTCTTCGCCCTTTTTCGCAAGCGGTTCGGCGCGCTCCTCGGCTCGTTCGTCATTCGTACCCTCGGCCTCGTGATCGGCACCCTCACGTTGTTTCTCCTCCTGCCATTCGTCGGCATTCGCCTCCTGCTCCTCGACGAGGCATGCCTGCTCGAAGGCCTCTCTGGCTCTCGCGCGTATGACCGCGCCCAGCGGCTCGTCTCGATGCGCACCGGCGACGCGTTCCTCGTCCTCCTCATGCTCCTCGGCGCGCGATTCGGTGGTGTCCTCACGGCCGAGCTCCTCTTCGACGGGCTCGTGAACGACCTCCTCCAGTTCGGCCGACCTTTCGGCTGGCTCTTCGAGGACGGCGGCTCGCCGGCGGCCCTCGCCGGGTTTTTCCTGGCTGTACCGTTCGTCGCCACGGCGCGGTTCCTTTATTACATCGACACCCGCACGCGGGAGGACGGCTGGGACATCCAGCTTCGTTTCACGGCGATCCGCGCTCGGGCCGAGCAGGAGCGCAGGAGGGCCGCGTGATCAAGTTCGTCCTGCTCCTCTCGGCGCTCGGCGCGAGCCCGGTGTACAACGCCGACGATCGGGTCCGCGAGGTCCTCACCGACGCCCGGTATCGATTCTGCCACGAGGACGATTATCCCCTCGGCGACGACGAGCGCGCCTTTTGCTCGCTCATCGACGACGAGAGCGTGCCTTGTCCGTCGCTCCCCGCGGCTTGCCGCAAGGAGCCCGCGCCGATCGAAAAAGGCGGCCCGCCGGCTGGCATCTCCCCGAGTTGCAAGGCAGGGTCCCGCTGTTTGGCCGGACGATCCTCCGGTCGCGACGATCGCACGGCCGTCCGCCGATTCGAGGGATCTTCCGGCAGCGCCTCCGGCGATGGGACGCCCGGCGCGGGCGGGACGGGCACGGGGAGCGGCCCCGGCGGTGACGGAAATGGATCGAGCTCGGGCACACCAGGGCAGGACAACTCCGGCGGCGAGCAAGGCCCGAATGGCAGCGGGGACGCGTCCGGTCCGGGCAAACCCGGCGCACAGAACGGCTCGGGCAAACCCGGTGGACAGGACGGTCCGGGCAAACCCGGCGACGCGCCCGGCCAGAGCCCCGGCGGCGGGGAAGGGAAGGGGCAGGCCGAACCAGGACCCGCGAATCCCCCGCCGCCGCCCGAGCCCGTGGATCCGGCCATCGGCAGCGCCGCCAGCGGCTTCGCGCGCATCCTCTTTTTCGTCCTGCTCGGCGGCTTCATCGCCTTCATCGCGTGGATGGTCCTGAAAAACGTCCTCTCCGAGCGCGACGCGCCCGAGGACGAGCCCCCGCCCGACGATCTCCCCGCGAATGCCCCGGGCGAGCGACGACACGCGCCCCGCGGCCCCGTGGAGACCGACGTCGCCCGCCTCCTCGCCCGCGCACGCGCGGCGGCCCAGCGCGGCGCGTTCGGTCCCGCGATCGACGACGTTTATGCCGCGCTCCTCCGGCGCCTCGACGGCGACGGCATCATCGAGATCCACGCCTCTCGCACGAACGGCGATTACGTGCGCACCTTGCGCCGCGAGCGGCCCGAGATCGCCGCGGACGTGCGGAGCATCGTCGCCGACGTCGAGAGCGTCCAGTTCGGCTCCCGCGCGCCCTCGGCCGAGGCCTTCGCCCGCATTCACGACCGCGTCGTCCCCCTCGTCTCGCGCGCCCTCGGCATTCTCGTGGTGCTCCTTGGCCTCTCCGCGACCGTCTCTTGCGGCCGCGTCGCCGCGCTGGGCGAATCCGACGGCGTCTTCCGCGGCGACACCTCGCCCTCGGGCACGCACGCGATTGGCGCCATGCTCTCGGCCTATGGCATCGAGCTCCGCCATCGCCGCGACCCTCTCGACAAACTGCCCGACGAGGACGACGCGACCCTCGTCCTCCTGCCGGACCTCGACGTCTCGGCCGCCGATTTCCGCCGCTTGCAATCCTGGGTCGAGGCGGGCGGCGATCTCGTCATCGCGGGCGTGCAAGGCCTCCCCGGCTGGACCGGCGCGTCCCTCGAACCGGATTCCATCGTCGACAGCGAAATCGTTCCCTCCGCGGCCTATGAATCCCAGTTCGGTGAAATCTCCCTCGCCGTTCCCCGTGGGCCATCGCTCACGCTCACGGATGCCGATCGCATGCTGGGCCGTGGCGTCGGCGCGTACGCGTCCTTCAAGCAGGTCGGCGACGGGCGCGTCATCGTCCTCGCCGACGACAAACTCTTCACGAACGTCGCCTTGACGGCCGGCGACAACGCGGCTTTTTTGATCTCCCTCTTCCGCCCGCTCCACCGCGAAGTCGAGCTCTGCGACGCGTGGACCTCCCTCGGCGCCGACACACCGCTCGAAACCCTGAGCCGCGCGCGCCTCCTGCCCATTCTCCTCCAGCTCCTCTTGCTCCTCGGCCTCTTTTTCCTCTGGCAGGGCCGCGCCTTCGGCGTCCTGCGCGATCCGCCCGCGAATCGCCGCCGCGCCTTTGCCGATCACGTCCGCGCCCTCGGCCTCGCTTATGCCCGCGCCGGCGCCTCGCGCCACGCCCTCGGCCTTTATGCTGCGTGGGCCGTCGAGCGCCTCCGCGAGCGTGTCCCGCGCGAGGGCCGCCATGGTTTGTCCGGCCTCGCCGAGGCCATCGGCGTCCGCGTCGGCAAATCCACGGGCGAGGTCATGCACGTCCTCGTCGAGGCCACCGAGGCGCAAAAAGAGGCGGCCCCCGCGTCCCTCCGCTCCGGCGACGTTTCGCCCCGCGGCCGCTCGCGGGGCAAGGACCGCGCCCAGGCCGCGTCCGATTTCGCCGTCATGCGCCACCTCGACCATTTCCTCGCCCAGACCTCCCGCGAGCGCTCCCGCAAGAAGACCCGAAAAGCATGAACCTGTCCCTCTTCCGCGACACCTTCGATCGCATCCGCCGCGAGGCGGGCAAGGTCCTCCTCGGCCAGGACGAGATCATCGAGACCACGCTCCTCGCGATCCTGGCCGGCGGCCACGTCCTCATCGAGGGCGTCCCCGGCCTCGGGAAAACGCTGCTCGTCCGCACCCTCGCCCATGTCTTCGGCGCGAGCTTCCGCCGCATTCAATTCACGCCCGACCTCATGCCGAGCGACGTCACCGGCGGCAACGTCTTCGACCAGAAAGAGGACCGCTTCGTCTTCCACGAGGGCCCGGTCTTCACGCAGCTCCTCCTCGCCGACGAGATCAATCGCGCCCCCGCGAAGACGCAAAGCGCCTTGCTCGAAGCCATGCAGGACCTCGCCGTCACCACCGACGGCGTCACGCGCCCCCTGCCCGAGCCTTTTCTCGTCATCGCCACGCAAAACCCCGTCGAATCGCAGGGCACCTATCCCTTGCCCGAGGCCCAGCTCGACCGGTTCCTCGTCAAATTGCACGTCCGTTACCCCGGGCCCGCCGTCGAAAAGCAGATCCTCCGCCACCACGTCGACGGCTTCTCCGCGGCGAAGCTCGATCGCGCGGGCATCGAGCGCATCGCCTCCGCCGACGAGATCCTCGCCATGCGCGCGGCCCTCGGCGCCGTCCGCGTCGACGACGGCATCATCGAATACATCACCGACATCGTCGCCCGCACCCGCGCCCACCGCGCCGTTTACCTCGGCTCCTCCCCGCGCGGCTCGATTGGCCTCCTCGGCTCGGCGCGCGCGCGCGCCGCCAGCGAGGGGCGCGATTTCGTCACCCCGGACGACGTCAAGGCCCTCGCCCCCGCCGTCCTGCGCCACCGCTTGATCCTCCACCCCGACGCCGAGATCGAAGGCACGAGCGCCGACGATTGCGTCGAAGACATCCTGCGCGAGGCGAAGGTCCCGCGCACGGCGGCCTGACATCGACATGGTCCCCTCGCGCGCGCTCGTCCTCCTGTTCGCGGGGCCGCTCGTCCTTTCTTTTCTCACGCTCCTCGACCGGGGATTGATCCTCCCCATGCTCCTCACGGACGGCGCGATCGTCCTGCTCGCGCTGCTCGACGCCCTCCTCGCGCGGCGCCGCTTGGTCTCCGTCGTCCGTCGCGCCCCGGCCGTGCTCTCGATTGGCCGGCCAAACGTCATCTCCCTCGACGTCCGCTCCCTCGCGCGGCGCAAGCTCCACGTGCGCGTCCAGGAGGAGCTCTTCCCTTCTTCCGAGAGCGAAGAGCTCCCTCTCGAAGCGGAGCTCCCGCCGCGCGGACACGCGACCCTCAAGTACCGCGTCACGCCCTCCCGCCGCGGCGCCCACGTCCTCGGCGACCATTACGTCCGTTATCCTTCGCCCCTCGGCCTCTGGATTCGCCAGTACCCCATTTCCGCGCGCTCGCCCGTCAAGGTGTACCCCGACCTCGAAGCCGTCCGCGGCTACGAGCTCCTCGCGCGGCAGGACCGCGACCCCGCCGGCGTGCGCGCGTCACGTCGCCTCGGCGGCGAGAGCGAGTTCGCGCGCCTGCGCGAGTATCGCCGCGAGGACGAATATCGCAGCATCGACTGGCGGGCCACGGCGCGCCGCAAGAAGCTCATTGCCCGCGAATACCAGCTCGAGAGCGACCAGAACGTCGTCTTCCTGATCGACGCCGGCCGCCTCATGACGGCCGAGTTCGCGAACCTCTCGCTCTTCGATCACGCCCTGAACGCGACGCTCATGCTCTCGCACGTCGCCTCCCGCGGCGGCGACAAGGTCTCCATGATGGCCTTCGCCGAGGAGATCCTCGCGTATGCCCCGCTCACGGGCGGCGCCCGCGCGACGCGCAAGATCATGCAGGCCGGCTACGACATCGAGCCCGACCTCGCCCCCACGAATTACCGGGCGGCATTCGAGGCGCTCGCCGTCCGCGTGAAAAAGCGGACGCTCGTCGTGCTCTTCACGCAGGTCGTCGACGAGGTCGCCGCCGCCGAGCTCGAAAAGCTCATGCGTGGGCTCATGCCCCGCCATTTGCCGCTCCTCGTGCTCCTGCGCGACGTCGACGTCGACGCCCTCGCCCTCGGCCATTCCGGCGAGGCCGCGGCGCTCTCCGGCGTCGGCCCCTACCTGCGCGGCGCGGCCGCCGAGATCCTATCGTTTCGCGATAAACTCGTGCGCCGCTTGAAACAACACGGCGCACTCGTCCTCGACGTCGCGCCCGGCGACCTCACGCCCGCGCTCATCAATCGTTACCTGGAAATCAAGGCCCGGCACCTGCTGTAATGGGGGGATCCACGGCGTAGCGCCGGGGTTTCACCCCGGACCCGACCAGGGGCTATCCGCCCCTGGACCCGGACCAGCGCAAGCGCTGGACCCGGGGTCGACAGCGCGCGATGCGCGCTGTCGCAAGGGGTCACGGCGCCGTCGACGTCGCTTGGCCTTCGGGCGAGGGGGCCGGGTAGCGCCTCGCGAGCGCGTGGAGGGATTCCAAGAGCGCGTTCGCCCGCGGCTGATCGCCGGGGGCCCCATGGCGAAGCACCCAAGCGATTGAATCCGCCACGGCGGCGAAGGTGGTCGAGCAGGCCCCGAGCGCTGCGCGCCGCCTCTCGCTCGGCCGTCGCCCCTTGCCCTGCCCGTGTCCGATCGCGTCGGCCAGCGCGTCCGTCGTCTCCTCGATTTCGGTGATCACCTGTTCGAGCCCGAGCAAATGAATGTCCACGGCGTGCGGAGCTTCCTTGGCGAGCTGCACCTGCGTACGACCGTAATCGACCTCCTGTTGATATCGGAGCTTCGTCTGTCCGGTGCCTGCGCCGAGCAAGAAGGCCTTTTGCAGACGTGCCGCGGCCGCGCGTTTCTCGGGATCCTTGTCGTGGCTCGCCGCGAGGAGGAGGCCGCCGAGCTTCTTCTGCGTCCCATCCCACGCGCCATCGGAGTCTTTCGCCGTGTCCGCTCCGCCGCGGGCCGAGCCGAGCTCGGCGAGCGCCCACGCGACGCGCAGCTTCCAGATGACCTGCAAGGGAGCGTCGCACAAGGGTTTGGGTGCGGCTTGGCCGCCGCCCTCGTAGTCCGTCGTATCGATGAGCGCCCACGCGCCCTGCGACAGCTCCAGCGCGAAGCTTTGAAACCCCTCCTCCGGAACGTGCGCATAACTCGGTTCAGACATCGCCCCATCTCCTCCGTAAGGGACGGTACATGACACGCGTTCGCCTGTAAAGATGTCTGCCGTTGCTCGGATGGCCGCCCCGCTGATGGGGGTGAGGGTTGGACCATTTCCGAGGGGACAGGAGATGTCCATGCAACGGTCGACTCTTTGGGCTCGCCTTTGGCATTGCCTCGTCACCGCGTTCGCCATCCTGTGTTTCGTTTTGCTCTCGTCCGGATGCGCCTCCTCGCGCGATCCCACCATGGCTCGGATCTTCGAGGCGCCGAACGTCATCCACGTCTGCGTGCGCCCGCCGAACGTGCCGAAAGACAAGCGAATCTGGGGGGTCACCGCCGACGGCGCGCCCTTCTTCGGGGTCCGGGAGGTGGATCTCGCGAGGCGCGAAGGCAGCCCCGTTTTTGTGTTCGATGTTGAGTCGCCTTCAGCGAGCGCGCGGCTCTTGCCGATTCCGTACAACAAGCTCGAATGCCCGGCGAGGACCCCGCCACCGAAGCCCAGCGTCGCCGCGGCGAAGGTCGACGCAAAGGAGAAGACCGAGCCCGAGGAGGCCGCGAAGGCCGAGCCGCAGAAGCCGCTACCGCAGCCGATTCCGCGCGAAACGTCCGCGGTGGAGAGGCGCGTCGAGGCGTACCGGTGCACGGCATACGCAGAGCCAGGCCAGACGCGAAGGCGCAGCGGCTCGGGCGCGCGGACCTGCACGAGGGTCCTCGTCCACCGGGCCCGCACGGAGCCCGTCGTCGCGGAGAGCCCCCGCGAGGTCGAGCCGCCCGCGCCAGCCGATCCGAGTCAGGTGCCTCCGGGTGAAGTATGGGTGTATGAGGACGGGAGGCAAACCCCGGAGGAGATGGCTCGGCTCGACCGAGCCTACGAGTGCCTCCAGGGCGTTTGCCATGCCAGGCACAAGAACTTTCAGAAGGACAAGAACAAGCCCGCCGGGACGCACAACGGGCAGTCGTTGTCAAGCGGAGGGAAGGCACCTTCGGCAGGCGGGGGCGCGAAGACCACGACGGTCAAGACGACGACGCGGCCTGCCTCCCAGATCGATCGAAATGCATTCAAGGCGCAACGCGAGGCGTTTTGGAAAGCAGAGGCGAAGAACAACCCCGGCAAGTATAGCCCTGAAAACCTCGAAAAGATGCGTAATGGTCGTGCTCCCACCGGCACAGACGGTAAACCCATGGAGCTGCACCACGTCGACAGGACACCCGAAGGAGGGGTGCGCCCCATGAGCAGAACAGAGCACCGACTAGGAGAAAACTACAAGAAAAACCATCCGTAGGAGAGCATCATGGCAACGGAAGAGATCTTCGAGAGCTGCGTTCGATCCGCAGGCGATCTCGCGGGCGTGTTCGAGTACGACGGGGAGACGGGCTACTTCTACCTGTACGCCACGGGGGCCGCCGGCGAGGCACGAGTCCTCGATGCCATTCATGTCGTATCCGGCGAGCCCAATTTCGCGGCTTCGGATATCGTGATCGAGTGGGACCGAGGTGAGACACGCGTTGGCTTGACCATTCGTGGCCAACTGCGGGCGTCGTTCGACACTACGAACATGGCCAATACGATCCCATAAGTGAGGAGCAAGGGAGCAAGACTGACCCATGAAATGGCCTTTTGCAGATCCTCCCAACGTCGCGGTCTTCACGAGCAAGAGGATATTGTCCGGAGAGGCGTGGACAGCGTATGTCAGCCACGACGAGGACGACGGAGCATGGCAATTCCACGCGTCGAATGGCCCGGCACCCGAGGCAGAAGCAGCGGTGGTGAGCCTTCGGTCGATTGTTGACGCAGACCCGACCATTGCCTCGCTTGCCGACTTGCCACTGGGGGGGTGCGCATGGAGAGACCGCGTGGGTGCGCCATGGAACAGGAAAAAGAATGAGTGACTGAGCCCCGTCGTGGGTCACCCTACGCCGCGATCGCGCGCGGAAGGCCAACGGCCCATGTTCCATCCGACCAACAAGTCCCACCTCCCATCCTCGCGCCCCGCCGCGCGCCCGCCCGGCATCGTCGTCCCACGCCTCCCGGACCACCTCGCAGCGCACACACGCGCCGCCTGCGCCATCCCGCGTCGTTGTCCGGCGCCGCAACGATGCCCGTCACCCTCGTTCCCCCGCCGCAGCGTCGAACGTCGCCGCGCGCAACTCGCCATGACGACGCAAGGCACCGTCACGCCGCTTCCTTCGCGACGCCTTCCTTCGTGATCCTCACGAAATGACGATTAAGCGGGTACTCGACGGAGACGTTCATCGACGTCCGTCGGCGTCGATTCGTCGAACGACGAACCACGTCTCGGGCGCCGGCCGAAGACAACGGTGCGGCTCGGCGGTGCGGGCCTTTCAGCCCTTCTTGCGCGGCGCCTTCAGCGTGAGCTTGAGCAGCACGTCGTCGCGGATGAGGTCGTCCGGCTTGCCCGCGATCGTGATGTTGAAGTCCTTCCGGTTGATGGAGAACTCCGCGGTGCCCGTGGCGGCGTCCGGCGTGATCGTGATCGTCACGGGGAACGTGATCGACTTCTTCACGCCGTGGAGATCGAGATCGCCCGTGACCGTGTGCGTCGCGCCGTTCGTGCCGCCGGCCTTGATCTCCGTCGACGTGAACGTCGACTTGGGAAACTTCTCGACGTCGAAGAAATCGGCGTTCTTCAGGTGCTTGTCGAGGTCTTCCGCGTCCGTCTTGACCGACGCCGTCTCCACCTCGAACGAGATCTTGCCGCCCTCGGCCTTGCCGTCCGCGAGCGTGATCTTGCCGGCCATTTTCTCGAACTTGCCTTCGTGCTTGCCGGTGACCTTCGAGCCGATGAACCCGACCGTCGAGCCCGCGGCGTCGACGGCGAGCGTCTCCTGGACCGCCGCGGCGTTCGCGGGCTTGGCGTCCGCCTGCGCCGACGAGGCCGGGGCCACCGTCGCCTTGGGCTTGTCCTTGGCCGGATCCTCGCAGGCCGCGAGCGAGAGCAGAGCGGGCACGGCGGCGGCGAGAACGACAAATCGAATCGTGCGCATGGTCGGATCGTCCCTTCGGGGTTGTTTCGAGGCGGTACCATGCGCCCTGAACGGACGCTTGATTAGGGGGGCGGCTCGGGTAACACTGTTCGCCAGGGCGAACAATCGATGACGGCGGCGCTCGACGATGTGGTCTCCATGGCGGTCTTCGCGCGGGTCGTGGAGGCGCGGTCGTTCACGGGCGCGGCGGCGCTCCTCGGCCTCTCCAAGTCGGTCGTGAGCGCGCGGATCTCGGGGCTCGAAGAGCGGCTCGGCGTCAGGCTCTTGCATCGCACCACGCGGCGCCTCTCGCTCACGGAGGAGGGCGCGCGGCTCTACGAGACCTGCGCGCGGCTCGTCTCCGCGGCGGACGAGGCGCAGGGCGTGCTGGAGAGCGCCTCGGCGGAGCCCGAGGGCCTCGTGCGCGTCACCGTACCGGTGGGGACCGGAATCCTGCAGTTTCCGAGCATCCTGCGCGAGCTGCACGAGCGATATCCGCGGCTCGTGATCGAGCTCTCGCTCTCGGAGCACCGCGTCGACATCGTCGCGGAGGGGTACGACGTGGCCATTCGTGTCGCCGACACCCTCGAAGACTCGGCGCTCGTGGCGCGCCGGATCGGCTCGGTGCGGATGATCGTCTGCGCGTCGTCCGCTTACCTCGAGCGTCGCGGGACCCCGGTCTCCCCGCGGGATCTCGTGCACCACAATTGCCTGCGTCTCTCGCCGGTCCGGCGCGAATGGTCCTTTCGATGCCCCGGCCGCCGCACGCAGGTCGTGCCCGTCACCGGGACGCTCATCACCGACAACATCGCCGTCTTGCGCCAGGCGGCGCTCGACGGTATCGGCGTCGCGCGGCTGCCCTTGTCGTACGTCGCGGCCGATATCGAGGCGGACCGGCTGCGCCGTGTCTTGCCGGAGCACGCGCTTGGCGAGACGAACGTCTTCGTGGTGCACCCGTACCAGAGGCACATGCCGACCAAGGTGCGCGCCTTCGTGGATTACGTGGTCCAGCGGTTTCGCAGCGCGAGCGACGAATAGCCGACGCTTCCCGCTAGCCCTGTCGTCGTTCTCGCCATGTCCTGGAAAAAATACCTCCTCCTCCCGCAGCTCCTCTCGTACGCCGCGCGCGCCCCGCGCGACCCGGCGAAGGCGTGGGACCGCTTCTGGAGCGGCATCCGGCGCACGGGGAACCAAGGGGAGGTGCTTTGGGACACGGAGGATCCCCGTGAAATCGAGGAGATCCTGAATCGCGTCACCTCGCATTTCGCGCCCGAGCTGCCCGTGATCGACATCGGCTGCGGCAATGGGAGGTTTTCGCGGCTCCTCGCCGCGCATTATTCCAGGGTCGTCGGTCTCGATGTGTCGAGCCACGCTATCGAGAAGGCGCGCGAGGAGTCCGCCGGGATGGAGAATCTCTCCTTCCACGTCGCCGACGTCAGCGTCCCGTACGCGCTCCGATGGCTCGTGGACGAGCTCGGCGAGGCCAATGTCTTCATGCGCGGCGTCCTGCACGTCCACGATCCGAAGCGCCGCGCCGTCGCGATCGAGAACATGCGCGGCGTGCTCGGCGCGCGGGGCGTGCTTTATCTCTCGGAGAGCAGCATCGACGGCGATCCGCTCGATCACATGGTGCTGCAGGGCGCGACCCCGACGTACATGCCCGAGCCGGTGCGCAGGGTCGTCGCCGCCGGCGTGAGGCCGCCGTCCCGCTTCGGCGACGCCGAGGTGCGCGAATACTTCCCCGGCGCCGCATGGGAGATCCTGGAGAGCGGCCCCACGGTCATGTACACGCTGCCGCTGCGAACGCCCGATGAAATCGAGGCGCTCCCGAGTTATTTCGCGCTCGTGCGCCGCCGGGGATAGCGCCTACTTCATTCGAGGCACGTACCGCTCCACCGACACGTACTGGTTCGGCCACCGCATCACGTATCCCTGCTCCGCCGCCGCGTGCCGCGTCCAGTAGGGATCGAACAGGTGCGCCCGCGCCAGCACGCAGAGATCCGCCCTCCCCGCGGCGATGATGCTGTTCACGTCGGCATAACTCTGGATGTTGCCGACGGTCATCGTCGGCACCTTCGCTTCGAGCCGCACAAGCTCGCTGAACGGCGTCTGGAAGAGCCGCCCGTACACCGGCCTCGCAGACGGATCGGTTTGCCCTGCCGATACATCCACGATGTCGACCCCGTGCTCCTTCAGCGCCACGGCGAGCTCGATCACGTCCTCCGGCGTGATCCCGCCCGGCGCCCAGTCCGTCGCCGAGATACGCACGCTCGTCGGTTTGTCCTTCGGCCACGCCGCCCGCACCGCGTCGAAGACCTCCAGCGGGAACCGCAGTCGATTCTCGATCGGTCCGCCGTATTCGTCGGTCCGCCGGTTCGTGATCGGCGAGAGGAAGCTCGCGAGCAGATACCCGTGGGCCATGTGCACCTCGACGAGGTCGAAGCCCGCCTCGTCGGCAAGCTTCGTCGCTGTCACGAAATCGGCCTTCACGCGGTCCATGTCGTCGCGATCCATCGCGCGTGGCACGGGGCTGTGCGGCAGGTACGGGATCGCGGACGCGGCGATGAGGGGCCATCCGCCCGATTCGAGCGGCTGATCGATGCCCTCCCACATTCGCTTCGTCGATCCTTTGCGGCCGGCGTGGGCGATCTGCACGCCGATCTTCGCCGTGGAGAACTGGTGCACGAATTCGGTGACTCGCCGCCACGCGGGCGCGTGACCCGGTCGATAGAGGCCGGTGCATCCAGGCGTGATCCGACCTTCGGCGCTCACGTCCGTCATCTCGGCGATCACGAGCCCCGCGCCGCCGACCGCGCGGCTGCCGAGGTGCACGAGGTGCCAATCGTTCGGCTCGCCGTCCTCCGCCGAGTACTGGCACATCGGCGAGACGACCACGCGATTGTCGAGGAGCAGCTTGCCCAGCCGGTACGGCGTGAACATCGGCGGCGGCGGCTCCTTGCTCTCGATCCGCACGCCCGATTGCGCCTGCGCCTTCGCCGCGACCCACGCGTCGACTTCGCGCACGAGCGCCGGATCCCGCACCTTCAGGTTCTCGTGCGTCACGCGCAGGCTCCGCGTCAGCATGCTGAAATTGAACTGCAGCGGCTCGAGATCCATGTATCGCTCGGTGTTCTCGAACCACTCGAGGCTCACCTGCGCGGCGCGCTGGAGCGTCTCCACCTTCGGCCGCCGATCCGCCTCGTACGCGGCGAGCGCGTCCTGGAGGCGCGGGTGCGCGTCGAGCGCGTCCGCCAGGCTGATCGCGTCCTCCAGCGCGAGCTTCGTCCCGGAGCCGATGGAGAAATGCGCCGTATGCACGGCGTCCCCCACGAGCACCACGTTCTCCCAGGAGAACCGCTCGTTGTAGATCGTGGGAAAACTCCGCCAGACGCTCTTGTTCTTGAGCAGCCGGTGCCCCGCGAGGCGCGGCGCGAAGAGCTTCTCGCAGTATGCGAGCGTCTCGTCCTCGGTCGCCCGATCGAGCCCGGCGCGGCGCCACGTCTCCTCGCGGCACTCCACGATGAACGTCGATCGTTCGGGCTCGTAACGATAGGCGTGCACCCGGAAGAGGCCGTGTTCGTTTTCGTCGAAGTAGAACGTGAACGCGTCGAACGGGAACGTCGTGCCGAGCCAGACGAAGCGGTTCGGCCGGCCGTCGATGCGCGTGCCGAAGTGCGGCTTGTAGAGGCTCCGCACCGCGCTGTTCACGCCGTCCGCCGCGACCACGAGATCACTCGCGCGCCGGATCGCCTCGAAGTCCGTGGCCTCGTGCTCGAACCGGAGCACGACGCCGAGCTCCTCGGCGCGGGCCTGCAGGATGGTGAGCAGGCGCTGGCGGGACAGGCCGCTGAAGCCGTGCCCGGTCGAGACGAGCCGCTCGCCGCGATAGAACGTGTGGATGTCGTCCCAGTGCGCGAGGCTCCTCCGGATCGCGTCGTAGACCGGCCTGTCGACGCCCTCCAGGTTGTCGAGCGTCGCGTCGGAGAAGACCACGCCGAAGCCGAAGGTGTCGTCCGGCCGGTTGCGCTCGAGCACCACGACTTCGCGCGAAGGATCGCGCTTCTTGGCCAGGATGGCGAGGTAGAGGCCGCTGGGTCCGCCGCCGATGCACGTGATCTTCAACGTCGATCCTCCGGTTCCTGCGCGGAGGGGAGACCACGATGGCGAAGACGTCAAGGGGTAGGACGCCGAAGGCGATCCGCAGCCCCGAGCGCGGACGGGTATGGTAGACGCTGAAGTCATGACCCGGTGCGTTGCGCTCGCCACCTCGCTTGCCGCGCTGTCAGCCTCATGTGCCTCCGCGCCGGTCGCACAGAACAGCGGAAAACCCGCGCCGTCGCCCGAGCCGCCCGCGGTCGTGCAGGCGCCCGCGCCCCGCGAGCCCTCGCCGCTCGTCAGCGTGAGGGATCCGTTCAACGTCCCTGCGAACCCTTCGATCGACGGCGACATCGCCGAATGGGGCTCGCTCCTGCCGTCCCCGCCCGTGGGGAAACCGTCTCCCGCTGATCCGAATCCACGCGAGGCGCCCTCGCACCTCGCGTTCGCGCTCACGAAGGATGGCGCGTTCGTCGCGGCGGAGCTCGCCGAGCTCTCGAAAGACGGGATCTGGCTCGCCTTTGGGTTTCCTCCCTCGACGCCCGCTCCCTCGTCCGGCGCCGAGGCGCACGAGGCGCGATTCGAGCGGATGTTCCGGCTCGACAAGAAGGGCCTTTTCCAGGTGAACGAGGGTGGCGCGCTCGTCCCGGTCCCGAACTCCGTCACATCCATGGCATTCACACCGCGTGGAATGACCATCGAGGCACGGATCCCCGTCGCGGCGTATCCCCGCGCGTCGGTCGCGCCGATTGCCGGGGCGCGGGTCCAGGCCATCGCCGCGACGACGTCCGCGCCCCCGAAGATCGACACCGCAAAATGGATCGACGTCGCCGCGCCCGAGCCCGTGGAGTTCGAGCCGCACGCCGCTCTCCGCGCAGCGGTCTACCGGCAGAACCTCGCCGAGCGAAGGCCGTTCGGCCTCTCGTATTCCCCCGCAGACCCAGGCCACTTCGAGACGGTCCGCCACCCAGGCAAGGACACCTCCTCCGTCGTGACCTCGGAGCACGCTCTTTACGTGTTCGAGCGAAAGCTCGGCGATGTCGAGATCGGCCATGCGTCCGCCGTTTTACCCTCCGTCGCAATCTTCAAGGGGGGCGCGTTCGTGGATCTCATCGACGTCGCGGACATCGGAGAAGAGCCGATGGGTATCGTCGAACGAAACAAGCAGATCCACATCTTCAGTTATTCGCAGACGGACACGCTCGACGCCGCGGGCACCCAGGCAGGATGGTCGGTCCTCGCGGTGGACGAGAATGGCACCGTTCTGTATCCGTTCAACGGGGAGACGGGGGTCGGCCGCTGGGAAAAGGTCTACGAGATCCATTCGGACAAATTCGATTGGTTCGGCATGCGCGGCGTGCCCCGCGAGTATGCGGACGAGGAGACGCCGCGGGCGATCGAGATCCTGTGGCGGTTCGACAAGCAGTTCGGCGGCTACATGCCGACGACCCGCCCGCTCACCACGCTGCCGCCTCCGAAGCCGAAGCCGCGCAAGAAGCCTTGAGCCGAAGGCCGGAACAGCGGCCTTGCGGCGCCCGCGTGACTTTGCCATCCTGCGGGCCATGAACGGATCGCCCCGCCTCCTCCCGCTCCTCGTGATCGCCGCGCTCGGTCTCGCGGCCTGCAAGGATGACAAGCCCGCGTCGACGAAGGCCGATCCGGCAAACCCTCACGCCGAAAACGAGTCCAAGCCGCTCGAACCGGGAGATGCCGCGCCCGACGTGACGCTGAAGCTCACGGACGGCAAAGAGGTCAAGCTGTCGAGCCTCCAGGGCAAGCAGGTCCTCGTGTATTTCTATCCGAAGGACGACACGCCGGGGTGCACCATCGAGGCGCAGGGCCTGCGCGACGGCTGGGCCGATATCCAGGCCGCCGGCCTCGAGGTGTATGGCGTCTCGACGCAGGACGCCGAGAGCCACAAGGCGTTCATCGAGAAACACAAGCTGCCGTTCCCGCTCGTCGTGGACACGGACGGCGCCGTGACCAAGGCGTTCCGCGTGCCGACGCGGCTCTCGTTCGCCGCGCGGCAATCGTTCCTGATCGGGAAAGATGGGAAGATCAAGCACGTGTGGCTCGAGGTGGATCCGAAGGAGCACGCCTCGACCGTGATCGCCGCCGCGAAGAGCTGACATGAAAAAGGGGCCCGGCGTATGCCGAGCCCCCTTCGCTCGTTCTCGGGTTTTACGCCGGATCAATCCTGCGGCACGCCGTTCTTCGCAAGCTGATCGAGCGCTGCCTTGTACTCCGCGGGCACATCCGCGAGGGCGGGCACGCCGAGCTCGGACAAGGATGCCTGGAACAGGCCGCAGCTCGCGAGGTCGCCGTCCGAGACTGCGCCGTCCTCCATGCCGTTCGTCGAGGTCTTGAACGACAGATAACTCTGCGCGAGCGCGTTGTCCCAGCACTCGATCGCGTCCGCGACCTGGCCCGAGGTGAGATCGCCGCCCGAGGCCTGCGCCTCGGCGCGGCCCTGGCCCTCGTTCACGAACGCGAGGCGCACGCCGACGTCCTCGGGCTTGGTCTTCGCGGGATCCTCGTGCACGTCGAATGCGCTCTTCCAGTCGATGAAATCGACCTTGTTCGTGCCGTCGTCGAGGCGACCGTACAGGTAATCGAGATCCGCGGGCTGCGCGTCGGGTTTGTCCTTGGAGACGAAGCCGCGCAGGGCCGCGAAGACGAGCGTCAGGTCCCCCGTGTCCGTCGTGTCCTTGCCGTACACGGCCACGAAGCGGCCGCGGTCCATCGGCATGTTCGCGCCGTTCGGGTTGTTCGCCGTCTCGAACGCGTGATTCGCCTCGAAATCGAAGAGCGTGATGCCCGAGCCGTGCTCCTTCGTGTCGGGATCCGGGTTCGCCCCGCCCCAGATGACCGGCACGAGGCCCGCGACGTCGTTGTCCTTGCCGCGCAGGATCGCGTAATGGTAGCGGAACTCCTCCCCCTCGCCCGCGTCTTTGATGTACGCGGCGATCGTCCCGAACCCATCCTGGGCCATGTACGGGCCCCAGAAGAACTCCTTCGTGTCGCTGTTGTATACCGTGGGCTCGATGCTCACGATGAACTCGAGCGATTCGATGATGTATCCGACCGAGCCGTTGATCCCGAGCGCGATGTCCGCCGATCCGACCGGATAAATCGCCGGATCGCCGACCTTCGCGCCGCTTTGGGCCTTCGGCGACGAAGCCATGATCTGCGTCTCGCTGGGGACGGCCGCGCGGTATTGCGCGAGCAGCGTTTGATCGATCGTGTCCCCCCCACCACCGTCGCCGCCGCCGCAGCCGACGATGCCCACGGACAGCGCAATGCCAGCGTACTTCGCAAGTGCCTTCATGTCGCAGTTCCCCTCGTTAAGAAATGCCGGCGCTCGCGCGCCAGCATCGAGAGGAAATCGCGAATGCGAACGACTGTCAAGCCCCGAGCAGGCGATCGATATGGCTCCTCCGCGATGGCGTAAAGGACTACGCAGCGAAGAGCTTCAGATCGGGAAGAAATGGCGAAACCATGCCACGATCACCATGCGGTAATGCCACGCGAGCGAAAGACCGAGTACAAGGAGGGCGAGCGCGAGCACGATGCGGCCCACGGGCGCCCGGTCCTCGCCGGAGACGAAGACGGGCAGGACGCGGAGCTCGCGTACGCTGCCCCGCGGCAACGGCGGCACGCGCGTGAAGCGGAGGCTCAGATTCCGCCGGAGGTAAATGCGGACGTTGAACGCCCAGCCCGACGCTTCGAGCAGCGCGGAGACGTCACGCTTGCGGAGCTTGAGCCAGCCGAGAAAACCCGAGACCGTCATCACTCCGAGCGCGACGCCCGCCACGGCGAGCAGGGCATTCAGCGGGTTCGTATTCGAAAGCGTCTGCAGCGCGAACGCCGCGGCCGAGCCGACGGCCGCGAATGCGATGCCGCCGCCCACGATCGATCCTTGCGTCCCCGGTGCCACGAGGGGCGGCGCGGCGGGCGCGATCGGCGGCGGGGGCGGCGGGGCCGGCGGGGCCGCGGGCGGGCTCTTCGGCGGCGCGAGATGCGTGTCGACGCGATCGGAGACGCTCTTCTCCATGGCGTCGAGCTTGGTGCCGAAGAGCTTCGCCATCTTGTCGCCGACGAAGTCGCGCAGCTTCACGAAGGGCGTGAGCGCGGCTTCTTGAATGGAGATCGGCTTGACGATCACGTCCGTGACCTTCGCGTCCCATTCCTTGCCTTCACGATCGTAAAACACGCCGCGCTTGCCCACGGAGATGCCGCGGCGCGAGCCCGAGGTCACGCCGGCGGCGACGTGCATCGTCTTCCGTTCGTCGCCCTCTTTGCGCGTCAGGTCGACGTACGCGACGAAGATGTTGCTCGTCTCCGCGATCGGCCGGTGCTCGGCCTTGTCGAGGACGCGCACGCAGAGGTTGATCTCACGGCCGTCGAGGACGAGCGTGCCGACCTCGAACAGGCACCGCTCCCCGGCGGAAAAGAGCGCCGGAAAGCTCACCATGTTGTTCGCGAGATCCAGGATCCACCGCTGCAGGAGCGCGAGCTTTTCCAGATCGGAGAGCCCCACGAGCTCGGCCGAGGCCTTCGCATCTTCGTTCACGAGCGCGCGCAGCGCCGCGGGCAAGGGCCCTTCGAGCAAGGCGCGGAGCTCCGCGCCCGCGAGCCCACCCGGCAAAGGCGCGGGTTTTTTCGATTGCCACGCCCGGTACGGCTCGAAGAGCGCGCGGACCCGCTCCCAGCCCTTGCGATCGAGCCTCCGCACGGGCCCCGGCTCGCCGAGCGCGCGCGGCAAGACCTCGACCGAGAGCCGCCGCGCCTCGTCCGCGAAGAGCGGATTGACCCCCGCTTCGAGGTCGAGGATACCCGAGCGGTCCGGCGGCCCGAGCGCGGCCTCGCGCAGATAGCCACGGATGGCCGCGGGATCGTTCACGTCGAGCGCCGCGAGCCGCTCCGGCTTGACGGCGAGCCGCTCCTCCGCGACCGGGCCTTGTCCCAGCAGATCACATTGCGCGAAGAATTGATCGAGCTTGCCCGCGAGCCCATCCACGACTTCGAACGCCGCCGCGGTCGCTTCGCCGAACGGCAGCACGAGGCTCGTCTCCGCGCCTGCGCGGAGCGTGCCTGTCGCTTCCCACGCGAGCTCCGCGTGGCCGAGCGCGAGGAACGCGTCGAGCTTCGCCACGCTCACGCCCATGTCGCCCGAGAGATCCATCACGCCGCCCGTCGCCTCGACGATCAGCGACGCGAGGCGCGCGAGGGCCGGGTCCTCGATCTGCGTGGGCGCCACGATTCCATCCCCGTTCGGGGATTTTCGAGCATATCCGTCGCGAAACGCGCGAATGTCGGCGAGCGAGAGCGTCGCGCCCGGCCCTGCGGCCTGGCCGCTCGCCTTGATGCGTTTTTTCGCGAGTGCGCGGAGGCGCGCCGCGTCGGGCTGCGAGGGGTCGAGGTCGTCGATGTGAACGGTATCGGTCCGCTCGGCGATGCGGCTCGTGTTCCGGAGGCGGGCGCGCAGCCAATCGTGCGCGGCGAGCAGCTCCTGCACGCGAACGCGCCCGTTCCCGTCGATGTCGACGTACCGGAGCAGCGCCTCGTCGCAGAGGAGCTGGTCGATCGGGACGCTCGTCGAGGACCAGCGTGCCGCCGGGAGCGCGTGGATCTGCGCGAGGTCCTCGGCCGTCTCCAGCTTGAGCTGAACGAGGCCGCGATAGTCGCTGAAAATGAGGGGCGCTTTTGCCACGTGGTGACGCTCTTGCCACGGTTTTTCGGTACCGGCAATGTTATGACGCTTGAACGTGGGCGGATTCACCGGTCTCAGGTCCAGTACGTCACGTCAGGTGAGATCCGTACACGACACACGTGGGGGTATCTCCAGGCTGGATATTTCGCGGAATGCACGGCAGGGCAGGGCGAACGCGGGGAATGGATACGAACGCGACGCCTCGATCGCGCTGTTTTCTTGACTTTCGGCCCTGCGTCTCGTAATGCGCGCATAACCATGCCCAGCGAACCCCGCACGTTCATGCTCCCGGGCCGGCCCACGGCCGTGGGGGCTCTGCGCGCCGAGCGTCGCATCGGGCGACGCGTCGCAATGGGCGCGTGCCTCACTGCGGCCCTCGGCGCTCTGGCCCGGTACACCCTCTTCTCGGGCGCGGCCGCGTCCACCGAGCGTCGCGCTGCGGAGAACGTCTTTCATGCCGCCCGTGAGGCCTCGCGTGCCCTCGCCGAGGGCCGACTTTCTCCCGCGACGTGGCAGGAACTCGTGGAGCAAGCTTTCCACGGCGTCTCGCAAGAAGAGATCGCCCGCGCCATCGACATCGAATCGCTCCTCGCGCGCGCGCCCGCGGCGAGCCGCGGCGCCGCGGTCGTACCGTTCTCGACGGCGCTCCCCGGGGACGAAGGTCCGCGGCTCGTGACGAAGCTCTTCGTCCTGCGCGCCGGCCGCGCGAACCCGCCGCACGCGCACGACAACATGGTTTCGGTGCATTACGTGCTCCGGGGTCGATTTCACGTCCGCCATTACGATCGCGTGCGCGACGAGCCCGGCGGTATCGTTCTCCGGCCCACGATCGATCGGATCCTCGGCCCGGGAGAGGCGACGAGCATCTCCGACGAGCGCGACAACGTGCACTGGCACGTCGCCGAGACCGACGGCGTCCTGCTCGACGTGCTTTGCGCCGATCTCGAAGGCCGGCCGACGGACACGCACCTCGTCGATCCGGTCCGCGCCGAGCTCCTCGAAGGAGGCCTGCTCCGCGCGCCGCGCCTTTCCACCGTGGGAGAGGCGCTCGAGCGATTCGGCTGAGGGGACGTTCCCGACGATCCCCACGCCGCCGCGGCGTCCGGGCCGGCCGCACCCGTTCGCGCGGGGCGCGCGGCTCCGTCCTCGATTCGGGCGCGCGGCGCACGCGGGGCGGTATGGTTTCTCATTGCACGGCGCGCGTATGTCCGCGGACCGAAATACGTTCGCGGCCGTGGTGCGTAGCCGGCGTGCGACCCCATATCGCACGCTCCCGAACGACCACGGCGCGTCACCCTCGCGGCCGCTACCTTGCAATGCTCCGGGGCGCGCGGCCCGCCGGCGAGCCGCTGCTTGATGTAATGAGACGCCGGCCCTTCTCGCGTCGATGTTTGGCGCGAGAGGAGGCAGAGAACCGAAAAGGGGGTTTTCATGAAGAAGTCGCTCGGGATCCTTTCCGCCGCATTCGCTTCTGCCATGCTCCTCGCCGCTTCCGGGCAGGCACTCGCGGGGACGGGTGATTGGGGCATCGACGACGATAGGTTCGGTGCTGGATATTACGGCGGATATGGATACGCCGGAGGCTACCGCGGCGCGTATGGATACGGATACCGCGGGTACGGCCCCCGCGGCGGGTACTACGGCGGCAAGGGCCGGATCTTCGACTGGGGCGGCGGCTACGGCTACGGCGGCTACGGGCCTTACGGCGGCGGCTGCGCCCCCGGCGTCGACTGCGGTTTCCCCGGCCCCGGCCCCGGCCCCGGCCCCGGCCCCGGCCCCGGCGGCGATCTCGTGTTCGGTGATGTCGACGTCTGCTTCGACGGCCAGCAGATTTTCTGCCGTTTCGCGGTCGACGAGTGCCTGGAGGACGAGATCGAGCTCTACGCGTTCCTCACGGGCGGCGCGACCTGCGGCGGCGCCGGCGGCGGGTGGTACGGCAGAGACGCGTACTTCAGTGACGTCCAAGTCGGCGGCTACTACGCCACCCCGCTCCAGGGCAACATCTGGCAGGGCGCGATCGGGCTCAATGACTACTACGGTGATTTCTGCGACGGCGCCGGCGCCTACGCGGGCGGCCTCGATTTCCGCCGCATGAGGCTCTACATCGCCGGCCGCGAGTTCGCCTTCAACGACATCGGGCCCTGCGGCGCCGGCTGGGACTGATCGAAGGCGCCTCGGCCTTCCGCAAACCCGAAGACCCCCCGTGGTCCCCGAGCTCGCGCTGGGCTCGGGGACCCTGGGAAGGCGCACCGGCCCGGGTCCGTCCGCTCGTTTCACCCGAGCGGGCGGACTCGACGTCCGAGTTCGGTGACGTGCGCCCCGAAACCGACTAGAACACGCGCCATGACGCAGCGCGCCCCCCGCGTGGGGATCATCATGGGCAGCACGAGCGATGCGCCGACGATGCGAAAGGCGGCCGAGATGCTCGATCGCCTGGACGTGCCGTACGAGATGCGCGTGGTCAGCGCGCACCGCACGCCGGACCTCCTCTTCCGTTACGCGGAAGAGGCCGAGGCGCGCGGGCTGCAGGTGATCGTCGCCGGCGCGGGCGGCGCCGCGCACTTGCCCGGGATGGTGGCCGCGAAGACCGTCCTGCCCGTGCTCGGCGTGCCGATCCTCTCGCACGCCCTGCATGGGCTCGACTCGCTGCTTTCCATCGTGCAGATGCCGGGCGGCATCCCGGTCGGGACCCTGGCGATCGGGGACGCGGGCGCGAAGAACGCCGCGCTCCTCGCCGCTTCCATCCTCGCGCTCACCGACGCATCGCTGCGCGAGCGCATCAAGGCCTTCCGCGCGGAGCAGACCCGGGCCGCGCTCGAAAGCGAGGTTTGACGACGTGACCTCTCGCGGCCCCATTCTCCCCGGACGCACCGTGGGCATTCTGGGCGGTGGACAGCTCGGCCGCATGTTCGCGATCGCGGCGCGGCGCATGGGCTACCGCGTGCACGCGCTCGACCCGTCGCAGGACGGGCCCGCGGGGCAGGTCGCGGACGTCGAGGTCGTCGCGCCGTACGAGGACGTGGACGCCGCGCGTCGCTTCGCCGAAGGGGTCGACGTCGTGACGTTCGAGTTCGAAAACGTCCCCTCCGAGACGCTCGCCGCCGTCGCGGAGCGGAGGCCCGTGCACCCTTCGCCCGCCGTGCTCGATACGTGCCGCCACAGGCTCCGCGAAAAACGTTTCCTCGCGAAAGGTGGCTTTCCGGTGGCGGGCTTCGCCGAGATCCGGACGGAGGACGAGCTGCGAGAATCGCTCGTTCGTCTCGGCACACCGGCGATCCTGAAGACGGCGGAGTTCGGATACGACGGCAAAGGCCAGGTCCGGATCGACGCGCCCGAGGACGCGGGGCGCGCGTTCGCGGCGCTCGCCGGGAAGCTCGGCGTGCTCGAGGCGTTCGTCCCGTTCGCGTGCGAGCTCTCCGTGGTCGTCGCGCGCTCGCGCGAGGGGGACATCGTGCCCTTCGAGGTCGCCGAGAACCGGCATGCGCGGCACATTCTGGACGTCTCGCTCGCGCCCGCGGGCGTGCCCGCGGCGGCGCGCGCGCGCGCAACGGAAGTCGCCTCGGACATCGCGAAGGCGATCGACCTCGTGGGCGTGCTCGGCGTGGAGATGTTTTACCTGCCAAACGGCGACATCGTGGTGAACGAGCTCGCCCCGCGGCCGCACAACTCGGGGCATTACACGTTCGACGCCTGCGTGACGAGCCAGTTCGAGCAACAATTGCGGGCGGTCTGCGGTTTGCCCCTCGGCGAGCCCACGCTGCTCCGGCCCGCGGCCATGGCGAATTTGCTCGGGGACCTCTGGGCGCACGGCGAGCCGCAATGGGAGCGGGCCGCGGCGTTCCCGGACGTGAAGATTCATCTGTACGGAAAGACCGAGGCGCGCCCGGGTCGGAAGATGGGGCACCTCGTCGCGATGGCCGAGACCGCGGAGAAGGCCGCAGAGCGCGTGCTCGCGGCGCGCAGCGCGCTCGTCAGCGGGCGATCGGGGGCAGACCCGGGCCCGTGAGCAGGTGGCGGACCCAGGCCTCGTTCGCCTCCTCGGTCCTGCCTGCCGCTTTCTCCCGCGCGTGGTCGTCCGCGTAGCTCTGGACGT
Source organism: Polyangium sp. 15x6 (assembly GCF_029960785.1). GTDB lineage: Bacteria > Myxococcota_A > Polyangia > Polyangiales > Polyangiaceae > Polyangium. The sequence goes on from NZ_JASBQE010000005.1 coordinate 120,658, forward strand.
ACCCGGCGTACCAGACGAACACCTGCCCGCGGATCTTCTCGACCGCGCGCGTGGCGAGCGCGGCCTCGATGTCCGCGTCGGACGGGACGCGCAGAGGATCCCCCGCGGCGACCTCCCGACAGCGACCCGACTCGGCGCGGAAGGTCTCGTCCGTCGCGCGCGTCGTGATCGGATCGGGCGGCAAGGTCACGGGGTTCGCGTCGCCGAGGACGTGGGCGCGGAGCGCGAGCGAGGTGGCGGCGCTCCACGTGTGCTGCTCGACGCCGTAGTTGTGCGTGCAGATGCGATCGACGAGGATCGTCGTGGGCGTCCTGCGGAGCTCTGCGACGGCGCGGTCCCAGGTGTCGCGCTCGTTCGAGACCTTCTGCTGCGCGTCCGTGAGCTCCTGCTCTCGGCGGTCGAGCTCCCGTTTCGCCTCGTCCTCGCGGCTCTCCGCGTCCCTCCGGGCGCGGCGCGCGTCGTCGTACCGATCCGACTCGGCCTTGCAGTCGGCGGGCGGCTTTTGCGTCGCGCGGCACTGATCGAGCTCGCGGTCCAGGCGCTTCTCGTCGGCCTTGGCGCGGTCGTGGGCGTTCGTCGCGAACGAGAGGGCGCGGCGCGCGTCCTCGACGATCTTCTTCGCGCGGCGGACGTTGCTCTCCGCGGCGCGCGCGCGTCGCTCGGCCTCGTCGACCTCGCGCGAGGCGGCGTCGTAGGCGGGGTTCGGGAGGCGATCGGCGCCGCACACGTAATCGCAGGTGCGAGCTTGCGTGGCGACGTCGTGGCCGCGGTTGATGGTGTCGAAGGCAGCCTGGATGCGTACGCCGGCGGCGTTCTGCGGCGGCTCTTGAGCGGTCGCGGCGACGAGCCGCGCGCGCGAGTCGCCCTTCCACCGGAGGAGCTCGGACTCGACGAGCGTGGAGACGCCGCTCGCCTTCGTGTCCGCGGGTTTTTCGATCACGAGGTAGAAGCGGAGCTCGTCTTCGAGCGCGCGGCGGATCTCCTCGGCACGCGGCTTCGCGTCGCGGAAGCCGGGGCGGGCGCCCTCGACGTCACGGAACGCGAGCAGGGCGTTGCCGCGTTTGCCCGCGTCGGCGTACTTGAGGGCGCGGTCGTAGGCGCGCGTCGCGATCCGGTCGAGGACGCGGCCTTCGAGGGCGGCCGCGGCCTGATCGTTCGGGTCACACTGCCGCGCCGCGCGCGCGAGGGCGAGGGCCGCGTCGTCGTGGCCGCTCGCGAGCAGCTCCTCGGCTCGCTTGAAGACGGCGGCGCGCGCCTCGACGTAGGCGCGGCGCGCGTCCTGGTTCACCGGCTCGAACGCGACCGCGTCGCGCGCGAGGAACAGCGCCTTCTCGAGCTCCCCGCGCGAGAGCGCCTCGCGGCTCTCGACCGTGCGCGCTTCCGACTGCTTGCGCCGCGCGTTCGCGAGCCTGCGCTGAGCCTCTTGCTCGTCCGGATCGATGCGCGTCGCGCGCTCGTACTCCGCGGCCGCCGCGTCCCAGTTGCCGGCGCGGGCGAAGGCGTCGCCACGCTCCAGCGCGTGCTTGTAGGCGCGTCCGCAGCCCGCCGCGGAGAGCGCGAGGGACACGGCGAGGAGCAAGGCAGGGAGGGCAGGGCGACGGGAGAGCCTTCGCATTTCGATGGAACGACGCTCCTCGACGTATGGAATTCGTCCGCGCGGGCGTCAAGAACTTGCGTCGGCACCGCCGCGGGCGCGGGGATTCACGCCTGCATCCGTGAGAACGAGCGCACCGCGAGGGTACCGAGCAGGGCGAGCGCCGCGAGCACGACGCCCGCGTCGAGCGGGATCGGGAAGTGGTGCACGCCGACGCAGAGGCCCCGCGTTGCGTCGACCGCGTACGACATCGGGTTCAGCCGCACCACGGCCGCCAGCGCGGGCGGCAGGCCCTCGAGCGGGTAGAGCGCGCCGGAGAAGAAGAACACCGGCTGGATCAGGAAGTTCACGATCCCGCCGAAGCCCTCGAACGTCTTCATGCGCGACGCCACGGTGATCCCGAGCGCGCTCACGGACATGCCGAAGGCGACGAGCACGGGGATCGCGAGGAGCGCGCCGAGCGGATCGATCCGCGCGCCGAAGAGCGGCGAGACGAGGAGCACCACCGAGACCTCCAGGAGCGCGGTCACGCTCGCGGAGATCATCTTCGCGAACACCAGCGTGGCGCGCGGGACGGGCGCGACGAGCAGCTCCTTCAGGAAACCGAACTCGCGATCCCACACGATCGAGACCGCGGAGAACATGCTGGAGAACAGCACGGCCATCGTGGCCACGCCGGGCACGAGGAAGGAGACGAAGTCGACGCCGATCGCGCCCGTGCCTACCGCTCGCCGCAGCCCGAAGCCGACGGCGAGGATCCAGAGCAGCGGCCGCACGAGCGTCGCGACGAGGCTCTGCCGGTCGCGCAAGAACTTCACGACGTCGCGGCGGGCGAGGTGGTAGACGACCTCCGCGCGCATGCTCATCTCCGCCGCGCCATGGCGCGCATCGTGTCGCGCCCGGCTTCGCCGTTTCCGTTCCGGATCTGACGACCCGTGAGCGCGAGGAACACGTCGTCGAGCGTCGGGCGGCGCACGGCGATGCCCGTGACGGCGACGCGCACGTCGGACACGAGACGCACCACGAACGCCTCGCCGTCCTCCACACGGAAGCAGAGGCCCTCCTCCGTCCGGTCCGGCGTGAGGCCGTAGCGCTCGGCGAGCACCGCGCAGAGCGCCGCGGGCTCGTTCGTCCGCACGAACACCACGTCCTTTCCCACGGCGCGCTTCAGCGCCTCGGGGCTGTCCTCGGCCACGATCCGCCCGTGATCGATCACCGCGATGCGATCGCAGTTCTCGGCCTCGTCCATGTAATGCGTCGTCAGGAACAACGTCATGCCGTTCCGGTCGCGCAAGCCCCGCAGCACCTCCCAGGTGGCTTTCCGCGTCTGCGGATCGAGCCCGGTCGTCGGCTCGTCCAGGAAGAGCACGCGCGGGCGATGCACGAGGCCGCGGGCGATCTCGAGCCTGCGCTTCATGCCGCCCGAGAACGTGCGCACCAGATCCTTCTTTCGCTCCGAGAGCTCCACGAACGCGAGGGCCTCGTCGAGGCGCGCGCGGCGCTCGGCGCGGGGCACGCCGTACACGACGGCGTGCAGCTCGAGGTTCTCCTCTGCCGTGAGACGATCGTCGAGGGACGGATCTTGAAAGATCACGCCGATCGATCGCCGCACGTCCTCGGGGCTCTTCGTGACGTCGAAGCCGGCGAGGCGGAGGGCGCCGCTCGTCGGCGCGAGCAGCGTGCAGAGCATCTTGATGGTCGTGGTCTTGCCGGCGCCGTTCGGCCCGAGAAACCCGAATATCTCGCCCTCCTTCACGGAGAAGCTCACGCCGCGGACGGCCTCGACGTCGCCGAAGCGCTTCGAGAGGTCACGGACCTCGATCGCGGGGGAGGGGTTCATCGTGCGCGGATAGGCCGGGGGGGGCCGTCTTCATACGCCCTGCAAGCCGAGGGCCGCAAGGGAAGGCGCGCGGAACGCCCGGGGCGCGCGACGTTACCGGAGGGGCGTCCGCTCGTAAAGCGGAGGCGCGCCGCGGTCGTCCCCTGATTATGACGAACAATGTCCTACCTCGATTCCGCCGCTTTTTTCGGGGTAATCGCGGGACGCCGTTCGCCATTGCGGAACGCTATGTCGAACAATGTCCGACCAGCCCGAATCGTCAATGGACAATCGCGTCGAATGGGCGCACATTGGACGAACCAATCGCGACGCGGTCGCGACGAATCGGAGGGCTTGGGCATGATCGACAACAGGATCGAGGTCGTCTTCTCTTTCGACACCACCGGCAGCATGTACCCCTGCTTGACGCAGGTTCGTCGCAAGGTCGGCGAGACGGTGCGGCGATTGATGAAGGAGATCCCGGGCATCCGGATCGGCATCATCGCCCACGGCGATTATTGCGACGCCGGCTCGACGTACGTGACGAAGGCCCTCGACCTGACCGACGACGGCGACGCGATCGTGCGTTTCGTGGAAAAGGTCGGCCCCACGGGCGGCGGCGATGCGCCCGAGTGTTACGAGCTCGTTTTGCACGAGGCGCGGTCGATGTCGTGGACCAAGGGGTACACGAAGGTCTTCGTCCTCATCGGCGACGACGTGCCGCACGGCCCGAACCAGAACCCGAAGAAGCTCGATTGGCGCAGCGAGGTCGACGCGCTCGGCGCGGCCGGGATCCCGGTCTACGGCGTGCAATGCCTGGGTCGCCGTCACGCGACGCCGTTCTACGCGGAGCTCGCGCGGAAGAGCGGCGGCTTCCACATCGGCCTCGACCAGTTCGCCTACGTGACCGACATGATCCTCGCGGTCTGCTACAAGCAATCGTCCGACGAGAAGCTCCAGGATTACGAGCGCGAGGTGAAGAAGCAGGGCCGCATGAACCGCGGCCTCGACAAGATGTTCGGCACGATGATGAAGCGCGAGGCGTCCGCCGAATACGGCGACACCGACCTGCGCGCCGTGCCGCCCGGCCGATTCCAGGCGCTCGAGGTGGACCGCGACATGCCGATCAAGCAGTTCGTCCTGGAAAACGGCCTCACCTTCAAGGCGGGCCGCGGCTTCTACGAGTTCATGAAGACCGAGACGATCCAGGGGCACAAGGAGGTGGTGCTCATGGATCGCAAGACCGGCGATCTCTACAGCGGCGAGCGCGCCCGCGAGATGCTCGGATTGCCGCCCGGCGCGACCGTGCGCATCAAGCCCGCGAGCCTGGAGAAGTACGTCGTGTTCGTGCAGAGCACCTCGTACAACCGCAAGCTCATCGGCGGCACGCGCTTCCTTTACGAGGTCGAGGACTGGGCCAAGGCCGAGGCCGCCTGAAACGCCCATCCGCCGCCGCGGACGCATTTCAAGGCTCGGGCTGCATGCCTCCTGGGTCGGCGCCGGACGTGCTTACGTCTGCCGAAGACCGTCCCAGGAGGCAAACATGCGCCGAAACCTCTTCCTGATTTCCGTGATCGCTGGTTTTGGCGTGGTGGGGTTCATCCCTTCCACGGCCCGGGCTGGCCTTTCGTTGAACGCCGACATGAACGTGGGGGTCGTGACGAGCGGCGGAGGCCCCGTCGGCGACGTCGGCAGTGGTATCGGCGGCCGGATCGGATATCGCGCGAACCTGGGGCCGTTCGCGATTACCCCGGAGCTCGGGGGATCCTACCTGCGCTTGAATGCGGTCGAGACCCCGATGCGCGGCGTCGCGGGGGCGCGCCTTTCCTTGCGCGGCGTGGTGCAACCCTCGATCTTCGCCCATTACGGGATCGCGATCGTGCAGCGGGATGTCCGCGGACCCACGTACGACCTGGGCGGAGCGGTCGATTTCAGCGCGTCGATCGTCCGGGTCGGCGTGCACGCAGGGTACGTGGCCGTGCAGAGCACGTTCGATCGAGGGGTCGTTTCGGTCTACACGCCCCTCGAATGGGTCGAGCTCGGCCTGCACGCCGGGCTCGGATTCTAACGGAACAGGTCTTCGAGCGCCTCGAGCTCGCCGAAATCGAGCCACACGCCGCGGCACTCGATACACGTATCGATCATCACCTCGGAACCAAACCCCCAGTTGCGCGCGGCCATCTCGCCGCCGCAGGCCGGACAAACGAGCGCGGCGGCTTCGGCCTCCCCTGCGGCGCCGCGCTCGCGGGCGCGCGCGTAGGCGCGCTGGACGGCCGTCGTCGGCGCGTGGGTCGGCAACGTGTCGCCGTGGGCCGCGGCGGACTGGATCTTGGCGAGCTCGCCGTGGTCGAGGAACACGCCGTCGCATCCGCTGCAGCGATCGATCTCCACGCCGGCCGCGTGGGCGACGGCTTCGAGCCGCTCACGCCGGTGATGGCGCTGTTCGGCGCCGCGGTAGGGGTCGTTCGTCATCTCGATCTTGCAACGAGGGCATTCCATCGGTTCCCGATGCTACCAGAGTTCGCGCCGCTACCGGAAGTGGCGGAAGGCTTGCTTGTTTCGTTCGCCTCGCCGGTACGTTATCGTTCGCCGCCGCGCATGGATCTCGATCGCCACCTCCGCGCCCTCCTCGCGCCCCTCGCGCCCGGGGACGAGCTCACGAAAGGCGCGCGTATCACCGCACTCTCGACCGAGCTCGGGCTACGCGTCACCGTCGACGTCGGCGGGCGCGACGTGCACCTCGAGATCGCCCGCGTCGAAGACGGAGGCCGTTTCGCCGCGCGGACCGAGCGCCTGCTCTTCCGCTACCGCGACGGCGCGGGCCGCGGCGACGTGGACCCCGCGCTCGGCCTCGCGCTTTGCAAGGCCCTCGCCGCGCGCGCATCGGCGAGCGAGCGGGACGTGCTCGCCGCGATCGAGCGCGAGGCGTTCGAAGCGCGCGAGCTCGAAGAAGCAGGCGCGCGCGTGCGGGAGGTACGCGTCAGCAGCTTGCTCACCCCGGCCGGCGCGCCGGGCGAGCGACACCATACCCTGAGTCCGTACGTCGGCTGCCTCGTCGGCTGCCGTTTCTGTTATGCGCAGACACGTGTCGTCGAGTCGCGCCGCCTCGCTCGTTTGCCCGAGGTGCCGTGGGGCTCGTACGTGGACGTGCGCATCAATGCGCCCGAGGTGCTCGCGGACGAGCTCGAACGGCTCCCGCCGTGGCCGATCAAGTTCTGCCCGATCGTGAGTGATCCCTATCATCCGATCGAGCGCCGTTATGGCCTCACGCGCGCGTGCCTCCGGACGATCGGGGCCGCTCGCTCGGCGCGCCCCGTCCTCGTGCTCACGCGCTGTCGCCTCGTCGAGCAAGATCTTTCGGTCTTCGCCGCGCTCCCCGAGGCCTGGCTCGGGGTCTCGATTCCGACGGTCGACGAGGAGGTTCGCCGATTCTTCGAGCCTCGCGGGGCGAGCATCACGGAGCGGCTCGACATCCTCTCCACCTTCTCCCGGCATGGCGTGCGCACCTTCGCCGTGGTCCAGCCGATCCTCGAAGGATCGATCCCCGCGCTCGCGGACGCGCTCGCGCCCGTCGTTCGTTCGGTCAGCATCGACGTGCTGCGCGGAGCCTTCGGGGCAGAGGCGGAGTTCTCCGATCCGCGGTTTGCCCGGACACGCGATCCGGCATGGCAAGCGGCCCGCGCCGAGGAGCTCGCACGTGAGCTTTCGGCGCGCGGGATCCCCGTATGGAGCGGGGAGCTGCCGCCGGGCATGAAGATCGAATGAAATCGCGGAGATCCGGCTTCTGCGCCTTGCACGCCCCGGACCCCGCTGCTACCAACCTCCTCGCGCGCCGCGCGTCGACCTGTCCCCCCCGAGGTCCGCGTGGCGCGTTTTTTTTTTGCGCGCCTTCCAAGTGTCGACCGCGCCGGGCGGCGCCGAGCGGTGACGTGCGATTTTTGACGCGCCGGGCGCTTTCGACCCGTTACAATCGGTCCGTCGAGAGGCACCGATGCGTATTGCGCTCCTGTATCCCCCGCCCTGGAAGATCCCGGCTCGCGGCGAGCCATACGACCCGCGCGGCGACGGGCCGCCCGCCGAGTACCGCGAGGGGGATCTCGACGCGGATTTCCACCAGATCCCGTACGGCCTGCTCTCGATCGCGGCGCAGGCCATTCGCGCGGGCCATCAGGTCAAGGTCCTGAACCTCTCGGCGATGACGTGGGCGAAGGTCGAGGAGGTGCTCGCCGCGCTCGACGCCGATGTCTACGCGATGTCGTGCTGGACCGCGAACCGCCGCGGCGTCGCCCTGGTCGCGAAGGCGATCCGCGCGCGCCGCCCGAAGGCGCCCATCGTCGTCGGCGGCCCGCACGCGAGTCCGTTCGCGAAGGAGATCCTCGAACATTGGCCCGAGGTCGACGTCGCCACGGTCGGCGAGAGTGAGGTCACGTTCCTCGAGATCGTGGATCGCCTCTCGGCGGGCCGCAGCCTGCGGGGGCTCCCGGGCGCGGCGTATCGATTCGAGGGCCGCGTCGAGATGGGGCCGAGCCGCGCCTCGGTCGAGGATCTCGACACGCTCGCCTCGCCGCATTCGTTTTTCGACACGCACATCCTGATGACGTCGCGCGGCTGCCCGTGGGCGTGCACGTTCTGCGGGGCCGAGAACACCTGGGGGCGCGGGTTCCGCGGGCAATCGGTGCCGTACGTGCTCGACGTGCTCGAAAAGACGGTGGCGCGTTTGCCCGTGAAGATGATCCTCGTCAAGGACGACACCTTCACCACGAACCGAAAACGCGTCCTCGACCTCTGCCGCGGCATCCGGGAGCGGAACATTCGATTCTTGTGGAGCTGCGACACGCGCGTCGACGTGCTCGGCGAGGAGCTGCTCTACGAGATGCGCCTCGCGGGCTGCGAGCGGCTCTCGCTCGGCGTGGAGAGCGGCTCGCCGCGGATCTTGAAGGCGGTCGACAAGAAGATCACGGTCCAGAAGATCATCGATTCGACCGAGCTCGCGAAAAAGTACGGCATCAAGGTCCGCTATTACATGATGCTCGGCAATCGCGGCGAGACGGCCGAGACGTTCCGCGAGACCCTCGCGTTCCTCGACCGCGCGCGACCCCACCAGTACATTTTCTCGTGCCTCTCGATTTACCCCGGCACGCGTGATTACGAGGAGGCGACGGCCACCGGCTGGCTCGATCCCGAGGTCTATTTCACGGGCGATTTCCAGGAGCTCAAGGTGCCCTTCGACGCCTCCGAGGAGGACACGTTGCTCATGAGCGACTGGTTCCGCGAGAACAGCGGCCTGCGCGAGCATTACCGGGAGAACGCGGCCGAATGCGAGGCGATCCTCGGGCGGCTCGGCGATCACGCGCCGGCGCACCTCGACTGCGCGAGCGCCCATTACCGGGAAAACGACCTCGACGCGGCCGAGCGGCACGCGTCGCGGGCGCTCGAGCTCGGGCATCCGTTGCCCGGGCTTTGCTTGAACATGCTCGCGGTGATCGCGGCCCGGCGCTCCGCGTGGAAGAACATGCAAGACCTCTTCACGGAGGCCTGGCGCAAGGATCCGCAGCACTGGGTGCTCGTGCGCAACGTGCAGAAGGTGAAGGCGTGGCTCGATCAGGCGGGGCCGCTCCGGGGCACGCCGCTCGAACTCGAAGCGCACAACGATTTCCAGCTCCTCGAACGGACCGTGCAGCCGATGCTCCCGGGGCCGCTCTCGGCCGATTACGGGGTCTGGAGCGCGCCCGCGCCGCGCGCCCAGAATCCCGAGATGCGCGCCCCGCAGACGGGCAGCCACGCCTCGTTCCAGCCGAGGACGCGGCTTCGCGTGGTCACCTGAGCGCCGCGGCTCAGTTGCAGCTCGCCTCCGTGTCGCCGCCGAAGACCGTCGTCCAGTACACGTCGAAATCGCCGCCGCCGGTCGCGCGGCCGATGCCGATCACCTTGTACGAGCTGCCGAGCATGTTCGCGTTGTGCCCGGCCGAGTTCTTCCATTGTGTGAACGTCGCGTCCGCGGCGCCGTTGCCCGCGGCGATGTTTTCGGCCATCGCGGTCTGCAAGGGACACGCGTGGTCGTAGCAGGCGTCGCACGCGCGGTCGCTGAAGCTCGAACCATTCTTTCCGTCGTGCGAGAAGTAATTCTGATCGCGCATGTCCTCGCTGTGCCCCTGCGCCGCGCGGTTCAGCGAGGTGCACGCAGCGAGCGGCGAGAGGCCATTCTGCGCGCGGTAATCGTTCAGGATGCCCAGGAAGCCCTGCTCCTCGGCGTCGAGGGCGGTCGTGGCCGGGCCGGCGCCCAGGCACGTCGCGCAGGCTCCGCAATCGGAGGCGCAGGTCATGCACGTCTCGGCGCCGCTGCAAACGCCATTGCCACAACACGCGCCGCAATCCATCGGGCACGTCTCGCAGCTCTCGCCGCCGCTGCAAACCTTGTCCCCGCAGCCGGCGCCGCCACCCGAGCTCGCCGTGGACGAGGCTCCTCCGCCCCCGGCGCCTTGCCCCGCGCCGCCTCCGCCGCCCGCGCCGCCCACGCCCGCGCCGCCCATGCCGTCGGCGCCGCTGCTCGCCGGGCCGTTTCCCACGCCCGCCGAACCGCCATCACCTTCGGCAGGCCCTTCGCCACCGCCTGCTCCGCCGATGACGCCGGTGCAGGCGCCGACCGCGAGAATCGAAATGAGCGCGAGGGAAGCCGTGCCGAAAGCCGAGCGATTTTGCATGGCGCCGATCCTACGTCGGGTACGGCGCGCGCCTCCACCGAGAAAAGGAACGATTGCGTGCTTCGCGGGCGGCGTCGGTTTGCCGGCGGCGCATTTTTCCGACAACGGAGCGCTCTCGCGGGGGGGAACATGCGGCGGCAAGCCGCGTGCATGGTGGGGAGACCTGTCTCATGCGAGCGCGGCTCCCGACTCCGACCGTGCACCGGCTGATCAGCTCCCCGCTCGGGGCCCTGCTCGATACGCCCACGTACGAACGTTTCAAGCTCGAACGTCTGCCGTTCGAGCTGCGCCTCCTGCGCCTCGGCGCGATGGCCTCGGCCCTCGGCTCGTCCGACGCGGACGAATTGATCGCGCGCCTCGGGGTGAAAAGCGAGGTGCCGATGAAGATGCGGCGCCGCCTCGCCCGAGGGCTCGTGCACTTCGCGCGGGCGCGCGCGGCGCGCGAGGAGATCTCGCGCCGCTGGGAGCGCGCATTCTGGGGCGAACCCTGGCCGCCGCCCGGGCGCGAGGAGCTCGTTCACCTGGAAATCGAGCGGCGCGTGCGCACGCGGCGGTGCCTCGTCCCCCAGCGGACGCTCGGGTTTTTCGCGGCTGATGTCTCATTTGATCCGATCGCCTTCCACGTCCCGTCGCCCGGCGAGGTCGCGGCGCGGTGGGCGCTGGAGATCGCGCGCCCGGAGCTGCTGTATGGTTTGCCCGCGGAGCTGCCCGCGATCGAGCGCTCCCGCGCGCTCCCGGGTCCCGCCGGTCCCGAATACTTGATTCGATTTCGTTCTCCCTCGCGCATCGGCGACGTCGTCCACGCCCGGGTCTTCGAGCCGGAGCGGCGCGAGGAGGTCGCGGCGACGTTCATTTACGCCGGCGGTCTCTTCACGGCCTGCGACGACGTCGTGTACTGGCCCGAGGAGGAGGCCATGGGGCGAGGGCTCGCCGCGCAGGGGTATCGCGTGATCCTGCTCGCGCCGCCGTGGCACGGGAGGCGCGCGCCGGCCGGAAAGGCGAGCGGCGAGGCGATTCTCTCGGCGGGGCCCGAGGGGCTTTTTCATCTCTGCGCGGCCGGCGCGCAGGAAATGGCGGTGCTCATTGCATGGGCCCGCGAGCTCGGTTCGTCCGTGGTGGGCATCGGGGGCACGAGCACCGGAGCGCTCGTGGCGCAGGCGGTCTGCGGGCGCGCGCGGAGTTTTCCGCGGGGGATGCGCCCGGACATCGCCTTCCTCGCCGGCGCGGCCCTGCGGCTCGACGAGGCGATGCTCGACGCGCCGCTCGCCGAGCGAATGGGTCTGTCTCGGGCGATCCTGGAGGCCGGGTGGACCCGCGAGGCCCTCGCTTGCCTGCGGGAGGTCTTCGATCCCCCGAGCGAGCCCGGCATTCCGCCGGAGCGCATTCACGCCGTGCTCGGCCTTTCGGACCCGTTTCTCCCGGCTACGCTCGGGCGCGAGCTCTTGCGAGCGTGGCACGTTCCAGAGGGGAACATAACATTGCGGCCCGGGGGCCAGGTCGGTTTGCTTCTCCACCTGGTTCGGGATTCGGATGCGCGCCTCACCATCGCGGGCGCGCTTCGCCGCGCGGCGCGGGCCGTTCGCGCGTGACGTCGGGCCGCGAAGGTGTATCCTCCGCGCCGCTCATGTCGAACTGGTCGACCTTCACCCTGCCCTTCGAGGGCCTGGAACTGCCGCGATTCCTCCTGACGCTGGAGCAGTCGCTCACCGCGTTCCCCGGCGCCCGCGTCACGTTCGTCGAGCTCGACGCAGCCGACGACCCCGACGAACCCCTCTGCGGCATCGAGATCTCGCTGCCGCGCGCGCTCGTCGAGCATCACCGCGCGCCCGAAGATCCCGAATTGCCGGAAGGCGAGGACGCCCCGAGCGCCGAGATCACGCTCTCCGCCGAAGGCGAAGAGACGACGCTCGCCGTGGATCTCGAGCGAAACGCCTACGTGATGCCCGTGCTCGTCAAGATCGTCGAGGATGTCCTCCGTCGGCTCGACGTGATCGACGAGGACGAAAGCGAAGACGAGGAAGACGAAGAAGACGAGGAAGACGAGGACGAGGAATTCGAGGACGACGAAGAACTGGACGACGAGGACGAAGACGAGGAAGACGAGGACGAGGACGAGGAGGACGAGGAGGACGAGGAGGACGTCGACGAGGACGAGGAGGACGAAGAGGAAATCGAGGACGAGGTCGGAGAGGCCTTCGAATCGCTCCGTGTCGTCGCCGCGCGTACGTTCGGGGCCATCGAAGGCGACGAAACGTCGTTTTCGCTCACGGTCTCCTGGGAGGAGCCGCCGCGCAAGAAGGGCGTCCGCGTGCGCGCCTTCGAACCCGCGTTCGCCGCGGGCGAGGGCGAAGGCGCGTCGTGGGTGGCGCTCGAATGCGAGGTTTGTCCGCTGTCGGCACTCCCGCCCGCCGAGGCGGTCGGGATCAACACGGCGGCCGATTTCCAGATGTCGCTCGACGGCGAGACGTACCTCCTTTCGACGAGTTATCCCGTGCGCGCGCTCGACGCGTCGCTCTTCCTGGAGATCACGCTCGCGCTCGCCGAGCAGGCGGACATCCTCGGTCTGGCCATCGAAGAAGGCAAGCTCGCCCGTTCCTGAGAGAAAACCATGCCCCGTCCGTTTTGCTTCACGCTGCCCTACGCTCGGTTCTCCCCGGCCCACGCGCTCGCGAGCCTGGAGGAGGCCATGGCCAATTTTCCGGACGCACGCATCGCGCGGGCCATCGTCGACATGGAGCAGGAGAGCCCGCAAGGGCTCGACATCGATATCGAGGTCGGTCCCTCGCTCCTGCCCGAATCCGCGGGCGAGGAGATACGCACCGGGACCTTGTCGGTGCGCTTCGACGGTCAGGCGGTGTCACTCGTCATCGATCCACGCGACGCGAGCGCGGTGCTGCCCGCAATCTTCGCGATCGCCGAGACGATGCTCGCAAGCGTGCGTGATCTCGCCGCCGTCGCGGCAGGTCAGGACGCCGAGGAAGAGGAAGACGTCGAGGTGGACGCCGATCCATGGAGCAAGCCGGCGTCGTTCGACGATCTCGCGCAGCGGGCGAGGCACCTGTTCTCGCTGGACGGGCGCGGCGAGACAGCATTTGGCGTGACAATCGCCTGGCAAAAGCCAGTAGGCCGGACGCAGGGGTTGCTCGCGCATGCACACACGCCGCGCTTCGAGGAGGAAAACGGAGGCGAGGCGACGTGGGTGACGCTGGAGAGCCCCGTTTGTCCAAAGAATCGTCTGACGCCGGAGGAAGCGCTACGCCGGAGCCGCTCGCTCGACGTGGGCGCGCTCTGCGAGCGGGCCGAGCATTACACGATCGTGGCGAGGTATCCGCTGCGGGTGCTGGATCGGGCGCGGTTCGTGGCAATCGCGATGGCCATCGCCGAGCAGGCGGATCGGCTGGAAGCGATGCTGACGGGCGGCAAGGACGAGCTGTAGACGCCCGCGCTCTCCACCGCGTGGAGAGCTGGTCTCATCTTGAAACCGCTGCGCTGGGGCGTTGCCCCAGGCCCCACCGGGGCTATCCGCCCCTGGACCCGGACCAGCGCAAGCGCTGGACCCGGGGTCGATGAACTGCGCGATGCGCAGTTCATCGAACGGCCAGGGCAAGACCGGCGACGACCCTGCCAACCAAGACCGCCGTGACCGGCAACGCCGTCCCTGGTCTTGCCACCGGCGTGTGGGAAGAACTGCGCATCGCGCAGTTCTTCCCCCTGAGGTCCAGGGCTTGCCCTGGTCCGGGTCGAGGGGCGGACAGCCCCCGCGGGGTCCGGGGCAGCGCCCCGGCGCGGCGGGTCAGCCCATCGACTCGAGCACGAGCGCGATGCCCTGCCCGCCGCCGATGCACATCGTGACGATGCCGTAGCGCTTCTTCGTCCGGCGCAGCGCGTAGGCGCACGTGAGTGTCAGGATTGCGCCTGTCGCGCCGAGCGGGTGGCCGAGTGCGATTGCGTTGCCCATCGGGTTCACGCGCTCCGGGTCGATCCCCATTTTTTCGAAATCGCGGACGCAGGCGAGCGCTTGGGGGGCGAAGGCCTCGTTGATTTCGACGATGTCGACGTCCTTGCCCGTGATGCCGGCCTTCGCGAGCGCCTTTTTCACGGCGGGGACGGGGCCCCAGCCCATGATTTGCGGGTCGCAGGCGGCCACGCCCATGCCCGCGATGCGCGCGAGCGGGCGCGCGCCGTGGCGCTCGGCGTCCGACTCCTTGCCGATGAGCATGGCTGCTGCGCCGTCGACGACTGCGCTCGCGTTGCCCGCCGTGATGATGCCGCCTTGCTCGAATGCGGGCGGGAGACGCGCCATCTTCGCCGGGCTCGGGTCTTCGAGGATGTGCGTGTCGTATTTGAGGACCGTGGGCGCGCCGCCGTCGTCCGCGGGGAGCGCGACCGGCTCGATCTCCTCGTCGAAATGGCCTGCGTCGCGGGCGGCTTTCGCGTTCTTGTGGGAGCGGTAGGCGAAGACGTCGGCTTCCTCGCGCTTGATGCCATATCGACGACCGAGCTCCTCGGCCGTGTTCGCCATGGCCATCTTCGCGCTCGGGTCGTAGAGGCTCATGAGGAGCATGTCCTGCAGGTGCGTGCCCGCGGGCAGGGACTTTGCCTCGATGGGGCCGTATTTTTGCGTCGCCGCGCCGACCTTCTTGCCGCGGTAATCGTAGAGGCAGAAGGGATATTGCATGCTCTCGGCGCCGCCGACCACGGTGAACGGGCGCTCCTCGTCATTGCGCAGCCCCGCGAGCAGGATCTCCGCGCCGACGCAGATTGCCTCCGCGCCGCTGCCGCAGATGCGCGCCACGGTGAGGGCGGGGACGTCCTTGCCGAGGCCGCCGCGCCAGCGCATGCCCTGCGCGCCGTAGATCGAGTCACGGTGGCTGTGCTGGGCCATGCCCATCACCACGTGACCCACGAGGCCGGGATCGATCTTCGTGTGCCCGAGCGTCGCCTTGATGGCCATGCCGCCGAGCTGGGTCGTGGAGAAACGCGAGAAAAGGCCCGGGGCCTTGTTGTCCACGAGGATATCGGCGCGCGGGGTGCGACGCCCGCCGTCGAGGATGACGATGCTGGTCTCCTTGCTCATCGAACGCTCCGATCTCATTCGTGGAGGAACGCCGCCGGTACACGCGGGCCGTTCTGGATGAAGTTCTTCATGCCGATGTCGAGGTCGACCGTCTCCTTGCACTGCCCGAAGCCCTTCGCCTCGAGCGCGAGGCCCTCGGCGAGCGAGAGTGCATTGCCGCGGCGGACGACGGAGACCAGGATCGCGTCGATGGCCCGCGAATGATGGCCGAGGTCCGTGGCGGGGAGTTTGTCGGGGACCGCGATCGGGGCCGGATCGACGGGCGCCAGCTTGATCTCGCCGGTGAGATGCTTCTTCACGAGGGCCTTCGCTTCGCCGAGGAAATCCTTCGCCGGCGCGATCGTGGCCCAGCCCCAGGCGTGCGCTTCCTTCGCGCCGACCGAGCGGCCCGTGCGGAGGAGGTCGATGGCGCGCTCGAAGCCGATGAGCCGCGGCAATCGCTGCGTTCCGCCATACCCGGGGATGATGCCGAGGTTCACCTCGGGCTGGCCGAGCACGAGCTCCGGGCCGACGACGCGGCCGTGGCAAGCCATCGAGATCTCGGCGCCGCCGCCGAGGACGGGGCCGTTCAAGGCCGCGACGACGGGCTTCTTCATCGAGGCGATGGTATCGAGCACTGCGTGGCCGAAATGGCAGATGCCCTCGCAATCGGCCGGCGTCTTCAGCGAGGCGAGCTCGCCGATGTCCGCGCCCGCGAGCGCGCCGTCCTGGCTCGTGAGAATCACGCCCTTGACCGCGTCATCACCGGAAAGCTCCTTCATCGACGCCTCGATCTCCGTGAGCGTCTCGCGGTTCAACGCATTGCGGACCTCGGGCCTTCGCACCGCGACGATCGCGAGCTCGCCGTCACGCGTGACGACGACGTTCTTGCGGAAGCGCGGCAGGTTTTTCTCCACGATGCTCTTCGGGACGTGGAATCCCGGGTGCTCGGCCGCGTAGGCGGTGCACACGGCGTGCACGCGCTCGATGCCGTACTCCTCGGCGAGCGAGAGCAGGCCCTTGCGGAAGCCGAGCGACATGCGCGTGAGCCAGTCGAGGTCCGAGGGGGCGCAGATGTTCTCGTCGGCCACGAAATAGGTGCGCGCGAAGAGCACGGCGAGGATCCGATCGAGCACCTTCTTGCCGAGCGCCTCGTCGTACCGGCCGTCGCCGCGGTTCTTCGGGTCGTGCCAGGGGCGATTGCCCACTTCGCGCAGAATGGCCGGCGGTTCGAACCAGGGGCTGCCCGTGGGCGCATCGCGCATGAGCTCCTGGCAATGGACCGTGAGCAGGTTGCCCCGGGTCAAGTCCATCACGTTGAGCGGGCCGCCGCCGCCGATCGCGTCGTTCACGATCGCGTCGACCTGCGCCGGCGTGGCCACGCCCTCGGCCACGATGCGCGCGGCCTCGGAGACGTAATTGCAGAAAATGTCGTCGGCCGCGAAACACGCGACGTCAGCCGTGATGATGGGGACCTTGCCGAGCTTCTCCAGCGTGCGGATCATGCGCTCGCCGAGCGCGTCGTCGCCCGAGAGGACGACCTCGACCGGGAGGCTGCGCCACGCGGGATAGAAGGGGTGGTTCACGAAGCAGCGCTCGGGGTGCTTCGCGTCCTTCGCGATCTCGGCGCGCGGGATGCCACTCGTGGCGAAGCCGATCAGGCAGTCGGGCCGGACCGTGGCTTCGAGCGCGGCGATGATCTTGCGCTTGATGGGCAGATCCTCGGTCGCGGCTTCGAGCACGTAATCACACGCGGCGAGGTCCGAGAGGGAGAGGGTGGGGACGAGGGCCTCTTTCACGGCGCGCGCGGCGCTCTCGGAGAGCTTTCCGCGGGCCAGGGCCTTCGTCACGTAGGTCCCGATGCGGGCCATGCCCGCGTCGAGCGCCTCTTGCTTGATGTCGTGCAAATAGACGCGGCCACCTTCTCTGGCGATGGCGGATACGAAGCCGTACGCCAGATCCGGGCCGATCGATCCCGAGCCGATCACGCCAACGATCATGTGTGAGACCACCTCCGGCGCGTCGGGGCGGCCCGCGGCCGGGTGCCTCCGAAGCAGGGCGGGCCCTTATCACCGGAGGGCCGCGGCGCCAAGGGCCCCGAGCGCGCCGGCCGTGCCCGCGCGCTCGCTCGCCTCGTCGACGTGAGCGCCCACGCCGCCACGCGTGCTCATCCGCGTCGAATGCGGCACGTGCATTGCAATTTACAACGGGAACGGTCGCCGCGGACCACGGTCTTCGCGCGCGATCGAGCGGTCCCAACCTTTTGCGGAGGAGGCGCGCATCATGGCGAACCCGTTCGTCGATCTGGTCCGGGAAGGCATGGAGGTCCGCACCGTGGACGGGCACAAGCTAGGCAAGGTGGTGTCGGTCCAGGTGGACAGCTTCGTGGTGGAGAAAGGGTTCTTCTTCCCGAAAGATTACACCATTTCCTGCGAAGCCATCGAGGACGTCCGCGAAGGGACGCTCGTGCTCTCGAAGCGCCGGGAGGAGCTCGGCATCGAGAGCGGCGGAGTCCTGGAATCGCTCGGCTTGACGCATCAAGAGCCGCTCCAGGCCGCGCTGCGGCTGGAAGAAGCCGAGCGGGCGGAGGAGGCCGCCCGTTTGTCCTTGCACGAGGAGGAGGTGCAGACGTCGACGCACACCGAGCAGGTGGGCGAGGTGCGCATTCGCAAGGACGTGGTGACGGAGGAGCGGCAGATCACGGTGCCCGTGAAGCGCGAGGTGGTGACGGTCGAGCGCGTGCCCGTCGCCGCGCGAGGCGCGAGCCGCGACGTCGCGCAAGGGAAGGCATTTCAGGAAGAATCGATCATCATACCGATCCGCGAGGAGGTGGTCGATATTCAGAAGCGGCCCGTGGTGACGGAGGAAATCGTCGTCATGCGGGCGACCGAGGAGACGGAGGCGCCGGTGAGCACGACGGTGCGGCGCGAGGTGGCCGAGGTCGTGTCGGAAGGCGATCTGGAGGCGACCGAGGTGCCGCTGCGCAAGACGGGCACATGAAGGCAGGCGGCGTCATTCGCGCGGGCGGAGCCATCCGGCGAGGCTCTCGGCGAGGCGCGCCGCCTCCGTGCCTCGCTCGCCCGCGAGATTGAAGAGCCCCTCGGGATCGGCTTCGAGATCGACGAGCACGCTCCGCCGCGCGCGGACGTCGAACGAATAAAACCACGGGTAGCTGACGAGACCGACTTCCATGGGAATTGCCGTCTCGGCATATCCCACGTTCTCGAAAAGTATCGGACGAGATGAGCCCTCGGAGCCTCCGGGCGGAGTCTGCAAGACACGGCCTGGGAGATCGCTGTCGAGGACGCCCGCAGCGGCGAGGATCGTGGGGGCCACGTCGAGGTGACCGACGGCGGACGCCGGGGCCCCCGGCTCGACCCCGGGGAGACGCGCGACGAAAGGAATGCGGATGTGAAGGGGATGCGCGAGGCCGTGGTGGACGAGGCCACGCTCGCCGAGCCCTTCGCCGTGATCCGCGAGCACGAGGAGCGTGGTCGAACTCCAGCGCGGCGAGGCGCGCAGAACGGCGACGAGGCGGCCGATCTCGGCGTCGACGAGGCGGACGGCCTCGGCATATCCAGCGGGGATCGGCTGCGGGAACAGCGCGTGATCGTGCGGCTCCATGAAATGGATCCAGGCAAAGAGGGGCGCGCGGCGGTCGGGGCGTGAGGCAATACGAGTGAACGTGTCGACGAGGTCCGGGGCACGGAGCGGGGCGCGGGCGTTCTCCTCGTGGACCCGGGAAAAACCGAGCGCGAGGGAGGGGTAATACGAGATGAGGCGGCCGCCGACGAGGGCGACGGTCTCGTACCCGCGTGCGCCGAGGCGGCGCGCGATCGTATTGGTATCAGGGGAGAGCGGCGCGGCGACGCTGCTGCGGACGGCCAGGTGGACGAGGTCGCGCTCGGGTTTGCCCGTCATGATTTGCGTGACGGCGCCAATCGTGGCCGGGGCGGAGGCGTAGGCGTGGCGGAAGACGACGCTCTCGGCCGCGAGCGCGGCCAAGGCGGGCATGTGGGTATCGATGACCCCGGCCGGGCCATACAGGCGATCGGCGCGGAGGGTGTCGATGGTGACGAGGACGATATCGCCGCGGTTGGGCGCGGACGGGCTCGGCAGGGACGTCGAGGTTGTCACGGCGGCCCCGGTCGTGGGCGGCGGGGTCATGGCGAGCGTGACCGCGTGCGCGATATCGTCGGCGAAAGGCTCGGGGCGCAGGCTCGGGAGTTCGCGCAGGAGGGCCGAGGGCAAGGTGCGGCCCATGCGGAGCAGGTGGTAGGCGCGCGCCGAGGTGCCGGTGATGGAAATCGTGGCGACCCAGGCGATTGCGCCCACGGACAAGGTGGCCTGCACGCGGCGCGGAATGCGGCGGAGGAGGGAGATGCAGGCGAGGCAAGCGGACGCGAACGAGGCGACGAGGAGCGCGACGTACGTTTGCTGCGCGTGGGGTGAACGCAAAAAGGCGAGGATCGCGGCGAGCTCAGCCCCGGCGCAGAGCGCGGGGAGGGCCCAGCGCCGGGGGGCGAGGAAGGCGAGGGCGAAGGCCACGCCGCGCCGCGCGAGGCCAAACGCGAGGAGGAAGGCCGCGGTCGCGACGAGGACCCCCGCCGCGACGAACGCATGCCGCTTGAGCGTGGCCGGCAGCGTGGTGGCGTGGTTCGTCAAGGCTATGACCGTGAGGGACAAACCACCGACGAGGAGGAGCGCAGTGAGCCGATCGACACGGCGGCTCCGCGCTTCGGGGGAATCGAAGTCGAGCTCCGCAGGCGCGAGCTTTCGCTGGACGACGGCCGCGAGGGCGAACGCGGCGCCGCCGACGAGGCCCGCGCCGAGATAGACGGCGCCCGCGGCGGCGATCGCGCCCGCGACCTCACGCAATGGCGCGGCCGGCGGCGGTCGGGAGCGGAGGACGAGCAAGACCGCGTCGGCGAGCGTGGCGCCGAGCCCCCCCGCGATCCCCGCGGAGAGCGCCCCGAGGAGCGTCCGCAAGGGAGCGTGCGGTGAAGTCACCCCTCGCCGTGCCCGCCCGAGGGCGAACGGGGGGTGATCGGGATGCGCACGGTGGCCGGCGTCGGCGCGCGCGCGCTGACCGGACCCCGCAGGCTCGGCGGCGTGCCCGTGCTTTGCGGGACCGCGACGCTCGCCGGCTGCGCGCTGATCGGGCCGCCCTGCTCGGCGCGACGCTCGATGACCTCGCGCAGGCGCGCCCGCTCGGGCAGGGTCACGACATCACCGAGAAAATTCTCGGCCTCGCGCACCTCGCGGAACGCGCGGCGATGCGGGTGGAAGGCGTCGCGGAGGATTCGCTGGATCTGGAGCGAGAGCGTGGGGCTCGCGCTGAGGACGAGGGCCGCGCGGAGCAGGCGCGGCTCGTTCCGCATCGTCGCGACGTACGCCTCGACCATGTCGGGCGGGAAGACGTTCGCGTCGCTCATATCGACGTAGACGATGTAGTTGCCCACCACCGACTGGAGCATCGCGTCGTGGTCACGCCGCCAACCAATGGCCTCGCCCTCACCGACCGGCGACCAGAACCGGACCTCGATCAGCCTGCCGACGTGGCTCTCGATGCTGTACATCGTTCGAGGGTAGCGTAACCGAGTTGCGCTTTCCCCTCAAGGCCGGCGTGCGCGGCGTGACGGGCCCCGACGAACGGCGCGGCGGGGGCGGCCCGAGGCTCGGCCCAGGACGGATCCCCGAGGGGCGATTTGGGGTTGTCGGGGCAATACGCTGGATCAGATGCCGTATTGGCGGAGCTTCTTGTGCAGGCCCTCGCGCGTGATGCCGAGGGTCTTGGCGGCGTTCGTCTTGTTGTTGTTGTGCTCGCGGAGGGCCTCGAGGAGCAGGTATTTCTCCACGACGTCCATCATGTCCTTGAGCGTGCCGCGCGCGACGCCGGCGCGGTTGACGAGGCCCTCGACCTGGCGGATTCGCGGGGAGAGGAGGTCGGGCGTGGCGAAGGCGCCGGGATCGAGCTGGATCACGATGCGCTGGACCTCGTTCTGGAGCTCGCGCACGTTGCCCGGCCAGTCGTAGGCCACCATGAGCTCCATCGCCTGCTGGCTGAAGCCGCCCACGTGCTTGCCGAGTTCCTCGGCGTAGCGCTGGAGGAAATGCGAGGCGAGCAGCGGGATGTCCTCGCGGCGCTCGCGGAGCGGCGGCAAGCGGAGCGGGAACTGGCTCAGGCGATAGTAGAGATCCTCGCGGAACCGGCCCTTCTTGACCTCTTCTTCGAGGTTTCGGTTCGTCGCGGTCACGATTCGCACGTTGACGTGCTTCGGGCTCGTGGCGCCGACGGGGCGGATCTCGCCCTCCTGCAAGGCGCGCAAGAGCTTCGATTGCAAGGAGAGGGGCGTCTCGGTGATCTCGTCGAGGAAGAGGGTGCCGCCGTCGGCGATCTCGAAGAGGCCCTTCTTGTCCTCGGTCGCGCCGGTGAACGAGCCCTTCTTGTGGCCGAAGAGCTCGCTCTCGAGGAGCGTCTCGGCGAGCGCGGCGCAGTTCTGCGCGACGAAGAGCTTGTCGCGGCGGTTCGAGCCGTAATGAATGCGCGCCGCCATGACCTCCTTGCCCGTGCCGGTCTCGCCTTCGAGCAGGACGGTGACGCGCGTGTTCACGACCTTCTGGATCTGCGCGAGGACACGCTGCATCGGCTCGCTCTGGCCGATGATGACGACGTCCTTGCCGCCGCGGCGCTTCTCCTCGCGGCCCTTCAGGAAGGTGTTCTCCTTCTGCAGGCGCTCTTCGGCCGAGACGAGGCGCTTGATGAGGCGCGCGTTGGCGACGGCGAGCGAGGCGTTGTACGCGAGGACGCCGAGGAGCTCGACGTCATGCGCGTGGAGCATGCCGGGCGCGCTGCGGTTGTCGATCTGGAGGACGCCGATGATGTCCTCGCCGCGGAAGAGAGGGACGCCGATGGTGCTGCGGATGGAGGCGCCCATGATGGACTCGGTGCGGCCGACGTCGGTGGGCGCGTCGGCCGCGAGGACGGCGGCGCGCTCCTTGACGACCTTGCGGTAGACGCTGCGCGCGACGGGCACGGGGCCACGCGGCGGGCCGGCCGCGCCGTTCGCGAGGCGCACGCGGGTCATGACGGGCACGTAGGCGGCGGCGCCGGGATCACGGCCGTCTTCGTCGTCGCGCAGGATGACGGTGGCGTGCGTCGCGCTCGGCACGAGGAAGAGCGATGCGTCGGCGACCTCGATGAGCACTTGATCGAGATCGCTGCCCGCGCCGATGCGCTTCTGCGCGGCGTAGAGCTTCGAGAGCAGGCCCGGGTCGCGCTCGATCGCCGCCGCGGCGGGGACGATCTCTTCGATGGGCTTGAGCTGCACGACGCGGGCTTTGTCGCCGTCGTCGGAGAGGGTGACGCGCAGCGCGGCCACGTTGTCGCCGGAGCCGAGCTCGACGATGTCGCCGGACTCGAGCTCGACGGGCCCGGTCTCGGGCGTCACGCGCTTGCGTTCTTCGCGACGCACGAGGGTCGTGCCGTTCGTCGAGCGCAGGTCGTGCAGGGCGGCGCGATCGGCGCCGACGACGATGCGCGCGTGCTCCCCGGAGACGTGCTGGTCATCGAGCACGACGTCGTTCGAGGGAGCGCGCCCGATGCGAACGACCTCCTCGCCGACCTCGAAGGTTCGACCCGCAGCGATCCCCTGCGTTATCTCCAGCACGAGCATAAAGCGGCGGGATACTACGCCTGGATTCGCCTGGCCGAAGAACAAAACCCTTCGAAAAACAAAGCCCCACGGGCTTCGAAAAACAAAACCCCCCTCTCCCGGCGGGAGAAGGGGGTTGGGGGGTGTGGGCGCTCGGCCTACTGGCCGCGCGCGTTCAAGCGGTAGATGACCGTCTTGAAGGGGTTGACCGCGGCGATCTTGTTGCTGTCCTTCGTCGCCTCGGCCTCGTCGACCATCTTCTGGAGCTGGCCCGCGATCGTCGCGTCGCCCTTCGCCGAGCGGCGGTCGATCACCTGCACCGAGATGTACTTCCCGGCCGCGTTCGTGATCTTCGGCAGGAGCTCGACGAGCTTCGGCCGCGCGGCGTCGCCGCCGAGCACGCCGACCATGTACGCGCTCTTCATGCCGATGAACTGCTTGTCACCGACGTGCGAGTTCGGATCCGCGAGCTTGCCGTAGTAGCAGTCGAGCTTGTCGCCGCACTCCTTCAGCAGCTCCGTGGCCATCTTGTATTCCTTCTCGTAGCCCTTGCCGAGCGTCGAAGGCTTGCCATCGGGGCCGTTGATCTTCGAGTTGAAGAGCTTGTCGACCTCGGGGATCTGGTCGGCCTTCATGAGCTTCATCGCCGTGAGCAGCGTCGCGGCGCGCATCGGCTCGAGATCGGCGTCCTCGCCCTTCGCGTCGAGCGCGTTCTTCACCATCCAGGGCACGAGGCTCGCGTCGAAGAGGTAACCCATCGTCTCGAGGAGCTGATCACGCGCGCCGACGCCGGGCGGGATCGTCATCGTGATCGAGGTCTTCTCGTAGACGCCCTGCACCGCCTTGAGCGCCGGCTCCGAGGTCGGCAGCTTGAGCAGCTCGCGGGCGATGACGACCTTGCCCGTGTCGTCGGCCTTGCCGATCGTGTCGATCATCGGCTGCACGGCCTCCTCGCGGCCGATGCTGCCGAGGATGAGCGCGGCGGGCGCGACGTGCGCCGTATCGGCCTGCTTCGTCGCGGCCTCGGGCACCTTGCCGTCCTCGCCCTTGTTCGCGAGGAGGTACTCCTCCTTCGCGTACTTCACGAGATCCGCGTCGGCGCCCTGGAGCAGCTTCACCGTCGGCTCGATCGAGGGCTTGCCGATCTTGATGAGCGCGTAGATCGCCGTCGCCTGCGCGTCCGCCTTCGTGGGCGACAGGACGATCTTGACGAGCGGCTGCACCGCCTTCGCGCTCTTCAGCTGGCCGAGGATTTCGGCGCAGGTGATCTGCCAGTAGAACTGGTCCTTGAGGACGTTGATGTCCTTGCGGTCGGCGATCGGAACCTCGATCTTCTTGATGCAGTCGCCTTCCCACGAGGGCTCGGCGAGCTCGAGCAGCGCGTCGTGCACGTCGCGCGTGATGAGCGAGGCCTTGGGCTTCGAGTGGCGCAGCTTCGAGAACGCCTCGAAGAGCGGGCCCGCCGCCTCCTTCGCCTTCATCGGGCCGACGCCGCGCGCCGCGGCGCGCACGTCTTCTTCCGTGCTGTCGGGCTTGTAGTCCTTGAGCGTCTTGATGAGGCACGGCGCGCCGCGGGGATCACGCGCGTCGGAGAGGAACTTGACGACCTTCGACTGCGTCTTCTCGTCGAGATCGCCGCCCGCGCAGATCTGCGACATCGGCTCGACGATCTTGTCGAGCAGCGGCTTGACGTTCGGACCGTTCCTGTCCTTGTTGTCCTTCGTCATCGCGTCTTCGAAGAACTGGACGAGGCGGCTCACGGCAGGCACGCGCGTGGCCGGATCCTGGAGCTTCTTGACGTGCGTTGCGGGGTCGTTCTCGTCCCCCCCACAGCCAACGACGGCGCTCGTGGCGACGGTCACCCCCGAGGCGACGACGGCCCCCAAGAGGAGCGAGCGAAGGGTGGGGTAAATTCGGCGTGCAGTGCGGAACATGTCTTCCTCCGGCGTTCCCTCAGAAGCGGCCTTGGCACGGCGGGCGTGCGCTGGATGGGTCCCAGATGCCCCCCGCATCACGACGACCACGGTGCCACTAGCGAGCGGAAACGAATGACAACGCGATGCCGAAGACCAGCGGGCCGCGTTCCCCGGAGGGCCAAGTCCCCCGGATGACTGAAGAAAGCGACCCAGCTCGCCTGCGATCTCGGGTCCGCACGCTATTCGTGGTCGCTCGACGTGTCAACGAACCCGCGAAAGCGCGAGCGCTCGGCGCAGCCCCAGCGCAAACAAACGGTCAGGCATCACACCGCGTAGGGTCGTCATCGCGAAACCATCGCGACCCACGATCGTCCGGAACGGGGGATAGGGCTCGCCGACGAGGCGCATGATGGTGCGACCCACCTCGTCCGGAGGCGGCGCGCGCCGAGCGCCGCCGATCGCGAGATCCTCGATCCTGCGGATGAGCGCGCCGTAAGGGCCCTCGTCGGCGACGTGCGCGCCGCGCTTCAGGTTCTCGAAGAAGATCGGCGTGCGGAACGTGCCGGGCGCGACGACGAGGACATCGATGCCGAAGGGCTCGAGCTCCCAGCGCAGCGCCTCGCTGAAGCCCTCCACGGCGTGCTTCGTCGCCGCGTAGATCGAGAGGCACGGCATGGCCACGCGGCCCGAGGTGCTCGACACGTTGAGGATGCGGCCGCGGCCGGCGCCGCGCATCGACGGGAGGATCGCGCGCGTGGTCGCCATGAGCCCGAGGACGTTGGTCTCGAGCTGGAGGCGCACGTCGTCTTCGGATTGCTCCTCGAAGGGGCCGCCGATCGCGATCCCCGCGTTGTTGACGAGCGCGAAGAAGGGCCCGTACTTCAGGACGAGCTCGCGGATCTTGTCGCCCGCGCCGGGCGAGGTCACGTCGAGCTGCTCGACGTCGACCGTCACGCCGCGTGCCTTGGCGGCCCTCTCGAGGGCTTCGCGCCGGTCGAGATCGCGCATCGTCGCCACGACCTTGTGCCCCGCCGCCGCGCACTCGACGGCCGCGGACAACCCAATGCCGCTCGACGTCCCCGTGATCAGGACAAGCTTGCTCACGGCCGTTGAGTTTAGCCGATGATCATCGATTCGGAGAGCAACTTGCCCTCGGCGAACCTGCGCAGGTTCCAGCGGTCGAAGAGCGGCAGCTTCGTGCCCTCGGCGATGTGCTGCGCGAGGAGCTTGCCCATCACGGGCGCCATCATGAAGCCGTGGCCCATGAAGCCCGAGGCCTGGTAGAAGTTTTCGATCGCATCGACCTCGCCGACGATGGGGTTCGCGTCGGGCGTGAGGTCGTAACAGCCCGCCCACTGGCGCAGGACCTTGACCCGGCCGAGCAGAGGGACCGTAGCCGTGAGGGCGCGCGCGTAGAGCGCGAGGAAGCGGTGGGACGAGCCCATGTCGAGGCCCTCGGGGACGTCCTCGTTGGAGATGCCTCCGACGATCTCGCCGCGCATCGACTGCGAGAAGTACAGGCCGTTCGAGAGGTCCGCGACGAGCGGCTTGAGCCAGGGCTTGAGCGGCTCGGTCGAGCAGATCTCGTGGCGGTGCGGGCGGTTCGGGAGCTTCACGTCGAGCATCGCCGCGAGGATCGGGCTCCACGCGCCGCAGGCGTTGACGACGCGGTTCGTCCGGATGACGCCCTTGTTCGTCACGACGCCCTCGATGCGCGAGCCGCGCGTCTCGAAGCCCGTGACCTCGGTGAAGGTCTCGATGTCGACGCCGAGCTTCTGCGCGCACTCGGCGTAGCCCCAGACGAACGGCCACGGGAAGACGACGGCGTCGTCGGGGTTGTAGCTCGCGAGCAGGACGCCCTCGACGTCGAGCTCGGGCACGATGCGCTTGGCCTCTTTGGGTTCGAGCAGGCGCGTCGCGAGGCCACACTCGTTCTGCACGCGCACGCTCTTCTCGAGGTTCTTCTGCGCGCGCTCGTTCCGGACGAGGAAGAGGTAGCCGCCCTGGCGGAACCAGACGTTGATCTTCATCTCGGCCGCGAAATCGCGGCACATGCGGATGCTCTCCTGCATGAGCCGGATGTTCTCTTCGCTGCCGAACTGGGCCCGCACGCCGCCGCCGTTGCGGCCGCTCGCGCCGCCGCAGAGGTAGCCCTTCTCGACGACGACCGTGTCCGTGATGCCGTGGTTCTTCGCGAGGTGCCAGGCGACGGACAGGCCCATGATCCCGCCCCCCACGATCACCACGCTGGCTCGGTCGCGCATGGTACGCGGAGCTTAGCTCAAAGCCGAGATGGCTTCGATCACGGTGTCGTAGAGCGCCGCGTTCGTCGCGACGAGGCCGTTTTCGAGCTGCAGCCCGCCGTAGGCGTAGTCGATCGGCGCGCCGTCGAGGTCCGAGAAGCGGCCGCCTGCGGCGACGAGGATCGCCTCGGGGCCGCACGTGTCCCAGAGCTTCGCGCCGGTGCCGCCGTGTACGTAAATCTCGGCTTCTCCGGTGCTGACGCGCGCGACCTTCACCCCCACGGATCCGCACGGGACGATTCGCCGCACGCCGAGCCGCTGGGCGAACGGCTCGACCAGGCGCGGGCGGTGCGAGCGCGAGACCATCATCGTGGCCTTCGAGGGATCCCCCTGATCGGAGACACGAAGCGGGCGGCGCGCGCCGTCCGGGCCTTCGACGAAGGCGACGGATGAGGTGCCGACGCGGCCGCAGAGCGCCTCGCCCGACTCGGGCATGACGACCACGCCGAGGGTCGCGCGGCCGCTGACGGCGAGGCCGATCATCACGGCGAACTCGGGGTTCCGATCGGCGAACTCGCGCGTGCCGTCGAGGGGATCGACGAAGAAGACGCGGTCGTTCTGGACCATCCTCCGCGCCTCGGCCGCGGTCTCCGGCGGGGTCTCCTCGGCGATGATCGGGACGCCGGGGAACTTCTCGGTGAGGCGCGCGCAGATGAGCGTGTTCGCCTCTCGATCGGCGCGCGTGACCGGATCGTTCGGGCCCTTCATCTCGACGGCGAATGCCGTCCGGTAGACCGCGCGGACGATCTCCGCTGCTTCGCGGGCGATGGCCAGAACGGTCAAAAGCTCCGTGTCCATGCTGGCGCTTTCCATGGTGTCTCCGCGCGGGCTCCGTCAGATCTCGACGCCCACGGCCTTGAGCCGCGCGGCGAGCTCGACCATGACCGTGTCCTTGAGGTACGGCGGTTCGCCCGCCTCGCGCTCGAGCTGATCGAACTGCGCGACCGAGCGAGGGCCGAGGATCGCCGAGGAGACGAGCTGGTTCGCCAGGACGAACCGGAGCGCCACCGAGCGGAGCGTGCCGACGTCCTCGGCCTTGGAGAAGGGGCGCAGCGCGCCGAGCTGCTCGATGCGCTTGGCGAGTTCCTTCTGGCTCCAACGATCGGCGCGATGGTCGCCTGCGTAGAACTCACGCTCGGGGCTCCAGTGGCCGGTGAGCAGGCCGTGAGCGAGGACGCTCCGCGCGAGGACGCCGACGCCGTGCTCCTTCACGTCTGCGGAGAGCGCGTGGAGATCCTTGGCGATGAAAACGTTGTAGGCGAGCTCGAGGACCTTGGCGCCGGCGCGGATCGCGGCGCGGCCGACCTCCACCGAGCCGGCACTCACGCCCCAGGCGCGTACGAGCCCGCGCTCTTCGAGCTCCTTCATGAACGCGACCGTCTCGGAGCGCCCGAGCGCGTGCTCGGTAGGGTTGTGCAGGAGCACGACGTCGAGCGGGCTGCGATCGAGCCGCTCGCGCGAGCGCTCGAAGGCGACGCGCAGGTAGCTCGGATCGAAGCGCTTCTGCGCGGGCGAGGCTTCGAGGTCGGTGCCGATCTTCGTGACGACGTAGGTCTTGTCCTTCGGCAGGCGCGCGCCGAGCTTCTTCTCCATCGCGCCGCGGCCGTAGACGTCGGCGGTGTCGAAGAGGTTCACGCCGGAGGCGACGGCGCGATCGAGGACACGATCGACCTCGGGCAAGACGACCGGCCCGTAGCCGTCGCCGGAGAGCCCCCACGTACCGAGCCCGAGCTCGGAGACTTCGAGGGAGGTTTTGCCGAGAGGCCGCTTTCGCACGGGCCTGCATTTACAACGTACGGCGGTGTCCGTCCATCGTGCATGGCGCGAGGGCGCGCCTGCGCCGGGCTCCCGATCGAGCCGCCCCGGAACCAGGGAGGTTTACGAGGGAACCATGGCGAAGGAGCCGTTTTTCGCGTCGAGGACGGAGGGGGAGAAAACCTCCGGAGGTCGGGATGTGGAGGCGGCGGAGGGCGCACACAAAGCGCTCGAGCTCGTCGCGCTGCGTGGCACCGAGGTGCTCGGCGTGCGCCACGTGCTCGATGGCGGCGCGTGCTGGATCGGGCAGGCCCCGGAGTCGATCGCGAGGATCCCGATGGTCGAATACGGAGGTCACGCCGCCGTCGTGGCCGAGGTCAAGGAGGGGCAGTTCATGCTCCACGTGCCCCCGCGCGCGAGAGGACGAACGCATGGAAAAGATGGGCTCGGCCGCCTCGTGACGGGGCCCGTGTCGCTCGAAGTGGAGGAGGGCGATCGGGCGGTGATCGTGCTCGGGCCGGTGCAGATCCGCGCGCGGCTCGTGGCGATCGAGGCGTCGGGCAAGGAGCGGGTGCGGATCCCGAACGAGACGCGTCGCCTGCTCACCGTGATGGGCGCGCTCTACGTGACGGCGCTCGCGCTCTGCGCGGCGATCGCGCCCGCGCGGCCCGAGCGGCTCGCGAACGGGTCGATCCGGCGGGCGATCGCGACGGTGACGGAGAGCGTGGCGAGCGTGAACACGACGCAAGAGTTCCCGCGCCCGTGATCCGCGGAGGCAGGCGCGTCACTGGTAAAGCCAGTAGTGAAACGAATGGAACGTGCCCGCCTCGCGTGGCGTGACCTCGATCTCGGTCCGGGACCAGACGCGATCCGGCGGGATTTCCAAGACACGCTCGACCCACGGGCCGGCGGGGAGCCGCGCCGAGCCGATCTCGATGCCGCCCGCGCGCACGACGAGCTCGACGTCGGTGTCGGCCGAGGCGCGCAGGACGAGCGACGCGGTGCGGCCCTGGGCGAGGTTCGTGGTGAAGCGATCGACCGCGCGGCGCATGCGGCCGCCGTCGGCGATCTCCGCGGCGGTCGTACCCTCGTCCGATCCTGCGTCCTCCCGCCGCGGCGACTCCGCCATCACCGCCACGTTGTCCTGATCCGACGCGCCGAGCCGCGCGTAGCCGTGCGTGTCCTCGGACTCGAGGTCGGAGACGTCGAGCTCGTCGGCGAGCGCGCCCTTCGGCGTCACCGCGCGCGGCAGCGCCCCCGTGCCGAGGAGCTCCCAACGCGCCTCGTGGGCGATCATCGTGGGTCCTCCAAGGATCGACTGATCGACCACGGTCTCGCGGTGCAGCTCCTCGCCGAGCACGGGCGGGCAGGCCATCCACTGCGGGTACACGATGAAGTGCGAGGGCCTTCGCTCGGCGGGGAGTTTTTCGTAGTGCTCGAAGCGTGAGCCCGCGCCGAACGTCCAGTAGCGCGACTCGCCCTCGGTCGTCAGGCCGACGACGTCGAAGGTGCGCCGGTCGGAGACGTAGGCGATCGCGCCCGTGTCGTTCACGCCGATGCGCGCGTCCGCGGGCAGGTTCTCGCGCGCCCAGAAGCCGAGCGTGACCTGCTGGTGATCGATCGCGCGCGCGCTCGTGGCGAGGTCGGAGAGCGTCCAGGGGAGCTTCGTGACGAGCGCGCCGGTGAAGAGGCCAAGGACGAGCGGCGTGACCGGCGCGCGCGCGCGGACGAAGCGACGCGCGACGTCGCCGATCTCGCGGGCGAGGCAAGCGAGGAGGACGAAGTGCGCGGCGTAGAAGGGCCAGACGTAGCGGACGCGGTTCCAGAGGAAGCTCAGGTACGTGCACGGCAGCGCCGTCGCGAGGACGATCGCGAGGACGAACGTGCCGTGGACCGGGAGCGCGGCGCGGTGCGCGCGGGTGACGACCGCGAAGGCGCCGATGATCGTCGGCACGAGGAAGTTCTCGGGGACGAAGACCGCGGACCACTCGCCGCCGTCGAGCACGCTCTGCCAGAGGACACGCAGATTCGACTGGATGAAGCCGATCATGCCGGCGCGGTCGTACGCGGGGTTTGCCGGCAGCCACTTGACCATCGTCGTCGACGAGGCCGCGTGCCCCGCGATCACGAGATGGAGCAGCGGCACGAGCAGCGGACCGATCGCGGGGACGAGCGCGACGAGGCGCCGCGGCTTGCCATCGCCGCTCGGGCGGAGCGCGAGCGCGGCCACGGCGAGCGCCGAGGCGACGGCGCCTTCGGGACGAACGAGGGGCGTGAGCAAGCCGAGCGCGGCGACCTCGATCGCCTGGCGACGACCCGGCGCGGGGGATGCGGGATCGGGCTCGCAGTACGCGGCCGCGACGCGCGCCGTGCGCATGAGCATCCACGCGAAGGGGATGGTCTCCATGCCGCTCCAGGCGAACCACGCGAACGCGCCGAAGCCGAGGCACATGATCATCGCGCCCGCGCCCGCGGCGCGGCCGGCGAGGCGATGCGCGAGGCGGCCGGTCTCGACTGCGAGCGCGGCGTGCGCGAGCGTGCCGAGCAGCCACGTGGCCCAGACGAACGAGAGCCCGCGCAGGCCGAGGAGGTAGAGCGGCGCGAGGACGATCGGCCAGAGCAGGCTCGTCGCGCCCGTCGTGTAGCCCTCGCCGGGCACGTACGAGAAGAAGTGACCCTCGGCGAGGCGACGCGCGTATTGCAGATGGATGAAGGCGTCGTCGAGCGGGAGCGCGGGGCGGCCGGCGCGGTTCAGGATCCCGCGGACGGCGAGGGCGCCGAGGGCGAAGCTCACCACGAGGGGAAAGGCGTAAGGGGCCAGGCGTTTGCCCACGTCCCGAGGCGTCACGGGCGCGACCATACCGACCTCGTCAAAGGCCCGCTACCCATCCGGCCGACGTTGTGCTTGTTTGCGCCCGCCATGGTGTTCCGGCCGCGCCCCAACCATCCCTACGCTCACGCCGCTCGCTTCCCGGACGAGGGCCCGGTCGACATCGGCTCGATCCTGCCCGGTGACGGTCCCATCGAGATCGAGATCGGCCCCGGCCGCGGAGGCTTCGTCTTCGAGCGCGCGGCGGCCGCGCCGGATCGCCGGCTGCTCGGGCTCGAGATCCGGCTGAAATGGTCGTCGATCGTGGACGAACGGCTCAAGAAGCAGGGCCTCGGCGCGCGCGCGCGTGTGCTCAACGCGGACGCGCGCGAGGCGCTCTCCCGGCTCGGCCCGGACGCCTCGATCGACACGTTTTTCATGCACTTCCCCGATCCCTGGTGGAAGAAGAAGCACGCGAAGCGCCTCGTCATGGGGCCCGGTCTGCTCGACTCGATCGCGCGGCTCTTGCGTGACGGCGGCGCGTTTTACGTGCAGACGGACGTCGCGGAGCGGGCGGAGATGTACGAGGCGCAGATCGGCGCGCACGAGGCGTTCGAGCCGAGCGGCGACGAGCCGGGTTCGGCGCGGATGGCCGAGAACCCGTACAACGCGCGGAGCCCGCGCGAGCACCACGCCATCGCGGACGGGCTGCCCGTGACGCGCTTGCGGTATCGCCGCCGCTCGCGCTCGTAACGCGCTCAGTTCAGCTTGAAGGCCGCGCGCGCGACCTCGCCGGCCTTCACCTGCACGGCCTGCGACTGCGAGGCGCCGCCGCCTTCGGGCTTGCACGAGACGCGCGCGGTCCCTGCGTTGACCACGGCCTCGACGGGCGTGGACCCGTAGCCGACGCCGTTGATCGTCACGTTGCAGAAGCCGCCCTTCGACGTGACGCGCACCTTGCCGCTGCCGCCGCCGCCACCGGCGCCCGCGGCGGGCGGGCTGCTCGTGCTCGCGGCCGCGGCGCTGTTCGGATCGGCCTTCACGAGCCGCTCCTGGATGACCTTCGTCTCGCCTTGCTCGGCGGTGAACGTGATCGTCTTCGGCACGTAGCCCGAGAGCTGGAGCACGAGCTTGTGCTCCTCGCCCGCGGAGAGGCCTTCGAGTTTGTCGACCACGCCCTTCAGCTGCTTGTTGTCGAGCCAGACCGTCGCGGGGGGATCGATCTTGAGCACCACCGTGACCGATCCGGTCTTCATCACGGCCTGGACGGCGCGCAGGGGCGCCTGCTCCGTCAGCGTGATCGACTCGCGGTGCGCCTCGAAGCCTTCCTTCGTCAGCTTGACCTTGATCTCGCTGTCGAGCGGCAGCCCCTCGATCTTCGCGGGCGTGACCTGCTTCTGCAGCTCGCCGTTGATCCAGATCGAGCAACCCTCGTCCGCGCCGCACTTGACGTCGAGCGCGCCCTTCGTCTCTCGCGCGCGGGCTGTCGCCTGGCTGCTCGCGTCGGCGATGAGCTTCGCCTCGCGCTCCGCGGCTTGCTTGCGCATGTAGAAGAAGCCGCTCACGCCGGCGGCCACCACGGCGGCGAGCGCGATCCAGAGCCCCACGCTCGAGCGCTTCGGCAGCGGCGTCGACGCGCCCGTCGCCGACATGCCCCCGCCCGCCGTCACGATGCCTTCGTACATCGAGGGGCTGTGCTGCAGGGCGATGATGTCGGCGAGCTGCTTGACGTCCTGCAGCGCCTCCTTCTGCTGCTCCAGTTTGTCCTGGAACAGGGACTGCATCCACTGCGTGAGGCTGATCTGCGAGACGGGGATGCGCTCCTCGCGCACGAACGCCTCGAGGTCGCTCTGCATCTCGCGCGCGCTCTGGTAGCGATCCTCGCGCTTCTTCTCGAGCGACTTCATCACGATGCGCTCGAGCGCGGGCGGGTAGCCGGGTTTGACCTGGCTCGGGCGCGGATACTCCTTCTCGCAGATGAGCTTCAGCGTCTCGAACTCGCTCGATCCCTTGAAGAGGCGTTTGCCCGTGGTGAGCTCGAAGATCAGCACGCCGACCGCGAAGATGTCGCTGCGCCAGTCGACGTCGCCGCCCGACGCCTGCTCGGGCGACATGTACGGGACTTTGCCCTTGAGCTGACCGTCCTTCGTGTCCTCGCCGACCTGCGAGCTCGACTTGGCCACGCCGAAGTCGACGATCTTCACGTCGCCCGAGAACGTGCACACGATGTTCTGCGGCGAGATGTCGCGATGCACGATGTGCAGGAGGTTGCCCTCGAGGTCGCGCTTCTCGTGCGCGTAGGCGAGGCCCGCGCAGGTGCCGAGGCCGATCGCGACGGCGTGCTCCAGCGGGAACTCGGTGAGGCCCTTCTTGCGCATCGCGCGGACGATGGAGCGGATGTCCTCGCCGTGGATGTGCTCCATGGCGATGAAGTACGTCCCGTCGACCTGCCCGACGTCGAAGGTCTGCACGATGTTCGGGTGCGACATCGTCGCGGCGACGCGCGCCTCGTGCAGGAGCATCTCGATGAACGCCTGGTCGTTGTTCATCGAGGGCAAGATCCGCTTGATGACGATGAGCTTCTCGAAGCCCGCGACCGAGCGGTGCAAGGCGAGGAAGATCTCCGCCATCCCGCCGGCCGCC
Organism: Polyangium sp. 15x6; assembly: GCF_029960785.1. GTDB lineage: Bacteria > Myxococcota_A > Polyangia > Polyangiales > Polyangiaceae > Polyangium. The sequence goes on from NZ_JASBQE010000005.1 coordinate 154,909, forward strand.
AGCCGACGCAGAAGCGTGTACTTGCCGAACTGGCGCGGCAGGTTCTCTTCAGGGAGCGAGGCCAGGTTGATCCCCGCGTCGTCCTGTGGCTCTCCGCCCGCGCGCTGCACCATCCCGTAATCCCGTCTGTCCGTAAGGTTACGGCGCAGCATCATGACATGGTAGCTCGTGGTGTCGACGGATTCTTCCACCCGCGCGCCGTCTCGCCCTCCCTCCCGGTGGCACGCCCTCCGGCTAGAAATGAGCGCAAGATCCATGCTAGGCAGCGTCGTGTCCCCGTCTCCTTCGACCCTGCGCGTCCTCCCTCGCATCACCGTCGCGCTTTCCATCACGGCGGCGCTGCTCGGGACCTCGACCGCCGCCGATGCGGCATCGATCCGCAAGGGCCCGTACCTGCAAGCGCTCGGCCCGTCGGCCGTCACGATCAAGCTGGAGCTCTCGACGCCGGAGCCGGCGACGATCCTCGTGACCGGGCCTTCGGGGTTCAGCACGTCGAAGGCGTCGGCGTCGGAGAAGCGCTTCCACGCGATCCGGGTCGATGGGCTCTCGCCCGCGACGACGTACGCGTATCGCGTGAAGGTCGGCGACGTGGAGAGCCGGCCCGTGGATTTCACCACCGCGCCCGCGGATGACCGCCCCTTCAAGTTCATCGCCTACGGCGACAGCCGCTCGGACCCCGCGGCGCACGCGGCCGTCGCGCGGGTCATCGAAGTCGCGCCCGGCGACTTCTTCGTGCACACGGGCGACATGGTCCAGGACGGCGACAACGAGGCGCAGTGGCAGGAGTTCTTCGGCATCGAGGGCAAGCTGCTCGGCAGCCGGTGCATCTTCGTCGCCGTCGGCAACCACGAGCTCACGGCGCCCGATCCCACGGGGCAGGTGAACTTCCTCCGGTACTTCGCGGCGACCGAGACGGACGGCCGGGAGCGCCCGCACCTCTACGGCTCGTTCCGCTGGTCGAACACGCGGTTCTTCCTGCTGAACGCGATGGATACGTGGACCGGCGACGAGAAGGAGTGGCTACGCGCGGAGCTCGCGAGCGCGCGCGACGAGCCGGGGCTCGTGCATCGGATCGCCGTGATGCACCACGGACCGTTCTCGAGCGGCTACCACGGCGGCAACGCGCGCCTCGCCTCGCAAGGGATCATCCCGATGCTGCGGGACAACAAGGTCGAGCTCGTGATCGCGGGGCACGACCACATCTACGAGCGCGGCGAAGGGCAGGGGCTCAAGTACATCGTGTCGGGAGGCGCGGGCGCGCCGCTCTACCAGCAGCGCAGCCGCGCGCCGGAGCAGCGGTACTTCGAGTCGGTGCATCACTTCCTCGAATTCGCGGTCGACGGCCCCGAGGTCAACGTCCTCGCCCGCCGCGCGAGCGGGAGCGTGATCGAGCAGTGCAGTTACCGGGGGACGGAGAGCTGGTCCTGCAAATCCGACGAGAAGAAGCCCGCCACCGCCGCCACGCCCGCGACGACACGAGCGAGCACCGCCTGCGCCTGCGCGGTCCCGGGGAGCGCGTCCGGGAACGCGGGCGGGGCCACGGCGCTCGTCGCCCTCGCCGCGCTCGGGGCCCTCGGGGCCAGGCGCCGCGTTTCGTCCGCGGGAGATACTTGATCACCGGCCGAGCCCGGGGATATCGTCCCGCCATGCCTCGTTTGGCCTCGCTCGTCTCGACCGCGTCCGCGCTGGCTCTTCTCGGCAGCGTGCTGCTCGGCTGCGCCACGTACCGTCAGGATCTGGAGCGGGCGCAGAAGCACTACGAGGAGAACCAGTACGAGAAGGCGCTCGCGCTCTTCCGCGTGCTCGAGCCCGACATCGACTCGCTCTCCGACGCCGAGCAGGCGAAGTACGCGTACCTCCGCGGCATGACGGACTACCGGCTCGCGGGGCTCTCGCTCGCCGCGAACGTGCCGGGCGGCGTGGCCGATCCGAAGCGCGGCTACCGCGACAACGCGCGCCACTGGCTCGCCGTCGCCGCCGCCACCGAGAAGAACACGCCGGGCGGGCTCACGGCCGACGAGAAGAAGCGGCTCGAAGACGCGCTGTCGGATCTCAACAAGGACGTGTACGGCGGCGTCGAGAGCGTCGAGGACAAGGCAGAAGGCACGAAGAAGCCCGAAGACGCCGCCGAGAAGAAGGAAGATCCCAGCGCGGCTCCCGCGGCCCCGGCTCCGACGCCGGCGCCGAAGTAGAGCTCGCCGAGGCCTGAAACGCCGAGAGCGCCGCATCGGCCTTGCCGATCGGCGCTCTCGTTCGTTCGAAGGGCCCTCTCTCATGATGGGGGGCCGAGGCTCGCTCCGGACTTCTCTCTCGTGTCCGGTCGCCCGTAGGTCAGGACGTTCCCCGGCGGAGGGCGTGAATCTCGTCCTTCGCCTTGAGTTTTTGCTTCTTCAGCTCGGCCATCTCGAGCTGCTCGGAGGGCGTCAGATACGCGTGTCGCCCGAGCTCGGCGAGGCGCTCGTCGAGCTCCCGATGGCGCATCTCCGCATGGTTCAGCCGCTCGGCATCGGAATCGGTCTCGGTCACCCGCTTCATCATGCCCACCTCCTGGTGAGGGCTCCCGTCTCACTGCTGCGAAGAGCCCCGTTCGCTGGTCCATCATCGAGCCGGCCCCCGAGGACGGGGAGCCGCCGCGATGATTTCAAGGTACCCTAGGACGAGCAGCCTCGGATCCCCTTTCCGCGTGGCTCATGTGCTTCTTCGGTCGACGTTTTCCACTCGGGTCGGGTTCGTCCTTGTCGCCTCCGGCCGCCCCACGCGACGCGCCGGAGAGGTGGTCTCCCGCGATGGAGACACGAGAAACCAGGGCCCGAGTGGTTGGGGTAGGGATGTTTTTTTTCACGCGCACGTGCCTCGCTCTCGCTCTCGCCGGCTTGCTCGCGGGGTGTGGTTCGTCCGCACCTCGGCCCGAGGTTCGAACGCCCGCGCCGAAGGCCGAGGGCGGACCCGTGATCGAGGTCTCGCCCGTCGTGGTCTCGCCGTATTCCGAGGCCGAGCTCGTGCAGGAGTTCGAGCGGGCGAAGGCGCTGCTCCTCGGCGGGAAGTCTCGCGAAGCCGCCGAGGTCTTCGACAAGCTCACGCGGCATGCGCCCGACGGGGAGGTCGGGGCGGCGAGCCTCTACAACGCGGCCGTCGCGTACGAGGCGCTCGGGGAGCGGGAGGCGTCGGCCGCGCGGCTGCGGGAGCATTTGCGGCGCTTTCCGGGCCACGTCCTCGAGCGCAGCGCGCTGTTTCGTCTTGGTCGAGCGCTCGCGTACCTGGAGCGCTGGGCCGAGCTCGTCGCCGTCTCGGAGAAGCTCCTCGCGCGGCAGGACCTCGCGGTGCTGGAGGTGATCGAGGCACGCGGGGCGCGGGCGCTGGGGCTCGTGGAGCAGGACCTCGTGGAGGAGGCGGCGCGCGAGGTCTCGGTGGCGCGGGACCTCGTCGAGCGCGAGCGTCTGGGCGAGGCGGGCAAGCCCCCGATCGAGCTCGCGCAGCTCTGGTTCGCGGTAGGCGAGGTGCGACGGAAGCGGAGCGAGGCGATCAAGTTCGAGCCCGTACCCCCGAACTTCGCCGACACACTCGAGAAGCGCTGCCAGGGCCTGCTCGACGCGCAGGGGGCGTACACCGAGGCGATGCGGAGCCTCGACGCGCACTGGTCGGCGATGGCGGGCTACCGCGTGGGTCAGCTCTACCAGGAGCTACACCGCGACGTGATGCGGGTGCCTCCGCCCGCGGCGGCGGACACGGTGCGCAAGCGGCAGCTCTTCGAGGGGGCGATGCGGCTGCGCTACCGCGTGCTCCTGGAGAAGGGGCTCAAGATGATGGAGGGGACGGTGCGGCTCGGGGATCGCACGGGGGAGGCGTCGGCGTGGATCGGGCGGGCGCGGGAGGCCGAGCGTGCGCTCGAGCTTTCGCTTGCCGACGAGAAGGCGGCGCTCGATCGGCTCCCGTTCACCGAGGACGAGCTCCGGGAGGCGCTCGAGGCGCTGAAGAAGAAGCCGTGAAGCGACGAACTTGTTCGGCGCTTTGCGAGATCGCGAAGCGAGCTCGCCTCGGGGGGTGAATCGTCCGGGCTTTGCCCGGACGAGAGGGGGACGCGAGGCGTCCCCCTCGGGACGAGAGGTGCATCCGGGCTCGAGCGCCCGGCGAGCCTTCAATGGATGTCGGGCTTGCAGCCGAAGAAGATATCGAGTTTGCCGTCGGAGTCGGCCTGGACGATCTGGCACGAGGCGGGGCAAAGCATGATCTTCTGCGGATTCTTCGGATCGTCGTAATACCAGCCCGGGCCCACGCCGCAGTCGGCCGCGCTCGTGGCCTGCGGGATCTCTTTTTCGATGCCCCCGCCGTTCGTGTGCTTGACCGTGGCCTTGTCGAGCTCGAGCGGCGTGCCCCCGGACGGCTCGGGGACGACGTACTCGCAGGCGACGGCCTTCGAGCGGATCTCCGTCATCTTCTGCGCGAACTGCGACACGTTCGCGGTGACGTCGTATGATTTCATGGTCCCGCCGGCGGCGGCGATCTGGTCGAGGTTCAAGACGCTCGCGCCGTTGATGGCGACGACGTACGTCTCGACGCCGTTGTAATCGAGGGCGGCCTTCGCCAGACTCGCGATGCTGGGGATGTCGTTCTGGTTGCCGGGGCAGCTATTGGGATCGCCGTCGCTCGCGAAGACCAGGATGACCTTGTGGTTCGGGTGCGCGTCCTTGTAGGCCGTCGCATTGAAGAGCGCGCCTTCGAGCGCGCCGTACATCGGCGTCGAGCCGCCGTTCGGGCTTTCGCTGTTGATCGACTGGACGAGGGCCGGCGCGTTTCCGGGCAGGGTCCCGACGGGGACGGACAGGTCGTCGTAATGGTGGTAGTTGCAAACGAGCCCGTCGGGCGGGGTATCCACGGGGAAATACAGGATCCCAACGTTGATCCCTGCCGAGGCCGGATCCTCCACGAATTGCTTGATCGCGGCCGTCGCGCCGTTCCAGTTCTGGCCGTACATGCTGCCGGAGCGGTCGAGCAGGATGACGAGATCGAGCTCGACGGGCTCGGCTTTTCCACCGGTCTGGGCGCAGGCCTCCTCCCCGCCTCCGCCCATCATGCCGCCGTCGAAATCGAACATGTCGCCGCCCGTGCCGGCGGCGCTGCCCGGATCCGCGCCTCCGCCGCCACCCGTGCCGCTCGTCTCCTCCACGCCGTTCGTCGCTTGACCCTCATGGCCCCCGGAGGCGCTGCACGCGAGGCCGAGCGAGGAGACGCAGAGCGCCGCGAGGGCGCAGAGGGTCTTGGGGCTTTGGCCGCCGAATGCGAGGGAGCGCCCCAAATGTCCGACCTGCGTTGTGCTCGTGATGCGGGATGCGCGGAAAAACATGTTTACTCCTGGGAATCTGGAGAAAGACGACCATCCGCTCGGTGCCTCGTATCCATCACCGATCGGGGAGCTTTGCGTCGCCGGAGGGCCGTGATCTCGAATCATTCGAGGCGCTCGGGGGGCGACGACGGAGCAAGATCGATGTATACGGCAAGGACGTGCGCGGCAAGCACCCGCGAATTGGAGATGGGTTTCGACGAGGGCATCGAAGGCGCGGCATTCGTCGAAATGATGGCCTTACGAAGGATGGATCGCAATCGGGGGACGTCTGATTGCGATCTCGAACGTGCAATTTGGAAAAACCGGTGCGTCGCGGCCATACGCGCCGTTCCGGAGAACGGTGCGCCGTCGCGCGGCATGGGCGAGGATTCGTGCCTCGCCGCGGCAGAGAGGTGGGTCGACGATGAGGGAATGGATGAATTGGGGGCGCATTCTCGCCGTGTCCGTGAGCGTCGTCGCCGCGGGCTGCGCGGAGCAGGCGTCTGATGCCGTGCGTGGAGAGGGCGGTCGCGGCGAAAACGGCGAAGGCGGCGCGGGGGGCCAAGACGGCGCCTCCCTCGGGGCCACCGACTGCCCCTTGGATTGCTCGCTCATCGACACGCCGCCCTGCCTCGCGTCCGTCTGCGACGCGGAGAAAAAGCGCTGCGCCGTCGTCCCGCGCCCCGCCGGGACCTCCTGCGAGGATGGCCTCTTCTGCACCGTGGGCGACAGCTGCCAGGACGGCGTTTGCGTCGGGGGCGGGCAAAACGACTGCGGCATCAAAGCCGCGACCTGCTCGGTCGTGACCTGCCACGAGGACACGGCCTCCTGCGACGAGGGGCCCGCGCTCGACGGAGCGCCTTGCGTGTCGAGCGACGCGTGCACGGTCTCCGCGACCTGCAAGGGCGGCGCCTGCGTCGGGTCGCCGAAGAGCTGCCACTTCGCGCCCGTGCCCGACGATTGTCACGTCGCGGTCTGCAACCCCCAGACGGGCGCCTGCGAGCCCGTCCCCGGCAACGAGGGCCTCGCGTGCGAGCAAGGCGGCGACCCGTGCCTGACGGGCAAGACCTGCGCCGCCGGCGCCTGCCAGGGAGGAGGCCCGAAAGACTGCGCGAGCGCCGCGGACGACTGCAACACGGGCGTTTGCGACGCGGCCACGGGCGCGTGCGTGGGCGCGCCGCGCGGCGCGGGCCTCTCGTGCAGCGAAGTCGTCGATGCGTGCAACACGGGGATGTGCGACGCGTCGGGTGTTTGTCAGAGGGTGCCCACGCCGGGCGTGGCCTGCGCGTCCGCCAAGAACGACTGCAACGACGGCGTCTGCGACGCGTCGGGCGCCTGCGTGGCCGTGCCGGTCAACGAGGGCGGAGCCTGCGAGGATGGCAACGCGTGCACGCTGGGCGAGACGTGCTCGGCGGGGTCGTGCACGGGCGGCAAGGCCGAGGGGTACGTCGTCTACCTGCACGAGACGTTCGCGGACAACTCCGCGGGCTGGACGCTCGAGGGCGAGTGGCAGATCGGCCCCGCGAAGGCCTCACCGGGCAACGCCTCCCACGGCGCCGAGGACCCGGCCACGGACCGCACCTCGACGGCCGACAACGGCATCGCGGGCGTGAGCATCGGAGGGTATGCGGCTGAGGCCGTTCACCCGCCGGAGTACCTCGTGAGCCCGCCGATCGACACGAGCGGCACGGGCTCTTTGTGGCTCTCCTTCTACCGCTGGCTCAACAGCGATTACGGGCCGTACATGACGAACACCGTCGACGTCTTCGACGGCAGCGGGTGGGTCAACGTGTGGAACTCGGGCGCGCCGCCGGCGATCAAGGACGCGGCGTGGACGCTCATGACGTACGACCTCACGGCGTACCGAAACCCGGCGCTGCGCGTGCGTTTCGGCTTCGAGGTGGGCAACGGCGGCGTGTTCACGGTCTCGGGGTGGAACCTCGACGACGTGACGATCGCGAATGCCGTCTGCGAGGTGGCGGACCCGCCCGCGCCGGAGCCTGGGCCCACCTCCGCCACGTACTGACGGGGCGTTTGTCGGGGGGGGACGCCTCGGGCGAAGGAATTCGTGGCGACACGGTTCCTTCGCTCGGGTAGGATGCCGCCCATGATTGACCACATCTCGATCGGCGTTCGTGACCTGGAGAAGAGCAAGGCGTTTTACGCGGCCGCCCTCGCGCCGCTCGGTTATGCGGTGATGATGGAGTTCCCCGGCGTGGCCGGGCTCGGGGAAAAGGGCAAACCCGATTTCTGGCTCGGCGCGGGGGAGGTGGGGAAGGGCCAGCACGTCGCGTTCGTCGCCGCGGATCGCAAGACGGTCGACGCGTTTTACGAGGCCGCGATCCGCGCCGGAGCCAAGGACAACGGCGCGCCGGGGCTCCGGCCGCAGTACCATCCGAATTATTACGGCGCGTTCGTCCTGGATCCGGACGGGCACAACATCGAGGCGGTCTGTCACACGCCGTGACGGGACGGGCGCATGAGCGATGCGAACGCCCGGCAACCTCGTCGTAGGTGGCTCGCCATCGCCGGCGCCGTCTCGGGTGTGCTCATCGTTTCCCTCGGCGTGTTCTCGTTCTGGCCTGGCGGCGCCGCGCAGGATGGGCCGAACGACACGAGCGACGCTGGCGACGAATCCGCGTCAGCGCCGCTCGGAAGCGCCGCTTTCGGCTCCACCGCCGATGCCCGCGACGCGGGGAGCAACGTCTTCTTCGTCGGCAATTTCTCGGATGTGATCGGGGCCAACCGGGACGAGCAGACGATCCTCGTGGTGCGGGATGGTTCGTGGAAGAGGCGTGCCCAGCATGCGTACTTCGTCGTGCATCTGGATGGCCGAACCGAAGACGAGCTCGTCCTCCCGTCGGAAGGATACGATCGCGAGACGGAGGATCCGAGCGCGCTGAATACGCCCGAATCGCGGGCGATCCTCGGCCGGCTGGAGGGGCTTGCACGGCGGTTCCGCCGCATGGGCGTGTGGCTACCGTTTCTCGCGTTCCCCGACGCCGAAAGCTGGAACGTTCGATTCGACGAGGATGGCGGCGCGGAGATCGATGCGAACAAGACAGACTGGAGCTGGGTCCGAAGGGCCGGATCTCCTGAGTTCGTTCGGCGGCCGCGGGATTCCAAGACGCCGCGGAGCGCGCCCGCTGGTCTGCCGGTCATCTCCTACGACTACGACGACCGGCGGACGGCTCATTTGTCCGAAGGGATAGGAGACGTGTGCTTTTTCTGGGAGGCGCCGCCCGCCGCCCGCCGCAAGTTGACCTGTTTCGACGGGATCTCGGCTCCGAGCGTCTTCTGTGACCACGGCGTCTGCGGTCTCTTCGTCCACGGCGCCGCGGCCCTCTTTTTCTCGCTGGTCGACCAGCGGAGCGCGCGGAAGCTCGGGAATGGGTTCCTCGACGGTATCGCTCTGGATGCCCGCCTCGGCCTCGCCGTCAACCACGCCGGTCGCGTCGCGATATCCCACAGCCACTCGAACGGAGGGGCGACCGTCGTCGATGTACGCACCGGTATCGTTCGCGAACGTCGCGGCCATTCGTCTGGGCCCACGACGACCGTGTGGATCGACGACGATACGCTCATCGCGTGTGATCACGACCGGAGAGACAGGCGCCGCCTCGTGCGGCTGTCGCTCGACGACGAGGGGGTCTGGGAGGTACGCAAGCCGGACCGATGGTGGCAAGCGGATGTGGACGGAGGCTCGCGCTGATCCCCATGGCGGGCGCCGCGCGAGGCGCCTTCGTGCGGCCCTGCCCGAAGGCGGCGCGTCACGAAGGCGCCTTCGGCGTCTCCGTCCATGTGGCGGGACGCACTCGCGAGGGTTCTGCGCAGTCCTGCCACATGGCGGGGCGTGCCGAAGGCGCCTTCGGCGTCTCCGTCCATGTGGCGGGACGCGCTCGCGAGGGTTTTGCGCAGTCCTGCCACATGGCGGGGCGTGCCGAAAGGCGCCTTCGGCGTCTCCGTCCATGAGGCGGGCGCGCTCGGAGGAGCGTTCGGGCGTGTCGGGCAGGATCCGGCGAGGGTGGGGCGACCGGTGACGACGCGGTCGGCCACTCAGCGATCGCCGCAGCAGCGCTTGTACTTCTTCCCGCTCCCGCACGGGCACGGCGCGCTCCGGGCGGGGCCCGCCTGCTCTGCTTTGGCCTCCGCCGCGCGGACGTTCTTCAGCCTGCGGCGGTCCTGGCGCAGGAGCGTGAGCGCGTGGTCCGGGTCGTAGGGGGCGCGGATGGCGGCGAGGTAGTCGGCGGGCAGGTAGAGCTCCTCGGGCTTCACGCGCGCGAGCCACGGGAGCGCCATGATCATCACGGTCAGGAGCTTCTGGTCTGCCAGGTAGCACCCATCGATGAGGAGCAGGACGCTGCGCGCGAGGTCCCGCGGCGCATCCTCGGCGGCCTTGAAATGGTAGGGCGACGAGGGAGGGGCGCGCTTTCCGAGGACGACCGCGAGGTCAGCCCCGATCCTCGCGAGCCGGGTAGGGAGATCCGTCGGGTCCTCGTCGTCGCTGAGGAAGACGTTCGTGAGCGCTTTGCGCACGGACGCGAGATGGCTCCTGCCCTCCGGCACGGGGGCGCTCGGCGACAGCGCTCGTCTCACCTCCTCGCGCAGCGCCGGGTAGCGAAGGCCGATCGCCGCGAACGTGAGCGCGCTGTCGGCGACTTCGATGACGTTGTCGGCCTCTTCATGCGCCTTCTCGTAGTACGAGAACAGATCCTCGCCGAGGCGCGCGGCACCCCACAGGCCGCGGAGCGCGTTGCCGACGAGCCCCTGCGAGACGGCGACGCGCGCGTACGCGAGCCCCGATATGGCCTTGCGCGCGGACTCCGGCAGCTCCTCATAGGGCGCCTTGCCGTCCATCGCGGCGAGCACCGACAGGTGCCCGAGCGTCCACATCCGGCACCAGAGCCCGTGCAGCGTCTCGTCCCAGCGTCGGTGCAGCTTGCCGTTCTTCGGCACCTCGCGGAGCAGGAGCTCGCGCATGTGGTCGACCGCCTTGGCCTCCTCGAGCATCCACCTCAAGAGCTCGTGCGCGAGGAACGGTTGCCACACGGCGATGCCCTCGAATTGCTCGCGCGTGAGCCACTGCGCTCGCTCGTAGAGCGCGCGCATGAGCTCGGTCGCGTTGCCCGTCGAGTTGAGGAAGCGGTCGGTGCGCTCGCGCCACGTGATGACCTTCTCCGTGATCGCGTCGAGCTTCTCCCGCGTGATGACGTGGAGGTTCTTGGCGCTCATGCCCGCGCCGAGGCACGTGACGAACTTGCCGCTCCGCGTGACGATGAGGAACGGGCCCTTCTCGGGATCCGCGAGTGAGATGGCCACGCGCTCCATGCCCTCCGGGACACGCGCGGTGTTCAGGATGTGCCGCAGGAGAGGATCGTCGCGGTAGAGCGAGAGGGCGATGTCGAGGTGCGGCACCGAGAGCCGGTCGAGCCGCGAAAGGAAGTGATGTGCGTGTCCGGTGAGCGTCATGCGAAGCTCGCGGTCAAGCTCGTGACTCGATCAGGGGCCTTCTTTCACGTACGGCTCGAGCGCGCGGATGATCGCCGCGGTGACGGAGTCGACGTCGCCGTTGCCGTCGACGTGCACGAGCCGATCGCCGCCGATGATCGTGTCGGCTTCGAGGTAGGCGCGGGCGAGGCGGGCCTGGAGCTCGGGCTCCTCGAAGAGCTCGCTCGCGCCGCCGCGCGCGCGCCTGCGTTGCGCGGCGACCTCCGGATCGACGTCCACGACGACCGTGACGTCGGGCTTGAGCGCGTGGCGGTTGCAGTGGCGGATCCAGGCGATCATGTCGGCGCGCGCGCCCTCGTCTTCGATGCCGATCGACTGGTAGATGATGCTCGAGAGCTCGTAGCGATCCGAGATGACCACGTAGCCGTCGCGCAGGTGCGGGGCGACCTCGGTCTCGATGTGATCGAGCCTGTCCGCCGCGAAGAGCAGCGCCATCGTGCTGTCGCGGTGCCTCGAAGGCAGGTTCACGCGCTGGGTGAGCACGAGCCGGAGGAGCGAGCCCATCGGCCCGCCGCTCGGCTCGCGCGTGACGTGCGCGAGCCTGCGCCGTCCTCGCAAGAACGAGCCGTACCGCGCGGCTTGCGTCGTGGTCCCCGCGCCGTCGATGCCCTCGAAGACGACGAACAGCCCGTCGTTTCCGTCCTCGGCTTCACGCATGGCGTTCCTCGTCTCCTTCCTTCGCGGCGGTCGTGTCGAGCGGTATGGGATCCTCGCCGAGCACCATGTTGTCGATGAGCCGCGCGCCGCCGATGCGGACGGCGAGCGCGAGCAGCACGCGATCCGGCGTGTGCTCCTCGGGGCCGAGCACGGTGAGCGTGTCGGCGTCGGCCACGTCCACGTAGTCGATCGAGCTCGCGACGGGCGCGACGTGTCCGCGCGCGAGCGCCGTCAGCATGCCCGCGCGGCGCTCCCCCGCGGCGAACGCGCGCGCCGCGGCCGAGAGACCCTGCGGGATGGCGAGCGCCTGCGCGCGTGCTTCCGCGGAGAGGTACGCGTTGCGCGACGACATCGCGAGCCCGTCCGGCTCGCGCACGGTCCGCACGCCGACGACCTCCACGGGCAGGAAGAGGTCCCGCGTGAAGCGCTCGATGACCTTGAGCTGCTGGTAGTCCTTGCGGCCGAAGAGCGCGATGGCAGGTCCTACGAGCGCAAACAATTTCGTGACCACCGTGGCCACGCCTTCGAAGTGACCGGGCCGATGCGCGCCGCAGAGGCCCGCGGCCGTGGCGCCGACGTGCACGCGGGTCTCGTCGCCGGGCGGGTACATGTCTGCGGGGGCCGGCGCGAAGATGCCGTGCGCGCCCGCCTCGGCGCACTTCTTCGCGTCGCCTTCGAGGTCCCGCGGATACCGGGCGAAGTCTTCGTTCGGCCCGAACTGCGTGGGGTTCACGAAGATCGAGACGACGATGAAATCAGCGTGCTTCCGGGCCTCCTCGATGAGCGTCTGATGCCCGCGGTGCAAGGCGCCCATCGTGGGAACGAGGCCGACGCGCGCGCCGCGCTGCCGGGCCTCGTCACACGCACGCCGGAAGTCGAGAGGTGCGCGCCAGATCTCCATGGCGCGCCCACGCTAGCAGAAAGCGCACGCCACAAGGAGGCGGCCGACCTCCACGGCGATCGCTTCTCTCGGGGCCGATCGACTGACCCGAGCGATCGGGTAGGCTAGACTGAGCCCATCGTGACGTTCGAGACACCTTCCACGCCCGATGTCGCAGCTCGCCATTCGTCCCTGGTCCCGGCCGCGGGCGACTCGGATCCCACGCAGTACCTGAATCGCGAGCTCTCGTGGCTCGAGTTCAACGCCCGCGTCCTCTCCGAGGCCGGCTCGATGGAGGTGCCGCTCTTCGAACGCCTCAAGTTCCTCGGGATCTTCTTCTCGAACCTCGACGAGTTCTTCATGGTGCGCGTGGCGGGCCTGCAGGCCCAGACGCACCGCACGATCACCGAGGTCCCGCCGGACGGCATGAAGCCGCAGGAGCAGCTCCTCGCCATCAGCGCGCGTGCGCACGCGCTTGTCGACAGCGCGTACCGGCTCTGGAACACGGAGATGCTGCCGGCGCTGCACCGCGTGGGCGTGCGGATCGTGCGGCCCGAGGAGCTCGACGCGGCCGAGCTCGCGGTGCTCGACGAGCGGTTCCGCACGGACATTTTCCCGATCCTCACGCCGCTCGCGATCGACCCCGGCCATCCGTTCCCGCACCTGCGCAACAAGAGCATCAACCTCGGCATCATGTTCAGCCGCGAGCACGAGGGCGAGGAGCCCGGCTTCGGCGTGATCCAGGTGCCGCCGATGCTGAGCCGCCTCATGCGCGTGCGCGTCGACGGCTGCGGACGAGCGTTCGTGCTGCTGGAAGACGTGATCGCGCGCCACGTAAAGGAGTTCTTCCCGGTCTCGCGTCTCCGCGGGACGTACCCGTTCCGCGTCACGCGCAACTGGGACCTCGAGATCGACGAGGAAGAAGGCGAGGACCTCCTCGAGACGATCCAGGCCGAGCTCCGGCGCCGTGATCGCGGCAACGCCGTGCGCGTGGAGATCGGCGTCGGCGGCGGCGTGGGCGCGAGCGTGCAGCGCCTCTGCCGCGCGCTCGGCATCGATCCGAACCTCGACGTCTACCGCGTCTCGGGCCCGCTCAGCATCGCGGATCTCGTCTCCGTGGTGGGCGAGGAGGATCGGCGGGATCTGCGCGACGAGGTCTTCACGCCGCAGGTGCCGGTCGCGCTGCGCGACGTCGAGGATCCGTTCGCCGTGATCCGCGAGCGGGACGTCTTGCTCCACCACCCGTACGACTCGTTCGAGCCGGTGGTCGAGTTCGTCTCGCGCGCGGCCGACGATCCGAACGTGCTCGCGATCAAGCAGACGCTCTACCGCACCGGCGGCGACTCGCCGATCGTGAAGGCGCTCGCGCGGGCCGCGGAGAACGGCAAGCAGGTGACGGCGATCGTCGAGCTCAAGGCGCGCTTCGACGAGGCCTCGAACATCCAGTGGGCGCGCACGCTCGAGCAGAGCGGCGCGCAGGTGATCTACGGCCTGCTCGGCCTGAAGACGCACGTGAAGGCGCTGCTCGTGGTGCGGCGGGAGAAGGACAAACTCCGGCGCTACGTGCACCTCTCGACGGGCAACTACAACCCGCACACGGCGCGCCTCTACACGGACTTCGGCGTCTTCACGGCGAACCGCGAGCTCGGCGAGGACGTGACCTCGCTCTTCAACCTGCTCACGGGCTACAGCGCGCCGCCGAAGTGGAACCGGCTCGTGGTGGCGCCGCTCGGGCTGCACGAGGCGATCCTCGGGCTCATCGCGCGCGAGACCGAGCACGCGCGCGCGGGCCGGAAGGCCGAGATCGTGGCGCAGATGAACGCGCTCGTGGACGTGGACGTGATCGACGCGCTCTATTCGGCGAGCCAGCACGGCGTCGACATCCGGCTCTTCGTCCGCGGCATCTGCTGCTTGCGTCCCGGGATCCCGGGGCTCTCGGAGCGGATCCAGGTGCGCGCACTCATCGACCGCTTCCTCGAGCACAAGCGCGTCTTCCGCTTCGCGAACGGCGGCAGCGAGGAGCTTTACTTCTCGAGCGCGGACTGGATGCCGCGGAACTTCCACCGACGCGTGGAGGTGCTCGTGCCGCTGCTCGATCCGGCCGCGCGCACCCGCGCCGAGGACATGCTCGCGACGCTCGAGGCGGACACGGCGAAGACGTGGGCGCTCAACGCGGACGGCAGTTACACGCGCGTCGCGACGCCCCCGGGCGCGACCCCGGTGCGCTCGCAGCAGCGGTTCATGGAGCTCGCGCGCGAGCGGCCGAAGCCGGCCGACGTGCTCGCGCGGGGCGGCCGGTTCCACATCTTCCAGGTGGGCCACGGCGAGGGCGGCGACGAGCTACGCCGCAAGAACGGCAAGAAAAAGAAGCACCATCCCCCGTCCTGAGAAGGGCCCGGAGCGGGGCTCGTCAGGGTTTGACGGAGACCTTGTGCACGAGGTCTCCGTCGACGAACGCGCTCCACGCCCCCGTCGCGCGGCCGATCCACGCGTACTGACCGTCGAGGTGCGGGTGCCTCGCGTGCATCACGAAGATCTGGCTCGACCCGGTGTCGCGGCCCGCGAGCGCGACGCCCACCGTGAGCGGAGCGAACGCGATCGGCGACGTCTCGCAGCGCAGCGGCGCCTTGCCCGGCGGTCCGCCGTAGCCGTCGCCGAAGGGCGCGCCGAGCTGCGTCACGAAGCCCGGCACCACGCGGTGCACGACCATCCCGTCGTAGTAACCGGCGCGCGCGAGATCCACGATCCGCGTGACGGCCACCGGCGCGACGTTGGCGTCGAGCACGAGTGATGCCTCGCCGACGTCCGTCTCCAGGGTGAGCGTCACGGTGCCCGCCGCGCGCGCGTCGAGCTCCGGCGGCTTCGGCCCGCCGCCCGGCGGCGCCTTGCAGGACGTCACCGGTTTGCCCGAGACGAGCTCGATCGCCTTCTCCGCACGCTTGCGGAGCTCGGGCCACGAGGATCGGCAGAGCTCTTCGAGCCGCGGCTGCGTCTCCTTCAAGCCGAGCGCGCCTGCGGCCTCGATCATCGAGCTCACGTGCTCGGGATCGTTCTCCACGTCGGCGCGACCGAGCGCCGCCACGATGGCCTTCACGATCGCGGGCGAAGGCGCGCGCGTGACCGTCTCCTCCGCGGCCTGCTCCTCGTCGCCCTTCTTCTTCTTGCCCTTCTTCTTTCGTTTCTCGGGCTCGGTCGCGAGGTTCGGCTTCCGCGCGATCACGCCTGCCGCCGTCGACACGAGGCCCGGCTCCGGCGCTGCGAGCGCGGCTTCGAGCAGCGGCCCTGCCTCCTCCGCGAGCTCTTCGTGCGTCGGGAGCAGCTCGATCGCGGCCTCGCGCGCCCGCAGATCGCCGCCCTTTGCGTGCGTGAGGAACACCGCGCGCCGTGAGCCCTCGATCGGCGCTCGATCCAGCACCTTCACCATCGCCCGCGCGCCGATCGATCCCGGCTGCCCCGGTACCTTCGCGCCCGCGTCCGCGCCGTCGCCGCCCGCGAGCGCGGCCGTCACGTCGCACCGCGCGAGCAGCGGATCCCGCACGTCGGCGCCCGCGAGCGCCGTCGCGGCGCTGCACCGGATCCAGGCCATTCGCCGCAGCACCGTGACCGGCGCCGAGGGCGGCGGCTCCATCGTGGCCAGATCCTTGAGCCACTTCTTCGCCTTGGTCGTCGGTTCGAGCGCGTCGAGCGTGGCGAGGAGCACGCCGATGTCCTCCCCGAGCGCGGTGAGCGCGACGGCCCCGCCCGGCGGAATGAGCGCGGGCAACGTGGACGCGAGCATGGCTTGTCCGGCCGTACCGAGGCGACGGAGCGCGCGCGCGGCCTCCGCGCGTTCGGCCGCCGTGAAGAGCGTCGCCCCGCCGAGCACGCGTCCGAGATCCGCCGCGGCTTCCGGGCCTGCACGACCGAGCGCGCGGACGGCGAAGATCCGGTACGGACCGGGCTCCGCGAGGCGCGCGCCCGCGACCTCGCGCAGGCGCGCCGTTACCGTGTTCGGCACGTTTTCGAGCCGACCGATGGGGAAGAGCCCCTCGGGCGCGGGCGGCGACGACGCGCTCCCCGCCGCGAGGTTGAGCAGCGCCGCGAGCGTCTCCTCGCGGAGCCGCTCCTTCACCGCGGCGAGATCTCCCAGCGCGAACGCCGCGGCCGACGCTTGCGCCTCCGTGCCCGAGAGCCACGCGACCAGCGTCGGCTCGCTCTGCTCGGCCCCGCAGCGGCCGATGGCGCGCGCGATCGCCATGCGCGGCTCGAACGTTCCGCTCTCTCGTCCATCGACCGGCGCGCTTTTCGGAGGTGGAGCCTCCTTCGCATCGCCGATCGACAACGAGCGCGCCACGAGCGCCGTGACGGTCGCCTTGTCGCCCGTCGTGCACGACGAACCGAGCCCGTAGGCCGCCCACGTGACGACCTCCGGATCCTCGTCGGCGAGCGCGCGCAGGAGCCCCGGCTGCGCGTCCGCGCCGCCGATCCGCGCGAGGGCACGAGCGGCCGCGCGCCGCACCGAGACATCACGGTTCTGCTGGTCCGAGCTCGTGATCTCCGCGGCCGCACGCCGATGTTCCGCGACGAGCAGCGCTTCTTGCCGCTGCTTCGCTTCATCGACCACCACGGCCGCCGCGTCGGATCCTGCGTCCGTGCTCGACGTCGTGGGCTCGCCTCGGCTGCACGCGCCGAGCGCGGCGACGACGCCGAGCACGAGGCCTCTCGGACCTCGCCTCGTTCCCTCGCGCTTCATCGAGCGTTCTCCTCGGCGTTCTCCGCGCCGGACACACGGGGACCGGGCCTCGGCACGGCGCGAACGAGCGCGTGCGCGCGCCGGAGGGCGCGTCGATCGAGCCACGCGCAGACGAGCTCGTGCCCGTGTCGATACGCGCGCCGCAGGGCCCCGACGCGCACGCCTTCGGACGGCAGCGGCCACGCATCGACGCCCACGCGGCGAAAGTTCTGGATCGCGCGCTCCACGTGCCACGCGCACGTCACCACGAGCACACGCCGCGCTTCTCTTCGACGCAGGATCTCCGCCGAAAACGCCGCGTTTTCGTGCGTCGTGAGCGACCAGAGCTCGGTCGTCACGGCCTCTTCCGGCACCCCCGCACGGACCAGCGCTCGGCGCAAGGCTTCCGCTTCGATCTGCGCGCCCCAGCGACGCCCGCCGCTGGTCACGATGTGGGGAGCGACACCCGCCTGATACGCTTCGGCGGCCTTGGCTGCGCGGCGCGCTGCGGCGGTCGTGAGCCGACCCGACGGCAGCACGCGGCATCCGAGGACCACGATGGCATCTGCGCGATCCGGCATCGGGCCGACGATAGCCGAACCGACGCCGCTCGCCAGAAAGTCACGTAAGGGCCACCTCTCGCTTGACGTTGCGCCCGGTAGGCATTTATCACGGGGAATCGGACCAAGGGCGGGGGCCGGAAGGGCGATCAGGATGCGACTCAAGATGTGGGGTGTCCGCGGAAGCATCCCCACGCCCGGACCCGACACGGTCGAGTTCGGCGGCAACACGAGCTGCTACGAAGTGCGGGCCGGCGAGACGTTGATCATCCTGGACGGGGGCACGGGTCTGCGCCTCCTCGGGCAGAGCCTTCTCCGGGAGATGCCGTTCGAGGCGTGGATGTTCTTCAGCCACGTCCACTGGGATCACATCCAGGGCTTCCCGTTCTTCACGCCCGCCTTCGTCCGCAAGAACACGGTCCACCTTTTCGGCGGCCTCAACGTCTCGCGCACGCTCGAAGAGACGCTCGCGGGCCAGATGGACTACCCGAGCTTCCCCGTCCACCTCTCGGAGATGGGCGCGAACATGACCTTCCGCGACCTCTACGAGGGCGAGGTCGTGACGATCGGTCGCAAGCAAGACGTGCGCGTCTCGAACGCGCGCGGCAACCATCCGAACGGCGTCTACGCGTACCGCATCGACCACGAAGGCAAGTCGCTCGTGTACATCACGGACTCGGAGCACTACGCGATCGTGGATCCGAAGCTCCGCAAGCTCGCGCAAGGCGCGGACGTCCTGATCTTCGACGCGATGTACACGCCCGAGGAGTACGCGGGCGAGGTCGGCGGCGGCCCGAAGACGGGCTGGGGTCACGCGACGTTCGTAGCAGGCTGCGAGCTCGCGAATGCCGCGGGCGTCAAGCAGCTCATCCTGCACCACCACGATCCGCTGCAGACCGACGCGATGGTCCGCGAGAAGGAGCGCCGCGCGCGGGAGCTCTTCCCGAACACGATCGCGGCGAAAGAAGGTTTGGTGATCGATATCTGAGGGGGGTCGGGGGCGGTTTTCCCTTGGAAGTCGAACGATCGACCTCATCCCCATCCCCCTCTCCCGCGGGGAGAGGGGGCGATGTCTGCGGTGATGGACCGAGCTCCTAGTGGAGCAGCTCGGTGAGCCGCGCGCGGACGCGCTTCTTCGCGCGCTCCTCGATCTGACGCACGCGCTCCTTGCTCACGCCGAAGTCGGCGCCGAGCTCTTCGAGCGTCGCCGGGTCTTCGCTGAGCCAGCGCGCGTTCGCGATCTTCTGCTCGCGCGGCGAGAGCTCCGTGACGATCTGCCGCAGCGCCGTGGCGACTTGCCGCTGCTCCTCATCCTGACACGCCTGATCCTCGGGCGAGGGGAGAGGCGAGGAGAGACGGTCGAGCGGCGCGTCGCCCTCGGGGTTCTTCTTGTCGAGGCTCACGTCGCGCGCCATGAGCAGCGGCAGGAGCTCCATCACGCGCTCGCGCGGCAGGCCGCTCTGCGCGGCGAGGACGTCCGGATCGCGCTCGTGCGTGCGGCGGAAGATGCGCAAGACGCGCCGCTCGCTCTTCGAGGAGCCGAGCCGCACGATGCGGTAGCCGCGCGCCACATGCTCGCGGATCTCGGCGCGGATCCAGTACGCGGCGTACGTCACGAGCCGACAGCCGCGCGACGGGTCGAAGCGCTCGGCCGCCTTGAGCAGGCCGATGTTGCCTTCCTGGACGAGGTCCTCCACCGGGATGCCCCAGCGCCGGTACTCGAGGGCGATGGTCATCACGAAGGGCAGACACGCCTCTATGATGCGGCGACCCGCGTCGCGGTCGCCGCTCCGGAAGCGCTCGGCGAGGTCGCGCTCCAGCTCGGGGGTCAAGGGCTCGCGCTTGTCGAGCTCGCGCTGGCGCGGAGCGTGGGCGAAGACGGCGGGACTTCGGCTCTCGGCCATGGGGACTCCTCGCGCCCCGGGGCGTTCCCGCTGCCTCCGCGGCGGCGGGATGGGGAAGGCGCGCGGCCCGCCAATGCAGGGCCGATGCCGTACGCAAATCAGGCTCTTTCTCGAAACCGGGCGATCTCGTTTCGCGCAAACGTCACGGGGCGCCCCGGGGGCGCGAAACGGTTGCGTGAATCCGTGAGGGGCGCCCCGGCGTCGCGGGGGCCACGCGCGCCCCTCGCTCCTCGAGATGTTCGTACGCCGTTTTCACCCCCGCGCCCCGGGCGTGGTACACCCTTTCCAGACACACGTGGGCAGGCGTCTCGCATCCAGAGGGTGGTACTTCGCTGCTGCCACCGCCATCCTCGCGGTCGCGGCGCAGCGGCCGGCCGAGCCTCCGAAGCCCGCGCAACGCGGCATCGCGCTGTGGTCGCTGCGCACCCTCGACGTCACGGACGAAGAGGCCCTCGGCGCGGAGTGCGGCGCGCCCTCGGGCGGCGGCCTCGTCCTTCCGACGGGGGCGCCCGCGGCGCTCTCCTGCGACGCGGCGCGCACCATCATCGCGCAGGTCCGCGCGAACCTCGCGGCGCCGGTCACCGACGTCGAAGCCGCAAAGTTTGCCGATGGGGTCGTCGACTGGCTCGACCCGCACGGGCTCTGGTCCGTCGCGCCCGACGCGCCCGTCGCGCCGCTCGTGCGCCGCGAAGGCGAGCGGCTCCTGCGGGAGCTCCAAACCGCGCCGAACGGCGGCCCTTGCGCCGCGGCGGACGTGGTCGGCGCCTCGCTCGCGACCTGGATGAAGACGCTGCGCGTGTCCTTCGACGAGGGCCTGCGTGAAGGTCGCCCCGAAGGCCGCCCCCCAGCGCGCTCGCCCGCCGAGGTCTGGCGCACGGTGACCGCCGCGCCCTTCGAGGACGGACCGATCACGCGCAAGGGTCGCGAGCTCGCGCGGGAGCTCGGACGCGAGGTCGGCGCGGCGCGGGCCGCGTACGGCGCGGCGCTCGACCCGTACGTCACTGCGGCGGGCCAGCGGCTCTTCCCCGAGCTCACGGCCGAGGCCTGGGGCCGCGTGGTCATCGCGGCCGCGGTGCGCGCGTACGTGCCCCAGCTCGACGCGCATGGCGCGTGGGCGCCGCTCGACGAGGAGATCTCGATCTACGACCTCGACCTCGAGACGAGCCCGCCGCTTCGCCTCTGGTCGGAGATGACGCGGACGGCGCTCGGCGTCCGCATCGATCGAAGCGCGCTCGCGCCGCTCCTCGACGGCGACGTCGTGCTCTCCGTGCGTGGTGTGCCGCTCGCGGGCATGAGCGTGGAGCAGGCCGAGCAGAGCGCCCTCGTCGAAGGTGCGCCGCACGGCCCACCGGCTTCCGTGACGATCCTCCGGCCGCATGTCGCTGAGCCCTTGGAGCTCGTCGTCGCGCCTGCGCCCGCGCGGGAAGGTCCCGCGCCTCCGGCCGAACCCCCGGAGCTGCCCTTCGACGTCGTCCGGTACGCGGATGGTCGCGTCGCCGTCGTCACGGTTCCGGACGTCCCCGATGATCTGGGCGATCGGATCGGCGCGGCGCTCGCGCGCGTCCGCGAAGCGCACGACGTTCGCGGCGTGCTGCTCGACCTGCGGGCGAATGGCGGCGGCTCGACGGATGGCGCGATGGCGGCGCTCGGCCATTTCCTCCCCGGCGCGGCGCTCTTTCCGATGCGCCGGCGGGATGGCGGCGTCGAGGTCGAGCGGGCGCCCGAGGTCCCCGCGGAAGAGTCGTATTCGGGTCCGCTCGCGGTGCTCGTGGACGGCGACTCCGCGAGCGCGGCGGAGATGATCGCGGGGGCGATCGCGAGTTATCGACGCGGTGTAGTCATTGGAGACCGTACGTATGGCAAAGGCTGCGCGCAGGAATACCTCGACGACGAGGCGCACGCGGGCGTCCTTCGTTTGACGACATTGCTCTTTTCTTTGCCGGATGGCGCGCCGGTCCAGAAAGTCGGCATATCGCCGCAGATCACGCTCTCGCTCCCGGCGGCGACGGAGCGGGAGGCGCGGCTTTCGCGCGCGCTCGAGCCCTGGCGTGGGCCGGACGTGCGGGATTCTGCGCTCGTGCGCGAGGTGCCGTGGGCGCTGCATGGCGGGCGTGTCGGTCCTTGTCGGGACGAGACGGTCTGCCGCGCGCTCCGGGCGCTCGGGACATCCGTGGCCGCGGCGCGCTGATCCTTTTGGCGCAGGCTGGGCCAACGCCGCGACATCGCGGCCTGCCTTTGCATTCGCGGTGGGCCTCGAAAGAACGTGATACGCTGTGGCATTACGCTTGCTGAAGGGCGTGTCTGGAGGCCGTGATGCGATTGGCTTTGCATGGATGGTTGGGCGCAGCTTCGCTTTGTGTTTTGCTGCTCGGCGGCTGCAGCGTGTCGTTCGTCGATTCGAACAATGGCTCGGGGGGCGCGGGCGGTTCGGGCGGTATGGGCGGCGGTCAGGGCGGCGGTGGCGGTTGCGGCGCTGATTCCTGCGGTCAGGGCGGCGGCGGTGGTTCGTCGTCGTCCTCCGGCGGCGGCGGTATGGGCGGCGGCGGCGGGTCCAGCGGCGCGGCGTGTGGTGGTTTCGCCGGGCTCGTGTGTGGACCCGACGAGTGGTGCGACTTCCCGAATGATCGGTGCGGCGATACCGACCTCACGGGCATTTGCAAACCGCGGCCGTCCGGTTGCCCGGACGCTTATTTTCCGACCTGCGCTTGCGACGGCAAGGTGTATGGCAATCCCTGCGACGCCGCACAGGCGGGCCACGACGTCTCCGACATCGGCAATTGCGAGCCCCCGGGGGAGGAGCTGTTCTCCTGCGGCCACAACTTCTGCGACAAGGCCACGGAGTATTGCCAGAAGACCACGTCGGACGTCGGAGGCTACCCCGATTCCTACCAGTGCGCGCCGATCCCCGCCGCGTGCGGCAGCACGCCGAATTGCGCGTGCTTGAACGACCCGTGCTTTCAGTTCTCCTGCGACAGCCTGTCCGGCGGCGGTATTCTCGTCACCTGCCCCGGAGGCTGAACGTCCACGAATCTCGGCGGGGCATGCTCAGCGCTTCTTGTTGAAGAGCTTGCCGAGCAGGCCCCGGCCGGGGTTCGAGCCGGGCCCGTCGTCCTCGGGCGGGTGCCTCATTTCGTAGAGACGCACCTCGCGCGCCGCCTCGATGTTCTTCGGGCTGATGACCGTGACGCGCTTGAAGTCCCGGTACGCCTGGTGGACACGCCCGGCGAGCTTGAGCAGCCGGCCGCGGTAGATCAGCGCCTTCTCGTAATCGGGCTCCGCCTTGAGGACGCCGTCGAGCTGCGTGATGCAGTCGTCGTAGACGTTGTTCGTCTTGCCCTCCTCGGGCACCGGCGCGAGCGGCCGCCGGCTCGCCACGACCCACGCCAGCAAGGCAATGTACGCGGGCTGCTCGGGATCGGCGGCCACGGCGCGCCGCACGGAGGCCTCGCAGGCGGCGAGGTCGTTCTTCCGCAGGTAGACCTCGGCCTTCTCGAATTCGAGCGCGGCATTCACCGCGCGTTCGATCTGGGCCTGCTCGTCGAGCACGGCGCCGCTCAGCGACGCGAGGTACTGTGCGCGCCCCGCGTCGTCTTTCAGCGCCTCGTAGGCCCCGTTGACGGTCGCGAAGAGCCGCGCCACCCGGGGCTTCAAGTCGTGCAGGTCCTTCGGAAGTTTGTC
Organism: Polyangium sp. 15x6; assembly: GCF_029960785.1. GTDB lineage: Bacteria > Myxococcota_A > Polyangia > Polyangiales > Polyangiaceae > Polyangium. Next base: position 178,127 of record NZ_JASBQE010000005.1, read on the forward strand.
CGGATGGTACAGCAGCGCCAGCTTGAAGTACGCGTTTCGGACGTCGCTCGACGTCGCGTCGCGCGGGATGCCGAGCATCTGGAAATGGTCCTCGTTCGGGGCGGAGGCGAGCTTGGCCTCGATCTCGGCGCGGCGCTTCTCGTGGTTCGGGGGCCCGGCCTGCGATGGGACCTGTGGCATCGGCCCGGTCGGGTCGGCCGCACGTTTGACGGCCTGGAGCGGCCCGGTCCCCTCGCGCTTGACGGCCTGGAGAGGCCCGGTCCCCTCACGCTTGACGGCCTGGAGAGGCCCGGTCGGGTCGGCCGCGCGGATCACCTCGTCCCGCGGCCGCGTCCCGGTCTGATCCGCGTACTGCAGGCCCGTCGTGCCCGTCGTCGGTCGCCACCCGTACGGGTCGGAGGTCATCGCGGTGCGCGCGGCGGCGGCGCGCTCGAGCCCGACGGGCGGGCGCGTGGAGCCGCCGAAGTCCAGGTGCCGCGTGATCGTCATCCCGTAGACCACGCCACGCACGATGCGCGGGGGCACGCCGCTCGTCTTCACGAGGTCGGCGAGCGTCGTCCGCTGCTTGCGGAGCCGCTCGACGAGCGCGCGCTCCTCGGGCGTCAACCGGAACCGCTCCGGCGTCGCCCCGTTCGCGATCCCCATCGGGACATCGTCGATCCGGAGCAGCGTCGCCTCGGCCTGCGGCGCCCCGACGAACGCGCGCGCGCCGGCCATGATCACCGCGAGCGGCTCGACCCGCGGCACCGCCGCGCCCCGCTCCGCGAGCAGGTCTTGCCCCGCGTAGAACGCGTAACGTGTCTCGGCCTCGACCTCGCAGAGCTTGATCATGGCCCGCTCGAGCGGGGTTCGTTCGGCGTACCGGGTGCCCGCGAGATCCATCACGCGCGTCGGCGTCCCCTCGTCGAACGACACCGCGGCGCGCGCGCCCGTCTTCGTGGTCAGCACGAGCGTCCCCGTGAGGAGCTTGTCGAGCAGGTACACGTAGAGGTGCAGGAGCGGCGTCTGCACCAGGTTGGCTTCCGCCGTCGGTGCGAGCCCCGGAGGGACGACGAAGGGCAATCCGGTCGTGGAGGCAGGGGGCGAAGCAGCCATGCGCGGCGACTCGCCAAAGGGTGCCAGGGTGCGCGCGGGGGCGCAACGGGGCACTCCGATGAACGTGTGGATTTCGCGGGCGTCTGGAAAACGGTTGGCGCGGCCGCAAGACGCGGATCAGGGCCCGCGGGCGACGAGCGAGCGGCAGCGCGCGTCGTCTGCGTAGACGCGTACGCCGCGGTTCGAGGGCACGAGCGCGTTCAGGCGGATCGTCGCGGCGGGATCTCCCGTGAAGACGTCGATCTGCCTTCCGACGACCTTCATGCCGCGGTCCTCGGCGACGAAACAGCCGTCGTGGCGCCCGCCCTCGGGCAAGCTCACGCCCTTGAACTCGGGGATGAAGAGCACGGTCCCGAGCGGGATCACCGAGGAGTCCACGGCCACCGAGCGCAGCGGCGTGATGGGCTTGCCGAGCGCGCCGCGGCCCGTGGGGAAGCGGGCGGGGTCGAGCCGCTCGAAGCAGATCTTCTGGTTCGTGCGCGGGCAGACCGCGGCGCAATCGCAGTCGCGCTTGGCGAAGCTCACGGTCTCGCCGGTCGAGAGCCGGCCGCTGCCCTGCACGCAGACGCGATCGTGGAAGTCCTGCGTGACGAGCGTGATCGGCTTGCAGCTCGCGTCGTAGATCGTCGCGTTCTTCGGGCCCGCGTCTTCCTTCGGGAAGTCGTAGTAGGTGTTGCGGAAGCGCTCGCCGTTGCGGAACGCCGTCCCGGGCGTCGCGCCCGAGCCTTGCGCCGTGATCGTCACGACCTCCTCCGCGTTCGGCGTGGGAGCGGCCGCGGGCGTCGTGTCGCGCGGCGTGAACGGCGTTCGTTCGGGCGCGCGCTCGGCTCCGAGAAACCCCGCCCGCGCGCCCCGCGCGTCCGACCAGCCGCGATGCTCGGCTTCGCGCGCGGGCTCGCCTTCGCCTTGCACCCAGGCTTGCCCGGCTGCGGTCGCGCACGCGGCGCCCGAGAGGCAGGCGACGAGCGCCATGGTCAAAGGTCGCATGCGACGAGGATACCCTCGCTCGCCCGCCGATGGCCAAGAGGACGCCGGGGGGTCAGGCGTCTCGGCTTGGCTGCTTCGGGTTCTTCAGCGCGTAGACGCCGCGGGCCGTGGCGACGAGCTCCGACGCCGCGCTCGGGTGGTAGAGCCGGATGTCGGCCCAGCCGAGCTTGCCGCCGACGCGCACCGTGGTCGCGTCGCCGACGAGCGTCTCGCGTCGACCGGGCCGGAGGTAATCGACGCGCAGATCCACCGTCGAGACCCGTCCGAGCGCCGGGTTCTCGATCGCGGTCCACACGCAGAGCCCGCCTGCCGTGTCGGCGAGCATGCTGATCACGCCGCCGTGGATCGCCTGGCGCACGGGGTCGCCGATGAGCTCGTCGCGCCACGGGATCGACAGCGTCACGTGGCCCCGCGCGAGGTGATCGACCTTCACGCCGATCCACTTGTTGAAAGGGATGAGCTCCTCGGCGAGCTGCCGAAAGACGTCCAGATCCAACATTTTTTTCGGCACGCACCATGCCGGAAAAGCCCTTGTTCTGGAAGGCCGCCCTGCGCGCGCGGTCCGCCGGGCTCGCTCGCCTCGTCACGAAGCGCGTGCTAGGAGCGGCGCCTCAAAATGGCCCGCAAGGATCTCCGCAACATCGCCATCGTGGCCCACGTCGACCACGGTAAGACCACGCTCGTCGATCACATGCTCCGCCAGGCGGGCGCTTTCCGCGACAACGAGGTGGTTGCCGAGCGCGTGATGGACTCGAACGACCTCGAGCGCGAGCGAGGAATCACCATCCTTGCGAAGAACACGAGCGTCCGCTGGAAGGGCGTCAAGATCAACATCGTCGACACCCCGGGACACTCCGACTTCGGCGGCGAGGTCGAGCGCACCCTCATGATGGCCGACGGCGCGCTCCTGCTCGTCGACGCGGCCGAGGGGCCCCTGCCGCAGACGCGCTTCGTGCTCTCGAAGTGCCTCGAGCGCGGCTTCCCGCTCATCGTCGTCATCAACAAGATCGACCGCCAGGACGCCCGTCCGCACGAGGTCCTCTCCGAGGTCTTCGACCTCTTCTGCGATCTCGGCGCGAGCGACGCGCAGACCGACTTCCCCACGGTCTACGCGATCGGCAAGCTCGGCCAGTGCAAGCGCGAGCTCGAGCACGAGCTCACGAACCTCGTGCCGCTCTTCGAGACCGTCCTCGCGCGGGTCCCCGAGCCCAAGGGTGACCCCGAGGAGCCGCTGCAGATCATCGTCTGCAACACGACGCACGACGACTACGTCGGCAGGCTCGCGGTCGGGCGCATCGCGCGCGGCAGCATCCGGCAGGCCGGCGAGGTCGTGGTCCTCGGCGAGAACGGCAAGGTCACGAAGGGCGCGGTGAAGGCGCTCTTCACCTTCGAGGGCCTCAAGCGCGTCAACGCGGAGAGCGCGCAGGCCGGCGAGGTCGTGGCCATCGCGGGGCTCGAGGTGAACATCGGCGACACGATCGCCGACCCGCAGCGCCCCGAGGCCCTCGAGCGGATCGTCGTCGAGGAGCCGACGATCAAGATGAAGATCGGCGTCAACACCTCGCCGTTCGCGGGCAAGAGCAAGCAGTCGAAGTTCTTGACGAGCCGCCAGCTCAAGGATCGGCTGGAGCGCGAGGCCCGGAAGAACCTGGCGATCCGCGTCGAGCCCACGGACTCGCCCGACACGTTCCTCGTGCTCGGCCGCGGCGAGCTCCAGCTCGCGATCCTCGTCGAGACGATGCGGCGCGAGGGCTACGAGATGCAGCTCTCGAACCCCGAGGTCGTCACGCGCGAGATCGATGGGCAGGCCATGGAGCCCGTCGAGCTCGTGGTGATCGACGTGCCGGAGACGTACGTCGGCATCGTGACCGAGCGGCTCTCGTCGCGGCGCGGGCGCATGGTGAAGATGACGAACCCCGGGTTTGGCCGGGCGCGCCTGGAGTTCCAGGTCCCGTCGCGCGGGCTCATCGGCTTCCGCGGCGAGTTCCTCACGTCGACGCGCGGCACGGGCCTGCTCAACACCATGTTCGACGGCTGGACGCCGTGGGGCGGGCCCATGATGCGCAGGCCCACGGGCGCCATCGTCGCCGATCGCGCGGGCGTCTCGACGCCCTACGCGCTCCACCACCTGCAGCCGCGCGGCACGTTCTTCATCGTGCCGGGCGTCGAGGTGTACGAGGGCATGATCTGCGGCGAGCACAACCGCCCGAACGACACGGACTGCAACGTCATCAAGGAGAAGAAGCTCTCCAACATCCGCAACCACGGCAAGGACGAGAACGTCCTGCTCGCGAGCCCGAGGCTTCTCACCATCGAGACCGCGATGGAGTGGATCGACGCCGACGAACTCGTCGAGGTCACGCCGGAGTTCGTGCGGGTGCGCAAGAAGGTGCTCGCGGTGAACCTGCGCGATCGGCGTGAAGACGCGATCGAACAGGCACAGGCCGTCGAGTAAATCGATCGACCGTGCGGGGCGCCGCGGCTAGTATCCGCGGCCCCCGATGAAGTTCTTTCACGCGGCGGACATCCACCTCGACAGTCCTCTGCGCGGGCTGGATCGATACGAAGGGGCGCCCGCGGACAAACTCCGCGGCGCGACGCGGCGGGCCCTCGAAGCGCTCGTCGAGGCGTGTATCGCCGAGGCCGTCGATTTCCTCCTCATCGCCGGCGACCTCTACGACGGCGACTGGACCGACTACAACACGGGCCTCTTCTTCGTCCGGCAGATGGCGCGCCTGCGAGACGCCGGCATCCGTGTCTTCATCGTCCGCGGCAACCACGACGCGAAGAGCAAGATCCTCCGTTTGCCCGAGGGCGTGCGTGAGCTCTCGACCGCGCGCGCGGAGACCGTCCTTCTCGACGACGTCGGCGTCGCCGTGCACGGCCGCGGCTACGCCCGCGCCGAGACGACCGAGGACCTCGCCCAGACCTACCCCGGGCCGCGGGCGGGCTACTTCAACATCGGCCTGCTCCACACCGCCGCCGAGGGCCGCGACGGGCACGCGCCGTACGCGCCTTGCCGCGTCGAGTCGCTCGTCCAGAAGGGCTACGACTACTGGGCCCTCGGGCACGTGCACGCGCGCGAGGTCCTCCACGAAAAACCCTGGATCGTTTTTCCCGGCAATCTGCAAGGCCGCCACGCCCGCGAGACCGGGCCCAAGGGCGCGAGCCTCGTCACGGTCGAGGACGGGCGCGTGAAATCGGTCGAGCATCGCGTCCTCGACGTCGCGCGCTGGGCCGCCTGCCAGGTCGACGCCTCGCCCGCGCGTTCGCCCGACGACGTCCTCGAGCTCTGCCGCGCTGCGCTCTCGCGCGAGGTCGACGCGGCGATGGGCCGTGGCCTCTGCGCGCGTGTCGCCGTCACCGGTCCGAGCCGCGCGCACGCCGCGCTCTCGCGCGACCCCGACAAGTTCCGCACCGAGCTCTGCACGCTCGCGAACGACCTCGGCGAGGTCTGGGTCGAGAAGGTCCAGGTCCGCACGCGCACCCTCGCCGATCTCGACGCGCTCGCCGAGCGCGACGATCCCGTGGGCGCGCTCCTCGGCAAGCTCCGATGGATCACCGAGGACGACGTCGAGCTCGGAAAGCTCGGGCGGGAGCTCGACGACATCGCGGCGAAGCTTCCGCCCGAGTATTTCCAGGCCGAGGTGGGCCCCCGGATCAAGGAGATCGACGTCGTCCGGCGCCTCGTCTCGGACCTACCGGATTACCTCCTGCCCGAGCTGTTCCCGGAGGGGGAGGCGCCTTGAAGATCCTCGCGCTCGAGCTCCTCCGCTGGGGACCATTTTCCGACCTGCAGCTCGACTTCTCCTCGCCCGCGCGTGCGCTGCACGTCGTCGTGGGTTCGAACGAGGCTGGCAAGAGCACCACACTGCGCGCCGTCACGGGCCTCTTCTTCGGCATCCCCGAGCGCACTGCGGACGATCATCGTCACAAGAAGCCCGACCTCCGCATCGGCGGACGCATCGGCGGCGAGGACGACGAGGAGCTCGCGATCGTCCGCACGAAGGGCCGCAAGAACACCTTACGAGATCGTACGGACGCGCCGATCGAGGAAGAGCACCTCCGGCGCCTGCTCGGCAACCTCGAGCAGGGGCAGTTCGAGACCATGTTCGGCCTCTCGCACGATCGCCTCGTCGAGGGCGGACGCGCGCTCGTCGAGGGGCGCGGCGATCTCGGCGAGAGCCTCTTCGGCGCGGGCCTCGGGCAAACCGGGCTCTCTTCGCTCCTGCGCAAGCTCGAGCAACGCGCCGAGGAGATCTTCGTCCCGCGCGGCCGCACGAAGAAGCTCAACCACGTCATCGAGAAGTTCAAGAAGGCGAAGGACGATCAGAAGACGTTCTCGCAGCCCGTGCGCGCTTGGGAGGAGCACAAGAAGGAGCTCGACGTGTTGCGCGAGCGCGCCGCCGCGGCCCAGGCCGAGCGGGAGAGCTTGCTGCGCGAGCACCGGCGCCTCTCGCGGATCAAGCGCGCGCTCAGGCCCATCGCCGAGCGCACCGAGATCCTCCTCTCGCTCGAAGCGCGCCGCGACGTCGTCCTCTTGCCCGAGACCGCGGCCGAGGATCGGCGGCGCGCGCAGGCCGTGATCGCCGACGCGGGTCCGTGGGAAGATCGGCTCCGCGCCGAGATCGCCGAGCTCGAAGGAAAGCTCGCATCGCTCGACGTCCCCGCGCAGCTCCTCGACAAGGCGCAAGCGGTCCGGAAGATCCAGGAGGACCTCGGCAGCCATCGGAAGGCCAGCGGCGACGGGGCGCGGCTTCGCGGCGAGCTCCGGCAAATCGAGGACGAGGTGCGCGCGATCTGCGCGCGGCTCGGTCGCTCGATGACGGCGGAGCAAGCCGAGGCGTGGCGTTTGCCCGCGGCGCTGGAGCTGCGCGTCCGCGGGCTCGTCAAGCAGCACGTGGCGCTCGACGCCCAGGTCCGCGCCGCGGAGAGCGCGCTCGCGACCGTCGAGGCGAGGCTCGCCGAGGAGCGACAGCGCGGCGCGGGCTTGCCTCCGCTCGCCGACGTCGCGGATCTCGGGCGCGCGGTCGAGCGCGCGCAGCGGGAGGGCGATCTCGACAAACTCATCCGGGAGCGCGAGCGCGTCGCCGAGGACCTCGGGGCGCGCGTGCGCAGGGAGCACGCGGCGCTCGCGCTCTTCGAGTTGCCGTTCGACCGCATCGGCGCCTTGCCCTTGCCGTCGCGCGAGACCATCGAGCGCTTCGAGCGGGCCTTCGCCGACGACGAGGCGAAGGCCCGCGGGCTCTCGCAGACGCTCGTGGATCGCCGCAAAAAGCTCGCGGACGTGGATCGGGAGCTCGAGCGCACGCGGCGCGGCGGGGCCGTGCCGACGGAGGACGAGGTCGCGGCGGCGCGTGAGCATCGAGATGCGCTCTGGGTCGCGATGCGTCGCTCGATCCTCGCGGATCCGGCGAGCGAGCAAGGAGACGTCGCGATGTTCCGCGCCGCCCCCGCGCGCGTCGGCGTCGAGACGGTGCTCGACTACGAGGCGCGCGTGCGGCACGCCGACGATCTCGCGAAACGCCTGTTCCACGAGGCGGATCGCGTCGCGAAGGTCTCGACGTTGTCCTTCGAGCGCGCGAACCTCCTCCAGGAGATCGACGATCTCTCGGCTTCGCTCTCGGCGCTCGCGAGCGCGCGCGAGGCGGAGAGCGCGAAGTGGCAGCAGGAGTGGTCGCGCTCCGGCATCGCGCCGCTCTCGCCTGCGGAGATGAAGGGGTTTCTCGTGCATTACGAGAAGCTCGCCGAGGACCGCGCGCGCTGGATGGCCGCCGAGGCCGAGCTCGCGTCGATGCGCACGCTCCGCGCGGATCACGAGGAGGCGCTCACGCGGCTCCTCGGGTCTCCCCTGCCGGGAGAAGCCTCTCTCTCGGCGCTGATGGAGCGCGCGCGTTCGGTCTGCGAGCGTGCCGCGCGAGCGCGTACGGAGCGCGAGTCCCATGACAAGGAGCTTGCGCGACGCTCGGCCGAGTCCGCGCAGCTCGAGGCGGATCTCACGAAGAAGCAGGCCGAGCTCGACGCGTGGTCGTCCTCGTGGGCCGAAGCGATGCAGAGCATGGATCTCGCCCGGGCCACGCGCCCGGATGAGGCCGAAGAGGTCCTGCGGCTCTGGGCCGAGCTCACGAAGCGATGCGAAAAAGCAGGCGCGATCCGGCATCGCATCGCGGGCATCGAGCAGGACTCCAAGCGGTTTTCCGCGAACGTGCTCGACGTGGTGCGCGTCGCCGCGCCCGACCTCGCCGGCGAGCCCACGGAGCAAGCGGCAGACATGCTCGTCGAACGCTTCTCCCTCGCCGAGAAGGACGACATCAAGAAGCGCGAGGTCACGGACAAGCTCGACGAGAAGCGACGCGAGCTCGAGGACGTGACGCACAAGCGCAAGGCCGCCGAACGCAAGCTCGCCCAGCTCTTCGACGAGGCTCGCGCGACGAGCGTCTCCGAGCTCGTCGTCGCCGAGGAGCGCTCGAAGGAGGTGCGTGATCTCCGGGCGCGGCTCGACCCGCTCGAACGACAGCTCCTCGATTTCGGCGAGGGGCTCGGCCTCGACGCGCTCGTCGCCGAGTGCCAGGGGCTCACGGGCGACGACATCGCCACCGCCCTCCGCGCGGTCGAGGAGAAGATCACGGCGGCGAGCGAGGCGCGCGCCAACATCGACAAGGAGATCGGCAAGCTCGAAGAGCGGCTCGCCCTGCTCGACGGCAGCGGCAAGGCGGCCGAGGCGGCGGAGGAGGCGGAGCAGCACCTCGCGGCCATGGCGACCCTCGTCGAGGAGTATGCCCGCGCGCGGCTCGCGTACCGGCTGCTCGAGGACGAAATCAAGCAATACCGGGAGAAACACCAGGGGCCGATCGTGCGCCGCGCCTCCGAGCTCTTCGAGCGTCTCACGCTCGGGTCGTTCGTGGGGATTCGCGGCGACGACGAAGGCGAGGAGGGCCGGCCGATCCTGAAATGCGTGCGGCCCGCGGGAGGCCTCGTCGGCGTCGAGGGTCTCAGCGACGGCACGCGGGATCAGCTCTTTTTTGCGCTCCGCATGGCGAGCCTTTGGCGCCATTTCGAGCACAACGAACCCATTCCGTTCGTCCTCGACGACATCCTCGTCAATTTCGACGATGCGCGCTCGCGCGCCGCGCTCTCCATCCTCGGCGAGCTCTCGCAGAAGACGCAGGTCCTTTTCTTCACGCACCACGCGCGCGTCGCCGATCTCGCCCGCGAGGCCGTCCCACCGTCCCGGCTTTGCTTGCACGACCTCGACACGCTCGGCGGGCGCGCTCGTTTGCGTCCTGCAAGCTAGAGCCTCCCCGCGTTCGCATCGCGGTACCATGAACCTCCTCATGGTCACCACCGCGCGGCGCCTCTCCGGGGCCCTTTCGTTCCTCGTTTCCCCCCTCTTTCTCGGCTGCGGCGGCGAGCCCGATCCCTCGCAAGCGCCCCCTGCTCCCGCCATTTCCTGGGAGGATTGCGGGGGCGGCTTCGAATGCGCCACGTTCTCCGTGCCCGTCGATCACGACGCGCCGGACGGACGGACGTTTTCGATTCCGCTCGTGCGCCGCCCGGCCGCGGTTCCGTCCGCGCGCATCGGCTCCTTGCTCATGAATCCCGGCGGACCCGGCGCATCCGGTGTGGGCTGGGCGCGCGCGGTGCAGATCGTTTTGCCAGAGCCCCTCAAGGATCGGTTCGATCTCGTCAGCTTCGATCCGCGCGGCCAGGCCGGGAGCACGCCCACGATCGATTGCGTCGACGACCTCGCGCCCCTCATCGGGCTCGATCCGACGCCCGACGACGACGCGGAGCGCGCGGCCCTGCTCGCCGGCGCGGACGCGTTCGCGGCCGCTTGCAAGCAGCGGAGCGGCGACCTCTTACCGTTCGTCGGGACGAACAACGTCGCCCGCGACATGGACCTCCTCCGCGAGGCCCTCGGCGACGAGAAGCTCACGTACGTGGGTTTTTCCTATGGAACGTTTCTCGGGACGATCTACGCCGAGACCTACCCGGATCGTGTCCGTGCGCTCGTGCTCGACGGCACGATCGATCCGACGGTCTCCGGCGACGCGTTCATCGAGGGGCAGGCCCTCGGCTTCGAGGCCGAGCTCGAAGCGTTCCTCGCGGACTGCGCCGCGAAACCCTCGTGCGCCTTCCACTCGGGGGGCGACCCGTGGGCCGCGTACGACGCCGTGAAGGCCGCGATCGAGGCTTCCCCGCTGCCCGCGCCGCCGGGCAGCACGCGCACGATCGGGCCCGGCGAGCTCATCTACGCCGTATCACAGCCGCTCTACCAGAAGCACCAATGGAAATACCTCGCAGAGGCGCTCGCGCTCGCGGCCGCGGGGGACGGTTCGGGTTTGCTCGAATTCGCGGACGCGTATGTCGCCCGGAGCGCGGACGGCACGTATGACGCATCGTTCGAGGTTTATTACGGGGTCACCTCGATCGACAACACGTTCCCGAGCGATCCCCAGGTCTATCAAGACCTCACGAACGAGCTCCAGGCGAAGGCGCCGCGCATCGGCACGTATTTGCCCGCCACGGCGCTGCCCTCCGCGCGCTGGGCGTTCCAGCCGTGGCGCTCGAACGAGCCCGTCTCCGCGTCCGGCGCGCCGCCGATCCTCGTCGTGGGCTCCACGCGCGATCCCGCCACGCCGTATCCTTGGGCCGTCTCGCTCGCGGCGCAGCTCTCCTCGGGGGTGCTCCTCACCCGCGAGGGCCCGGGGCACATCTCGTTTCTTCGGGGAAACACCTGCATCGACCAGGCGGTCACCGATTACCTCGTCGATCGGAAGGTCCCGCCCGAAGGGACGACCTGTAAATAGTCAGGGCGCGTCGACGCAACTTTCGTCGACGAGCAGGACGTCGTCGATCGCATATCCGCCCCATCCCGCCGCGTCGCCGCTCTCGTAGGACCAGACGAGCGACGTGGCCGGGCCCGTGAAGGCATCGAGCTCGCGCTTCACCTCGTCCCACCCCGGCACCGGCTGGGCCTCCGTGGGCCCGGGTTTCACCAGCGAGAGCAGCGTCGTCCGCTGGGGCCCTTGTTGCACCGACAGCGTCAGCGCCGGGGGCGCGCCGAGCGTCCCTGCGGGCGTGAAATCGATCCACTGCTGGAAATGAAGCCACAACTTCGGCGCGCCCGTCGTGTCCACGACCGGCGATTCGAGCTCGCCCGAGGTCCCGACCGGAACACACGCCCCGAGCCCGACCCCCACGACATTGCCGTCGTCCGTGCCCGTGACGTCATCCTCCGGGCCATTGCATTCCACGCCGCCCGGCGTCGCCTGTACGAATCCGCTGTTCGTCCCGGACGACCACCGCTCCGCTGCGGCTCCCGTGTTCAGCACGCTCTGCGAAAACGTTTGTCGCAGATACACCTTCCCGACGGTGCCGTTGCAGTTCTGATCCACGCCGTCATCGCAGATCTCGCGCGCCCCCGGATGGATGGATGGATTCGCGTCGTCGCAATCGTTTCCTTCCTGCACCCACGCGCCTCCGCCCAGGGGCACGGGCGGCGGCGCGCAGCTCCCGGGTTCCTCGACGAGGCGCGGCGTGCTGCCGACGCCGTCCTCGTCTGCGTCGTAATAATAGAGCGCGAAACAAAGCACGTCTTCGCCCACGCAGGCCGTGCGGCCCTGGCACGGTGTTTGTCTGTCGATAAAAATCGGGCAATCGAGACGAGGAAAATCCTCGTCCGTCTTCCCGTCGCAGTCCTGATCGATCCCGTCGCACTGATCGTCGATCCCGCGCGTGTTCACCTCGGCGTTCTCGTCGTCGCAGTCGAGCGTGTTCGTCACGTATGCGGGCGGCGGATCCCCGCACCAGGTGAGCGGCTCGTGCTTGTTCCCCTCGCCGTCCTTGTCCGCGTCCCGGTACACCGTCGTGAGCGTGGTGCATTGCTGCGTGTAATCCTCGCCGAGCGAGATGAACGTCTCGCAGCCGAGGAGCCCCGCCGCCATGCCCATCGAGAGCAGCGCGGCCCGCCTCAAAACACGCCTCGCACGGCCATGAACCCGCCTCGAACGTCGAGCTCCACGCGCGCGCCGTGCGCGACCGCGGGTTTCGTGCTCGGCGTGAAGAGCAGCACCGAGACCCCCGCCGCCGCGGCGATCGCCGCCGCGCCGAAGCCCAGGTTCGACACCGACGCATATGTCTTCGTCTGCTCGTACGCGTCGAAGCCCGCCTGCGTGCACCGCTCTTGCACGCACTCCATTTCGAGCACCTCACGCCGATTGAGCGTGAGCCCGCCCATCACCACGCCCGTCACCAGCGTGAGCGCGCTGATCGAGAAGAGCCCGCTCGCGGCCACGATGCTCCACGTCGGCCTCGTCGGCGGGGCCGGCGCGGGCTCGATCGTCCGCTCCACGCCCTTCGCGAAGAGGCCGAGGCGCAGGACGATCGACACGCTCCGGCCCTCGGGCAGCTCCACCTCGCGTGTCGTCCGCGCCCCGCTCCGCGCGAGCGCCTCGACCTCGTGTTTGCCGGGATCGAGCTCGCGCGGCTCGCCCATCGGCCAGAGCTCGCCGTCCACGAACAGCGTCACCTCCGTCGGCGGCGGGCCGCGTACGTCGACGGCGAGCGTCGGGATACGCAGGCGCACCGGGCCGAGCTCCGCGGTCGCCGCTTGCCGCGCGCGGAGCAGCGAGTTCGATGGCGCCTCCGGCAGCGGCTCGACGATCGTCCGCTCGTACAGCGCGCGCGCTTCGAGGAGCTTGCCGCGTTTGTCCTGGCAACGCGCCATGTACAGCACGAGCTGCGGCGTGTGGAATGCCTCGTCGGCGTCGCGGAAGAGCGGATAGGCCTCGGCGTACTGGCCCGCGCGGAAGAGCTGCATCGCGCGGCGGCCTTTTTCGAGGGCGACGGCGCGGTTTTCTTCGCGGAGCTCCTCCTCGGAGGGCTCCGGGGGCGGCGGCGGGGTCTCCGTCTCGGTCTTCGGCGGCTCGTCCGCCCGGGATCCGAAGGGGAAGAACAGCGCCGCCAAGAGCGCGGCTCCGGCGAGGGAGACGCGGCGGCTACGATTCATCGCGGGGGCTGCGTCGTGGCCGGCTTCGACAGACCGAGCAGCTCGTCGTCCTCGTTCGTCGTCGAGGCCGGCGCGGGCTCGGGTTTGCCGTCCGCGCCCGTCTTCGGAGTCGCGGGTTTGGCAGGAACGACCGGTTTGTCGCTCCGAACGGGCGCCTCCGTGGGCGTCCGCTTCTGCGTCTCGACCTCGGCGAGCGCCTCGGGCGTCGCCTTCGGGATCGCCTCGGGCGCGGGCGGCGGCTGCGTGGGCGCGGGCGCCTCGGGCTCGGTCACGGGCGGCGGCAGCGGCAACGTCGGGCTGCCCGGGCCGTCGATGCGCGCTTCCTGGGCCGGCGCGGGCGGGCCGAGCAGCACCCATCCGAGGGCGCCGAGCGCGAGCGCGCCGAGCCCTGCGGCCGCGAACCTCCGTTGCTTGTGCTTCGGCGCGGAGCCTTCGTCGTCCTGCGTCCGGCCGGAGGGCGACATCGTGATCGTGCCCGAACCCTCGGGGACGGCCATCGTCTCGGCGAGCGCGACTGCGGTGTTCTTTTCGTTCGCGCGCGGCAGCGGGCTCGGGATCTCGTCGGTCGCCTCGAGCGCGGGGGTCGTGTCGTGCCTCGCGGCGACGGAAGTGCCCTTCACCGCGGCGGCGGGCTTGTTCGCCAGCGCTTCGAGGGCTTCGAAGAGCTCGCGCGAGCTCTGGAAGCGCTCGGCGGGATCGCGGGCGAGGGCGCGGTCGAAGAAGCGATCGACCTCGGGGCCGAGCTCCGGCGCGAGGGTCGAGGGCTTCGGGATCGGATCGGTGCAGATCGCCACGAGCACGGCGCCGACCTCGTCCTCGACGAACGGCGTCCTTCCCGTGAGCATCTGGTAGAGGATCACGCCGAGCGACCAGAGATCGCTGCGGTGGTCGACCTCCTTCGACTTCCGGATCTGCTCGGGGCTCATGTAGAGCGGCGAGCCCACGAGGTTGCCCGATCGCGTGACGTCACCCGACTGCGGCGTGCCCGGCGACACGGCTTTCGCGATGCCGAAGTCGAGCAGCTTCACGATCTCGTCGTCGTCTTGCCGGGCGAGGAAGACGTTGCCGGGCTTGAGGTCGCGGTGCACGAGGCCGAGCTCGTGCGCGCGGCGCAGCGCCTTGCAGATCGGCTGCGTGATGCGCAGGGCCTCCGCGAGGTCGAGCTTGCCGCGTTTGTCCAGGCGCGCGGCGAGGTCTTCGCCGCGGAGCAGCTCCATCACGATGTAGGGCGTTTCGCTCTCGACACCGTAGTCGTGCACCTCGACGACGTGCGCGCTCTGGATTTGCGCGGCGGCGCGCGCTTCGCGTTCGAAGCGGGCGCGCGCCGTGTCGGAGGCGGTCAGGCCCGGCTCCATGAACTTCACGGCCACGGCCCGATCGAGCTTGAGGTGGTGGGCGATCCAGACCGCGCCCATGCCGCCCCGTGCGAGCGGGCGCTCGAGGCGGATCTTTCCGGCGATGAGCTGTCCCTCGGCGATGACGGTCACGATGAGACCGAGGATACCACGAGATTGATTCGTGGATCGCGCGTGTCGTGAGGGTGTGTGAAGAAGATGGAGGGAGGGCGAGGGAGGGGCGAGGCGACGCGGCTCAGTTGCTGTCGCTCGAGGGTTTCGGCGGCGGAAGCTCGCCTTCCTCGCGCAGTTTTTCGACGGTCCGGCCCTGGACCTTTTCGCCGATCCATGCGCCTGCGACGGCCATGAGGATGCCGACGACGAACGTGGTCGCGAGGCCGACCAGGGCGCCGCCGAGGGGGTAGCTGTACTGGAGGTGCCAGATGATCGTGTGCATGGCGTTCGGCAGGATCGCCATGAACGTCGCGAGGGCTGGCTCCTTGACCGTCTCACCGGGGCTGAAGATGCCGATGAGGATGCCGCCGACGAAGTACGAGACGAACGCTACGATGCCGGCGAGGACGAGGCCGCCCTTCTCGGGGCCAAAGCTCGTGACGATCGAGGTCTCGACCCCGCCGAGCAGGAGCAGGCGCATCACGAAGTAGAGCGAGATGATGACGCCGCCGCCGATGATGACCCATTTGTAGGACAGCTCTTTGCGTTTGCTCATACAATTTCCGACGCGTGGATGAGGGAGTGCGTCGCGGCGCATCATGAGGCCACGGGGCGGGAGGTGTCAACGACGGGGTGCGTCAGGGGGGAGTCTGGCGGGGGGACGCACGCGAACCCCGCGGGGCTCGCGTGCGTCGTATTGGGAGGGACAGATTAATTGCCGCTCGACAGCAGGTTTTCCGTGTCGAGATCGGCCTCGTGCACGCCGTAGCGACCCGCCGCGATCAGCACCTCGTCGTCGTCGATGACCGGCGTGACGCTGTAGTACCAGTTCCAACCCGGGAAGAATGCCGTGGAAGTCGGCGTCGTCGGGTCGTCCAGGTTCGCCATGAGAACGCCGCCGTTCAGCGAGAAGAAGGCGCGGCGCTCGTCGACGCTGAGCAAGGTCGCGTTGGCCGGGCGCTTCACGTTCGACAGGACCTGGAACGTATTGTTGTTGCCGCTCTTCGGCTTGAGGACGCTGAAGCGGTCATTGTTGTTCGTGTAGTAGCTGTAGGGCTCCCACACGAGGTTGTGCGCGGCGACCGGCCTGTCGCCGTCGATGAAGAGCTGGCCGACGGACCTGTTCACGAAGTGGTGATAGTTGTCGAGCTCGGCCTTCTTGCCCTTGATCTGCAGCTTCGCGACGGCGGTCTCGATGTACTGGCTGTCGCCCCAGACCAGATCCTGCGTGAAGAGGGTGTTGCCCTTCTTCGCGATGAACCTGCCCGGCACGTTCATCGGGGCCTCGAGCTTCGGCTGTGACGGGTGCTTCAGGTCGATCTGCTTCAGGAAATACCGCGCGTAGGGGCGCGTGTCGCCGGGCTTGGTCTCCGACTTCTTGACGGTGACATAGATGTCGTCGTCGTCCGCGTTCACCTGGACGAACTCTTCGTCCTGCCCGGCCGTCACGTCGATCGGCGCGAGGAGCGTCGGGTGGGACGGGTTCGAGAAATTCACGAGCGTGAGCTTTGCCTTCGTCCGGTAGCGCGCCGCCTCGTAGTCGCTCCCGTAGCAGTACGACCAGGCCTGCGATTCCGCTTCCGACCAGTCGAGCGGGACGCACGTCGACTCCGCGTCTGCGTGATCGGTGCACTCCGCGAACCCGCCGACGCAGTATTCGAGCGCGCCGTCGTTGATCTTTCGGCATTCGCGCCTGCCCGTGAAGACCGTGCAGCCCTCCTGGCCCCGGCACGACGACCAGTTGTAGGTGTACGAGTAGCAATACTCCATCGCGACCGGCTCGCCCGGGACGTCGGTCGTCGAGACGAACCCGAGCGTCTTCTTTCCGACGACGCCCCCGGCCCCGTAACCGTAGTAGTAGTAGCTGTACGGCAGCTCCGTCGTGACGAGCTGGCCGGCCTCGACCGGGTGCGCCGGATCCGAGAGGTCCCACGCCTTGATGGTCGTCTCGAAGTTCGGATAGTCGATCCACTTGCCGGAGACGCTGACGAGCAGGTCGCCCACCTGGTAGTACTGCGCGTTCACCGGGATCTCGATGGTCGCCACGGGCGTGCCGGTGTCGACGGGCTCGTCGTCCGGAATGATCTCGACCTTGGCCTTCGCGTTCGGATCGTACCAGTACCAGTAATCGTCGAAGTCCGGTCCGCGCAGGCGCGCGCGGTGGTCGTCGAAGACCCAAACCTGCGTGTAATCCGGGGCGAGGCCGAGCTCGCCGACCTTCTCGGGCGCGTCGAGGTTCGATTGATCCCAGATGCGGAGGTTTGTCTCGGACAGGTTTGCCCCGTTCGTCGCGTCGAGCTTGAACGTGCGACGGACCGCGTCCGTATGGTCCATGATGCCGCGCCGCGTGATCGTCGAGTTCGAGAACGTGAAGATCTGGACGGCGGACTCGTACGAATAGGTGCCGTTCACGTACTTGTAGCCGGCGAAGGGCAGGAGCACGAGGCCCGTCTCGGCCTCGCCCGTCGGCGCCGTCACGTTCACCGCGTTGTGGAGCACGCTGAACGCGCGGTGGTCCCAGTTCGCCTCGGACCAGTTCCAGCCGTGGTCCTCGCCGGCCACCTCTTTGCGGGCGAGCAGCGGGTTCGGGTTCTCGAGGTTCGTGATGTCGTAGAGGCTGACGGCGAGCTTGCGGCCGTTCTGATCGTCGACGCCGATGCCGACGAGGCGCGTGTTGTCGAACGCGGGCCGGAAGAAGTCGTTCCAGCCGGACACGATGAACTCGCTCTTCTCCTCGGCGTGGCCGTTCGGATCGATCGAGAACGCGTGGAACGGATCGTAGTTGCGGTACGTCACGGCGAACGCCCGATCGTCGAGGAAGACCGCGGCGAAGAGCGACATGTTCTCGCCGAACGCCACCGTGTCGATCGGCACGACGTTGTCGAGGTTCGACGCGTCGTACGTCTGCAGGTAGCTATGATCGCCCGTGCTCCATTGCGGTCCCGAGAAGATCCGGAGCTGGTCGTTCCGGTAGTCCATGTGGAATTGCGACCGGATGTAGCCGTTGACCGTCACCTCGTCGCGCTGGACCATCGTGCCGGCGTTGTCGGAGATGTCGATGATCGCGACGTCGCTCTGCCCCGACGACCACCAGTGCTGCTCGCGCGCGACGAGGAGCACCTCGTTTTCCGCGTGGATGGCCGAGACGTAGCCGCCGAGGGGCAGCTCGCTCTTCTCCGTCATCGCCGTCTGGTCGACGTCGAAGCTCTTCACGGTGCTACCGAGGATCCACTCCCAGTAGCCTTGATCGTTGATGAACCAGTCGTAGTGGCTCGCGGCGACGAACAGCGCGTCCTGCGTGGCGCCGTTCGCGTAGCGGCTCGTCTGGATGTACCCAGGCACGTCGTACTGCGAGCGCACCACGGGCTTCGACGGGTTCGAGATGTCGACGAGGAGCACGGTGCCGCCCGACGTGCTGTCGACCTCGAGGCTGTTCGGCTTGCCCTTGTAGCCGTACCAGTCGTTCATCAAGAGGATCGCGCGCGTCCCGTCGACGTACATCTCGACCGGCGTGCCGCCCACCTGGAGCTGGCCGACGACCTTGGGCTCGGTCACGTCACTGACGTCGATCACCTGCAGGCCGCGATACCAGTTGAGGTTCAGGAGGGTGCCATTGTTCATGACACGGTAGATGTCGCCCTCCTCGAGCTCCTGCTCCTCTTCCTCCTCCTCTTCTTCTTCCTCCTCTTCCTCTTCCTCTTCTTCGCCCCACGTGAACTGGTAGTTCGGCTGATCGGCCGACAGGAACGAGGTCGGGCCCTTCGCGGCCTCCTTGCTCTCGCCCGTGTTCTCCTCTCCATCACCCGTATTCGTGGCGCACCCCTGCCCTGCCACGAACAATAGCGCCGTCAAGAGACCCGCCGTTCGTGCCACGGGGCCACGATTCAAGAAGCTGCGCATCGAGTCGCTCCCTTCGTCCTTCACACAAGATGAAGGAATAAAAGTCTTCCTACCTAACCGACGCGTCCGGGGGTCGTCAAGGCGCCGCCGCACCGTGCTCACGAGCGCCTATGTGCATACATGTCGGACAACGATGCCGTGCGTTGCGTCAATGGCGAAAACCTGCTGTCCGTATGGGTGCAAAATATCTGCTGCGGTGTCGCGGACGCTCCGTCCCCGGGGGACGCCCTGGGCTGTGCGACGATTTCGTGCGGCCTTGCGCAGGTCGGCGATCCTTGGTAAGGGTCGGAGTTCCCTTCAGGACGATTCCATGCGGCAGAGAAGCCCTCATTCGATAGCCTGGTTTTCGGCGCTCGCCTCCGCGGCGGCGCTGTCTTTCTTCGGCGCGGCGGGCTGCCAGCGCGACGGCGCGAAAGAGGGCGAGGCGGCGCCGGCTCCGAGCGGCGCGGCGAGCGCGGCTCCTTCGCCCGACAAGAAGAAGGCGCGCGTCCGCGGACCGGACCTGCACGACGACCGCTTCGACGCGAAGATCGCCGAGAACCTGCCGAAGGTGCCGGACCCGAAGATCACGGGCCCCGACAATGCGGGCGCGCCGCTCGACAATCAGGTCTTCCGGGACCGCGTCCTCGGCTTCGCCCGAAAGGTCGCGGCGATCGAAAAGGAAGGGGAGAGCGTCGCCTGCGAGCTCCCCGTGACCTCCGCGAAGCCATTCCGCGCCGTCGTGTGGGGATATCGTGAAGGCGTGCAGGTGGCGCGCGGCGAGGCTTCGGACGCGTCGTTATGCGTGACGCTGAAAGAAGCAACGCGGCGCGCCATCGCCTCCGGGGGCGGGACGAAGGAGGCGCTCGGGACGACGCGGCTCGCCATCGAGCTGCCGGACCACGGCATGTCGATCCTCGAACACGAGGGCAAGGGGCTCGAGCTCGATCACGGGCTCGTCCCGCTTCGATCGTTCGACAAGGCGCTGCTCGCGAAGCGCATCGACGAGGGGCAAGCGTATCTGCTTCGCGTCCTCGACGCCGAGCACAAGGGGGCGCACAAGTACTATCACGCCCCGGCGGATGCGTTCGAGCCCGAGCTCCACACCATTTACACGGCCTCGACGGGCTTCACGCTGCTCAAGCTCCACGCGATGAAGAAGGACAAGAGCCTGCTCGACAAGACGAAGAGCACGGCCGAATTCCTCCTTTCGATGCAGAGCCGCGACGAGCGTGACCACACCGCGGGCGGGTTCTTCTACACGCTCGACCTGAAGCGCGGCAAACCCGAGCGAAAGCTCGTCGTCGGCACGACGTCGAAGACGATCTTCACGCTGCTCGAGCTCCACGCCCTGACGAAGGACGCGAAGTACATGGACGCCGCGCGCAAGGCCGGGGATTGGCTCATTTCGATGCAGCTCCCCACGGGCGCCGTGCGCGCGTCGTTGAGCCAGCACGAGGGCGGGCCCTGGACGGTGCAGGCAAAGGAGTCGACGCTGTATACCGGGCAGGTCCTCTCGGCGCTCTCGCGTTTGCACCGCGCGACGAAGGACAAGAAGTACCTCGACGCCGCCGCGTCGACGGCAATGTTCCTCTCGCAGAAGGTCGAAAAGAACGGCTGCTACGTCGGCGACGAGTACCGCAAGCCGAACCCGATCTCGAGCTCGTGGCTCGTCCTCTCGCTGCTCGATTTCGCGAAGTCCACCGGCGACAAACGCATCGAGGACCTGGTCTTCCGCTGCTCGCGCGAGCTCCTCGGGCGGCAATGGAAGCGGTCCGAGGACGCCTACCGGCATGGGCGCTGGAAGGGCTCGCTTTCGAGCAGCGGCACGGGATGGCTCGCCGAGGTCATGAGCGAGGTGTTCATGTTCTGCCGCGACAAGGGCAAGGAGAACTGCGACGCCTACAAGGACGCCGTGGTCGCGGCCGTCCGGCAGATCATGCAATACACCTACGCGCCCGAGAACGATTTCGTGGTGAAGAACCCGAAGGCGGCCGCGGGCGGCGTGTTCTGGAGCGTGCGGGAACGGTACGTCCGGACAGACTCCGTTTGTCACGCCATGAACGCGTACATCAACATCCTGCCGTTCCTCGGGGACGGCGCGCTGCTCGAGCTGCCCGAGATGCCGCTCGCAGAGAGGCTCGCCTTCGATTCCGATGCCGATGACAAGAAAGCCGAGGCCGAGGATCGGGCCGGCGGCGACGACCCCGAGGGCGCGGACGACGCGCCGATGTCCCGCGCCGAGGATCCGGCCGAGGAGGGCGCGATGAAAGGCCCGCGCCGCGGGCCGATGAGCGGGGGGCCGGACGACGGGCCGCCGAGGCCTCGTTTGCCCAAGGGTTTCAGGCCCCAGGGCGGCCGGGGCCCGAGGCCGCCCGGCCCGCCGCCGCAGGGGATGCCGCAGTAATCAGAAAATCTCGGGGCAATACGGGTGGCGCGGCGCGACGAACATTCGATCGGCGCGCTCGAGCGCGCCGTCGGTCCGCGGAGCGACGCCTCCGACCTCCGCGAGGCGCGAGAACGAAAACCCGCCGAGGTACGCCGATCCGAGCGCCGCGGCCGTTACCCGCAAATCACAGGGCTCCTCGGTCCGCGTCACGCGCGAGGTGGCCGCGTCGAGCCGATACCGCCCCGTGTTCCACGGGCAGAATTCGTCGTCGACCTCGATCACGATCGAGCCCTCCGCGCCATAACGCCGCGCCGCGAGCGCCGAAGGCACGTCCACGATGCGGACCCACACCGAGTCGTAGGTGCGGTAATGCATCCGCCGCGGCTCCGCGAGCAGGAGAAAGAGCGGGTGATCCGGGGGCAAACACGTGGCGTTGATCCGCGTCGCGAGGTCGAGGTCGCAGAGGTACCGCCACACGGCGCGCGTGCCCGCGGGCGACGCGCCCATCGCCTCCTGCACCGTGACGACGGTGGTCGGGATCTGCGGGTCCGAGTGTTCGAGGCGGACGCGATAAAGCGCATAACCCTCGTCGCGGCCGTCGACCTTCACGATCACGCGCTGCTGCGGCCCCGATCCGGCCCGCACCGACTCCAGATCGAGCAGCCTCCGAAAGCTCCACCAGAGGGGCGAGCGCGACGGCATGCACGGGGCGGCGCGGCGCGCGCGCTCGTACAGGCGTGGCATGCGTTCGAGCGCCTCCGCTTCGCTCACGAAATGCGCCTCGAAGGGGACGGGCGAACCCACGAATGCGGAGCGGTTGCGCTCGATCGACACGTCGCCCGAGAATGCGGCGATGCCGTACCCGAAGCGACCGTAAATCGTCGCCTCGGTCGCCCAGAGCGCCGCGATGGGCTGCCCGCGGTCCCGCGCGTCGGCGAGCTGTCGCGCGATGAGGTTCCGCAGGATGCCGCGCCTCCGGTGCGTCGGCAGCACCGCGACCATCGTCAGGCCCGACGTGGGCACGGTGCCGCCGCCGGGCGTGCTGAAGTCGAAGGCGAATGCTCCGGCGGCGCCGACGATCTCATTGCCGTCATAAGCCCCGATCCGCGTGGCGAACTCGGGAAGACGTCGGGCTCGTTCCGCGCGCTCGGGCGAGGGCGGGAGGCCAAAGGCCGTGAGGATGGGGTGGGCAAACTCGTCCGTGTGCTCGGGGCCGAGGAGGCGAATCTCGATGGACATGGCGGGACGAACCTACCACATGGTTCGTCCCGCCCGCGCGCTTGCTCCGTGCTCCGTGTGTCGCCGGGGCGCGCGGAGGGGCGCATAGGCGTCTTCGTGGTGGACGATCGGTGACGTCCCCGATGGCACGGCCCTCGCAAACGTCGATCTGACCGCCAAATCCGGGGGAAATGATGGCCGAACGGTTCACCTTGCCCGTCCTACCGCTGCGCGACACGGTGCTGTTTCCCGGGCTCGCGACGCCGATCACCGCAGGAAGGCTGAAGACCTTGCGCGCGGTGGAGATAGCGCTCCGCGCCGACGGGGAGGACAAGCGCGTCTTCGCCGTCGCGCAACGTGACACCTCGGAGGAGCCCACGGAGAGCAGTCTCTTCGCGGTCGGCGTGATCGGGCGGATCGCCCAGGTCCAGCGGCTGGGGACGGGGCTCTCGCTCGTCTTGCAGTGCGAGCGCCGCGCCACGGCGCTGCGATACGTCACGGAGGACGGGATCCTGCGCGCGGCTTGCGTGGAGCTCGCCGATCTGCCTCGCCGCCCCGGGGAGGAAGCGGTCGTGCTCGCGCTCGCCCGCGAGGTGCGCGAGCGGGCGATCGAGTACGGCAAGCGCCGCGGCGCGCCGAAAGAGGCGCTCGAGCAGTTCCTCGGCGGCGTCGAGGATCCGAGCGCGCTCGCGAACCACGTCGCGTTTTACCTCGATCTCCCGGTGGCCGAAAAGCAGGGGCTCCTGGAGACGCTGCGGACCGTGGAGCGGCTGCGCGCGCTCACGGTGCATTTGCATCGGCAAATCGGGATCGCCGAGACGCAGGAGAAGATCCGGACGACGGTGCAGGAGGAGCTCGGCGAGAGGCAGCGGGAGCTTTATCTGCGCGAGCAATTGAAGGCGATCCAGAAAGAGCTCGGCGAGGAGGACGAAGCGGGCATCGCGGATCGGCTGGAGAAGAAGATCGACGCGGCGGATCTGCCGATCGAGGTGCGCGAGGAGGTGCGCCGCGAGCTCGGTCGGCTGCGGCGGATGAGCCGGGAGACCTCGCCCGAGGCGCAGGTCGTGACGAGCTGGCTCGAGTGGGTCGGCGATTTGCCGTGGAATCGGCGGACGGACGACCACGTCGATCTGGAAATGGCGCGGCGGATCCTCGACGAGGACCATTATGGCCTCGGCGACGTGAAGGACCGGGTGCTCGAGCTGCTCAGTGTGATCAAATTGCGCCTGAAGGGGCAGATCTCGGCGCCCGAGCGGGCGCAGCGGGCGGCGCGCGGGCCGATCCTGCTCTTCCTCGGGCCGCCCGGCACGGGAAAGACGAGCATCGCGGAGAGCATCGCGCGGGCGATGGGTCGCAAATACATCCGCGTCTCGCTCGGCGGCGCGCGCGACGAGGCCGACATCCGCGGGCATCGGCGCACGTACGTCGGCGCGATGCCCGGCCGCATCCTGCAGGGCATGCGGCGCGTGGGCTCGAAGAACCCCGTCTTCACGCTGGACGAGATCGACAAACTCGGCGTCTCGTATCAGGGCGATCCGGCGGCGGCGCTCCTGGAAGTGCTCGATCCGGCGCAGAACGTGACGTTCGTCGACCATTACCTCGGTTTGCCCTTCGACCTCTCGGAGGTCCTCTTCGTGTGCACGGCGAACCTGCGCGAGGGCATCCCGGCGCCGCTGCTCGATCGCATGGAGACGATCACGTTCCCGGGATACACGGAGATCGAAAAGCTCGAGATTGCCCGGCGGTATCTGCTCCCGCGGCAGCGGCGCGAGTGCGCGCTCGAAGAGGAGCAGCTCGTCGTATCGGACGCGGCGCTGCTCGACGTCGTCACGAGCTACACGCACGAGGCGGGCGTGCGGCAGCTCGAACGGGCGATCGGCTCCCTCGCGCGAAAAGCGGCCCATCGCATTGCGACGGGCGCGGCGCAGCGGGTGCTGGTCGAGACGGTGGCGGACGTCCGGGCGCTCCTGCGGCGCCCACGCATGCGGCCCACGACCGCGCTCGATCGAGACGAACTCGGGGTCGCCACGGGCATGTATTACACGCAGGAGGGCGGCGACATCATGCACGTCGAGGCGAGCATCGTTCCGGGCAAGGGCGAGCTCGTGCTGACGGGGCAGCTCGGCGACGTCATGAAGGAGAGCGGTCGCGCGGCGCTGACGTATGCGCGCGAGCACAGCGCCGCGCTCGGCGTGCCGCGGGAGCGGCTGGAGGGGCGGGACATCCACGTCCACGTGCCCGCCGGCGCGATTCCGAAGGACGGGCCGAGCGCGGGCGTGACGATGGCGACGGCGATCGTGTCGGCGCTCTCGGGCAAACGCGTCCGGCGCGATGTCGCGATGACCGGAGAAATCACGCTGCGCGGGCGGGTCTTGCCGATCGGCGGCGTGAAGGAAAAGGTGCTCGGCGCGCACCGGGCGGGCATTCCGGAGATCCTCCTGCCGCGGGACAATGAAGCGGAGCTCGAGGATCTGCCCGAGGAGGTGCTGCGGTCGCTGCATTTCCACCTCGTCGAGACGCTCGACGAAGTGCTGGCGATCGCCTTGCGCGCGGCGCCTGCGGCCGCCTGGCCGGTGGAGGTGGAGACGCCGCGGGCGGCGTGAATCTCACTCGTCTTCGTTCGACACGAAGACCTGCGTGGAGAAGCGGAGCTGGCCGGTGGGCGCGTCGCGTGTGGCGGTCATGGTCAACGTGCTGACGGATTGGTCGCCGTCGAGGTCGCCCACGGCGGCGACCTCGACGCCCGTGGCGCCGGGATCGGGGCCGCCGAGGGGCGGGCCGAGATACGCTTGACCCACGGAATACCGATATTGGTAATACGTCGGGTCATCGAGGCCGAAGCGGACGCAGCGCCAGCAACACTGGTCGAAGTCCTTGCCGCTCAGGTTCTCGGGCTGGTATTTCCGGGCCGCGGGGACGTTTTGCGGCGCGACGCAGAGCATGGTGCCGCCGCATTCGGGGCACCAGGTCGTGGTGCTCGCCTCCGAGAGGCTGCCGAGGGCGAGGACCTCGCTCTTCGCGGCGCGCTCGGTGAGCATCGCAATGCCGCGGGCGATGGCGCCGAGGGTCTGCTTCGCTTCGCTGACCCTCGCCGCCGCGAGATAACGCCGCACGCCGAAAATGGCGAGCGCTGCCAGGATGCCGACGATCGCGACCACGATCATCAGCTCGACCAGGGTAAACCCTCGCCCCTCCCTCCGCCGCTTCATGTTCCTCGTTCCCCTGGAGAGCGCGCGTCGAGCACGCCACGTGCCATCCGCGTATCGTCCTGGATTCTGCGCTTCGATGCAAGAAAGCGGAGCGCGCCGATCCGCAGGCGCTGCGGTGCGTCACGCTCCGGTGACGAAAATCGTCACTTCAAGGGGGGAGGGGTGACCATTTCTGTCAAGGAGAGACGGTCATTTCGGATCCGTCGCGATGCACTCGCCCTCGCCGCGGAAATGCCCCACGGTGCGAGAGAGGTCCGTGACGAACGCACCGAGGTCGTTCACGTCGCCGGCCGCGCCCGTGCCATAGGCGCCGTCCGCGGGATCGATGTCCACGAGCTTCTTGGCCGCGAGCTCGGCGAGCGTCACCTCGCCGTCGTTGTCCGTGTCCGCCGAGGCGAGGGCGTTGAAGCGCAGCTTTGCGTTCGGCGATTGCAGGTCGTCGTAGAACAGGTGATCGCCGTGGATCGTGAGCTCCACGTTGTCGGTGCCGCCGTTCGTGACGAGGACGCCGACCGTCTCGCGGCCGTCTTTTTCGCCTTTGCATTCGGTGTATGCCGTGGGCACGCCGAAGCCCCAGCGGAACGTCTTTTTCACGGCGCCCTTCGTGGCCTCGCCCTCGGCCCAGATGGCGTATTTGCCTTGCTTCATCGCGTCGAGGTCGGCCGAGGTCGCGCCGTCGCCGAGCTCGGTATCGCTCGCCGCGGGGCGAATCTCGAAGCTCACCTTCGTCCAGGGCTTGGCCTCGAGGTTGGCGAACGTGGCGACCGGCTTGACCCCCGGGGCCACGTGATCGACGAGCTTCGTGGTGGTTATCTCGACGAGGGCGCCGGTATCGTCGGCGATGCGCACGCCGCCGACCACGACGAGAAACTTCGAGAATTTGATGTTCCAGCCGTCCTCGAAGTCGGACGCCGGGATCTCCTCCTCGATGTACCCCTCGCCCCAGGTCGTGATCACCACATCCCCCGTGGCCGCGGATTCATCGGCGCCGCAGCCGGCGAGGAGCGCGGCGGCGAGGCAAAGGTGCGTCACTCCAAACAGTCGTTTCATGTGTGTTCTCCTCAGGGTGTCGAATATTCGAAGGTCACGGCGGACCCTTTTTTGAAGCCGCGCGCGATCGCACGGAAGGCCAGGCCGTCCCGCGGCAGGACCACGGGCGAACCGTCCGCGCTCTCCGGAACCGCGTCGAATTCGGCTTGATCGAGCCATACGCTCGGCGCGACGTGGATCGTGATCGTGCCGTCGTCTTGCACGTCGGGCTCGCCCTCGAATGCGCATCCTTCGAGGCGCGGCTCGCCGTAGGCGTCGAGGACGTCGGAGGCGTCGGCCTCGACACGGAAGATTCGTGTCAGCGTGTCTTTTTTCGCCTCGCCTTCGAGCACGACGACGTGCCCCGCGAGCGTGTCTTTCGCGTCGCCCGTGGGCGCAGGCTCGTACGTGAAGCGGGCGGAGCGATAAAGTCCGGCCACGCCCTCGCCGGGCGGGAGGTCCGCGGGGCCTTTCGCGAGGTCCACCGAGGACGAGACGAGCACCTGGCCCATCGCGTCGCCGGCCTGGTAATGGCCGGGGTGCGCGTGGGCCAGGCCGAGGCCGAGAAATCGCGCGAACGTATCGCGCGGACGCGGAGGCGCGGCCGAGGCCGAGAAGATCGGCGCGCCATTGAAGTAATAAAGCGGGCCGACGGAGACGGCGGCGAGCGAGAGGCGGATCGACCAGCCGTACGCATTGACGAACGGCGCGTCGATCCCGTCGTCGGCGACGATACGCGTCTGCAAGGCGACGCGCTTGCCGCTCGTGGTCTCGGCGGGGCCACAGGCGGAGGCGAGGGTGGCCGTGGCGAGGGAGAGTCCGACCAGGAAAAACCCGGCGGCGGACGAGAGGCCCAGACGAACCATAGAGAGCTTCATGTGTTCCTCGGGTTCTAGAGGTGGAGGGAGAGGGTGCCCATCAGGGTGAGCGGCGCGCCCACCGTCACGTGATCGAGCGGCACGAGCGAAGACGCCGCGCCGCGCGTGAAGCTCGAAGCATAGGTGAACTGGCCGTCGTACCATTTCGCGTCGAGCAGGTTGTAGACGTCGAGCTCGATCTCGACCTCGCGGAGCCGCGCGCCAATCGTGGCGTCGGCGAGGAAGATGTCCCGGCCAAACTCGGCGAAGCGCAGGGGCCGGACGCCGAGGTACGCGAGGCCGACGCCAATCTTGCCGACGAGATCCCGACTGAAAAGGCGGGCGAGGCGAGGCGTGAGCGCGATGTCGGTGCGCGCGACGAGCTGCGGCGTGTAGGGGACGAGCGAGCCGATGTCTCCCTTGGGACCCGCTTCGGTGAACGAGGCGCGGGTATACGTGACGCTGCCGCTCTCGACGATCCACGCGCGCGGGCGGAGGACGAAATCGAGCGAAAAGCCGGTGCGCTGCGTGGCGTGGACGCGCTCGTAGGCGACGGCCTTTTCGTCGAAGACGAGGTCGTCGGAGAGGCGGGTGTGAAAGACGGCGAGGTTCGCGCGCATGCGGTCGCCGTCGGCATAACGGAGGCCTGCCTCGAAGGAGCGCACGGTGGTGAAGGGCGTGCGTTCGCCGTCGCCGAGGGTCCGGGCCTGCGGGGAGCGAAAGCCGTCGCCATAACTCGCGACCGCGTGAAGGCCCGGGAGCAAGGTGACGTCGACCGTCGCTTTTCCTCCCATGCGCGCGCCCATGGCGGCCCGCGCCGCGCCCGCGCCTTCGCCCGCGGCGAGGTCCGTGACGCCATAAAAGAGCCCGTCCACGCGCACGCCGCCGCGGATCACCACACGGCGGAGAGGCCGGAGCGAAGCGTCGACGTACCCGGCCACATCGGCGGCGCGGACGTGGGCGTCGACGAGCGTTTCCATCACGCGATCGGTGACGACCGAGAGCCGGCGCTGCGATTGCTCGATCGAGTCGCCGCGGGCCTGGACGCCGATTTCGAGGGCGTCTTCCGGGGAGAAGATCTGCGTCTTGCGGTGGTAATGGGTGGACAAACCGAACGTCGTCGCCTCGTTGATCTGCTGCTGCGAGTCGCCGTCGATCGGGTCGAGGAGGAAGCCCGTGTAGTTGGCGCGGAGGCGGAGGCCACGCGCGACGAAGTAGGGGGTGAAGGAGAAGCGCGCCTTGCCGTTTTCGTCGTCGTGATCGAGGGAGAGGACGACCTGGATGCGGGTCGAGTCGCCGCCCTGGCGCGCGTCGTAGGTCGCGAATCGATCGACGAGGCCACGCTCGACGTCGTCCTGGCGGAGGACGCCCGCCGAGGAGAAGCGCGCCGCATAGGCCGAGGCCATCACGCGGGCCGAGAGGCTCGTGCTGATCGGAAAGACATGCTGGGCGATCGCCGAGGCGCGGCGCGCGGCGCGCGAGGGGCCGAATCCGTCGGTGCTTTGTGCCTCGAATGCGCCGAACGTCGCTTCGGTCGTGCCCGCGGGCCGATAGGCGAGGAAGAGGCGTCGTTCGCCGTAGGTGCCGAGCCCGGGGGACGAGGAAAAACCCGTCTCGGCGAGGCCGAGATCCATTTCGATGGTGCCCGCGACCGCGAAATCACCCTGCCGCGGGTCGTAGGGCCCGGCCTTCGCGCGGACGCTCTTCACGACCTCGGGCATCACGAAATGCAGGTCGGCATAACCCTGGCCGTGGATGTTCGAGACCTCGTTCACGGGCGCGCCCGCGACGCGGAGCTCGAGATCCTGGCCGTGCGCCGCGTCGAAGCCCCGCAAAAAAATCTGGTGCGCCTTGCCCTGGCCGCCGTGCTGCGTGATGAAAACGCCGGGCACGACGCGCAGGAGATCACTCGCCGTGCGATGCGGCGCCGCCGCGAGGACGTCGCGCCTTTGCACGACCTCGGAGGCGCTGCGCGGAGGACCTTCGCCGCGAACGGTCACGGCAATCGGCCGCGGGGGCGGCGGCGGATGCGGATGGGGATGCGAGGGCGGGTCCACGAGGCCGGGCGCGGGTTTGTCCGCTGGTTTGTCCGGGGAAACCGCCGCCACGCCCTCGAATCGGGCGATCATCCGGATCCGCGCTTTCACGGCCGTGCCACCCCGGCGCGCGGGCTCGAATGTCCACTGCGCCGCGGCGCGGATCGCTTCGGCATCGAAGGCCGGCGAGACGCTCGCCTCGACTTCGATCGCCACGGCGCGGCCGTCGGGGCCGACCGTGATCAAAAGCGGGACGATCACGTCGTGCGCCTCCGCGCGGCCTTCGGGCCACGTGGGCGCGGGCTGGCTCTTCGGCGCGGGCGGCGTGACCTCGTCGTGCGCGCGCGCGGGCAAGGCGACGAGCCATGCCAGAAGAAGGAGGGACGAAGGGAAAAGGAGGCGCGGACGCAAACGAAGAACCCGTCCCGAGCTGGTAGCACGAATAATGTGCAGCGTGCCACCCGTTTCGATCGGCCGGCAGACGTACGTCTCACCCGGCGCGGCGGCTCCATGACGCGGGACGGCAAACCCATCTTGACTCGTCGCTTACCAACTGGTAGGGAACTCCTGACCGGATGGTTTTGGCTCGATCTCCCGACCCCGACGTGCCGCGCGCCATCATCGCCGCGGCGACGCGCCTCTTCGCGGCGCAAGGCTTCGACGCGACCAGCCTGCAGGCGGTGGCGGACGAGGTCTCGTTGACGAAGCAGGCGGTGCTGCACCATTTCCCGTCGAAGGAGCACCTGCGCCAGGCGGTCCTCGGCGCGATCCTCGCCCACTGGAACGATACGTTGCCGCGGCTCTTGCTCGCGGCGGCGGCGAGCGAAGATCGTTTCGAGGCGGTGTTCGGCGAGCTTTCCGGGTTCTTCGCCGCGGATCCGGACCGCGCGCGGGTCGTCTTGCGCGAGGCGCTCGATCGGCCCGCCGAGATGCGGAAGCTCTTGCGAGGGCCGGTGCGCCCATGGCTCGAGGCGGTCGCGGGGTACATTCGCTCCGGGCAGGCCGCGGGAAAACACCACGCAGACGTCGATCCGGAGGCATACGTGGTGCAAGTGATGCTTTTCGTCATCTCCGCGGTCGCGACGGCGTCCGTGATGCAAGGGGCGCTCGACGACGACGCGCGCGCCCGCAGCGACAAGGAGCTCGCCCGGATCGCGCGCGCGAGCTTGTTTACCCCCGCCCGGCCGCGCGGCGGGGCCCTTCCGACGAGGTGAATCCATGGCCAATTTCTTCACCGACAACGACGACCTGCGGTTCCATTTCGAGGAAGGCGTCGACTGGGCTCCGCTCGTGGAGGTGACCGAGCTCGGTTATCGAACCGAGGAGGGCTTCAAGACGCCGGAGGAAGCCGTGGCCTTCTATCGCGAAGTGGCCGAATCCACGGGCGCGCTCGCGGCCGAGCAGATCGCGACGCGCGCCGCGGCGATCGATCGCGAAGACACGCACCTCGAAGACGGTGAGGCGATCGCCGGGCCGGCGATGAACCAGATCTTCGAGGCGATCAAGGCGGCGGAGCTGCACAGGCTGTGTTTGCCGCGCGAGCTCGGCGGGCTCAATGCGCCGCTGCTTCTGTATTTCCTCTCCGGGGAGATGATCGCGCGCGCCGACGTGTCGGTGATGACGCATCACTCGTTCCACGGCGGGATGGCGATGGCCATGCTCGTGTATTCGATCCACGAGGGATCGACGGCGCTCGATCCGGCGCGCGGGCGGATCGAATCCACGCGTTTCGCGAGCGCGATCGAGGAGATCGCCCGCGGCGACGCCTGGGGCTGCATGGACATCACGGAGCCGAACGCGGGCAGCGACATGGGCGCCTTGCGCACGCGCGCGGAGCTCGGGGCCGACGGGCGCTGGTATCTCTCGGGCCAGAAGATTTTCATCACGTCGGGGCACGGGAAATACCATTTCGTCATCGCGCGGACCGAGGACGCGAAGGACCCGGCCGATCCGTTCGCGGGGCTCGGTGGTCTCTCGATGTTCCTCGTCAAGGCGTACGACGATCTGCCGGACGGGACGCGCAAGCGGTACGTGACGATCGATCGGGTCGAGGAAAAAATCGGGCACCACGGCTCGGTGACGGCGGCGCTCTCGTTCGAGAACGTGCCGGGGGAGCTCGTCGGCAAGCGCGGCGAGGGGTTCAAATACATGCTCGTGCTCATGAACAACGCGCGCGTCGGCGTGGGGTTCGAGAGCATCGGGCTCGCGGAGTGCGCGTATCGTTTGGCGAAGGAGTATGCCGAGGAGCGGCGCTCGATGGGGAAGCCGATCGCGCGGCACGAGATGATCGCCGATTACCTCGACGAGATGCGCACGGACATCCAGGGGCTGCGAGCGCTCGCGGTGGACGCGGCGTACAGCGAGGAGATGGCGCAGAAGCTCGTGCTCTTCGAGCGATTCTCGGCGGGGCTCGGGCCGGCCGAGCGGGAGCGCGTGGCGCGTGAGCTGCCGCGGTGGCGCGCGCGGTCGCGCAGGCTCACGCCGCTCTTGAAATACCTGGCCGCGGAGAAGGCCGTGGAGATCGCCCGGCGCGCGATCCAGATCCACGGCGGCGTCGGGTACACGAAGGATTACGGCGCGGAGAAGCTTTTGCGCGACGCGCTCGTGATGCCCATTTACGAGGGGACGAGCCAGATCCAGGCGCTCATGGCCATGAAGGACACGCTGATCGGCGCCATCAAGCGGCCGGGTGATTTCCTCGGGCGGATCGCGGACGCGCGGCTCGGCGCGCTCACCGGGAAAGACGAGCTCGATCGGCGCCTCGCGCGGGTGCAGGGGTATTCGCTTTCGGCCCAGCAGCACCTCCTCACGCGCACCGCGGCGGGCAAGCTGCGGACGCTTTCGGTCGTGCCGTTCGCGGGCTGGCGCGACGCCTTGACGAAGGGCTGGGATCCGAAGCGGGATTTTTCGCTCGCGATGCTGCACGCCGAGCGGCTCATTCGCCTCCTCGCGGACGAGGCCATCGCGGAGATCCTGGTCGCACAGGCGAAAAAACATCCGGGGCGGCGGGAGCTCGCCGAGAGGTATCTCGATCGGGCCGAGCTCCGGGCGCGCGCGCTTCACGAGGAAATCACCACGACGGGCGGGCGCATCCTCGCGATGCTGTCGCCCGAGGCCGAAAAGCAGGCCGTCGCCGCGGAGTGAAGCCCATGGGTGTCTCGACGAAACACGTGCTCTCGCAGCTCCCGGTGCTGCGAGGAATGGGGCAGGCGGCGCTCGCGGCGCTCGTGCGCCGGCCGGCGAGCGGGATCGATCCGGAGCGGGGCGGGTGGCTGGAGGAGGAGATTCCGCCGCGGCCCGCGGACCTCGTGCGGGATTACGTGCGGCACGTGGGCGGCGATCCGGCGTGGTATCGCGGGCGCTTGCCGGCGCACATGTTCCCGCAATGGGGATTTCCGCTCGCGGCGCGGGCGCTCGCGGTGCTGCCGTATCCGCTCAGCCGCGTGGTGAACGCGGGCTGTCGGATCGAGCAACGCGCGATGCTGCCGGCGAACGAGCCGCTCCGCGTGCGGGCGCGGATCGATCGCGTGGACGACGACGGTCACCGGGCGCTCGTGACGCAGGTCATCGAGACGGGCACCGAGAGCGCGGGCATGGCGCTCGTGGCCGAGATGCGCACGTTCATCCCGCTCGAAAAGCGCGAGGGCAAGGAGAAGAAGGCGCGGCCGACGGTGCCGGCGGACGCGCGCGAGATCGCGTTTTCCCGCATCCCGGAGAGCGCGGGGCTCGATTTCGCGAAGCTCACCGGGGATTTCAATCCGATTCACTGGATCGCGCCGTATGCGCGCGCGGCGGGTTTCCGGTCGTGCATCCTGCACGGGTTCTCGACGCTCGCGCGGGCGATCGAGGCCTTGAATCGAGCGCGGCTCGCGGGGGATCCGGGTCGACTTTCGACCATCGACGTGCGGTTCACCCGGCCGCTCGTCCTGCCCGCGCGGGTCGGCGTGTACGTCGATCAGAATCGCGGGATCTGGGTGGGAGACGCCCATGGGGGCGGAAGTTATCTGGAAGGTCACTTCGACGCGGAGATCAGGCCATGAGTGACGTTTTGCTCGAGATTGGTAGGAACGCCCGGGCGCGGGCGGTCGTGAGCGCGCTTGGTTTGCCCATTCCGCTGCCGGTGCCGCTCAGGCGCGCGCGCGGACCGTGGCGCGAGAGGCCGCTCGCGGACGCGAGTGTCGTCGTGGGCGCGTCGGCGGGCGCCGAGCTCGCGCCCGTGATCGCGGAGACGCTCGCGGCGGCGGGCGCGAATGCGTATTTGACGGGCACCGATTCGATCGCCTCCGCGTTCGTGGAGCCGGGCGAAGCCTACGGCAGGCCTGCGCGGCCGTTTTCGGCGCTCGGGGACAACGAGCGTGTCGCGGGCGTGGTCTTCGATGCGACGGGGCTCCGGGACGTCGCCGGCCTTCGCGCCCTTTACGAGACGTTTCACCCGCTGGTCAGCCGCCTCGCGCGGTCGGGGCGCGTGCTCGTGCTCGGGCGGCCGAGCGGGAATGGGCCCGCGGCCGCGGCCGCGCAAGCCGCGCTCGAAGGGTTCGTCCGGAGCGTGGCGAAGGAAATCGGCCGCGGGGGCGCGACGGCGAACCTCGTGCGCGTGGAGAAGGGCGCCGAGGCGCGCCTCGGGCCCGTGCTTCGATTCTTGCTTTCGCCGCGATCGGCGTTCGTCTCGGCGCAGCCGTTCGTGGTCGACGCGCGGACGAAGATGTCCGACGACAAACCGCCGTTCGTGCGGCCGCTCGAAAAGAAGGTCGCGGTCGTGACGGGCGCGGCGCGGGGCATCGGCGCCGCGACGGCGCGGCGGCTCGCCGAGGAGGGGGCGCACGTGGTCTGTCTGGACAGACCGGGCGACGATGGGCCGACGAGCCAGCTCGCGCGATCGATCCAAGGCACGGCGCTGCTCGTGGATCTCGGGGCGGATGACGCGCCCGCGCGGATCGCGGAGGTGGTGCGGGGGCTCGGCGGGCTCGATGTCGTCGTGCACAACGCGGGGATCACGCGGGACAAGACGCTCGGGCGCATGAGCGAGAAGCAATGGGACGAGGTGATCGGCGTGAACCTCGGCGCGGTCGTCCGGACACACGAGGCGCTCGAGCCGCTGATGCGCGAGGGCGGGCGTGTCGTGTGCCTGTCGTCGATCGCGGGGATCGCCGGCAACGTCGGGCAATCGGCGTATGCGGCCTCGAAGGCGGGGATCCTCGGGTTCGTCGCGGGGCTCGCGCCCATCGTGGCGGAGCGGGGCATCACGGTGAATGCGGTCGCGCCGGGGTTCATCGAGACGCGGCTGACGGCGGCGATCCCGGTGGCGGTGCGTGAAGCAGGGCGGCGCCTCGCCGCGCTCGGGCAGGGTGGTTTGCCCGAGGACGTGGCCGAGGTCATCACATTCCTCGCGAGCCCGGGGGCCGCGGGGATCACGGGGCGTACGGTGCGGGTCTGCGGAGGCGCGCTCATCGGCGCGTGAGGGGAACATGGGGATGTCCGGAAAAACAGGGCGGCGGGCGGTGGTCGTGGACGGGCTGCGAACGCCGTTCGTCAAGGCATTCACGGATTTCACGAAGCTCGACACGATCGCGCTCGGCGTGGCCGCGACGCGGGGCCTCTTGAAGAAGGCGAACCTCGGGCGGCGGGACGTCGAGTCGATCGTGTGGGGCGGGGTCATCCTGCCCGGGACGGCGCCGAACGTGGGGCGCGAGATCGCGCTGGATCTCGGGCTCGATCCGGCCTGCGAGGCGATGACGGTGACGCGGGCGTGCGCGTCGGGGCTGCAAGCGGTGACGCTCGCGGCGGCGGCGATCGAGCGTGGCGAGGCGGACATCGTGATCGCCGGCGGGAGCGATTCGACGAGCAATGCGGAGATCAAGCTGCCGCAAAAGGTGGTGCACGCGCTTGCGCCGGTCGCGCTGGGGAAGGCCGATCCGAAGGCCATTCTCGGCGCGGTCGGAAAGCTCGCGCCGTTCACGGACATCCTGCCGACGCGGCCGAAGATCGCCGAGCGGACGACGGGCGAGGTGATGGGCGAGGCGGCCGAGAAGATGGCGCGGCGAAATGAGATTTCCCGCGCGGCGCAGGACGCGTTCGCGGCGCGCTCGCACCACCGCGCGGCGGCGGCGATGGCGTCGGGCCGGTTCGACGAGGAGGTCACGCCGGTCGAGGCGTCCGAAGGGAAATGGGTGCACGCGGATGGCCTCGTGCGCGCGGATACGAGCGAAGAAAAGTTGGCAAAACTTCGGCCCGTGTTCGCGAAAGACGGGACGGTGACGGCGGGCAACGCGAGTCCTCTCACGGACGGCGCGGCGGCGGTGCTCTTGATGAGCGAAGAGAAGGCGCGGGCGCTCGGATACGCGCCGCGCGCGGCTTTGACTTCGTGGGCGTACGTGGGCGTCGATCCGGCGGATCAATTGCTCATGGGGCCGGCGCTCGCCATTCCGAAGGTGCTCGACCGGGCCGGGCGTACGCTCGCCGAAATTGATCTCGTGGACCTGCACGAGGCGTTCGCGGCGCAGGTGCTCTGCGTGCTGAAGATGCTCGGCAGCGCGGCGTTTGCGCGGGAGCGGCTCGGCAAGAGCGCGGCCGTGGGCGAGGTGGATCCGGCGCGGCTCAACGTGCACGGCGGCTCGATCGCGCTCGGTCACCCGTTCGGCGCGACGGGCGCGCGCATGGTGACGACGATGGCGAACGAGCTCGTTCGTGCGGACAAACGGACGGCGCTTCTGGGAATTTGCGCGGCGGGCGGGCTCGGGGCGGCGGCGCTGCTCGAGCGGATCGATTGATCAGGGACCACAATTCGCGTTCTTGGTGAACCAGTCCGCGAGCTTGCCGTCGGCCTCGACCTTGTCGAGCTGTTCGAGGATGGGCACGGTTCGGAACGCGCCCTCGTCCCGGAACGCCCGATAGACACGGACAGCCGTCCGCAAGCCCTCGACCTGGCCCGCCATCGGATCGGCGCGCGGGTTCTCGATCTGGTGCGCCGCGACGCCGAGGATCGTGTGGGCGAGGAGGATCGTCGCCACCGGCGAGTGGCTCTTCGGGTTCGGGCCGTCGATGTAATCGCGGAACCACGGGCAAAGTGTCACCTCGATGTCGGGGCTCGCGGAGGCCCACGCGACCGCGTTCGAGATGTGCTCGCGGCTCGCCTCCGAGAGCGGCGCCTGGCTCATCTTCTTGAACACCGCGGCGATCGCCAGGAGGCGCGGGCGCGGCAAGGGCTCGCCCGGCGGGCCGAAGGGGTTTTCCACGTCCTTCATCGCCTCGAGCTTCCGCTCTGCGGCCGGGCAGCCGTACATGTCGACGAAGATCTCGACCTCGCCGTCCGGACACTCGACCACGTACCTGTCGATGATGTGCCCCGTGTGGTTCGCGCCGACGTTGCCCGAGCGCGCCTCCCGCCCTTTTTGGGGATCGGCGCCGAGCGGCTGCGAGCCGTCCTTGCACGTGTACTCCGAGATGAAGGCGTAGCTGTCGACCGGGCCGCAGCGGGGGACCGGGTGTTCCTTGTCGCGGCCGAGGTCCGGGTCCGTCGGGGTCCGCCTCGCCGTCGTCGGTTTTGCCTTTGCGTCCGGGCTCGCGTCCGCGTCCGCGTCCGCGGCCGTCTGCGGCGTGGTCGTTTGCGCGCCTCCGCCGCAGGCGATCGTGAACAGGGAGAGGCCGATTCCAGCGATGGGGAAGAGGAGTCGTCGGAGCACGGGGGACCTCGTGTTCGGGGGGAAACGGCATGGTACAGCGAGGCCGCCCACCGGTGTCACTTTTTTCTGGGCGCGCCTTCGGGTCGCTTGTCGAGGACCCTTCGACGCCTACATTTCGCGTCCCCGCGCGAAAGGTCGCGCCGTATCCCGGAGACGAGAGAGCCCATGCGAGCCATTGTGATCGAACAGTTCGGAGGTCCCGAGACGCTGAAGGCCATGGATCTGCCGACGCCCGAGCCCGGCCCGGGCGAGGTGAGGATCCGGATCGCCGCGTCCGGCATCAACCCGGTCGACTGGAAAATTCGCGAGGGATACCTGGCGCAGGCCCTTCCGCACCGATTCCCGCTGATCCCCGGCTGGGAGTGCGCGGGCACGATCGACGCGCTGGGCGCGGGAACGGGGCGTTTCCAGCGCGGCGACGCCGTGTACGTATACACGCGCAAGCCCGAGGTGCAGGGCGGGACGTACGCCGAATTCGTGGTCGTGCCGGAGTCGTTCGTGGCCGCGAAGCCGAAATCGCTGCTGCTCCACGAGGCGGCGAGCGTGCCCTTGGCGGGGCTGACGGCGTATCAGGCGCTGTTCCGGCGGCAGACGGACGTGGGGCCGGGGCGGACCGTGCTCGTGCACGCGGCGTCCGGCGGGGTCGGGATGTTCGGCGTGCAGCTCGCCAAGCACGCGGGGGCGACGGTGATCGGCACGGCCGGCCCGGACAACCAGGATTTCATTCGCTCGCTCGGCGTCGATCACCCGATCGATTACCGCGCCGGCGACGTGCGCGCGGCCGTCCGGGCGATCGCGCCTGAAGGCGTGGACGTGGTGTTCGATTGCGTGGGCGGCGCGACGCAGGCCTCGAGCTACGAGCTCGTGAAGCCCGGCGGGCGGCTCGTGAGCGTGGTGGACACGCCGAACGCGGACGAGGCGAAGGCGCGCGGGATCCGGGAGGCGTATTACCATTTCGTGGAGCCGAACGCGGAGGAGCTCGCGAAGCTCGGGGAGCTCCTCGACGCGGGGAAGATCCGCAC
The DNA here is from genome assembly GCF_029960785.1 of Polyangium sp. 15x6. Lineage (GTDB taxonomy): Bacteria > Myxococcota_A > Polyangia > Polyangiales > Polyangiaceae > Polyangium. The sequence continues at coordinate 216,046 of NZ_JASBQE010000005.1, forward strand.
GCACGTCTCGTCGATCCTGCCGTTCGCGGAGGCCGTGCTGGCGCAGGAGAAGAGCCGCGAGGGGCGCACCCGCGGCAAGGCCGTGCTCGTCCTGTAAAACGGTCGTCCGCACAAGCGGCCACGCGGCCCGCCGCGCGTGGCCGCGCGCGTCAGGGGTTTTCCTTGGGAGCCGGGGGCGGCAGGTTCTTGCCCCAGACGAATTGGCAAGCCGCGACGGCGAAGCAAAGCACGAGGCAAATGAGCCAGAAGACCGGGAGGCCGGTCTTCGGCAGGAGGCGCATGCTGATCGAGGGGGCGCCCATCGCGCCGAAGCTGAAGGTGAGCGAGAAGGCGCCCTGGTAGCGGCCGCGGAGGTGCTTCGGCGAGAGGTCGGCGACGATGCTCGCGTTCACGGGCGCGAAGATGATCTCGCCGAAGGTCCACACGGCGACCGTGGCCATGTACGCCGGGAGCGTCGAGGCGAGCGCCATGGCGCCGAATCCGAGGCCCGTCAGCGTCGCGGCGCTCGCGAGGAGGACGCCGCGCGGGACGCCCTTCACCCACCGCGTGACGAGCGGCTGGCACAGGACGATGAGCAAGCAATTCGTGGCGACCGTGATGCCGTAATGCTCGGTGGTGAGGCCCTTCTGGCGCATGTCCTCCGGCATGGCCGAGAGGTGCTGGAAAAAGACGAGCGTGAGCGCGAGGTTGCAGAGGAGAAACGGGAGGTATTTCCCGTCGAAGAAGGGCGTGAGCACGCTGCCGCGATTGTCGCGGTGCGCCTCGGCCGGTCGGCTCTCGGGGACGGAGCGCCAGATGATCGCGGCGAGGACGAGCGTCGTGAGCGCGTCGCCGAGGAAAAGCGCGAGGAAGCTCCGCTTCGCCATGAAGCCGCCGAGGACGGCGGCGAACGCATACCCGAGGTTCACGGCCCAGTATTGCAGGGAGAACGCCTTCACGCGGTGCTCGGGCGGCACGACGTCGGCGATGAGGGCCTGGCTCGCGGGGCGGAACATGTCCGCGAAGAAGCCGAGGAAGACCGTGGCCGAAGCGATTTGCCAGATCTCGCGCGCGAGGCCGAGGCCGATCATGAAGGCGGAGCTCGCGACGAGCGAGAGGAGCATGGTGGCGCGGCGGCCGAGGCGATCGGAGAGGGCGCCGCCGAGCAAGGTGCCCGCGAGCGAGCCGGCGCCGAAGAGCGAGGCGATGAGGCCCGCGGTGGGGAGGTCGAGGCCACGCTGCTGCGTGAGGTAAACGAAGAGGAGCGGGACGACGAAGCTGCCCGCCCGGTTGACGAGCATGCCGGCCCAGAGCGACCAGAACGCCCGGGGCAAACCCTCGGTGATGTCGGCGAGGCGGACGGCGAGGGCGCTCATTTCACGATTGCCGCGACGGTGCCGCGCACGCACGCGTACGTCAAGCGCGGAGCATCAAAAGGATCGGATGGCCGCGCTGAGGCCGGGCGCGCCGCGGTTGCCCGCGACGTCGCCGTCGCCGCCCTTTCCGCCGGAGCCGGGTTTGCCCGTGGCGAGCGAGACGGCGCCGCGAAGCTCGGGCTCGGCGCCGACGTGGGCAATCACGACGGCAGGCCCGCCGAGGCCGCCGCCGCCGGAGCCGCCCTTGCCGCCCTTGCCGCCCGCGCCGCCCGGACAAGCGTCGGGCGCGGCGAGGTTTTTTCCGGTGCCGCCCTTGCCGCCCATTCCGCCGAGGCCGCCGAGCTGGCCATCGGCGCCGTCGCCGCCGCGCCCGCCTCGATGGACCGCGACGCGGCCGTCCCAGAGCACGATCGAGGATTCGATGCTGGCGATGCCGATGCTCGCGCCGCCGGGACCGCCGCCCATGCCGCCACGTCCGCCGCAGCCGCCGGTGCCGCCGCTGCCGCCGCTCGCGCCGGCGCCGGGCGTCGCATTGGTGCAAATCGAGGCCGCGCCCCGCGCGCCCCCGGCGCCGCCGCCGCCTTGTCCGGGCAGACCGAATCCGCCCTTGCCGCCCGCGATGCCGAAATACCCCGTGGCGTCGATCCGCCCGAAGCCCGCGGCGCCCGTGCCGGGCGTGCCCCGCGATCCCTGCGTGCCGGGCGTGCCCTTTCCGGTCGCGCAGCTCCAGCCGCTCCCCGCGTCGCCGGCGCCGCCGAGACCGAAGCTCATCGCCGCGGGCGTGCCGAACTCGCCCGCTTGTCCGGGGGTCGATTGCAATGAATCCGGCAGGATCGCGCCGCCGTCGCCGCCTTGCCCGCCGATGGTGACGCTGCCGTCGTCGCACGTGCGCTCGACGCGTGTGCCGCCCGGGGTCCCGAGGTCGGGATCGGCGACGCACGCGGCCTGGCCGTCGAGTCCCGAGGCGCCGTCGAGGGCGGGATCGGACGGGAGGCTCGTGCCATTCTCGCCGTCGGCGCCCGCGCCGGCGCGCACGTCGCAGCGCCGGAGATCGGCGTGGGTGTGGTCGGCGAGCAGGGCGATCGACGATCCGCCGGGGCGGGTCGCGTCGGCGGCGAAGACGGCGAGGTCCTCGATGCGAGTCACGCGCGGGCCGGGCGCGAGCACGAGCGGGATCTCGTCGGGCCAGCCGTAGAGGCGGGTCTTCTGGGTGTTGTCTGTCCAGCGGTACCCTTCCTCGCAATCGAGGCCGCCGAAGACGCTCGCGCCGGCGGGCAGGACCAGGCGCTCGTGGAAGTCCTCGGCGCAGGCGTAGATGGGGCGATCGGCGCCGGCGATCAGCGCGGCGTGGGCGAGGGTGCGAAACGGTTTGTCCTGGGTGCCCGGGTCGTCGTCGTCGCCGAGGCTCGCGGAGACGAAGACGCCACAATCGGCGGGGACGGGTCCGGCGTTCCAGGCGGGCACGCAGCGTGGGACCACGTACCGTTCGCCGGTGGCCCTCGTCTCGCAAATGGGGCCATCGGTGCATTCGGCCTCGGGAGCCGGGGCGCAGCTCGCGGCGAGCGCGAGCAGGGCGAGGGGCAAGAGGGCGAGGCGCGCGGCCCCGCCGAGGTTCGTCGGCATGATCGATCGCTTCCGGAGTGGGCTTTGAAATGGAGAGGACGGCGCTCGCAGCGAGCACGCGTCCGGGGCCCTCGGGGGCCGCCGGGCATCGCATCGCGAGCGCCGACGATTTGGATGACGAGGCGTGGGCCCGGTTGCGGAAATCGCGGAAGGATTGCAAGGCGCGGAGCGCACGTTCGGGACGATGTTGACGCCCCCGGGACGGTGCTTCAGGTATAAGGAATCAATGAAAAAGGTTCTCGTCGGGACGTCGTTGATTCTCGGTCTTTGGAGCGCCGCGTCCGGCTGCACGGGCGAGGGCGGTGCGGGCGACACGACGTCGGGTAGCACGAGCGGGAGCGGCGGCGCGGGCGGGAGCGGCGGCGCGGGCGGGAGCGGCGGCGCCGGCGGCGGGACCGTGAGCGATCCGAGCGAGCTGAAGGCATCGGTCCTCGGCGGGTATGTCGAGCTCTCGTGGGTGAAATCGAGCAAGCCCGCGTCGCGGATCGTCCGCGTCGAGAATGCGATGCCCACGGGCCCGGACGACCCCATGGCGACCGTCGTTTACGAGGGCGCGGCAGCCACGGCGAGCGAGCCGCTCCGCAATCTGGTGGCCACGACGCCGGATGTGCCTCGCACGTACCACTACGCCGTGTACGGCTGCGACGCGCCGGGGAGCTGCGGGGGCGGGGCGGCGACGGCAGAGCTCGCCGTGACGATCGGGCAGGCGCTCGTCGGCGGCGGGTACAACCTCGTGTGGCGCCACGCGGCCGCGGATGTGTGCGACGACGCGTTCCAGCTCGGGACGGCGGCCGAGACGTCATCGCCGGGCTGGTGGAAGAGCTGCGATTCGAACTGCGCGACCGCGACGGCGCGGCAGCTCAATGCGACGGGCATCTCCCAGGCCGAGCAGATGGGGATCGCGATCGAGAATCGAGGTTTTCCGTTCGGGCGCGTGCTCGCGAGCGAGTTCTGCCGGTGCAAGACGACCGCCGAGCTCATGGACCTCGGCCCGACGGTCGAAGAGAATCAGGGCATCACGGGTTTTGCGTACGACGAGGCGAATCGATGCGCGGCGACGATGGCGCTCGCGGCGGAGGAGCCTCCGGCGGGCACGAACGCGGCCATCGTGGGCCACTCGGGGCACCAATGCGGCGTGCTCGACGCGCTCCAGTGGGGCGAGGCCGCCATCTACAAGCCCGACGGCAGCGGCGGGGCGCTCTACATCACCCGGGTCGATTCGATGAGCTGGGCCTCCTTGCAGTAACCTCTTCCATCGGGGCCGGGCCTCGGGCAGGCTGCGATGACGCAGATGCTTTCCTTCGAGCCCAAACGTAAGACCCGGATGCTCGTCGGCCTCGTGTTCTTGCCGTTCGCGCTCGGCGCCTTGTTTTTTCTGTGGGCGTCTTTGCGGACGGCGTCGATCGGGTCGCGGCTCGCGGCGCACGCGGAGCGAAGGACGGACGACGGGCCGATGGCGATCCGCGGCGAGCTTTCGCTGCTCAAAGCGTCGTCGTCCTCGCCGCTCGGCGTCCCGGCCGCGGGGTGGGTCGGGGCCGTCGGGCGCCCGTCCCCGAGCGGCGGGGGCCGATTCGAGGTTTTTTGCGCCGTGGGCAACTTCGACGACGTGGCCGTGCGCAGGAACGACGGGTTCGCCTTCCGGCTCGCGCTCGCCAAGACGAACGAGCGGGTGCGAATCGACGAGGAGGAGGGCGCGGCGTGGCTCTTCGGCCACGATCCGCGGGTGGGAATCGCGGTCGCTTCGATGAAGGAACGGGACGCGACGGGGCTCGAGATCCCGGCCTCGATCCGGGAGGCGTGCGGCAAGGAGCTCTCCACGCTGGGAGATTCGGCCGTGTATCGGGAGCGTGTCCTCGCGGAGGGCATGCCGGTGACGGTGCTCGGTTGCAAGCAGACGAATGACATCGTGCCCTGCCGGGACGGGCTGGATTTCATCACGGTGGATCCGCTCGGTCGCGCCAGGGAGCGCATCGGGAGCCGGATGAGCCCGCTGCTTTTCCTCGGGGGGCTTTTTTCGCTCGTCGTGCTCTCGGCGGCCGGCTTCGCGGTGCTGTCGCTGGCGAGCCGCACGCGGAGGAGCTTTCGATGATCGTCACATTGCTCGGGGCGGGGCTTCTGGTCGCCGGGAGCGCGCTGATCTTTCGGGCGCGAGAGGGGGCGGCGCTGGTGCTGGAGGTGTGGCGGCGCCCGACGAAGAAGATCGCGGAGATCGAGCCCGGGGTGGTGGAGCTCGCGGGGACGATCGCCGCGGCGGAGGAGCCGATCGACGGGCTCTCGCGGAAAGGCTGCGTCGTCGTGCGCACCACGCTCCGAGGTTTTTCCGGGGACGGCAAGCGCCGCGAGCGGCTCGGGGAGCGCTCGGTCCTGCGCGCGTCGCGGGTGGCGCTGCGCGACGCGAGCGGCACGTGCATGGTCGATCTCGCGGACGCGGAGGTGGTCGGGGACGAATGGGTGTCGCCCGCCGTGCGCGTGGAGGAGGCGCTGTCGTCGTGGCCGCCGTGGGCGCGGGATCTGGTGCCGCCCGGCGCGACGCACGTGGAGGTCGAGGAGGCGGTGGTGCCGGAGGGCGCCGACGTGATGATCACGGCCGTGACGCGAAAGCAGGAGCGCGTGGACGGGTTTTACAGGGACGCACGGGCGCGCTGGGAGCTCGGCGGATCCGAGGAGATGCGCAGCCTCGTGACGGTGGGAGGGCAGGCGCAGCTGTTCCGGCGGACGGGCGGGGCGGTGGCGTTCGCGGTGGTGTGTGGGCTCGTGCTCGTCGTGCAGGGGATTGCGACGATTCTGGCGGGGATCCGGCTTTGAGAGGTTGCGACCTTACGAGGTGGACGGGGGAGGTGTGAAAGGGAGGCGCCGGGGAGCGCGAAACGGGGGCGGGAGGCTTCGGGGAGGAGCGCGTCTTCGCGCGGAATCGCGCGGGGAGGGGTCGACGCGAGGTTCCGGGCGAGGCCCGCCGTGCGGGGAGGGGTCTCCGCGGGAATTTCCCGGCGGGGAGGTCGGGGGGAGAGGGCCTCCCCGCGGGATTTTGTCGCCGAGGGGCGGGCGGGGAGGGGTCCCCGCGGAGAATTGCAGGGCGGATTTTTGGCGGGGAGGGGTCGCCGGGGGGAGCGCGGCGCGGAAATGTTCGGGGGGAGGGGTCCCCGGGGTGGGCGCGGTTCGGTTCGGTCTGGTGCGGAGGGGTGCCGTTGACAGGGGGGGCCGCTGTGAGCCGTCATGGTGGCCCTGGTCATGACCTTTCATCGCGTGCTCTCACCCTCGTCGCACCCTCGCCGCTGGGTCACCGGTGCCGCGCTGATGCTCGTGGGCGCTGCGCTGCGGTTTCTTCGGCTTGCGTTTCCGCTGCTCTTCGCTGTTTGCGTCTCGGTATGGCTCGTCGGGTGCGGAGCGGCGGGCGTGCGCGCGGAGGGGTGGGCGGAGGAGCTCCACGGCAAGAGCGTGTTTCGCGTCTGCCGGCGGCATCCCCGCGTCGGCCCGAATGCGCGCTACTGGTACGAGCTCGGGGATGGAGTGCATCGACCGGCGTTCGAACCGCTCGAAAAGCTCCTGGAAAACCCTTCGGTCAAGGCCGTTTTTATCCATGACCCCCTCGCGCCGTCCGAGAGTCGGAGGCTCCTGGGGCTCGCGTATCAGGATCTGCCCTGCGATAAACCGCCGCCGCCGCCTCCGCCTCCACCGGAGGAGATCGCGGCGAAGGCCCCGGAAGCCGCGCCGGCCCAAAGCACGACCGTCCGAACCGTGACGCGGACGTCGGCGATGAGGCCCTGCGACAGGCCGGGAAACAGGCCGCCGGATCAGCGCTTCATCGGGCAAACGGCGCCCACGCCCGCGCCCACGCCTGGGATGAGCGTGCCGTGTGCGCCGCCTCCTCCTGGGAAAACGTACGAAGAGCAGAAAGTCAACCTGGCGCGGCGGGAGGCCGAGGAGGAGGCGAGGCGCACCGGTGAGCGACTCGGGCGTCTATGGGGCGAGACGCTCGGCGGGGCGGCGGAAGCGAAGAACTCGCTCAACGGTATCAGTCTCGGCGGGGGGCGCCCCTTCGACGTAGCGCTTTGGAACAACCCCGCAGGCGCCGAGGCGATGCGGGCCGATCTGGCCCGACGACTGAATGCAATCCCCGATCTGCCGACGTACGACGACGAGGGGCTCGCCAAGATCGCCTGGGAGGGCTTCCTCAAGGGGTATGGGAAAGGCTGGGCGGATGCCGAGGCCAAGTACGCCATCGTAAACGCCCTGGCTGACACCCTGTTGACGATCTCCACCGCGGGAGCGGCAGCCCTGGAGACCGCGGGGGCGAGGGCGCTGCGGACGGCCCAGCAGAGGCTACGGAGCATGCCGGTGTTCCTGCCGAGCGCGGCGGGCGGGCCGGGCGGGTTCTTGCGGCGGCCGAAGCTGCCGAGTCCGCCGGCCGCGAGCACGCCGAAGGCAGTGGCGCCGCCCAGCGCGACGACAGTCACGACGACGACGAAGCCGGTCACGGCGCCGAACGGCGCGGCGGGGCAGGCGGGGGCGCCAAAGATACGGAACGCTCACCTCGCGGGCAAGAAACATCCCGAGACCGGCGTGCCCTTCGATGCCGAGGGGTATCCGGATTTCAAGGCTGCCGGAGTCGTAAAAAAGGAGGTAAAGATCAACCAGACGGGGAATAGGCGTGCCGATGACAGGCTCGCCAACAAGGAGGCGGGATTGACAGAAACGCCGGACGGCTATACGTGGCACCATCACCAGGATGGAAAGACGATGCAGCTCGTGCCCCGAAAAATCCATGGGGACACGGGCCACACCGGCGGGGTCGCCACGCAAGGGAAACCATGACATGGGGACCAAAGACCGCGGAGAACCCCTGAGCGAGCAGTCCGGACCCGCATGTGTTCAACAACTCTCGCAGGGATAGTGAGGGCGATCAATGACCACACCGTTAATCGATGTACCAAAGCGTCTCTTCAAGATTCCCGTCTATCTGCCCAGTCTTCAGCCGAAGCTCACGCCGCGCGCGATCCAGAGAGCCGAGGCCCAGCTCGGCGTGAAGCTGCCGGCCGCCTACCTCGCGGCGCTCCGCGTACAGAACGGGGGCTACTTGCGCCTGTCGGACCACCCTTCGGACCTCGCGCCCGTCGACTGTCTCGCCGGCATCGGCCCGCGCTTCCCGTCGATTCTCGAACACGACTGGGAGGAGGTGAAAGCGTACATGCGCGAGAACAACATCAAGAAGCCGCGCCGCCTCGACGACCTCGTTTCGTTCTGCGGCGACGGGCACTATCATTTTTGCTTCGACTATCGGAAGCGTGGGCGCGAGAGCGAACCATGTATCACGTACATTGATGTGGAGTGCTTCGATGTCGACAAGGTCCTCGCACCCGATTTCCTTACGTTCCTGCACCAGCTACGGGCTGAGCAGGAGCCTGCTTACGGTATCAGCACATCCCAGCCGATCGAAGCGGTGGCGGCGGCGTTGGCGGACGCGAGCGGATGCCCATTGGAAGATCAGGGGGATCAGTGGTATGGCTATCCTACGTTCCATTTCGACCTGCCGGTGGCTGATGACAAACAGGGGGCGTGGCTCACCCCGAACCGCGTCAAACGAGGCTTCGTGCGGCAGGAGGATCCCGAATACGCCAAGCTCACCGCGCGGATGACCGGGTTTGCGCTTCGCTATCCTGAGCACGCCGACTGCGATTATTTCATTTCGACGAAGGTCGACACGGAGGCTTGGCGAGGTTTCACTCGTGCGCTCTCGTCGTTGCCCTATGAATCACGAGCCATCGTACTCGAATGACCATGCCTCGCCCCATGGCAAGCGGGAGATCGACGGGCCTTTGGTCACGTGCCTGCTCCGCATCGGGGCAAACTGGCTCACCACGAAGAAACACGGCCTCGCCCTGAAGCTCTTCGTCGCGTACGCCTCGCTCGCCATACCCAATGCTGTGCTACGAGCTCTCTTCTCGATCGTGGATCCGGTCTGAGACGGCTCACGGCCACCCGGCTGGCCGAAAAGCTGGCCTTTTCCCGCGCTTTCCGCTACGCATCGGGCTCCCAGGATGAAGCCCGGAGACGTCGTCGCGGATCGGTTCGAGCTCGACAAAGTGGCGGGCTCGGGCGGCATGGGGAAGGTGTTTCGCGCGAGGGACCGCAGGACGGGCGGGCTCGTCGCGCTGAAGGTGCTCTGGGCCCACGCGCACGCGGACACCGAGACGCGTTTCGTCCGGGAGGCGGAGCTGCTCGAAGGGCTCGATCACCCAGGGATCGTGCGCCACGTGGCGCACGGGCTCGGCGCGGAAGGGGAGCCGTGGCTCGCGCTCGAGTGGTTGGAGGGCGAGACGCTGAGCGATCGGCTCAAGCGCACAGGGCTCGACGCCGCCGAGAGCGTGGGCGTGGCGCGGCGCGTGGCCGAGGCGCTCGGGGTCGCGCATGCGGCGGGGATCGTGCACCGGGATCTGAAGCCGGGGAACATCTTCCTCGTGGGGCAGAGCGCCACGGATGTGCGTCTGCTCGATTTCGGGATCGCGCGGGTCGAGGGCGGCGAGGCGCTGACGCACTCGGGGTACGTGCTCGGGACCCCCGCGTACATGGCGCCGGAGCAGGCGCGGGGTTCGAAGAGGATCGATGCGCGGGCGGATGTGTTCGCGCTCGGCTGCGTGCTGTTTCATTGCTTGACGGGGCGGGCGCCGTTCGCGGCGGAGGAGATGCACGCGGCGCTGCTCAAGGTGGTGCTGGAAGAGGCGCCGCGGGTGTCGTCGCAAAGGCTCGGGGTGCCGGAGGCGCTCGATGAGCTCGTGGCGCGGATGCTGGCGAAGGCGCCGAAGGATCGGCCGCGGGACGGGGCCGCGGTGGCGGCGGAGCTCGCGGCGCTCGGGATCATCGAAGGCTCGGACGCGATCGAGGCGAGCATGCGGCCGAGCGGGCTGACAGGGAAGGAGCGGCGCGTGGTGTCGCTCGTGCTCACGAAAGTGCCGCCGGGCGAGCAGACGCCGAAGGCCGGGGACAGCGAGGTCTTCGCGCCGACGATCGAGCTTTCGGGGGCCGAGGCGACGATGGATACGGAGGGCGGGCGATCGAGGTCGCTCGCGGCGATCGTCGAGCGATATGGCGGGCGGCTCGACGCGCTTTCGGATGGGACGCTCGTGGTGAGCCTCTTGTCGACGGGCGCGGCGACGGATCAGGCGGCGCGGGCGGCGCGATCGGCGCTGGAGTTGCGGGCGGCATTGCCGGAGGCGCCAATGGCGCTCGTGGCGGGCGCGGAGGTGTCGTCCGAGGGGCTGCCGATGGGCGCGGTGATCGAGCGGGGCGTGAGGCTGCTCGGGAAGAAGGCGCCAGCCGGGAAGGCGCCGCCGATCCGGCTCGACGACGTGATGGCGGGGCTGCTCGACGTGCGGTTCGACGTCGACGGCGACGAGGGGGGCCTCTATCTGCGCGGCGAGCGCGACGTGTCGGAGGCGGCGCGTACGCTGCTCGGCCGGCCCACGCATTGTGTCGGTCGCGAGAGCGAGATGGCCATTTTGATGGCGCTCATCGACGAATGTTTCGACGAGCCGCTCTCGCGCGCGGCGGTGATCCTGGCGGCGCCGGGCATGGGCAAGAGCCGGCTGCGGCACGAGCTTCTGCGCAAGGTGCGCGAAACGCGGGATCCGGTCGGGATCTGGGTCGGGCAGGGCGATCCGATGAGCCAGAATTCGCCCTTCGCGCTCGTGGGGCAAATGCTGCGCGGGCAGGCGGGGTTGTCCGGGGGGATGCCGCTCGACGTGCAGCGGCAAAGGCTCCGCGCGCGGCTCGGGCGGCATCTCGCGGGCAAGGCGCTCGAGCGGGCCGTGATGTTCCTCGGTCCGCTCGCGGGCGTGCCGCCGGCGGACGAGGAGAGCATCGAATTGCGCGCGGCGCGGCGCGATCCCTTGCTCATGGGGGATCAGATCCGGGCCGCGTGGGAGGATCTGCTGCGCGTCGAGACGGACGAGCGGCCGGCGATGCTGATCCTCGAAGATCTGCACTGGGGGGATCGGCCCACGGTAAAACTGGTCGACGAGCTGCTCCGCGCGCTGCCCGAGCGGCCGATTTTCGTGCTGGCGCTCTCGCGGCCCGATTTGCCGGAGATTTTCCCGCGGCTCTGGGAGGGGCGGCCTTTGCAGGAGATCCGGCTGAAGGAGCTTTCGAAGAAGGCGGCCGAGCGGCTCGTGCGGGAGGTGCTCGGCGACCGGGTCTCGGACGTGATGGTGGCGCGGCTCGTGGAGCGGGCCGGGGGCAATGCGTTTTACCTGGAGGAGCTGATCCGCGCGGCGGAGAGCGGGCGGGCCGCGGAGCTGCCGGAGACGGTGCTCGCGATGGTCGAGGCGCGGCTGATCGCGCTTCCGCCCGAGTCGCGGCGGCTGCTCCGCGCCGGGAGCGTGTTCGGGCAGGTGTTCTGGCGGGGCGGGGCCGCGGCGCTGCTCGGCGAGGGGACACGCGAGGACGCGCTCGGGCCGATGCTGACGGATCTGTGCGCGCGCGAGCTCGTGGTGAAGCGGTCGCAGAGCCGTTTTCCCGCGCAGGAGGAGTATGCGTTCCGGCACGCGCTCGTGCGCGAGGCGGCATACGCGGCGCTGACGGAGGCGGATCGCGCGCTCGGGCACGAGCTCGCGGGGGCGTGGCTGGAGGAGGCAGGGGAGCGGGACGCGGTTGTCCTGGCAGAACATTACGAGCGCGGGAAGGTGACGGCGCGGGCCGCGGCGTGGTACCGGCGGGCGGCGGAGCAGGCGCTCGAAGGGAACGATTTCCGGGCGGCGATCGAGCGGGCCGAGAAGGGCGCGCGGGGCGCGTCGCCCGAGGCGCGCGGGGAGCTTTCGTGGATCCAGGCGGAGGCCTATCGCTGGCTCGGGGAGGCGGCCGAGGCTTCGGCGCGCGCGGCGAGCGCGATGCAAGCGCTGCCGCGGGGGAGCGGGGCGTGGTACGGGGCGGCGGCGACGGCGGCGTCGATGCTGGTCCGGCTGGGGCAAAAGGACGCGCTGGAAGCGCTCGCGGAGGAGGTGCGCGCGCCGGGGGCGGAGGCAATGGGCGCGTCGGCGCCGGCGGTGAGCGCGGTGGCGCACGTGGCGGCGTCGCTGCTGCACGCGGGGGAGCACGCGGCGGCCGAGGTGCTCATCGGGCAGCTTGGAATGGCGGCGTGGCCCATTGCGGAGCGAGATCAGGGGGTGGCGGCGCGGCTGTATGCGCTGCACGCGTCGCGCGCGCTCTGCACGGGGGATCCGGCGGCGTCGCTGCTCGCGACGGAGAAGAGCATTCCGGCGTTTCTCGCGACTGGTAATCGCAGGGACGCTTGCGTGGGGCGGGTGAACGCGGCGCACGCGCGCATTCAGCTCGGGCTGTTCGCCGAGGCGGAGCGGGATCTCGTGGAGCTGCTCGGCGAGGCGCGGCGGCTCGGGCTGTACAACGTGGCGGCGCTCGCGAAGCAGAACCTCGGGCCCGCGCTCGCGGCGCGCGGGGCGCTCGAGGAGGCCGAGCGGCATTTGCGCGAGGCGATGGCCGATTTCGCGCAGCAATCGAACCGGCGGCAGGAGGGGCGAGCGCGGATTTACCTGTCCGCATTGCTGCTCGCGCGCGGGGATTTGGAGGCGGCGGAGATCGAGGCCGAGGGCGCGGCCGAGGCGCTCGCGGCGATCGGGCCGCTACGGGCGTTCGCGCTCGCGGCGTGGGCGCGCGCGCTTCTCGCGCAGGGCAACTGGCCGTCGGGGCTCGGTATTGCAGGGGCGGCGATGGGGCTTTTCGCGTCGCTCGGGGGTATGGAAGAGGGCGAGGCGCTGCTCCGGCTCGTGTATGCCGAGGCGCTCGTCGCGTCGGGGAGCGCGGCGAGCGGGAAACACGCGATTTTCCAGGCGCGGACGCGGCTGCTGGCGCGGGCGAACCGAATGACGGACGGCGCGACGCGGGAGAGCTTTCTCGAGCGGGTGCCGGAGAACGCGCGCACGATGGAGCTCGGGCGCGAGCTCGGCGCCGGAGCCTGAGAAGTGCCGTGACCGCCTGACGCCGTAGGTCGGCGAGCCGCGCCTTGTGCCAGCGTGGGCCAGGGGTACGGCGAAACGAGAAACGAACTTCGACCCTGAAATGGTGCTTCGGGCCTCGGGCATGCGGCTTGCTCCGCTTCGGCTCCTCGCTTTGGAGGTCCTCATGAAACTACGGTCTCTGCGCTCGCTCTCCGTGCTTCCTTTGCTGGTGGCTTCGCTTGGCGGGATCCTCGCCGCTTGTATTGCCGTGGATGGCACCGGGGCCGACTCGGGGGGGTTCGTCGACGAGGGGTCGGGCGCAAGCGGGCCTGAGCCCGTGGGATCGGTGGGCGTGGGCGGCTCCGGGGGTGGGTTCAACGGAGGCGGCGGCTCAGGCGAATTCCCGGGGGAGCCGCCGCCGCCGCCCGATCCGGCCGCGCCCTCCCAGGACGCGGGCACGGACGCCGCCCCGGAGTTCACCTGCGAAGGGCTCGATAGCTCGAAGCCCGTCGTTCTTTATCTCTCGGCCGACGATTCCAACTCGATGGGCTCTCCGGTCCACGTGCGCGAGCTCATCGGCATGGGCATCGAGCCGATGGCCCACGAGATCCGCACGTATGAATTTCTCAATTATTATCGGATCCAGTACGACGCGCCGGGCGCGGGCAAGCTCGCGCTCTACCCGGAGCTCGCGAATACCGCGGTCGCGAACGAGCTCGATTTCCAGATCGCCGTGCGCTCGTACGACGCGGTCAAGCCGCGGCGCCCGATGACGGTGACGTTCGTGCTCGACACCTCGGGTTCGATGGGCGGCCCCGGCATCGAGCGCGAGCGAGCAGCGGTGAAGGCCATCGCCGCGAACCTCGCCGAGGGCGACATCGTCAATGCCGTCACCTGGAACACGAGCAACAACGTGGTGATGAGCGGTCACGTGGTGACGGGGCCGAACGATCCGGAGATCGTGGCCCTGGCGAACGGGCTCACGGCGAACGGCGGGACGGACCTGCACAGCGGGCTCGTCGCGGGCTACGGGCTCGCCGAGGAGCATTATGGTGCGGGGCGGCTGAACCGCTTGGTGCTGATCAGCGACGGCGGGGCGAACGTGGGCGAGACGGACGCCGATTTCATCGGGGAGAAATCGAAGGACGCCGACAAGGAGGGTATTTACCTGGTCGGCGTGGGCACGGGGCCCGGCGGCTCGTACGACGATCGGCTGATGGATATCGTGACCGACAAGGGGCGCGGCGCGTACGTCTATCTCGACGGGGTGGACGAGGCCTCGCGCATGTTCGTCGAGCGTTTCGACGAGACCATGGAGATCGCGGCGCGCGGGGTGCAGATCGAGCTGACGATGCCGTGGTATTTCCAGATGCACAAGTTCTACGGCGAGGAGTACTCGGCGAACCCGGAGGAGGTCGAGCCGCAGCACCTCGCGCCGAGCGACGCGATGATCTTCAATCAGGTGCTCAAGGCGTGCGACCCGGCGCAGATCGTCGCGACAGACTCCATCACCGTGCGGGCGCGCTGGAAGACGCCGCTCACGTACCTCGACCAGGAGACGTCCGTGACGACGACCGTGGGTGACCTGCTCGCAGCGCAAAAGGCGGGGCTGCCCAAGGCCAAGGCCATCGTCGCGTTCGCCGAGGCCCTGAAGGCGCCGACGTCGCAGAACCTGGCCGACGCGCACGCGATGGCCGTCGCGGCGAACGTGAAAGGTGACGATCCCGAGCTGCTCGAGATCGTGAGCCTCATTCAGAAGCACCCGCAGTATTGATGCCTCCGCAGTAGCCTTAGGGGTTCTCCCGACCGGATGGAGGCCTATTCGTACGGCTTCCGTCCATTTGCTGCTACATACCCCCGTCCATTTACTGCTTTGCCAAGTTCGGCGCGTCAGCGGCATGGCGCTGGTTATATGTCCATGGTACCTCCTTGTACCATTTCATTTCGAACGGCTCGAACGGCCTTTTCGGCCGTGGGAGGGTGGCATGGACGGTGGTGGAGTCGACCGCGGACCTGCTGCTGAGGCGGCCATTTTACGGACGCTGCTCGATAACCTGGACGTCGTCGTCTGGGCCATCGATCCCCAAGGGTACATGCGGTTTCACGACGGGAAAGCCGCGCGGTCCGAGGGAGATCTGACCGGGAAAAACGTCCACGACCTCTATCCGCCCGAGGCCAACGTATGGCTCGAGCGCGCGCTCCAGGGCGAGGCGCACCGCAAAATCACGGAGCCCGCGCCGGGCCATTTCTGGGAGAGTTGGTACACGCCGGTCAAGGACGAGCACGGCAATGTCACCGGCGTGATCGGGATGTCGATCGACGTCTCCGAGGCGCAGAAGGCGCAGCGCGAGCTCACGCAGAAGCTCGAGGTGATCGAGCGGCAGCAGGACGTGATCCGGAATCTGGAGACGCCGGTGCTCGAGGTCTGGGACGGCGTGATCGCGCTGCCGCTCGTGGGGATCATCGATTCGAGCCGCGCCGCGCGGGTGATGAACGATCTACTCGGCGCGGTCTCGCGCACGGGCGCCCGCTTCGTGCTCCTCGATCTGACCGGCGTCGACGTGGTGGATACGGCGACCGCGAACTACCTCATCGGGATGGTGCGCGCGATCGGGCTGCTCGGCGCGCAGGGCGTCGTCACGGGCATCCGGTCGAACGTGGCGCAGACGATCGTCTCCATCGGAATGGATCTCTCGTCGCTGAAGACGCTCGGGACCCTGCGGCAAGGGCTCTCGTATTGCATCCGGCAAATGGCCGCCCAGAAGAAGGAGCCGGCGTTTTAGCCGACGTCCTCGCCCTTCCACGCCGCCTCGATGTCCGACCTCGGCGTGACGATGGGGAATGTGGGGTTTCCATCGTCGAGCAGCTTCAGGAAATGGAGAAACTTGGGCGCGCTCCCTTCGAGCCGGAGCGCGTTCGTCGTGATGGCATCGCGGAACGAGAGCTGTCCGCGCAGGACTTCGTCGAATGTGGTGCGTGTCGTCGTCACCGTCACGTCCGCGCCCTCACGCGCGTGGAGCACGTAGCTCAGGGCCCCATTCGATACCTCCACGGCGTAGTGCTGGCCGGTGTCCTCGAAGGTCCAGTTCATGAGGATGGGATCGCGCGCAAGCGGGCCCTTCAGGCGCGCGCCGAGTGAATCGAAGATCATGTCGAGCGTCATCGCGGAGAACATGCTCGCGTCGGGCGACGGAGCGTCGCCAGGGATCGCCACGCCGTGGCGCAGCTCCTGCGCGCCCATCAGGTAGAAGTTCCTCCACGTCGCGGCCTCGGCCTGGTAGCCGAGCTGCTCGAGCGTGTTTGCCAGGAGCTCCTTCGCCTTCGTGTTCGTCGGATCGTGGAAGACGACCTTGTCGAGGAGCTCGGCCGCCCAGCGGTATTCGCCCTCGTCGAACGCGGCGCCGGCCGCGTCGATGACCCTGGCGGCGCCGCCCATGAGCTCGACGTACTTCGAGCTGCTCCGCTCGGGCGGGAGCGGGTGGAGGTTCGTCGGGTTGCCGTCGAACCAGCCCATGTACCGGTCATAGACGGCCTTGACGTTGTGGCTGACCGTGCCGTAATAGCCGCGGGTGAACCATTCCTGGGCGAGGCTCTGCGGCATCTCGAAGACCTCGGCGATCTCGATGCCCGTGTAGCCCTTGTTGAGCATTCGCAACGTCTGGTCGTTCAGGTAGCGATACATGTCGCGCTGCTTGGCCAGATAAGAGGCGATCCTGTCCCGACCCCACATCGGCCAGTGGTGTTGAGCGAAGAGCACGTCGGTCTTGTCCCCGAAGAGGTCGAGCGCCTCGCCGAGGTATTTCGACCACGCGAGCGCGTCCCGGACGCGCGCGCCGCGGAGCGTCTGGATGTTGTGCATCATGTGCGTGGCGTTCTCTGCCGCGCAGAACACGCGGTGATCCGGGAAGTAGAAATCGAACTCGGCCGGCGCTTCGGCGCCAGGCGTCATGTGGAATTCGATGCGGACTCCGTCGAGCTCGATCGTGTCGCCCGTCCGTGAGATGGTTTTCGTCGGCGCGATGATCGAGATCCGGCCGACGGACTGGCCCTTGCCGAGGCCCGCGTCGACCAGGCCCCGGGGACCTGGCACGAGATAAGGGCCGTACATGTACTGCGCCCGGCGGGTCATCGCGATGCCCGCATACACGTTCTCGCTGACGGCGTGCTCGAGGAAGCCCGCGGGGGCGACGATCTCGACGCGTTTGGCGCGGACGTCCTCGGGATCCACGACGCCGCACACGCCGCCGAAATGGTCCACGTGGCTGTGCGTGTAAATGACGGCCTTCACCTTCACGTCGGGGCGATTGCGGAGCGTGCGGTAGAGGCGAAGCGCGTCGGCGGCGCATTCGCAGGAGATCAGCGGATCGATCAGGATGAGGCCCTCTTTGCCCTCGATGATGGTCATGTTCGACATGTCGAACGTGCGGACCTGGTAGAACCCCTCGGTGACTTCGAAGAGGCCGTTCATCGTGTTCAGCCTCGCCTGGCGCCACAGGCTCGGGTTCACGGTGGGCGGGCACGGCGCGTCGCGCGTTTGATCCGCGAAAGGCTCGAGGGTCCAGACAATCTTGCCTTTCTCGTTCGTGATCCGGAGCGGGGGATCCCAGGTACCGATGTAACCGCGGCTCGCGTCCTCGAAGTCCGCCGTGTCGTCGAAGGGGAGGGTATTCAACGCCGCTGTGTTCGCATCGATCGTGTACGGGGAGGCGTCTCGTGGCTTCGAAGGCATGACTCTGCTCCTCTCGGCGGAGGGGTTGGCAAGGGGCATACCAGGCGTCGATAGGCTCTCCGAAGGAGCGGCCCGCGCAGGTCGTTGGTGTTTCGTCGGGTGCACGATACGCTTGCGCGCATGACCGTGTCGCCTCCGCCCGTGCCGCCCGGCAAGAGCCCCTTTCATGTCCGCGGCTCGACGTACCTCGGGGTTCGCTCGTACATCGATGAACAGATCCCAGGCGGGCTCCCGGCCGTGCTCGCGCACGTGCCGGACGAGGCGGTGCGCGCATTCGCCTCGCAGGTGTTCCTGCCCGTGGCCATGTACGACGTGCTCCCGCTCCGGCCCATCACGGAGGCCACGGCGCGCGCGGAGGGGATGTCGTTCGAGGAGTCGGTGCGCGGGCGGGCTCGAATCGTCGCCCAGCGTGACATCCGCGGGCTCTACAAGCTGTTCTTCAAGGCGGTGTCGCCGGCGACGGCGGCGGAGCGATTGCAGCGCGCGTCGCTCCGGTATTTCGATTTCGGGGAGCTCGAGATCCTGGAGAAGGGCGCGAAGCGGACCCTGCTCGCCCAGAAAGGCATGCCGCGGTTTCTTTTGCCCTGGTACCTGCCCATGATCGAGGGATACACGGCCGTGGTGCTGGAGATCGCCGGCGCGCGAAGCCCGACGACGCGCGCGGAGCCGCCGCGGCGGGACGGAGAGCGCGAGGGGCTCGAGACGGTGTCGTTACGAATCGAGCTCGCCTGGAGCTGAGCGACTCGCCCGTTCGACGGGGGTTTCCAGGAATGCCCGTTCGCAGCCATCTGCGCGAAGAGACGCAGAGTTTTCCCGCTGGCAAATGAAAAAGAGGCCGGGCGTCCTCGGAGATTCAGGGTAGAGTGGGGGCGTCGAGGAGGCCCATGCGGCACGATTCCACAGGACGAACGTTCGCCCGGGAGAGCATTGCGGCGCAGGCGCTCGGCTGGGTGGACGAGGAGACACGCGCGATCGTCGCGCCCATTCACCCGTCGACGACCTTCCTGCGAGACCCGGACAATCAATACCGGTCGGGCAGAGTCTACGGTCGGTCCGACAATCCCACGTTCGATCAGGCCGAGGCGCTGGTGACATCCCTCGAAGGCGGAGCACAGAGCATGCTGTTCGCCTCGGGAATGGCGGCGGCGACGGCCGTGTTCCTCAGCCTTTCGCGCGGCGATCACGTCGTCGTGCCGGAGGTGATGTACTGGTCGCTTCGGAGCTGGATTTGTGGCCCCGGGGCGCAGTTCGGCCTTCGGGTGTCAGTCGTGGACATGACGAGCCCGGAGAAGGTCGCAGCCGCGATCGAGCCGGGCAAGACGAGGCTCGTGTGGGTGGAGACGCCCGCAAACCCGCTCTGGGGCGTGACGGACATCGCCGAGATGTCACGGCTCGCGCACGCGGGAGGGGCGCTCGTCTGCGTGGACTCGACGTCGGCGACGCCGGTGCTGACGAGGCCGCTCGAGCTGGGCGCGGATTTCGTGATGCATTCAGCGACGAAATATCTGAATGGTCACTCCGACGTGCTCGCCGGGACCTTGACAGCAGCGCACCCGGGCGATTTCTGGGAGCGCGTGCGGGTCACGCGGTCGCAGGTCGGCAGCATCGCAGGGGCGTTCGAGGCCTGGCTGCTCGTGCGCGGAATGCGGACGTTGTTCCTGCGGGTGCGGGCAGCGTCGCAGAACGCGCTCGCGGTCGCCGAGCATCTCGAGCGTCATCCGCGGGTGCTCTCCGTGATGTACCCGGGTTTGTCGTCGTTCCCGACGCACGGGGTGGCGGCGCGGCAGATGGCCGGAGGTTTCGGCGGGATGCTGTCCATGCGGATCCGCGGCGGCGAGGAGGCGGCAGTGCGGGTCGCGTCACGCGTGTCGCTCTGGAAACGCGCGACGTCGCTCGGCGGAGTGGAGAGCCTCATCGAGCATCGCGCAAGCGTGGAAGGACAAGGCTCGCCCGTGCCGAAGGATCTGCTCCGCCTCTCGGTCGGGATCGAGTCGGCCTCGGACCTGATCGCCGATCTCGATCAGGCGCTCGCAGCCTGACCATCAGTCTCGTCTGGGGGCCGCCGCGCTGGGGCGTTGCCCCAGGCCCCACCAGGGGTTGTCCACCCCTGGACCCGGACCAGCGCAAGCGCTGGACCCAGGGTCGATGAACTGCGCGATGCGCAGTTCATCGAACAGGCCGAGGCAAGACCAGCTACGACCCTGCCACCGAAGACAGCAGCCCTGCCGTTTCAAGCGGCAACGCCCTCCCACTGGCCCGTTGGAAGAACTGCGTGGAGCGCAGTTCTTCCACCCTCGGTCCAGGCCGTGCCTGGTCCGGGTCGAGGGGCGGATAGCCCCCGCGGGGTCCGGGGCAGAGCCCCGGCGCGGCGGCCGCCCCGCAACGAGACAGCGGTGTTCTTGTGAAAAACCGGCTCTCGGTGCATCCTCGCGCGCTGATGGAGTCGATTCCGGCTTGGATCCTCGCGCGCTATCGTGACCTCGACGGCAGGGCCCATGGGCCCCATGGCGGGGGCCTCATCAACCGCACGTTCCTTGTCGAGGGGCTTGCGGGGAAGGTCATCGTGCAGCGGCTGCACCCGGTGTTTGCGGGGGTGGTGAACGAGGACATCGACGCCGTGACCGCGCACCTCGCGCGAAAGGGCTTGGTGACGCCGCGGCCTCTGCGCACGGATGATGGCGCGCTCTGGGTCGACGACGAGGAGGGGCGGTCGTGGCGGGCGCTTTCGTTCGTGGAAGGACAGAGCCACGACCGCTTGCCGGGCCCGGGCTTCGCGCGCGAGGCGGGCCGCATGGTCGCGCGGTTTCACGCGGCCGTCCTCGATCTCGTGCATGACTACCGGCACGTGCGGGCGGGGGTGCACGATACGAAGAAGCACCTTGGCGCGCTGGAGGCCGCGCTCGACGCGCATGCGGGGCATCGGCTGTTCGGCGAGGTCGAGCCGCTCGCGCGGCGCCTGCTCGCTGCGGCTGCTCGGCTCCCGGATCTCTCGGGGCTCCCGCTTCGGCACGTGCATGGAGATCTCAAAATATCGAATCTCTTGTTCCGGGGCGAACGGGCCACGTGTCTCGTGGATCTGGATACACTCGGCCGGATGATCTGGCCCTTCGAGATGGGCGATGCGCTTCGGTCCTGGTGCAACCCGGCGGGCGAGAACGTCGATCACGTGGCGATCGACGCGGATACGTTCGCTGCGGCGCTCGAGGGGTACGGCGAGATCGCGCGGGGCGCGGGGCTCGTCTCGGCCGAGGAGGCGGGGGCGATCGTGGACGGGCTCGCGACGATATGCCTGGAGCTCTCGGCGCGGTTTCTCGCGGACGCGCTGCGCGAGGTGTACTTCGGCTTCGACGCGCTGCGATTCCCGGCGCGGGGTGAGCACAACCTGGTGCGCGGCAAAGGGCAACTGGCTCTCTTCGACAGCGTACAGGCACGACGCACGGAGCTCGAGCACGCCGCGCGGCGAGCCCTGGGCTGAGTCACCGGCGCGGTTCGTCCGCGGTTCGCCCCGGGGTAAAAAATGTGCCGGTCATGCACTCGGCTCTTGCCTCGGGATCGGATCCATGATCGTTTGGCCGGCAATATTTGACCATCCTCTGGCCCGAGTCCCGAAAGTCTCGTCTCTCGCCGCGTGAGCGGCGGGGGCGGGGGACGCTTGCGACGCCGGCCGTCGAGGAGGCGTGGAGGGTATGATGATCAAGCGAGGGTTCTTCGGGGTGATGTCTGTCGGCGCGCTGCTCGGTATCGCGAGCTTCGCCGACGCCGCGCCTATCACGCAAAACACGGATCCCAGCACGATCGAGTATGGGAACTCGGTGGCCTGCTACAATAGCGGCCTTCAGATCACGACCGAGAACTCCTATTATCGCGTGTTCGATCTCTTCGGCATCGGCATTCCGGCGAGCGGGATCCGCAGCGTGCAGTTCGGCGTCGACGAGGCGTTCGGCGGCCCGCAGGAAGTCTTCGTCAAGTTCTACACGCTCGGCTCGACGTTCGAGCTGGCGAACCTCGTGCAGATCGGCACGACCACCGCCGTGACCGTGCAGGATCAGCAGACGTCGCTCATCACGGTCCCGCTGAATCCGAACCTCTCCTTCGACACGCAGGACCAGATCGTCGTCGAGATCCTCTCGCCGGACGGCACGGCGGCCGGTCACGCCTTCTTCATCGGCTCGAACACCGCCGGGCAGACGGCGCCGAGCTACATCCGCGCGCCCGGCACGGGCTGCGCCATCATGGAGCCGACGGACACCGCGGCGATCGGCTTCTCGAGCATGCACATCGTCATGACGCTCGACGTCGGCGCGTGCGGCGACGGCACGGCCGAGGCCGACGCCGGCGAGACGTGCGACGACGGCAACACGGACAGCGGCGACGGCTGCGATTCGAATTGCACGATCACGGGCTGCGGCAACGGCGTCGTGACGGACGGCGAGGCGTGCGACGACGGCAACGCGACGAACGGCGACGGGTGTGACGCGAACTGTACCCCGACCGCGTGTGGCAACGGCGTCGTGACGGACGGCGAGGCGTGCGACGACGGCAACACGGACAGCGGCGACGGCTGCGATTCGAACTGCACCGTGACGGCCTGCGGCAACGGCGTCGTGACGGACGGCGAGGACTGCGACGACGGCAACACGGCGAGCGGCGACGGCTGCGACGTGAACTGCAAGCCGACGGGCTGCGGCAACGGCTTCGTGACGGACGGCGAGGTCTGCGACGACGGCAACACGGTGAGCGACGACGGCTGCGACGCGAACTGCACGCCGACGGCCTGCGGCAACGGCGTGGTCGCCGGCGCGGAGACCTGCGACGACGGCAACACGGCGAACGGCGACGGCTGCGACGCGAACTGCACGCCGACGGCCTGCGGCAATGGCATCGTGACGGGCGGCGAGCTCTGCGACGACGGCAACACCGTGGGCGGCGACGGCTGCGACGGCAACTGCCTCAACCCGGGCTGCGGCAACGGGTTCGTCGGCGTCGGCGAGGCGTGCGACGACGGCAACGACACGAACGGCGACGGCTGCGACGTGAACTGCAAGGCGACGGGCTGCGGCAACGGCGTGCTCACGGACGGCGAGGTCTGCGAGGACGGCAATACGGTGGACGGCGACGGCTGCGATTCGAACTGCACGCCGAGCATCTGCGGCAACGGCATCAAGACGGCGCCCGAGGAGTGCGACGACGGCAACACGACCGACGGCGACGGCTGCGATTCGAACTGCAAGCTGCCCGACTGCGGCAATGCGATCGTCAACGAGGGCGAGGCCTGCGACGACGGCAACAAGAGCGACGGCGACGGCTGCGATTCGAACTGCACGGTCACGGAGTGCGGCAACGGCATCCAGACGCTCGGCGAGGAGTGCGACGACGGCAACGAGGTCAGCGGCGACGGCTGCGACGCGTGCAAGTCGACGGCGTGCGGCAACGGCGTCGTGACCGACGGCGAGGACTGCGACGACGGCAACGACGCCGACGGCGACGGCTGCGACTCGAACTGCACGGCGACGGGCTGCGGCAATGGCGTCGAGACCACCGGCGAGCAGTGCGACGACGGCAACAAGACGGACGGCGACGGCTGCGACGCGAACTGCCGGGTGGAGTCGAGCGGCGAAGGCGGCGCGGGCGGCGGCGGCGTGGGCGGCTCGGCCGGCGGCGGCACCGAGAACGTCGAGGGCGGCTGCGACTGCAGCGTGGCGGGCGAGAGCGACGCGAAGACGTCGCTCGGCCTCTTCGGCGCGCTCTTCGCGGCCCTGCTCGTGCCCTTCCGGCGTCGTCGCCGGGCGGCGCGGGCCTGATCCTCACGGAACGACTCCCTCCCCCAACCCCTCTCCCATCGCTTGGGGGCGTAGCTCGGACGAGCCTACGCCCCCAAACCCCTCGCGGGAGAGGGGTTATTCATCTAAAATTGCGCCCATTGCGGAAGTCGGTGCGTCTCGGCGGAAAAGCATGGACGCCGTCGTCGGCGCCGGGCTATGATCGTTTTCACGCGCGCTTCTTGCCGTGATGAAAGCGAGATTCCCATGAGAATGCTTCTTCCCGCGGTCGCAATTTCTTTGGCAATGGTCGGTTGCTCGAGCTCCGGAAACGTCGACCTCGGAGCGGGGGCCGCCGGGCCCGGTGGATCGGGCGGAAGTGGGGGGAGCGGGGGCAGCGGTGGGAGCGGGGGCAACGGCGGGAGCGGCGGCGGCAGCGTGAGCGAGAAGTCCTATACCGTGACGTTCGACCCCGTGAAGGTGGCCGCCGGGACGGAGCGGACGCAATGCGTGGTGAAGCGGCTCGGGAACGACGAGCTCGTGCGGGTTCACCGGATCCAAAACGTCCTGCCCAACGGCTCGCACCACCTCATCGTGTACCGGACGGCCGACACGGTGGAGCAGACCGAGCCGTTCGATTGCCAGCCGTTCGCCGACACGCTCGACCCGTCGAAGGGCGCGCCGGTGATGATCACGCAGAAGCACGAGGATACGCTGACGCTGCCGGACGGCGTTGCGTTCACGATGCAGCCGAACCAGATGGTGCGGCTCGAGATGCATTACCTCAATGCGTCGCAAGCCGAGATCGATGTGTCGGCGACGTCGACGTTCTACACGATGAAGGAGGCGGACTTCAAGGACGAGGCCGATTTCCTCTTCATCGGCAACCCCGACATCAACATCGCGCCGCATTCGAAGGCGACGCTCGGGCCGACGTTCATGGCGCTGCCCTCGGACCTCGTCGGCTCGAAGTTCTTCGGGATCACGGGGCACACGCATCAATGGGGCAAGGACGTGACCGTGGCGACGACGCCGTCCGCAAACGGGCCAGATACGACGGTCTACGACGTGGATGGCTGGCTCTGGAGCGAGCCGCCGACGGTGGTTCACGACCCGCCGTTCCAGATCCCCGAGGGCGGTGGCTTCCGATTCACGTGCTCCTGGGACAACCAGAGTAGCGAGCAGGTCGGCTTCGGGGAGTCCGCAAACGACGAGATGTGCTTCTTCTGGGCCTACTACTACCCGAGCAAGGGCTCGCGCGTCTGCGCGCACACGGACCAGGTCGGCGGCGGTCTCGACGTGTGCTGCCCAGGCAGTCAGCTGTGCGGGCTTCTGTTCTGAGGGCGTAGGGTGGAGGGGCCATCCAGCTCCCCCTACCCGAAGCTCTGCTCTCGACGCACGGACGCGTTCGAGGATCGCCGCGTCGGGCGCGTCGTCCTTCGACGATTCGAATACCTCGAAATACTTCTCACCGCGTAACGACCTCCCATCCGAACTCGCTCCAGGGGGGAACCAGCTTGACAGCGCCCCGTGGGTGTTTTCCACTGGGGGCATGGACTCCCTCGACGCCGGGCAATGGCGCATGATCGCCGACGTCGTGGCCGAGGTCGCGGGGCGCCCGGCCGAGGAGCTGGATGACACGCTCGCGGCGCTGCTCGACGCCATTTGCGAGGGGACGCACTCGCAGAGGGCGTTTGTCGTCCTCGCGTCGCGCGCTGCGCCGTGCGAGATCACCGGAACGCCCGATCCGCTCGGTGGCTGGCGGCCACGACAGGTCATCCATCACCGCGCGCCGGAGGAGCACATTGCCTTGAGCCGCGCGTATTTCTCCCAGGCGCGCGCCTACATGACCGATCCCCACACGCAGGCCGTCGCCGGGACCAGCGGCTCCTACCGCGCGTTCCTCCGCCGCGAGTTGGTCGACGATCGGACGTGGGAGCGCGCCCCTCAGGTGGCCGAGCTTTGGCCCGCGCTCGGCATCGCCGATCGGCTCATGGGCGCCGCCTCCGCCAGTCCGCGCGCGGAGGTCCTCGTCTGCCTCGATCGCGGCAGGGGTGACGGGCGTTTTCGAGAAACCGACCGAGACTGGCTGGCGGCCATCATCCAGCGGACGTCCTGGTTCCTCCGTCGCGTCGTCTGGTCTCATGGCCTCATGACGGCGGATGCTCTCCTCAGCCCGAGGGAGCGCGAGCTCGTCGTGCGGCTGCTCGGGAAGATGAGCGAGAAGCAGATCGCGGCGGAGCTCGGTTTGACGACGGGAACCGCGCATCAGTACATCGTCGCGATCTACCGGAAGCTCGGTATCCAGAGCCGCGCCGAGCTCATGGCGGGCGGGAGCGACGCGCCGGGCGGCGCGGCCAAGGCCCCAGCGCGTCCCCGCCATGGGCTCTCCTTCTTCGCCCTTCGCCCGACGCGGTCTGCGTCCACCTACTGATCCGTAGGGTTGGAACGACCGGGACGTCCGGGTAGAGCACGACCAAAGAGGTCGGAGCTATGAAAAAGGCATTTGTTGGTAGCTTGCTCGTCACCTTCGCATTCACCAGCCAGGAGGCGCTTGCTGCTTTTACGATTGGCGATCCGAACTGCGGGCAGATCGACCAACCGGCGTGTACAATCGATAATGCCGAGTGGTGGGACGCCGGCGCGTGCGATCGCGGACTGAACAACGTCGCGGGAATGTGCCGGAATGGTACTCGATCGGATACGAGCTACCCTCCCGGCTGGGTCGTCGGCGGACTCAGGCATCAACGGACATTCTTGAACAATCAGCCCATCAATGCCCTGATGCTGCTGTCGGCCCATAACGCCTTCAACAACCAGTCCGACGGCTATGCGTTCTGGGAGCACCAGAATAGCATGACCGAGCAGTTGAACATGGGGGTCCGCGCCTTGATGCTGGACCTTCATTACGTCAATGGCGGGATTCGCCTCTGTCACGGGCAGTCGAATGGAGCTGGGTGCGCCGCCGGCGATCGGCCTTTTTATGCGGCCGTGGAAGAGATTCGCAACTGGCTGGACGCCAACCCGAAAGAGATCGTCGTCTTTGCGCTGGAGGACTACGTCTGCAGCAACGGCTACGCTGGCGACTTCGAAGCTGCTGTCGACTTTTTCGCCGGCGATCTGGTTTTTCGGCCGAGTGATTGGACGAACATGGGGGGAACGTTGGGCTCGAACCTTCCAACATTGAACGACGTCATCTACTCGGGAAAGCAGCTCATCATGACGGGGCCGAATAGCTGCAACGGTTGGGTCTGGACTTCGAACCAATACGGAAGCCTGAAGGGCTGGCCTGGCAATACCGTCCAGGTGTTCGATTCCGGGGCGTGCACGCAAGACGGTACGGCGCTGGCTCCTACGTACACGTCCTTGAGCTTGCTGAGCTCGACCATCAAGTTCGCCGAGCTCGAAGACCGGGACTCCGTTCACATGAATATCGCCGCAGCGCTCAATTGCAACATGACGAGGCTGAACCTCAACCTCGTCGACAACAACAAGATGGCCGAGGCTGTATGGTCGTGGTCAGCCGGAGAGCCCAATGACGCAGGTGGCGCCGAGGATTGCACGTCCTACTCGGGCGACACCGGTCGCTGGAACGATCTGGGCTGTTCGACCTCGCAGCGATATGCCTGTGTCGATCGCAACAATCGAGACACGTGGGTTCTCACCACCGCCCAGGGAGCCGGCCAGAGCGGGCACATTGCGTGTAGCGCTCTGAATCCGAATTACATTTACAGTCCACCGAAGACGCCGTACGAAAATAGGAAACTGTTTTCGGTGGTTCCGTGGCAAACCAACGTCTGGATCAACATGAATGACGTGGGCGCGGAGGGGCACTTCGTGACGGGCCCGGAAAGCGCAACCTTCCAGCGCCTGCAGAATGATGGAGGCTACTGTCTTGCCCTGGAAAATGGAGGCACGAGCAATGGCACGAACCTCCTTGCCGCGACATGCAGCAGCGCCGACGCCCAGAAGTGGTCGATGGACTCGATGGGCCGCATTCATCCTTACCTGGCGCCCCACATGTGCATCGATGCCGATCTCACCGGGCGCCCCGACGGTATGACGCAATGGGCCGACAAGGTTCACCTGTACGTCTGTAACACGATGAGCGTCAATCAGCAGTGGCGCTATGACACGGTCAACCGCCGCCTGATCAACGAGTCGAACAAGGTCTTTAGCGTAGCAGAGGGGCGAGGGTTGGTCCTCACGGCGTGGCCCACCTGGACCACCAGCGTCCAACCCAATCAAAACTGGACTTCGAAGAACTGGACCTGGATTCCGTAGCTCCCGTCCGATGAACCGCGCATTGCGCGGTTCATCGGCCTTCGGTGCAGGCCGTGCCTGGTCCGGGGTGCAGGGGGCGGACAGCCCCCTGCTGGGGTGCGGGGCAAAGCCCCGCTTCCTCCC
>NZ_JASBQE010000060.1 GCF_029960785.1 Polyangium sp. 15x6
CGGCCACCGCGGAGACGGCGCCGGCGCCGTCGGACAGCGCCCTGGCCGCTCCGCCCGCGAGCGCGTCGGCCGCGCCCGCGGGCAGCGCTTCGGCCGCGCCCGCGACGAGCGCCAGCGCCGCGCCGACGGCGGAAGCCCCGCCGGCGAAGGATCCGGCGACGCTGCCGGCGACGCGCGGGATCCTGACCGTGACGTCGAACAAGCAGTCGCTCGTGTTCCTGACCGGCAAGCTGGTCGGTAACACCGGCGAGGCGCTCGAGGTCGACTGCGGTCCGAAGTTCATCCGGCTCGCCGATCTCGGCGAGACGAACCCGACGAAGGCCAAGTGGCTCACGCCGGGTCAGTCGGCCGTGATCAACTGCCAGAAGGCGAACACCGTCACCATCAACGTGCCGTGAAGGTCGCCGCGAGAGCGGCGCACCATCGAGGAAGCCTCGAGGTCCCCACGCCTCGGGGCTTCTTCGTTTCGAACGCGGGTGGCGCAGAGCCCGAGGTGGAATGGTAGGCTCCGCGCCGCATGGACGTGCAGCAAGATGGGCAAGCGGCCGAGGCGCAGGGCGACGCCCCGGAGACGAACGAGACGAACGAGACGAGCGCGCCGAGCGCGCCGCGAGCGACGCCGGCGACGGACGGGGCGAGCGGCCCCTTCCCCACGCAAAGCCCGCTCGATGGATCCGCCCTGCCGGCCGTGACGGCCACGTCGCCGAGCGAGGTCCCGGCGCTCGCGCGCAAGGCGCGCGAGGCGCAAAAGGCGTGGGCCGCGAAGACGGCGCGCGAGCGGGCGAGCGTGATCGCGCCCGTGAAGCAGCGCATCCTCGCGCGCGCCGAGGAGATCGCGAACCTCGTGCATCGCGAGTGCGGCAAGCCCGTCGAGGAGGCGGCGCTCGCGGAGGTGCTGCCGAACGCGGACCTCGTCGAGTACTGGACCGACGCGATCGAAGAGTTGCTCGAAGGCACGACGGTCGAGTTCGATCCGCTCGCGTATCCCGGCAAGCTCGGCCGGATCCACAAGGCGCCGCGTGGGCTCGTCGGGCTCATCACGCCATGGAATTACCCCGTGGCGATCCCGCTGCGGACGATCGTGCCGGCGCTGCTCGCGGGCAACGCGGTGCTGTTCAAGCCGAGCGAGATCACGCCGCGGGCCGGCGCGCTCGTGGCATCGCTGTTCGAAGGGCTCCTGCCGGACGGGCTGCTCGCGCTCGTGCAGGGCGGTGGGGACGTGGGCGCGGCGGTCGTCGACGAAGCGGACATCGTGGTGTTCACGGGCAGCGTGGCGACGGGCAGGCGCGTGGCGGTGCGCTGCGCGGAGCGGCTGATCCCGTGCTCGCTCGAGCTCGGCGGCAAGGACGCGGCCATCGTGCTCGCGGACGCGCCGATCGAGCGGACGGCGAACGGCATCGTGTGGGGCGCGTTCACGAACGCCGGGCAGAACTGCGCGTCGATCGAGCGCGTGTACGTGGATCGGAAGATCGCGGACAAGCTCGTGCCGCGCCTCGTGGAGCTGACGAAGAAGCTCGAGCCGGGCCGCGACACGGCCGTGCTGACGACGTCGCGGCAATGCGACATCGTGCGGCGTCACCTCGCCGAGGCCGAGGCCGCCGGCGCCGAGGTGCTCGCGGGCGGCGCGCCCGAGGCGGGATCGCTCGCGTTCGCGCCTACGGTCGTGAAGCTCGATCGCGAGGACACGCCGCTGCTCAGGGAAGAGACGTTCGGGCCGATCCTGCCGATCGTGCTCGTGGACGGCGCCGAGGACGCGATCACGCGGGTGAACGCGTCGAGTTTCGGCCTGACGACGAGCGTATGGACGCGGCGCGTGGGCGCGGCGCACGAGCTCGCGCGGCGCCTCAAGACGGGCGTGGTGACGATCAACAACCACGGGTTCACGGCGGCCGTGGCCGCGGCGCCCTGGACGGGCACGGGCGAGAGCGGGTACGGCATCACGAACAGCCCGCACGCCCTCGGCGAGCTCACGCGCCCGCAGTTCGTCCTCGAGGATCGCAACAAGGCCGCGCGCGAGCTCTGGTGGTACCCGTACACGCCGGTGCTGCGCAAGATTGCCTTCGCGATGGCGCGCGCCCGGGGCGGGGCGGGCTTGTTCGGCCGCATCGCCGCGGTCTTCGAGCTCGCCCTCGCCTTGCCGAAGCGCCTGCTCGGAGGATGACCCGTGGAGGACTCTCGCCCGCTGATCCTGCTCTCGAACGACGACGGCTACGCCGCGGAGAACCTGCGCGCGATGCACGCGGCGCTCGCCCCGTACGGCCGCGTGATCGTGTGCGCGCCCGAGGTGAACCAGAGCGCCACGAGCCACTCGCTCAGCCTGCACAGGATCCTACGGCTTCGTAAGGTCTCGGAGGACGTGTTCGCGATCGACGGGACGCCGGCCGACTGCGTGTACGTGGCGATGCACTCGAGCGGCCGGGTCTTGCCGCGGAAGCCCGATCTCGTGGTGTCGGGGATGAACCACGGGCTCAACCTGGGCGTCGACGTGTTCTACTCGGGCACGGTCGCGGCCGCGCGCGAGGCAGCGATGCGCGGGGTGCCGGCAGTCGCAGTGTCAGCCGACGCGAAGGCCGATCGCGCCGCGGCGGCCGCGATCGGAGCGCGGATCGCGATGGAGGCGCTCACGGCCTTCCGGCGTACGCCGACGCCTCGCGCGCCGCTCTTCAACGTGAACGTGCCGCCGGGCGATGCGTGGTCCGTTCGTCCCACGAAGCTCGGCGCGCGGCTCTACACGGAGAGCGTGATCTTCCGGGAGGATCCGCGCGGGCAGGAGTACCTGTGGATCGGCGGCGGCGGGGTGCGGCACGATCACGTGCACGGCTCGGACACCGAGGCCTTCGACGAGGGCGCAGTGGGAGTCACACCGCTCACGCTGGATCTCACCTCGCCGGAGCACCGCGACCTCTGCGTGGCGACGTGCGCGGCCGTTTCCCTCGGAGAACACGAGGGCTAGTCTTCTCCGCGATGACGACCACGTTCGATCCCGACAAGCTGCCCGGGGCGCATGCGCTCGCGTACCTGCAATCGAAGCTGCGGGACGTGCCCGACTTCCCGAAGCCCGGCATCCTGTTCAAGGACATCACGCCGCTGCTCGCAGATCCGCGGGCGCTGCACATCACGATCGATCTGCTCGCAGAGCGGTTCATCGGCGAGCGTATCGACGTCGTGGTGGGCATCGAGTCACGCGGGTTCATCTTCGGCGGCGCCGTCGCGACGCGTCTCAACGCAGGCTTCGTTCCCGTGCGCAAGCTCGGCAAGCTGCCCTGGAAGACGGATCGGCTGACCTACGCGCTCGAATACGGCGAGGCCGAGCTCGAGATGCACATGGACTCGATCCCGAAAGGCGCGCGTGTGCTCGTGGTCGACGACGTACTCGCCACAGGCGGCACCGCGAGCGCAGCAGCCGAGCTCGCCCGCAGGCAAGGCGGGATCGTCGCAGCATTCGCATTCGTCGTGGAGCTCGATTTCCTGGCAGGACGATCGCGCCTCGACAGCGAAAACACGCAGCCGGCCGTGTACTCACTCGTGCACGTCGGCGGCTAGGCCGAGGCCGCCGCGCCGGGGCGCTGCCCTGAAGGCGCCGCCGCGCCGGGGCGCTGCCCCGGACCCCGCGGGGGCTATCCGCCCCTCGACCCGGACCAGGGCAAGCCCTGGACTCGGGATGGAAGAACCGCGCGATGCGCGGTTCTTCCACCGGGCCCGTGAGACAGCGTTGCCAGTTGAAATGGCAGTGCGGCTGTCTCGGTTGGCAGGGCTCATTCCTCGGCCTGTTCGATGAACTGCGCGGAGCGCAGTTCATCGACCCCGGGTCCAGCGCTTGCGCTGGTCCGGGTCCAGGGGCGGACAGCCCCTGGTGGGGCCTGGGGCAACGCCCCAGCGAGGCGCCCCAAGAACAAACGCTACCGCCGCCCGAGCGCCTCGAAGAACCGACCGAGGATTGCGCGACCTTCCACGAGCAGTGGGATCGACGTCCACTCGTTCCGTTGATGCGCTTGCGCGTTCACGCCGGGGCCCCAGTTCACGGCGGGCACGGAGAGCGCGGCGAAGCGCGCCACGTCGGTCCATGCTTGCTTTGCCTCCACGCCGGCCACGCCTGCGTCCTTCAGTGCGACGACGAGTGGGTGTGAGGCGTGTGGGGGTGCGGATGGGGAGAGATCGGTCCACTCGATCTTTGCGCGGCCTGCGACCAGTGCTTCGATCTCGCGTTGTGCTTCGGCGATCGAGGTGTCGGGCGAGAAGCGGTGGTTCAGGTTCAGCGTGAATGCGTCGGGGATGACGTTCCGACCGCGGCCGCCCTCGGCGAGGGTTGCGGACGTGACTGTGCGGTAGATGAGACCATCGAGAACCACCGTGCGCGGCTCGCGCGCGCCGAGCTCGGTGAGGAAGGGGCCGGCCTTGTGGATTGCGTTCTCGCCTTGCCATGGCCGCGCGCTGTGCGCGGTGCGGCCCTCGAACATCAGACGCGCGTGGATCGAGCCTGACGCGCCGAGGCTCAGCTTGTTGTCCGACGGCTCCATGCAGACGGCGAGATCCACGGCCGTCGCCTCGGAATCGTCTGCCAGCACCCGGCCGAGCTCGTTCTCCGCGTAGGGACCTTCTTCACGCGCGTAGAAGATCAACGTGAGATCGGTGCCCGCGAACTCGCGCGCCCCGTGCTCCAGGAGATCGAGCATCAGCGCGAGGCCCGACTTCATGTCCGAGGCGCCGGGGCCGTAGAGCTTGTCACCCTCCACGCGCGGCGGACCATCGTGCGAGGTCCGCACGACGTCGAGATGCCCCGCGAGCGCGACACGTGGCCCGCCTGTGCCTCGCGTGACGGGCACGACGATCGAATCTCCGTGGCGACGCGGCGGCGCGGCGAGCGACGCGCGGGAGACGCGCGCCATGACCGCATCGGCGATCATGCGCTCCTCTCCGATCGGCGAGGGAATGTTGCAGAGCCAAAGAAGCGTCTCGACGAGCCGCGCTTCGCCCCCGCTCATACGGCCACCGCGAAGTCCCGCAGCGCCGCGTTGAGCGACACCTTGCGATCGGTCGACTCGCTCCGCTTTCCGATGATGAGCGCGCAGGGCACGCCGAACTCGCCCGCTGGAAAACGCTTCGGCCGCATGCCGGGGATGACGACGCTGCGCGCCGGGACGCGGCCGCGGTGCTCCACGACCTCGGACCCCGTCACGTCGAGGATCGCCGTCGACGCCGTCAGCACGACGCCCGCGCCGAGTACCGCCTCGCGCTCCACGATCACGCCTTCGACCACGATCACGCGCGACCCGACGAACACCCCGTCCTCGATGATCACGGGCTGCGCGCTCGGCGGCTCGAGCACCCCGCCGATCCCGACGCCGCCTGCGAGGTGGCAATCGCGACCGATCTGCGCGCACGATCCCACGGTCGCCCACGTATCGACCATCGTCCCCGCGCCCACGCGCGCCCCGATGTTCACGTAGCCCGGCATCAGGATCGCCCCCGGCTCGAGGAACGCGCCGTAGCGCACCGTGCCCGGCGGCACCACGCGCACGCCCGCGGCTTCGAGACCACGCTTGAGCGGGATCTTGTCGTGGAACTCCAGCGGCCCCGCCTCCATCACCGACATCTTCTGCACGGCGAAGTAGAGCAGGATGGCCTGCTTCACCCACGCGTGCGTCACCCAGTTGCCCTCGGAGACGGGCTCGGCGACGCGGAGAACGCCACGATCGAGCGCGTCGATCGTCTGCAGCACGGCGCGCTCGTGCTCGGGATCCTTCAGCAGGGAACGATCGGCGAATGTGGCCGAGACGAGCGGCGCGAGGGAGTCGGCGAGGTTCGTCATCCCGGCCGAGATAGCACGGATTTCAGGGCGCCTCGCGCTCGCTCTCCATCGACACGATCCCCGCCGCCACGTCGATCGTGAGCCCGAGCTTCGCGCGACGCGCAGCCACGCGGGCGACCCCGAGCGAACCCGGCACCTCGCCCCGCGCCGTCACGGACAGCACGAGCCGCGTCGCTGCGGCGTTCCGCGGCGCCGGGCTCAAGCGAACGAGCAGCCCACCCCCGGACGAACGCGCCACGCCGAGCCGCGCCGTCACCGTCCCGCGCCGCGAGGCGATCGGCGCGGCGAGCTCCACGAGCCCGCCGAGCACGTGCCGATCCGCCACGAGCCACGAAGGCCGCGGCGCATCCACCGCGATCCGAACCACCCCCTCCTCGGCGGATCGATTCGCGCCGAACCGTTGCTCCAGCACGTCCACGAGATCGAGCTCCGTGCGTGTGGGCGCGACGGACGCGGCGAAGAGCTCCGCGACCGCGAACGCGTCCCGGAGCTCCGCTCCATGCTTGCGCACGGCGGCTTCCAGCGCGAGCCGCCGCCGCGCATCGGAGAGCGAGCCCCCGTCGGAGAGAGCGGACGAGAGAGCAGTGACACACGCGCCTGCGTGTGCGCCGAGGGTACGGGCTTGCTCTTGGGCCTCCTCATCGGAGGAGAACGCCGCGACGAACGCTTGTTCGAGCTCGGAAAGGGACGCGCGGAGCGCCTCGCAGGCCGGGACCATCTCGCTCCTCGCTTGCGCGAGCGCGCGTGGCCCGATGCGGCGCGAGCCGAGCAAATCGGAAAAACCTTCGAGCGCGGCGAGGCCCTCACGGACCGCGCCGCGCGCGATGGCGAGCGGTGTTTCTCCGCGCTCCGATCCGGTCACGCGCGAGGAGAAACCTCGTAGCCGGCGAAGAAGTAGGCGATCTCGCGCGCCGCGGACTCGGGCTTGTCCGAGCCGTGCACCGCGTTCTCGCCGACGCTCGCGGCGTACAGCTTGCGGATCGTGCCCTCGGCGGCGTTCGCGGGGTTCGTCGCGCCGATGACCTCGCGGTACTTCGCGATCGCGTCCTCGCGCTCGAGCGCCATGATGACGATCGGGCTGCGGGACATGAACGTGACGAGCTCGTCGAAGAAGCCGCGTCCACGGTGCTCCGCGTAGAAGCCTTCGGCCTCGGCGCGGCTGAGGTGGACCCGCTTCATCGCGCGAACGATGAAGCCCTCCTGTTCGAGGCGGGCGATGATCGCGCCCGTGTGGTTCTTCTCGACCGCATCGGGCTTGACGATGGAAAGAGTGCGCTCCAGAGCCATGAGGCGCCCCTACTAGAAGAAAGAGGGCGTGCGCGCAAGGAAAGCTCGCGCCGGACTGTCGTTATTGCCTTCGCGGCAGGGCCGCGGGCCCCCATGGCTCGGCTCGCCCACATGCTGGACCGCGCGCCACGCGCCTGTCACACAAGGCTGCTAGAGGTGGGGCCCACGCATGCCGACGAACGTTCTCATCGTCGAGGACGAGCGCGACCTTCAGCGCGTCCTGTCCTACAACTTCAAGCAGGCGGGGTTCGACGTCGTCTCCGCGATGAACGGCGAGACTGCGCTCCGCGCGGTCAAAGAAGAGCCGTTCGACCTCGTGATCCTCGATCTCATGCTCCCCGACATGCCGGGCACCGAGGTGTGCAAGCGCCTCAAGCAGAGCCCGGAGACGGCCAGCATCCCCGTCATCATGGTCACGGCCAAAGGCGAAGAGGTGGACCGCGTGGTCGGCTTCGAGCTCGGCGCCGACGACTACGTGGTCAAACCCTTCTCGGTCCGCGAGCTCATCCTGCGGGCTCGCGCGATCCTGCGCCGCGCCGAGGGCACGCCGACGGACGGCGCGAAGATCGATTTCGGCGTCCTGCGCGTCGATCGCGCCGCGCACCGCGCCTGGGTGAATGGCGAGGAGATCTCCTTCACCGCGCTCGAGTTCAAGCTGCTCGTCGTGCTCTTCGACCGCCGCGGCCGCGTCATGACCCGCGACGTCCTGCTCGACGAGGTCTGGGGCTCGCACGTCGACGTCACGGCCCGCAACGTCGACACGCACGTCAAGCGCGTGCGCGAAAAGCTCGGCCTCGCCGGTGACTACGTCGAGACCGTGCGCGGCGTCGGCTACCGCTTCCGCGCCGAGCCCGGCGAGCTCTCCACGCCCTCGGACGAATGATCGGCCGCCTCGGCATCCGCGCGAAGCTCATCATCGCGTCGGTCGTCCTCATGCTCGTCGCGGGCTTCGCGATCGAGCGCTTCGGCACCCGCTCGCTCGAAGCGCTCATGATCGAGCGCACGATGGTGCAGCTCACGGGCGAGCTTCGCCTCTGCGAGGACATCGTCCGCCGCCGCTGCGAGGCCGCCCCGTGCGCCGAGGGCGCCACGCTCGACGCGCTCGCCGACGAGCTCGGCGCGCTCTCCGGCGGACGCGTCACGCTCATCGTCCCGGGCGGCGCCGTGCTCGGCGACTCCGAGCTCACGCCGGACGAAGTCTCGCGGACCGAGAACCACGCCTCGCGTGAGGAGATCGCTTCCGCGCTCGCGACCGGCACGGGCAGCGCGTTCCGCTACAGCGGCACCCTCGGCCAGCGCATGATCTACGCCGCGCGCCGCTACCCGAGGCCCGAGCATGGCGTCTCCGTCGTGCGCATCGCCGTACCGCTCACGGGCGTCGACGCCGCCATCGGGAGCGCGCGCCTCTTCTTGCTCGTGGGCATCGCCGTCGCGATCGCCGCGGCCGTGGCGATGAGCGCGTTCGGCACGTACCTGCTCACGCGCCCCGTCCGCAGCTTGACCGAGGCCGCGCTGGCGATGGCCGGCGGCAACCTCGCGATCCACGCGCCCGCGCAGGGCACCGACGAGACCGCGCAGCTCGGCCGCGCCTTGAACCGCCTCTCGAGCGAGCTCCTCGCGGCGATCGAAGAGCTCCGCGACGAGCGTGATCTCCTCGCCTCGATCCTCGACGGCATGAACGAGGGCGTGCTCGTCACCGACGGCGACGCGCGGATCGTCCTCGCGAACCGCGCGCTGCGCGGCATGACACTCGTCGGCGAAGGCACGATCGGCAAGAGCGTGATCGAGGTCATCCGCAACGCCTCGCTCCAGGAGGCGCTCGATCGCGCCGCCGCGAGCAGCGAGGCCGTCGTGCGCGAGGTCGAGCTCTCGGGCTTGCTCCCGCGCAAGCTCCTCGTGCGCGTCTCCAAGCTCCCGAGCCGCAAGGATCGTGATCGTCAGACCACCAACGATCGCGGCCTCATCGCCGTCTTCCACGACGTCACGGACCTCCGGCGCCTGGAGACGATCCGCACCGACTTCGTGGCGAACGTCTCGCACGAGCTCCGCACCCCGGTCACGGCCATCAGCACCGCGGCCGAGACCCTCCTCGCCGGCGCGCTCGCCGAGCCCGAGGAAGCCGCCGAGTTCGTCGACGTCATCGATCGTCACGCCAAGCGCCTGCGGCAGCTCGTCGACGACTTGCTCGATCTCTCGAAGATCGAGAGCAAGAACTACCGCTTGAAGCTCGTCGAGCAGGACGTGACTCCCGCCGTCACGCACGTCGCGCGGCTGCTCGACGAGGCTGCGCGGCGCCGCAAGGTCGAGCTTCGCATCGAGCGGCCCGAGGGCCCGCTGCCCGCGCGCATCGATCGCCGCGCCATGGAGCAGGTCCTCATGAACCTGTGCGACAACGCCACGAAGTACGCCGGCGAGGGCGCGCACGTCGTCGTCGCTGCGCGCCCGAAGGCCGGCGGCGGCGTCGAGATCAGCGTCAAGGACGACGGCCCCGGCATCCCGCCGGCGCACCTCGGCCGCATTTTCGAGCGCTTCTACCGCGTCGACGCGGGCCGCTCGCGCGACCTCGGAGGCACGGGCCTCGGCCTCAGTATCGTCAAGCACCTCGTGGAGCTGATGAACGGCACGATCGACGTCGAGAGCCAGCTCGGAAAAGGCTCGACGTTCACCGTGCGGCTCCCGCCCACGGGTGAACGGGCGTCGCGCGACCGCATCTAGCTTTCACGCAGAACAAAAAGCATCCGTTCGGGCTTTTGCTGCGCCCCCCGGCTCTGGCACATTTCGATCATGCTGAGCCGTAGAAGCTTCCTTCGCGCAACCGTCGTCACCGTCGGCGCCGCCTTCGTTCCTGGATGCGGCGGCGATGACTCGAACCCCGCGGGCAATCGCGAGCTCGTGGACGGGAAGGCATATTTCCCGCAATCCGTCGCCTCGGGGGATCCGCGCCCCGAGAGCGTCGTCGTCTGGACGCGCGTCGTCGACGGCGAAAAGGCGGGCTGGGACCTCGACATCGAGCTCGAGGTCGCGCTCGACGCCGCATTCACGAAGCCCGTCTCCGGGCCCACCAAGCTCCGCGCCCTCGCCGCCTACGACAACTGCGTCAAGGCGCGCATCGTCGGCGACCCCGGCAAGACCTACTACTATCGATTCGTCTACGAGCGCGGCGGGATCCATTACGTCTCCCGCGTCGGCCGCACGAAGACGGCGCCCGCGGAGGACGCGGACGTGCCGGTGCGCTTCGCCTTCGTCTCCTGCCAGGACTTTGTCGGACGGTATTACAACACCCTCCTCGCGCTGGGGAACGAGGAGCTCGATTTCGTGGTGCACCTCGGCGATTACATTTACGAGACCACGGGCGACCCCTCGTTCCAGACGCCGGACGACGCGCGCAAGGTCGTCTTCCACGACCCCGCCTCGGCGATCGAGCTCGGGGCGAACGGCGAAGAGAAATTCTACGCGGCGAAATCGCTCGACAACTACCGCGATCTCTACCGCACCTATCGCTCCGACCCTGCGCTCCAGGCCATTCACGAAAAGTTCCCGATGATCCCGACCTGGGACGATCACGAGTTCTCGAACGACTGCTGGGGCGCGAACGGCAATTACCTGAGCGGCCGCGCGAGCGAGCTCGACGTCGCGCGCCGGAAGGCCGCGAACCAGGCCTGGTTCGAGTACCAGCCCGTCGATTATGCCGACGACCCCGACTTCAAGTACGACCCGGCCGCCGATTACCCGAACGACATCCGCATCTATCGTGATTTCACGTTCGGCAAGCACATCCACCTGGTCGTGACCGACCTCCGGAGCTACCGGCCCGATCACCTGATCGCCGAGGACGCCTTCCCCGGCGCGGTCATCTTCGACCAGGCCACGCTCACGGCCTCGCCCGGCGGCTTGCCCGGCCCCACGATCGCCACGCCCTACGTCGACATCGAGACGTACGCGGGCGGCCTTTACAAGGACGTCCTCTCGCAAGCCGCAATGGCCGCGGAGTACGACGCCACGAAGGTCACGGGCAACGTGAGCGTCGATTACATCAACGCCGTCGTCGCGCAGATCAACGGCGGCGCGAATCCGCCCGAGCCGCCCATCCCGACCATCGACCCGACGGGCCTATCGCGGGGCCTCTCGTATTTCGACCTCAACAAGGTCAGCTTCTACGCGCAGATCGGCACGCGTTATTTCGTCCACAAGGACGCGTTCGACGTCTTCAGCACGCTCCGCTACGCCGCGGATCCCAAGACCCAGGACGTCATGGGCGAGGCGCAGGAGGCCTGGTTCCTCGAGACGCTCACGGGCTCCACGAAGACGTGGAAGGTATGGGCGAACGAGTTCAACATCGTCCCGGTCCAGGTCGATCTGCGGCAGGTCGTGGGCATTCCGGCGAACGTGCAGCGCCGCTTCTACATGGGCGTCGAGGGCTGGGACGGTTTCCGCGACAAACGCAACGAGCTGCTCGGCAAGATCGGCGGGCTCGGCAACGTCGTCGCATTGACCGGCGATTTGCACACGTTCATGGTCGGCACGCCCTGGGCCGAGCAGGATCCCGCGAAAAAGATCGTCGAATTCATGACGGGCGCCGTCTCCTCGACGCCCTTCCGCGACGAGCTGAGCTCGCAGGTGAAGTCCGATCCGGTCCTGAGCCAGATCCCCGCGGCCCCGCTGCTCGCGCTCCAGATCGACGACCTCGTGCTCGACACCGAGACGAAGGTGAACCCGCACCTCGCCCATTCGGAGAGCAACACGCACGGTTATGCAATCGCCGAGGTGAGCGCCGAGGAGATCGTCGTGACCCTGCACTCGGTCTCCGGGAAGGAAGTCACCACGAGTTACGCCGGCAAGGCGGCCGATTTCGTGGCCAAGATGCAAAAGGCGCGCTTCAAGACGGTGGCTGGAGGGAATGACCTCTTCAAGGAGATCGACGGCGCGTGGAAGCGCTGGGATCCGGAAACGCTCATGTGGACCTGATCCCGCTCCCGTCAGCCGCCGCCGCTGACCCCGGACCCGGCCTCGAAGCACGCCGACTCGACGCTCGCGTGCCAGGGGTGCTCCGGCCGGAGCTTCTCGCATCGTTCGCGCGTGGGGAAGCAGAAGTACGATCGGTACGACTGCCATGCTCCCAGGTTCGAGTAATCCTTCTTCATCGCGTAACAGTGGACCCGAGGGGCCGCTGAGCAAGTCCCGATCTCTTCCGGGCGGCCCCCCCGAAAGCGGACCTCGTCCATCAGCTCCTCGCGGCCGGAGGCGCAGGCCTTCTCGCTCGGGTAGCACTCGTTGGGGCTCAGCTCCTTGGGGTCGGACGGCCCGGCGAGGCAGTGCCACGGCCCTGTGTGCGTGCTCGGATGCGGCTTGTCTTTGGGCCGGCACGAGACGGACGCGTCCAGCCAGTCCGGGGGGTCGGACATCGACGACCAGATGTTGACCTTCAGCGCCGGCCATTCCCCCGCGGCTCGCTTGATCTCCGCCCTGGCCTGCGTCGCGGACGGAGCCCGCAAGAGGAGCCGGAAGCGCGCGCTCTCCTCCTCCCGCGGCGCGGACGCGGTCGCCGTGCGCGCCTCTCCGCTGCCCACGGTGAGCAGCTCGACCTCGTCGCGGCCCCAGCGGCCCCAGAGAGCTCTGGCCAGGTTGTCCCACCCGTTCCCCTCATGACGCACGGTGGACACCTCCCCATCGTGACGCACCACCAGGCAGGTGCCGCCCGGCTCGCTGATGCAGCCATGAACAGGCCGTCCGGCTGAGATCCGGCGAGCCAGCCCGGCACGCGCACGCGCCTCGCAGGAGGCTGCATCGTCGCCCTCGCGGCAACGGCTGCTGGCTTTGGAGCCGTGCCAGTGCCGCAGGAGGACGGTGTCGCCCTGGAGGCTCTCCCAGAAGCCGCGCACCGTCTGATCATTGCAGTCCGCCACCGAGCGCGGGCTCGGCGTCGCGCAGGCGCACAGCGCGAGAACCATGGTGAACGGAGCGGCACGGGCGCCGATGGGGCTCATGCAGCCTTCCCGATCCGCCAGGCATCACGCATCTGCCAGCCAACGAAAGCACCTCCGCGCAGTGGCGTCAAAGGCCTCGGTGTGCTGGCGTCTCACGGGATGTCATGGGGTCTGCCGCGATATCTGTCCTCGGAGATGAGCCCGGACACGCGGCCTCCTCGGTCGACGCCGCGTGTTCCGCCGCCGGACAGGTGACATCGCCGGGCGAGGGCGCGTGGGAGGACGCCCGAAAGGCGACGCTCGCCCGGATGCGGGTCGGTCCTGGGGCGGAACACGGTCCGTCGACGGTCGACGGCCCGTGTTCGGCAGCTCGACAAGCTCGGTCCACAGCCCCTCAGCGAACTTCGCGGCGTGAACTTCCTCCGGGAACGCGCGATGGCCACTGTTTCCCTGCAAGGCGTCTCCCGGGCAGGGCGGCGCCTCCTGTTTGGGCACGCTCCGAGCATCCGTCGCCGCGGAGACTTGTCCTCCCGGGGGGAAACATGCGCGGGGGAGACCACTCCGTGCATGTCGCGCGCATGAGAGCGCTGGCCCCAGCAGATCTGCTTCTATGCCGTCGAAGTTTGCACGCCTGGACGTGACAGGAGACGGCTCGGATGGTTTGTTTGGGCTGGAACGACGAGCTCGGGGGTGCGCTCATGGACGGCGGCATTCATGCTCTGAAAGGCTTCATCTACCAGGCGACCGTCATCCTCGACGTGCTCCTGCCGCACTTCGCGGCACACCCGGGTGCGCGGGCGCGCCCCGAGGGGGCGGACGATCTGGTGCTCGAGTGGAGCGAGAACGGCCGCCAGCGATGCGAGTACATCCAGATCAAGAAGCCGAGCGAGGACGACAGCGGCCACCTCAAGCTCGAGCCCTGGAACCTCAGGAAGGTCACGCAGACGCTGCTACCAGACGCGATCGTGCATCTGCGCGGCAACGAGCACGTGCAGCGCTGGATCTTGGGAGACGACGTCGAGCCCGAGGTACGGGCGCTCGTGGACGCAGGGCTCGATGCACCGACCCTCGCGCTGCACGCGTACCTCCACACGGTCCATCTCCTTGCGCGCGAGGACTCCAGCGTGACGGCGGAGCTTTCGCCGAAGGGCCGACAATCCGTCGGCCAGTGGCGGTTTGATCCAGAGCCCGGCGCCACTCCGGAGGACGCGCTCGGGAAGATGGTAGCGGCCTTCGGCGCACGCGTGGGCCCGCTCGGTGCGACAGCGGAGAAAATCCAGCGCTACGAGGAACTCGTCCGCGAGCATCACCGCGACCTCCCCGAGTTGCTCTCTCGGATCCGCACACGGAGCACGTTCGGGCGTGACGACGAGGTGCGCGCTCGCGTGTGTGTTGAGCTCGCGCAGACCTATCCGATCTCCCGGGAGCGCATCGTCGACACGGTCTTCGGCAACATGCGGATGTTCGTCGACGATGTGGCCGTGCGCCGCGGGACCTGGATCGACCGTGACGCACTCGATGCGCTGGTGGCGCGGGTGTGGCCGGAGATGATGCCCCTGCGCGAACCGCCGCCGTTGCCGGTTCCGTACATCGAGCGGCAAGAGCTGGTCGACAAGATCCTGAGCGCGATGCCTTGCCGGGCGCTGGAGGTCGTGGGCGTGGCGGGCTCGGGAAAGACGAGCCTGGCGCGGGCCGTGTACGATCACGTGAAGCGCTCGGCCGCGGACGTGGACGTGGTTTATGCCGAGGTGCGACGGGATCGAACGCTGCGTGAAGTGCTCACGGGGTTATCGTTTCACCTGCGAAAGCGCGGGGGGGCGGGCCCGCGAGATGCGGCGATGCGATCGGGCATCACCGAGGAAGAGCGCGTGCGCGAGGTCGCGCGCGCTCTCGGCGAAGTTCAAGAAAATACGTTGGTCCTCGTGGACCTGGCGCAAGGCGACTGTGACGATGAGTTCGCGCGGCTCCTCTCGATTTTCTTGCAGGCCGGGCCGCTGGAACGCTGCACGTTCGTGATCTTCGGACAGGAGAGCGCGCTGCGAGGTCTCACCTCGCTCGAGCGAGAGCTGGCCGGCATCCCGGTGAGGATCGAGCAGATCGGGTTCCAGTTCGAAGAGTTCGCGAAGCTGGTGGACCACTTCCACGGGAACATGGCCCGCGAGCGGCTGTGGAACGTGTACCAGCGCGCAGCCGCTGGGCGCGTGGCTGGCCTCTTCGCGCGGCTCGCGTACGACCTCGCGCGGGCGACCTCGATCGAGAGCATGGAGCGGATCGTCGCAGCGCCACCGGAGCAGATGGTCCCGCGTGCGCAGCGAGAGCGCATCGATCGCCTCGCGCCCGCGCTACGCCCCGCGGCCGACAAGCTCGCCTGCCTGTTCCTGCCGTTTCGCCCGACGGAGGCGATGGACGTCTTTCCGGAGGATCGAATCAAGGCCGCGATCGACAAGCTCCTCGACCTCGGGCTGCTGCATCATCACGACGCCGAGCGGCTGGAGATGCACGAGACGGTGCGTCGCAGCGTAGAGGACGACATGCCGGTGACGCGCCGCCGGGAGGCCCATGGAGCGCTGGCGGCCTGGTATGGGCAACAGGGGAAGCAGCTGGCGGAGATTCACCATCTGGACTGCGCCGGGCGGCAGGAGGAGGCGCACCGCAAGGCACGCGAGGCGTTCCTAGCGGGACAGCACGCGTATGCGCTGATGGACTACGTGGCCGAGCGCCGGCTCGTCACGGGCGCGGAGCTTGCGGACGCGCTGCTTCAGGGGACGCTGCCGGAGCATGCGTACCTGATCCC
This sequence comes from Polyangium sp. 15x6, assembly GCF_029960785.1. Taxonomy (GTDB): domain Bacteria; phylum Myxococcota_A; class Polyangia; order Polyangiales; family Polyangiaceae; genus Polyangium. The sequence goes on from NZ_JASBQE010000060.1 coordinate 15,815, forward strand.
GCGTCTCCTGCGGCGCTTGGGAGACGCAGGCACGGGAGAGATGCTGATGGCCGGGCTTCGTGCGCAGGCGGGCCGGTTCGATACGGAGTATCAGTGGGCGTGGTGGATGGTGGAGTCCATCCTGGCCTGCGATCCGGGGCGTCTGCACGACCTTACGGTTTTCGGTCTCAAGGCACCGCGAAGAGAAGACGGGCGCCCGTCAACCCGGCGATTCAAGTACATCACGCAAGGCGCGCAGCGGGGCGAGGCGCGGGTCGATGCGCGAATGCTTGCGATCTTCGATGCACAGGACGACGTGATGAAATGGGAGTTGCTTGAACTCCTGGTGCTCGATCCGCGGCGAGAGGTGCTGCAGAAGGTGCTCCCGTTCGTAGAGACGCATAAGCGCCCGCGGGAGGACCGGGGGAGCTATGTGGCCAGGAAGGGGCCGCCAATTTTACTGCCGCTACGCAACCGGGAGGAGATTATTGCGTTTTTGGGAGCGATTCCCCTACCGGATACGAACGCCATGCTGGCCGCTCGTTCTCCGTTACTTGGAAGCTTAGCCGCGCTCGTTTGGGCGCGACGTGGCGACCTACGGAAAGCATGTGTCGAAGTCCTCGAAGGTGATCAGGACGATGACATCACCAAGGAAAATGCTTTACGCGTCCTGACATTTCTGGCTGAACCACGCGTCGCCGAATTCGCAGATCGGTATAGAGACCACACCTCACGGATTCGATTTGCAATCCAGTTCATAGCCGCTGCATGTCCCTTCTTCTTCGACTCGAAGGTCTTCGAGCATCGCTTCCTCGACGTGCGCTGTGATGTAGAAAAGCGAGAATTGGCCCTTGCGGTTCTTCGGTGGCTTGACGTCGACTCGGGGCGTCTTTTGCAGTGTGTCCTGGAATCGGAGCCGCACCTCGGCGATTTTTGGAAGTTCAGATTCCTAATGGAATGTGTCTTTCGACCATTCGAGGAAGCTGTACCTCTGCTCGAAGAGGCGCTGAATAACTGCATGGACGAGCGTCGCTCGATGCTCTTTGCTCCGCTCGTCATGCGGCTCGGTGAGCTTCCCGGCGAACCAGCCATGAGCATGCTACTCCGTGCGCTCGCGCATCCATCTGCTCACGTGCGGAGCTTCGCGTGCATGGCACTTCAGGCCCGTCGCTCAAGGCGGGCGGCGGCACCGCTGAAGACGATGCTCGAGAAGGAGAAGAATTCGACGATTCTTCAGTCCGGAATGGTGGCCCTCGTCGCGAGCAGCCCTGCCACCCTGGATGACGCGTCCTCCTGGCCGCACTCCCAGAACGCCTCTCTCTGGCGCTGCATCTTGGCGGGACGCTTGCGTGCCGAGTCCGAGGCCTCTCTGCTGGTCGCCGCTGCGACCGAGCCTGGCAACCCCTGGCAGCTCCGTCGCGCCGCCATTCTTGCCGCAAATCAACTGCCGTTCGACCTGGCGCTCGCGCACATCGTCGAACCTGTGATGCGCGAGCGGTCGCCCTTCACGATGGACAAGAGCCACGCACTGCTCGGACATCACGCCCTGTGCGCCATCTTGGAGCTCGAACCTGACCAAGAGCAGTTACGAATTCTCACAGCCTTCGGAGCCGCAAGAGTCTGGAGCGTATGGTTCGACCAGTTCGTCGAGGACGCCTTGTCCCGTCATGGGACACCTGACGGTACGTCGACCGCGCAATGGGCAGTGGACAGGCTGCTCCGTCGGAACGCCCCTCCTAAGCCTGAGGCTCTTCAGCGCTTGATCGACGAGTTGCATGTCCCCATCCTCCATGCTGCCGTGCTTCGCGGACTCCGGCTGAACGGGCGCTACGAGCGCATCGAGGAGATCATTCGTGCCGCGGACACCGAGTGGCTCCTTGTACGGGCTTGCAGCGAGTATGCAAAGGGACATGTCGTCACGGACGATATTACCGAGCGGCTACGAACCCTCATCGCCCAGAGCCGCTTTCCCGACAGCCCCTTCGCGGCCAACGCGGTGAAGAACTTCCAGAAGCGCGCGGATCGCCCGATCGTGCTCCCCCGAGACGCGCCTAAGCCGCTGCCTACCACGCTGACCGCTGCGGATGTGGTGACGACGCTCGGCACCGGCAAACTCTCGGGCGATCCGCCCTTCGTTCTATCGTGTCAGGATGCGACCGAGCTGCAGCATCTCGTCAATTTGCTCGATCCCATAAACGATTACATCACGGAGAGTGTATCCGTCGAGCCAGACATTTCTTTCGTCGCTGGTGCAGTTACGGTAGGCGGCGTCGAGCACCGCCGGCGCGACAATCATGCCCAGCTTCGATCGAGCTTACGGCCCGCCGTCGCAGCAGCCAATCGCTTCGATGTCGCCATTCCCTGGCACGCGCGCCTCCTTTCGGAGGGCGGCCAGTACCTCACGTCATTCCTGGAGCACCTCGGGGCAGCAGGCGACCCCGATCGTTTCTACCGGGAACTTGCCGAGCACGGGGACGTGATCATCCCCCAGTTCGACGATTCTTTTCGGATCGATCCGATCCGGAAGCTCGTGGACACCCGCCTCGTTCCCTACCTGAGCCGCTACGCCAGCGTGGGTACGGACGGCTTGCTCGAGTGCTTGTGTTCCCTGGCGGGGCGGATCGACGATCCTGTAATCGATCCCGTGCTCGGGGTGCTGTTCCAGCGCTGGCACGGCCGCTTCGATCGGAAGAGCAAGCATCCCCAGCACGACGATAACATCCCACTCTGGCGCGCCTTCGGGAGCCTGCGCGCGCACCCGCGCTTTCGGCAGATACGCGACTACGACCTCAGGCTCATGGAGTTGCTCCTCATTCCGATGCGATGGTTCAACAAGGATGACCTTGTGCGCATCTTGCTCGACTGTCCCCGCAGTTACGCCCGGCTGGAGACCATGCTCTTCAAATCCGCCTCCTTCGAGCACTGGTATGAAGACGAAGTCGACCGCCTCGACGCCGCAGCCGACGCCCTCTTCACACAGGTACAGGACGTCTAACCCGCCCAGTCCGCGCCCCCTGCTTCTGGGCTTAAAGGCTGCGCGCCTCTCGCGCCCCAACGCCGGCGAGCCTTGTTCGGCCTCGTGCCTGACGCCCCGCGCCGGGGACGTGGCGTGTCGAGATCGCCTGCGGATCGAACGCAGTCCTCGAATACGTCTTCCGTTGCCACGATGCTCTCCTCGGATGGTTTTCGTGAAACTGCCGGTCGCCCCTGCGGTTGGCACAGCGGACGACCGGCGCGAGAGCCCGACGATGCGTCGAGGCTCAGTCTACGCGCTTTCCAAACGCGTCTTCGAGCTGCCCACCACCGGCATCGAGCCACGCTTGTGCATCTTTGCCGATGTACTCGACATGCTTCGAATCACGCCGCTTCAACGATTTTTTGATCGTCGTGTGCACCATCCGGGCCCATTTCCTGAATTCGTCGCTCTTCTTCACCCACGTGTGGTCGGGTCCTAGAAAGTGGTCGACGTAGTGCACGCGTCCCTCCCGCAGCCTCTTCCCATCGAAGGAGCAGCGAGTGAACTCGACCACGGGCGAAGGAGAGCCCTCCACGGTCCAGTACCCCTGCGTCTTCACGTAGTCCATGACGACCGAGTTCAGGTCCTCGGGCCGTGCGAGGTACAGGTCGTACCACGGCTCCCCATTCTCGTAGAAGTTGAGCGAGTCGACGACCCGTGGCGACGCAGTGGGTGACCGCCAGAGGAGGATGACCAGGTCCGTCCGTTCCCGAAGCCGCTGCTCGAGCTCCGCCATATCCTTGGGCGTGATGAAGAAGGATGTCTGATGTCCCATGGCTCTCCTCACTTGTTGATGGGATGGAACGTTGGCCGCTGGCCGGTCGCGCGCTCCACGTCGTCGAGCGCCTTCCGTTCGCGTGACACGGGCTGACCTCCCTTGGTTTGCCTTCCGACCTGATGCATCTCGACAACCTCGTCCCCACGCTTTCCGGCGACATCCACGTAGCGGTTTTCCTTCTGGCCGCCCGGGGTGCGGACGCGCTGCTCCGTCTTCGGCTTGAGTCCGCGCTCCTTGATGTCGGCCTCGATTTCCCTCACCTTCGCTTGATGCGCTTCCCCGCCCTTCTTGCCGTTTGGATTCGGCACGCGCCTTCCGTTCGTCGCCGCGGCTGCATCGGGGCTCCCCGCCGCTGACGCCTGCCCCGCCGCCGCGCCGTTCGGCTTCGCACCATTCGGCTTCGCGCCGTTTGGCTTCCCGAGGGTCCGCGTGTTGGTCTTGACCGTCGTCTTCGGCGCGGGCGGCGGCGAGCCACGGCCCGTTGACAACGACTGCCCGTTATGCGTCTCGGCGGGCTTCTTCTTGGACTTCGGAACGAAGTTCGGATGCCGGGCATGGCAAAGCCCCTGGAGGCACTCCCTGGCTCGATCTTCCGCGAGCGCGGAGGTGTCCGCCGGGCTGAGCCCCCAGTCTTCGTACTCCTGCGCCACACGCTCGGGCAACTCCATCCGCTCGGGCGGCTCGATCTCGCGCGGGCTCTGCGCGACGACGGGCTCCGTGCGGGCCCGGTGGACGAGGATCCTCGTGCAGGTCCGCGCGCCCGTGCCGCCGCGTTTCCTCCTCTGCCCCGGCTCCTCGTATGCCGTGCACCTGTGCGCCTCGACGCGCCCCTCCACCGCGGACGTTTCGCGCGGAATCGGCTGCGGCAGCGGCTTCGGCCGCTCGGCCTCCTCGGTCTCGGCCTTCTTGCTCTCCTCCTCCTTCTCGGCCTCGACCTTCGCCGCGGCCACGCGGGGCTTCGGCGGCGCCGGGCATTCGAGCCGATGATACGGAATCGGCAGGAGCCCGGCGCTCTCGCGAGGCGCCACTTCGTCCCAGATATACACACCCAGACCGGCACGCCTCGCGAAGTCCACCTCCCGGGCCTCGAAAACGGGCGCGCCGGAGGTGTCGAGCGCCCACATTCGCTTGTCTTTCGGCACGTTCGGCGGGCGCACGCAGACGTGGATGACGTTCGGCGCCTCGAAGATACGGGCCATGGTGGGATCGCGCGAGGAGGCGCACCCGAACAGAACGAGCGAAAGGGCGATACCGATCACCGCAAGACGACGCGTGGCCCAACGCCAAAGACGATGTGCCCCATCGTTGATCCAGCGGATCAGACAGGTGAACGAGTGCATGTCCTGCTCCCGTGCCCCGGAATGGTCCGGCCCTCACCCCCATCAGCGGGGCGGCCATTCGGGAATGGGACGACGGTGCAAAGGCGTTCCGCCGCCGTCAACGACAGGAGAGCGGCGATCCCTCTCCGAGCGCCGAGGCGCCCTCGGCTCCCCGCCACGTCCCAAACGTGCTGGACGTGCCAGGCCTCCCTTGCCCAGCGCAGGCAGCGGGCCAACGTTGGCGCCTCCTCGGATCCCAATCCCAGGCACACGAACCCCACACCCCGAAAGCGGAGGTAGTCACATCATGGCCATACGCACCATCCAGCCCCGAACGTCGCTCAGCTCCGTGCTCCCCGAAATCACCTACACGCGCGGTCGGCTCAAGGCGCACCCCCTCGGCGCGCCCCACATCGCCGCATTCGACGCGCTACGCGCCGAGTGGACGACGGTGCACGACAAGGAGCTCGTGCTACGCGATGCCATCACGGACGCGCAAGCGTTCATCGAGCACGTCGACGATCTCCTCGACACCCTCGCAAACGCTATCATCCATGCAATCCTGACGATCACGAACGGCGACCGGACGCACGCGCTGTACAAGCATTACCTCGGAAACAAAACGCCGACCGATTTCAAGCGGCCGGTCCTCGGGGGGCAACTGGAAGCGATGAAGGCCTGGCAGCCCTCCCTCGCCGCCAGCGAGCATGCCGCCCTCAAAGCATTCGCGCCGACGCTCGGCGAGCTCGTCGTGCAGGCGAACGACGCCATCGCCGCCAAAGCAGCGGCCGAGACGGCGCGTGACCAGTTCCGCGATTTCGGAGAACGAAAGAAGTTCATCGACAAGCTGAACGGGACCCGCAAAGAGACCCACGGCGCGCTCGCCAAGCTCCCGCACGAGCATTCGAACCTCCCCGCGAACTTCGCCGACAGGTTCTTCCGCCGGGAGGCTCGAACGGAGCAAGGCGACGAGGAGGTGACGATCGCATCCGTGAAGACGAGCATCGTCGAGCTCCAGAAGGAGCTCGCAGCGCGGCAAAAGCTGCTCGCAGACCTGGAAGCCGAGGAGGCGAAGGCAGCCGAAGCCGTCGTCAACGCCGACAAAGAGGCTCTCGCCGCGCTCGAAGCGCAGATGGCGGAGGCGCAAGCGAAGGCCACAGCGCTGCGCGCGAAGATCGAAGCCAAGTGAGCCGGAGGTAGGCCCCCTCGGCCCAGCTTCCCCCTTCTTTTTTTCGCCGCTCCACCCCTCTGTCACAGTCCTGTCACACAGCACGGGTACGACGGCCTATGTGGGCACCCGCGTCACGCGTTCGCTCGCGGACGCCGTCGTCCCGAGGCTCCTCTTCCTCTGCGCGCTCTCGAGCGTCCTCGCCACGCTCGCGATCGCCGGCTTGTTCGCCGCCGAAGCCCTCGCGTTCGTCCGGAGGCTCGGCACGTCCGCGGCCGGCGCGGGCGGCCTCGCGTCGCTCCTCGCGGGCACCGTCCTCGCCACGCTCGTCGCCGTCCTCGTCGCGCTCCCGATCGGCCTCGTCGCCGCGATTTACCTGAGCGAGTTCGCCGGACCGCGCGCGCGCCGCCTCCTCGCGCCGGGCCTCGACGCCCTCGCCAGCCTGCCCACGGTCGTCCTCGGTTACCTCGCGATCGCCCTGCTCGGACCCGCGCTCGCCGAGCACCACGTGCTCCTCTCGGGCGTCGCCCTCGGCGTGATGATGCTCCCGTACTTCGCGTCGCAGAGCGAACGCGCCATCTCCGCCGTCCCGCACAACCTGCGCGAGGGCGCGTACGCGCTCGGCGCAGGCAAGATCGCCACGGTGAACCGCATCGTCCTGAAAGCCGCGCTCGGCGGGATCGGCGCCGCGCTGCTCTTCGCCGTCGCGCGCGCGCTCGGCGAGGTGATGATCCTGATGATCGTCACGGGTCACGCATCGCAGGGCGGGTGGAACGAGTGGATCCTCGAAGCGTCGAGCCAGCCGGCCCGCGTGTCGCTCTCCGCCACGATCGAGGGCGCCCTCTCGCTCGTCGCCCTGGCCCTCGTGATCGCCGTGCCCGCCTCGGTCGGCGCCGCGTCGTGGCTCGAAGAGTACGCGCCTCGCGGCCGGCTCATGTCGCGCGTCGAGAGGCTCGCCCGCACGCTCGCCGCGGCCCCGCCGATCGTCTACGGCCTGCTCGGGCTCGTGATCTTCGTGCACGTGCTCGGCCAGGGCGAGAGCACGCTCGCGGGCGCGGCGATGCTCGCGCTGCTCCTCTTGCCGCGGATGACCACGGCCTTCCGCGAGGCGCTCCGCGCCGTGCCCGCGTCGCTCCGGGAAGCTTGCCTCGCGCTCGGCGCCGATCGGCTGCACACGCTGCGCGAGGTCGTCTTGCCGGCGGCGATGCCCGGGATTTTCCGCGGCGCCCTCGGCTCGCTCGCCCGCGCCGCCGTCGAAACGGCCCCGCTCGCGTGGATCGGCGCGGCTTCCCTCTCGGCGCTACCCTGGAAGCTCCTCGGCGCGGCCTAGCGCCCGCGACACATCGACGGAAACCCGTATGACCTCCGACCCCCCGCACGACAGCGAGCCCCCGGTGAAGATGAAAGCCGAGGATCTTCGCGCGTGGACTGATCGCGAGGAGGTCATCCGCGGGATCACCCTGCGCATCGCGGACAAGCGCGTCACGGCGCTGATGGGCCCCTCCGGCTGCGGCAAATCACCGCTGCTCCGGTGCTTGAACCGCATGCACGAGATCACGCCGGGCAACCGCGTCGAGGGCCGCGTGCTGCTCGACGGCGTCGACATCTACGCCCCCGGCACGAGCCCCACGGACGTCCGCCGCCGCGTCGGCATGATCTTCAAGAAGCCGAACCCGTTCCCGCACATGTCCGTGCGGGACAACATCCTCGCCGGCCTCCGCTTGAACGGCCTGCGCGCCGAAAGGCCCGACGAGCTCGTCGAGCGCTCCCTGCGCCAGGCTGCGCTCTGGGACGAGGTCGCGGACGATCTCGCCCGCCCCGGCACGAGCCTCTCGCGTGGCCAGCAGCAGCGCCTCTGCATCGCGCGCGCGCTCGCGCTCGGCCCGGAGGTCCTGCTCATGGACGAGCCGACGAGCACGCTCGACCCCGTGGCCACGAGCCGCATCGAGGACCTCCTTCACGAATTGCGCGAGCACGTCGCCGTGGTCATCGTGACGCACAACATGCAGCAGGCCGCGCGGGTCAGCGACTACACGGCCTTCATCCACGAGGGAGATCTGGTAGAGTTCGATCGAACGGATCGAATCTTCACGAACCCGAGGGAGAAACGAACCGAGGACTACGTCACAGGGAAGTTCGGTTGAGCTGAAAGGATTTTCCGAGGTCGATGCCCCAGCACACGAGCCGCGTCTACGAGAACGAGTTGCGCACGCTGCGCGATCGGCTGCTCCTCATGGGCAGCCTCGTCGAGGAGATGATCGGCAAGGCGATGCAGGCCCTCGCCACGCGGGACACGGCCCTCGCGCGCTCGACCATGAAGATGGACCGGCGCATCAACCGGCTGGAGTGCGAGATCGACGAGCTCTGCATGCGCATCCTCGCCATGCGCCAGCCCGTCGCCTCGGACCTGCGCTTCGTCACGAAGGCGCTGAAGATCGTCACCGACCTCGAGCGCATCGGCGACCTCGGCGTGAACATCTGCGACCGCGTGGCCGAGCTGAACGAAGAGCCGCCGCTCGGCGCCACGTTCGATCTCGTGGCCCTCGCCGACGAGGCGACGCTCGTGGTCCACGAGGCGCTCGACGCCCTCGTCGAGCGTGACGTCGACCGCGCGACCGAGCTCCTCACGCGGGACGATGCGATCGACGAGCACTACAGCGAGATCTGGAAGCGCCTGCTCGAGCTCATGACCTCGGACCCGACCACGATTTACCGGGCCACGCGCATCCAATCGATCGCGAAGTATCTCGAACGTATCGGCGATCATGCGATGAACATCGCCGAGACGGTGGTTTTCCTGGTCACCGGCAAGGACATCCGGCACCACAATCGCCGCTACGAGACCGGAGCACCGCCACCCGACGTGGAGGGCTCAGGCCGGCCCTGAGACGTTCATCCCTCCTTGGCACCATGAGTGCTCATGCGCCTTGCAATCAGCTTTGCCCTTGGATTCAGCGCCGTCGTGTTCACCACCGCGGCCTCGGCCGACGTCGTGCCCAACGTGCCGCTCGACTGCCCGAAGGGCACCCACAAGGAGCGCGGCCACGGCGGGCCCTATTGCGCTCCGCCGATGCGCGCGGATTGCCCGCCGGGGTACGAGCCGCAGGTCCACCGCTCGACGTCCTATTGCGAGCCGCCTCCCCCCGCGCCTTGCCCCGACGGCATGCACTGGAAATCGAACGGGCCGGACGAGGCTTCGTGCTCGCTGAACGAGACCTGCGCGCCTGCCGGCGGAAAATGCGAAAACGGCCTCTGCAAGGAGCTCTCGTTTTGCATCGAACAGGTGCTGTTGCAGCGCTACCTTTACACCGTCGGCCGCGGCACGTGCATGACCCAGTCGGATTGCGCGGCCTTCCCGAGGAGCAAGTGCGAGAAGCGCGTGACGTGCACCGACGAGGACGCTCGAAGACGCGAGGCCGAGCGGATCGCCGCCGCCAAAGCCGTGCGGGCGAGCGCCGTCCCGGCACCTTATGTGGCGATCGCGGGCGGAGCCCCGCCACGTTATCCCATCCGGAAGGACGACCCAGAGCCCCCGCCCATCCCCGAAGTCCCCGCGTCCAGCGAGCCCCCCGACGCGTCGCTCCCGCCGGACGCGTCGCTCCCGCCGGACGCGTCGCTTCCGCCGGACGCCGGCGAGGCCAAACCGCCGCGCCCTGGGGGCTGCGCCGGATGTGAGGTCGGCGCGTCGGATCGGGATACGGCGGGCTGGGCGGCGCTCGTGACCCTGCTCGGGCTCGGTATCGCCATGCGGCGAAAAGGTTACGAAAACTCGGCGTTGAGTCGGATCGCGCGGAGCTCTGCGCGATTCACGTCGTAGACGGGCTTCGCGCCGGGCTTTGCCTTCACCTTGATCGGGTAGGCGAAGCGGTGGCCTGGCGACAGCTCGACGTCGACCGGAACCACGAAAAACCTCGCGGGAGTGAGACAGGCGGCAAACCCGTATTGCATCCCATACTCGATCTTACTCGTGAGCCCCAAGAGGACTGGGAGCTCTCCCCTTTTCAAAAATCCGCGCACCGCCTCCTGGAGCGCGCGATCGTTGTCGTTGGCGATGACCATCGCGGGGGGCGCGTCCGCGTGTCCCGCAGCCGCTCTCTCTAGGTTTGCCGCCATCCCTCGAGCACCATGACGCCGCCGAGCGCGTCGACGAGTGCCTTTCCCACGGCAAACGCGATATCGGAGCCCTTGTGCACGAACACGCGCGACAGCGGAACCCACCGATCGCTGGCGGTCGACTTCGCCGTGCCTCTGCGAGACTTCGGAGGCTTCTCGTTTCCTCCATTCCTCCCGCTCCCTTGCCGCAGCGCATCGCGTAGCCTCGTTGTGGACAACTCGCGCACGGGCTCGTCCGACAGCCCGACGAGAACACCATAGCCCCCGCGCACGCTCGGGTCCTGGGATCATCCCATGTCGCGCGGAGCCGAAGGCCGGGCGGGAACGGCTGGCGGGTGAGCATAGGCCCGCGAAGAGCGTCGGACCGTGGCCGGCTAGCCTGGGCTGCACAATAAACTCGTACTCGTCGATCAAGCCCAGCTCCGCCAGGGCCAGCGGGAGCGTCACGCCGCCCACGTAGAGGCTCTTGCCCGGCTGCTGCTTTAGCTCTTGAACGGCCGTGGCCAGATCCCCGCGCAGGAGCTCCGCGTTCCAATCCACCCGGTCCAGGGTGCTCGACACGACGTACTTCTTTGCCGCGTCGATCGTCCGGGCGAACGGCTCCGTCCATTGGGGCATCCCGTCAGGCCTCTGACCCGTCTGCGCCATCGACCGCCACCCGGCCTCCATCATTTCGTAGGTTGTGCGGCCAAAGATGAGGGCATCGGCCTGCGCGAGGGTTTCGGCCGCGTGGCGATGCAACTCTAACGCACCTCGCCCCGCGCCGCGCCCCTCGATGCACTCGCCCCCCCACGTCGGGCTCGCGGATGTACGCGGTCGAGCGCGATCACGGCCGCGCGGGGCGAAGGATCGGCCACCGCGGGGCGAACGATCGCTCCCGGGGATGCGGAGGGTCGAGGGAGGAAAGCTCGTAGCTCGTCCGTGTTACATCGTCGTGACAGGTGTCACGCGCGCGTGTCGCGCAGGTGTAATGCCGGCGTTCCACTCGGGTATCGGTTTCGGAGCGCCGCCCTTCGCGCGCACATGGCACGGCGATTGCGAATGGTCGGGGAAGTCATGCGCGCCGCCGATGGGGGGCGAGTCGCGCCCTGCGCAGGAGCCAGAGAACCATGCGAATGGCCTCCCTTACCGCCTGTCGATTGCTCGCATCGAGCCTCCTCGTCGCCTCCGTCGCCCTCGCTGGCTGCGCCACACCCGCCGAGGATGGAGTCCTCGCTGAGGACAGCCATGCGGACCTCTCCGCGACCGACCTCGCGCTCCCCGACGGCGAGCTCGCGGTCGTCCTGCCCCTCCCCGACGGGGCTGAGGTGCGCTTGTACGCGCACGACGACGGCAGCTTCAGCGTCATCGAGGAGGGGGACGCCAATCACCGCGCGATCATGCAGCGCCCGGAGTTCACCGACGCGACCGCCTTCGACCTGTTCCATGCCCTCGCAGCCCCGGAGCAGGAGGTCCCCCGAGCTCTGGCCGCCTACCATGAAACGATGCGCGCCGAAGCGACGCGGGCGCCGACCATCGACAGCACGTTCCGGCCGCAGGGCTGGCTCCTTCAGGAGCTCCAGGCGACGCCACAGTCGACGAACCTCCTCTCGGCCTGCGACGAGAGCATCCAGACCTTCGTGTGCGACGAAGGAGGGGCTTCTTATCCCAGCGGCCCGGGCTGCTTCGCTTCCGTGACGGGCGTCCTGGCCTGGAACGACAACGAAATGCCCATGCGTCGCTATCGCACGGGGTTCTGCACCACCGGCACCGTCGAGGCGGACATCATCTACACGTACGCCGGCCCTGACGGCTGCGAGATCTTCGAGCCGCTGTTTTTCCTTCGAGATGGCCTCTACACCAACATCAACTGGCACTATTGGTGGAGCGGTCCCAGCGGGGCCACCCCTCGGGCTCACACCAACCGCGTCGAGTACGTGTCGGGCGCCGGCTTCGCGTGGGGCGTGAGGGAGGAGCAACACACGTCGTCGTCATGCTCGATCTGAGGCGCGCGGCCCGCGACCGCGTCGCCGCCGAATGAAGGCGACGGCGGGGCTGAGGAGCGACCAGAGCGGGTGGGAAGATTTCGGCGGGAGCCGCCCGCCGCAGGCCTCGTATTCGACTTGCAACAATTCCCCTATGGTGGCCCGCCCACCGCGAATTCGCGCCGCATATCGTGCGGTTCATCCGTGTGGGAACCCGACGGAATGTACTCTCGGGCCGGTCGAGAATGCCGTTGACGCAATCAATTGTACCAGAGTCAGCCAAAACTGTCTGCGAACCGACGCGTGGCGTCCGGGAGTGTTGAGATGCATCGTTGTTTGACGTATATTCCATCCGTAGCGGCTTTCCTCCTGCTCGTGGGTCAGGTGTCACCCGCGCAAGCCGACAGCTCCTTGCGCGTGGCGGCGATCACCGCCTCCGGGACCTTTCCGCCCGCCGGCGCGACGACGACGTGGCCGGCCGACCCCGCCGGGTGGTCGTTCGCCCGCAGCTACACGTCCGGCGGAAACACCTATCTCGTATTGCTGCGACAGCACACCGGCGACCTCGAGATCTACAACCTCTCGATCGGCACGCTCGGCTCGCTGGTGAACACCTACAATTTGCGCTCCTGGTGGACGAGCGCCGAGGTGATTTCGCCGAGCGGTGTCCCGACATTGGTGCTCCACGACGCCGACACCGGCTCGATCCGCACCTACGTGCTCAACTCGAACGGCACGCTCGGGACGCGCAACGACGCGTCGAACGCGTCGTGGGTCGGCAAGAACTTGTTCTCGACCTACGTGCGCGGCTCGACGTGGTACTTCTACGGCATCAACACCAGGACCGGCGCGACCGCGCTTTACACCAGCGCCCTGACGCCGGTGACGACGAGCGCGGTCACGGCGGGCTGGACGTCGATGGACTTTACGACCATCGGGGCCGACACCTACCGCGTCCTCTACAAGGGCGGCGACTTCCCGGGCAACGAGGGCGGTCGCATGCGCATCGATCGCATCGACGCCAACGGCGAGTCGGATCTGCTGGTCGCGTCCGAGTCGGCCAGCGAGGCGCGCGAGGGCTGGACCTCGGTCAAGTTCTACAAGGCCAACGGCAACACCTACTTGATGTTCTACGGCGGATCGACGTCGACCCCGACAAACCTCCGGCTCGAACAGTTCAACGGCAGCACACTCACCAACGTCGCGGGGGTATTGCCGCTGGCGAGCGGCTGGACCGACTTCGAACCGTACGCGATCGGCTCCAACGCGTACATGGTCATGCTCAACGAGGAGGGTATCGAGCGCATCAACGGCAGCGAAATCGACACCATCGTCGAAAGCGTGCAGAGCCAGCTCGACGCCAACCTGTTCGCCGGGTACCAGTTCGCCATCGCCCAGTCGGGCCGCGTCCTCTACGAGCACGCGCAGGGCTGGCAGCAGGTGAACACGGTCCCCATGACCGTCGACGCGCCGATGGGCTTCGCCAGCCTGACCAAGATGTTCACGGCAATGTCGGTGCTCAAGCTGGCCGACATGGGCGAGCTCGACCTCGACACGCCGCAGCCCAACTACATGGATTACGACAGCGTCCCCGGGCTCTACGACACCTTCACCGTCGACCCCCAGTGGGCCGGCAACACGCCGCGCGACTACCTGCTGCACACGACCGGCATCGATAACCTCGCCGGCATCGGCACGGGCACGTACACCGGCAATTGCAGCGCGCCGAACGAGTTCGGCCCGCTCGACCTCACCGGCTGCCTCGGACCGGTCGTGGGCACACCCATCTGCACCGCGATCAACCCCGCGACCGGCAATTTGCGGTGCCCGCGCCGGTATTCGAACGAGAACTACGACATCTCGCGCGGCATCATCGAGTACTGGTCGATGACCGAGGGAACCGCCGACTTCGTCGACTACCTGCGGAGCCTGTGGCTCGACCGCGTCGGCATGAACGAGGCCGATTGCATGGTGCCGCCCGGCTCGCAGCTCTTCCTCCACCCGTGCTCCACCTCGGCCAGTCCGTGCACGTCTTACAACGCCAACCCGCAGACGAACTCGAACAACTGCGGCTCGGGCGGATTCAAGGCCAACGCGCGCGTCACCCTGCGGTTCGCCCGGGCGATTCGGTACGAGCATATCCTCGGCCCCGAGCTGACGGCGGAGCTGATGAGCAACGACTACGTCGACAGCGCCGGCCTCTCCACCTGGATCGGATGGGACGGGACGCGCGACGACGACACGGCCCTCCCGGAGCGGTTCTTCTGCAAGAAAGGCGGAGCCAACGGCGCGATCACGGAGCTGTGCGTCGGCTCGAAGAGCGTCGACCTTTTTATCGCGCTCAATCAGGTCGACGGAGCGCCGCTCCCGACCATCAGCGGCACGTGGCTCGTCAATCGCTACGACACCGGAAACTGACGCCCAGCCGGACCAGCACCCATGTCTCTTTCATCGCCAGCGGAGTCTACCATGTCTCGGAAGATGCTTTCTCACTCCCTCGTGCTCGTGTCCATGCTCGCCGGCTGCCTCGTCGGCCCGGAGGACGACGCGCCCGTCGACCGCTCGGAAGAACGCGCCCCCGCGAGCGACGCGGCGCGACCCGAGGCTCCCGCCACCCCAGTCGCCGCCGCCGAGCCGGGCGCGATGGTCTGGCGCGAGTCTCCGCCGGAGCGGCCCGTCGACGACGAATCGCCGGCGCGCTTCCGCTTGGCCGCGCCGGCCGGCCCCGAGCCCGCGCCGACCCCGGCCGAGACCACGCGCTTCTCGTCCGCGGCCGACCCGCGCGGGCTCGATACGCTCGTCGCCCCCGGCGCGCAGGAGCTGGTGAGCACATTCACCGCCGCCAACGAGTACCACGATCGCTTCGGGTACAGCCTCGCCGTCGGCGACTTCAACAACGACAACCTCGATGATCTGGCGATCGGCGCGCCGTTCGAGGACTACGGCGCCGAGAGCACGGGCCTCGTATTCCTGTTCAAGGGCACGTCGAGCGGCCTCACCCCATGGGCGTTGATCAGTCAGATCGGCAGCAACGAGGCGTTCGACCGCTTCGGCTGGGCGCTGACGACCGGCGACTTCAACGGCGACGGCATCGACGACCTGGCCGCGAGCGCCCTCAACGAAGGTCCCGGCGGCGACCCGAACGCGGGCACCGTGTTCATCTACACCGGCGGGACGGGCGGGCTCACCGACTGGGTCTATTATCATCAGGAGTCGCCGGGCCCCGGAACCAACGAGGATCGCGACCTGTTCGGCTACGCCCTGAGCTCCGGCGATTACAACGGCGACGGCTGGGACGACCTCGCGGTCGGCGCCCCCGGCGAGGCGCGCAACGGGGAGCGCCAGGGCGTCGTCTACGTGCTGGGCGGCGGCACCATGGGCATGAGCTTCATGGGCGAGGTGAATCAGGGCGCCCTCAGCGTCGGGCACATCGACGAGCGCTTCGGGTCGGCGCTCGCCAGCGGCGACTTCTTCGGCACGCCCGCCGACGAGCTGGTCGTCGGCGCGTATAACGATCTCATCGACGATTGGCGGGCCGGCAGCATCTTCGTCTATCAGGGTTCGGTCAGCGGCCCGACACCGTGGGGTCGCCTCGACGAATGGACGCTCGAGGAGAACGACGACGACTTCGGCCGCGCGCTGGCCGTGGGCGACTTCGACGGCGACAACCGCGACGACCTCGCGGTCGGAGCGCCGGGCGAGAACCGCGACACCGGCATCGTCTTCCTCTATCGCGGCACCGGCACCACCTTGTCGCCGTGGGACACGCTGGCCCGGGTCGGCGCGCAGCCCGGCGATCGCTTCGGCGCCGCCCTGGCGGCCGGTCGCATCGACTCCGACAGCAAGCACGATTTGATCGTCGGTTCGCCGCGCGCCTACCCCAGCGGCAGCTTCGAGCGCGCCGGCGTCGCCAACGCGTACTTCGGCCATGCGACCAGCATGGTCGCGTACTTGACCGAGATGAAGCAGTCGGCCTTCACCGGCGGCACCAACCTCACCAACGAGAACTTCGGGCTCACCGCCGCGATCGGCCGCTTCCGCAATACCACGTACGGCGACGTCGCCATCGCCGCGCCGGACGACGGCCTCAGCGGCCTCATCCGCGTCGGTTCGGTCTACGTGTACAAGGGCACCGGCGTGAGCCCGTCGTTCACGTTCTCGACGTCGCAGCGGCTGGTACAGAACTGAGCCGCGACGCGAACATGCGCGGTTCATAACAAGAGCGCCGCCGTACGGCTGCCGAGCGGGCCTACCAAGATGGCCCGGATGGGCCCACTCCTCGGCTACACCGGGCCGACGGCGCTCTGGCTCTGCGCCGGCCGTGTCATCGCCCCGGTCGCCGGCTGCGCCAACGGGCCCTCCGCCAACTGCTGGCCGAAACCCGAGATCTACGCCTCCTGGACGACGTCTACTTCGCCGCACAGCGAAATCCCCGGATTTTCGCTAGTCAGCTCGATCCGATTCCTCTGCCCCCATCCCCCCCGCCGTTCGCCTTCCCTTCGCGGAGCTCCGTTACGGCTCGCGTTCGAGCTGGAAGGGGGAGCTTGGAAGGGGCGTTCCGCGCCCCGTGCCTCGCGCAAAACTTGCTGAGAGCCCGGGAACTTGTGCTACGGCACGGCCCATGGCGAAGTCAACGCGCCCCGTCACGATCGAGAGGCCCTCGCCGGCCGACGAAAGGCCCGCGTGGTCCCGCGTCGGGATCGTCGCCGCGGTGGGCTTCGTGCTGGGCATCGCGTGGCCCAAGCTCGCGGGCGTGAAGGTCGGCCCCAACGTCCCGGGGGATCTCAAGGCCCAGGCCGAGGTCACCGCGCCCCCGACGGCGTCCGCCCAGGCCGCGCCCGCCGCGCCTCCTCCGACGGGGGCCCCCACGGCCGAGCCCGCCGCCGCGCCCCCGCCGAACAAGCAGACCGTCGTCGTCGGCCCGGGCAAGATCAGCCGTTGCTGGGACAAGAAGAACAAGAAGGTCACCGATTGCGGGGCCCTCCAGCTCGACCCGGTCGCGGTCCCCAAGCTCCAGGGCCTCGCCGAGTGCCCCTCGGCGGTCGGCCTCGCGGGCAAGCTCACGCTCGGCCTGGAGATCGATTTCGAGAAAAAAGAGGTCCACGTCGTCAAGAACAAGAAAGACAAGACGACGATCCCGACCTCGACCGTCACCGGCATCGTGCAGTGCGCCTCGCGCGCCTTCGCGAACCTCCCGCTCGAGGACGTCCCCAACAAGTACCGCCATTACACGGTGCAATACGGCCTCACGTTCTACCCGCCCGGAAAGGCGCCCGAGGAAGCCGAGGCCCCGGCCACGGGCGAAGGCGAAGACGCCGCCGGCAGCACCACGAGCGAGGCCGAGGCCAATGGCACGGGCACCGTGAGTTGGGATACGGCCCTCGTGCGCAAGGATCCGAAGGACGGCGAGGTCGTGGTGCGGCTCGTGCGCGGGACGAAGGTCAAGATCGTCGGCCGCCGGAACGATTGGTACAAGATCGAGACCAACGGCAAGACCGGCTGGATCTACCGCGGCGCCATCGGACTCTGATTTTCCACGCGGATCTGGAAATCGCGCCGCCTGGAACGATAAGCTCGGGCCCGAGGCGTTCTCGGGCCGATGTCACACGCAAGCGCGCTCCCCTCGTCCACCACGCGGCGTTCCCGCCGGAACTTTCTCGTTCGCGGCGTTCTCGCATCGCTCGTCGTCTCTGCCGCCGCGCTGTCGGCCTCCGCCGCGTGTAAAAACCTCCTGCCCGCTGAAAACGCCGTCGCGAAGGGCGTGCGCATCGGCGGCGCCGAGGCCGGTCCGGGGTCGCCGCGCGAGGTCGCCGAGAGGCAGGCGCGTGCGCTGCTCGATCGGCGCGTCACGCTCGTCATGGGCGAAGAGGTCGCCCTCGAGACCTCGCTCGCCGAGCTCGGCGCGACCGTCGACGAGGAGCGGCTCGCGGCGCGGCTTTCGTCCGTGGGCCGCGAAGGAGACCTCTTCACGCGCCTCGCCGACGCGCTCTCCGCGCGGCGCGGCGACGTCTCGGTCCCCGTCTTCGTGACGCTCCCGATCGAGCCCCTCGCCGCCGCGCTGGAGCGCCGCAAGGACGAGACCGACACGCCGCCGCGTGGCGCGCGCCTCGACTTCGCCACGGGAAAACCCACGCCGCACGTCGCCGGGAAGTACCTCGACCTTTACGCGGCCGCCTCCGCGATCGAGCGGGCCGCGCAGAGCGGCGAGACCCGCGTGCCCGTGCCGACCTTCGAGATCCTGCCCGACGCGTCGAGCGAGGTCGTCGCGTCGATCGACGTCACCCGGGTCGTCACGAAATACGAGACCCGCTTCGGGTACCTCGGCGGCCAGGCGAACCGCGCGCAGAACGTCGCGCGCGCCGCGGCCGGCATCGACGGCATCGTGCTGCTCCCGGGCGAGATCAAGAGCTTCAACACCGAGGTCGGCGCCCGCACGAAGGAGAATGGCTTCACCACCGCGCCGGAGATCTTCAAGGGCGAGATGCGCGAAGGCATCGGCGGCGGCACCTGCCAGGTCGCGAGCACGCTGCACGCCGCGGCGTATCTCGGCGGATTCGAGATCACCGAGCGGATCAACCATTCCCGGCCGAGCGGCTACATCCCGATGGGGCTCGACGCCACGGTCGTTTATCCGCACGTCGACCTCAAGCTCAAGAACCCCTACACGTTCCCCGTCGTCGTGCATGCCGTCGCGGACAAGGGCATTCTCACGGTCGAGATCCGCGGCAGCGGCGCGCCCGACGATGTCGAGTGGTCGAGCGCGACGATCGGCGTCTCCCCCTACAAACGCAAGATCGAGGAGAGCGCGTATCTGACCGAGGGGCACGTCGTCCTGAAACAAAAGGGCATTCGCGGCTACCAGATCAAGAAGACCCGCGTCGTGAAATCGGACGACGGCCGGGCGCGCGTCGAGGAGAAGACCGACGTCTATCCGCCGACCTTCGAGATCCTGATCGTCCCGCCCGGCCTCGATCCCGCGACGTTACCTCCGTTGCCCGGCGAAGAGGCCGAGCGGCAATCGAGCGGATAACCACGCCGCGATCCCGCCCCGCTCTTTCGCTTCCAGCGCCGCCACCTTCGCCATCGAGAGCGTCGTATCGTACGCGACGCGCCGGAACCACACGACGCCCTGATCCATGTCGAGGATCGCGAACGCCGCGCGTGGATCGTCGTCCCGCGATTGCCCCACGCTCCCCGGGTTGATCAGGTAATGCGCCCCGTCGTCGAGCTTCACCATCTCGCCCGGCGCCGGCCCGAACGCGCCGCCCCGCGCGCGCCACGCCCCCGCGTGGTGCGTGTGCCCGAAGAGCCCGATCCGCGTGCCGTACCCGCCGTCCTCGAGCGCGCGCAGGCTCTTCTCCAGCCGCGACAAGCTCGACAGATGCAGCTCGTCGTTCGGCACCGGATGCAGCGCCGCGTGAAACAGCAAGAGCTCGGGAGACGTCTTCCGGACGAGCGGCAGCGACGCGAGCCAGTCGCGCGCCGCCCCGCCGAGCATCCGCCTCGTCCATCGCATCGCCTGCCGCGCCTTGCGGCCGAAATGCGCCGTGTCCCGGAGCCCGAGCGCGGCGCGATCGTGGTTGCCCACGACGCACTTCGCCCCGGCCGAAGCGAGCATCCGCGCACATTCGTTCGGGTTCGCCCCGTATCCCACGACGTCGCCGAGGCACAGGATCGTATCGACCCGCTCCACGTCGATCGCCGCGAGCACCGCGGAGAGCGCCTCGAGGTTCGCGTGTACGTCCGAGAGGACCGCGTATTTCACGGCCGACCTGCCTTCCCCACCCCGCGCAGGGCCCGCCGCCCCACGCGCTTGGCCAGCGTCAACACGAGCGGCCACGGGTCGTCCCAGGCGAACACGTCGAAGACCTTCGGCCCGCGGTACGAGGCCATGAAATCGCGCAACGACACGGCGCCGGAGGGCCCGTAATCGAGGAGAAACGCCCGCAGATCACCCTCGACCGAGGCCCAGCGCAATCCCGGACGAACCGGCCCCGAGCTCGGCAGGGGCAGCCCCGCGAGCTCGGCATACGCGAAGAGCGGCAGGTTCACGCCCGACGCCGCGCCGAGCCGGTTCCACAAATTGAACCGCGGATTCGCCTCCAGCAAGAAGAGCTCCCCCGTCTCCGCGTCCCGCTTGAAATCGAGCTTCACCACGCCCACGAGCCCGAGCGCCCGCACGACCTCGAGCCCGATCCGCGTCACCTCGGGATCCTCGACGATCTCGATGAACGTGCTCTCCCCCGAGCCCGAAGGGTACGTCCGGATCTTCTTGCCCACGTGATGCGCGACCGGCTCGCCGCGCGCATTCATCCACGCGTGAAAGCTCGTGATGTGATCGTCGCCGCCGCGCACGTATCGCTGCACGACGAACGCCGTCCCCGACCGCTGCATCTGTTCGAGCCGTTTGTCGAGCTCCTCCGGCGTCCGCGCGAAGAGCGCTTTCCGGGGCAAACCGCCCTCCTCCCGGACGGCCGCGGATTTACGGAACGACGTGTGGTTCACGGGCTTCAGGGCGCACGGCAGGGAGACGCGCGAGAGCACCGCGCCGCGCGTCTTCGCCTCCTCGGACGTCACCGTCGCGGGCACGGGCAGGCCGAGCCGCCGCGCGAGCTTGGCGAAGCGCGCCTTGTCGACGAGGTCCTCGATGCGCTCGGCCGGCGGCATCAAAAATCGGTAATGGTGCGCCAGCATCTCCCGGTGCCGCGAGACGCAGAGCAGCATGGAGTCCGTCCCGTAAAACAGCACGGGCTTTTCGCCCGTCCGTTCGGCCACGATCCGGAGATCCTCGGCCGTCTGGCGCGGGTTCGTCGCGGGATCCGAGATCACGGCCGTCCGCTCCACGTGCCGCGATCCGAACGTCGGATCCCCGGCGCGCGTCGAGGCCACGACGAAGGGGATCCGACGCACGGGCAGGCCCGCCTCGGCCGGCGCGCTCCCGGAAAAACACCGGACCATGTTGAGATCCCCGCAAAGCACGGCCGGGACAAGCGATTCTTCGGGCATCATTCCCTCCCCCCTTTTCGAATCAAGGTTCTTCTTCGGCGAACGCCTCCGCCGGACGCCGCTTCGTGTCCGGAAGCCCGCGCAGCCGCGCGATCTCGCGCGCGGCGCGCTCGGCGTGGTCGCGCAAGGCCTCCCGCAGTGTCCGCCGCGCCGCCCGGATCTCCACGATCGGACGCGAATCGAGCGCCATGTCCAGCTTGTAACGCACGTCCCCGCCGAGGAAATCGTATTCACGCCGGCCCGCGTCGATCGCCATTCGAATGGCGAGCGCGTGCGCGGCGATCCCCGGGCGGAGCTTCGGCGGCAAATCGGCGCGCCGGCCGCTCTGATAGAAATACACCTTGTCGTTCCAGACCACGTTGTACAGGGCCGCCACCGGCTCGCCGCCGGCCCGCAGCACCGAGAGCTCGAGCGCGCCCCGCTCGAGCAGCGCGGGCATCACGGCGTCGTGGAAGGCCGTGAATTTCGCCGAGGAAAACACCCCGCTCCGCTCGTCCTTCTGCCAGCGCGCCTCGTGCAAGGAGACGAGCGTCGCGCGGGCCTCCGCGAGCTCCTCGTTCGTCCGCGCGACCGAGAGGACGAGCTCGCCCCGCCCGAAGCTCTCCAGATCCCGCATCGATCGCCGCACGAGGTATCGCCGCGACGAAGGCAGCGCCGCGAGATACGCCTCGAACGATCCTGGCAACGTCACGTACGGGCTCCGGCCGCGCTCCGTCAGGGTCACCATCAGATCCCTGCGCCCGAGGGCGTCCGCGAATGCGAAGGGCGCGCGCTTGCTGCCATCCATCGCCGGGAGCACGACCTCGTCCCAGCCCCCCAGGAGGCCCCCCGCGAGCGCCCGCGCGGCCGCCTCCGCGACGGCCTCCTCCGCGCCCCGCTCGACCACGATCCCGATGTATTCGGAGACGATTTCGTCCGCCTCGTCCTCCCCCGACGGCAGCGCTTCGAGCCGCCGGAACGGAAACCCCCGGTGCCACACGCGCCGCGCGACGAGCGGCAAGAGGCCCACGAGCCGCTCCCCTTGCATGATCCGTAGCGCACGGAGGCATCGCCCGTCCGTCCCGCCGAACACGCGCCACCAGGCGAGGATCCACAAAGGGGAAAGCGTGGGCTCGTTGCAATCGCTGCGATCGAGCAGCGCCTTCCAGTCACCCTGCATTGCCTCGAGCTCGGCAATATCGGAGACGACGGTGCAGCAGAGTTCCATGGCAGCCCCTCCCGAGGCCGCGCGGCCATTTCGAGCATCCCCCGAAAAACCGCGCCCTTCGCCGTATGGAGATCTCGCGCGCGCCCCACGCGCGCCGCGCGAGCCACATGTAGGCACGGACTGCGCCCCACCCTGCCTTCCGCCCGCACCGATGTACCCCGCCCGCTCGCTCGACCCGGGACGGCCCCCACGTACCTGCCGGACACTCGCCTCCGTCCGCCTTCCCAACGGCCCGGAAAATCCGCCGCGGCGCTCGCCCGAGAGCGTGTCCGTCCGCGGCGACGAGGGCCCGACAAACTGCACGCTGCCGTGCGCCGCGAGCACATCGCCGCGCACAGGAGCGGTCTCGGCGAACGCGGGGGTTGTCCCGAAGAGCCCCGGCGCGTGCACTCGCCCCTTGACGCGGGCAGCACTTCCTTGTCCCATCGGGCCCCCCCGTAACCGGTCCGAGAGAGCCGTGCTCGACAACCTGAAGAAGCGAATATTCTCGCGTGATCGGCTCCCGGACGACATCCGGCTCATCCTCCAGAATCAGGAGATGCGGGGCGAGCGGCTCGTCAACTACGTGAGGGGTGTCTTCTCCGCATTCTCCCTCGGCATGATGTTCGTGTCGTCGGAGGCGCAGGCTCCCGCGGCGCTGCGCACCTTCCGGCTCGTATTGGGCGCCTGGTTCGCCTACTCGGTGATCGTGTGGCTGCTCTTGAGGCGGCGAGATCGCTACTTCCAGTGGCTCACGTACCTCAGCATTACGGTCGACATCTCGGCGGTTTGCCTCGGGATGATCGGCAGCCTGCAGAACCATTCGGGGGTCTACGAGGTCTACCGAGCCCCCACGGCGTGGCTCGTCCTCGCCGCCTTCAACGTGATGGCGGGGCTGCGCTACAGCGTCTTCGCGGGCCTCTACTCGTCGTTCCTCGGCGTGCTCTACGCCGCCGCGATGCTCGTCTACGTACGCCTGCAGCTCGACGTCTCCTGGGTGGACAAGGCCGTCTACCTCGGCCCGGGCCTGAACATCGACGAGTGTGTCATGGCCCTCGTGTTCAGCGCGACGAACGGCGTCTTCGCGGCCGTCATCGCCTGGAACTCGCGCAGGCTCATCCTGCAGGCGGCCACCGACTCGCTCGCGCGCGAGCGGGTCGAGCAAGACAAAGACCGGCTCGCCAAGTACTTCTCGAAGGACGTCGTCGACCTCGTGCTGAACAACCCCGAGAGCCTGGCCATCGGGGGACAGCGGATGACGGCCACGGTGCTCTTCGCCGACATCCGCAATTTCACGCAGCTCTCCACGATGATGCAGCCCGAGGAGATCGTGGAGCTTTTGAACCGCTACTTCTCGACGATGGTCGACATCGTCTTCAAGAACGGCGGCACCCTCGACAAGTTCCTCGGCGACGGCTTGATGGCCCTCTTCGGGGTCCCCTACCCGATCGACCACCCGGAAGAGAGCGCCGTCCGGACCGCGCTGGAGATGCTCGACGCCCTGCAGGTCATGAACCGCGAGCTCGAAGCCAAAGGCATGCTCCGCCTCGACATCGGCGTCGGCATCAATGCAGGCCCCGTCGTCGCCGGCAACATCGGCTCCTCGCAGCGCCACGAGTACACCGTCATCGGCGACACGGTGAACCTCGCCGCGCGCCTCGAAGCGCTCAACAAAGAAACACGCACGCAGATCCTCGTGTCCGCCACCGTGCACCACGCCGTCGAAAAAATCTTCCGCACGCGGCAGCTCGGGCCGCTGCGCATCCGCGGCAAACCCGAGCCCGTCGAGGTCTTCGCCATCATGCCCTCCGACGTCGTGCCCGAGCCGACGCGCATCTCGCTCCTCCCGCCCTCGACCACCTACCCGTGAACCTCCTCGACACCGCCTTCCCGAGTTACCTCGCGAAGCAGGCGGAGATCGACGCGGCCTGGGATCTCTGCGAGAAACGCCTCGCCGGGCTCCCGTCCCCGCTCGACGCGCTCGCCACGCGATTCCTGCGCGCCATCGCGGAAGGAACCACCTCCCACCGCAGCTACTTCTCCGGCCCGCTCGCGCCGCCGCTGCTCTACATGCCGCTCTGGCTCGCCGATCGCCTCGCCTCCGAGGGCGCGCTCCCCGCGCGCGCGGAGGCCTCGATCGTGCCCATCCTCGCGGCCACCATGCAGGGCTACTTCTACGTGCGCATCCAGGACGATCTGCTCGACGATCCCGCGCGCGCGGATCCCGAGCTCCTGCTCCTCGGCAACGCCTGTTTCGCCGGCATGGCCCTCGCCTACACGGAGGCCCTCGGCCCGCGCGCCCCGGCCTTCTTCCAGGCCTTCGATCGAGCCTTCGCCGCCTTCTCCCGCCTCACGCTCGCCGAGCTGCGCGTCGTTCGCGGCGACGCGCCCTACGCCGAGGCGCTCTTCGAAGAACACGCCGGCAAGGTCGCCTTCGCGCGCGTGCCCCTGCTCGCCGTCGCTGCGCTCGCGGACGCGCTTCACCTCGAGGCCGCGATCACGACCCTCGTGGATCGCCTCGGCGTCACCTACGGCCTCGCGAACGACGTGCTCGGCTGGCCCCGCGATCTGCGCGCAGGTCACCGCACCCACCTGCTCGCCCAGGCGCACCTCTCACGCGCCGACCTGGATCACCTCGCCACGCTCACGGACGAACACGCGAGGGGCGAGGCCCACGAGGCCCTCGCCGAGCGGCTCCGCGTGACGCTTTACGAGGGGATGCTCCTGCACCGTACGATCGAGCGGGCCATCGCGGAGCAGGCGCGCGCCGCCGAGGACGCCCGAGAGCTCGGCCTCCGCGGGTTCGAAGTGTACACCGCGGACCGCCTCGCGTGGCTCGGCGCGCTCGACCGGGAGATCCTCGCGATGTCGATGAAGCGCGCGCTCGGGGCGCGATCCCGCTGATCAGCCACGCGCGAGGCGCGCCCTCGTCCGGACGAGGGCATCGAGGCAAAGCGCGGCCGTGATCGAGCGTGCCCCGTGCGCCGCGAGCGCGAAGTCCTTACCCGGCGTGCGGTAAAACGGTTCACGCGGAAACAGCCCGTCGTAGTCCTGACGCGACGCGAGAAACGTCACGGCGGGCCAGGGATCGAAGGGCTCCGCTCGCCCACACGCGAGCGCGCCGAGCTGGCACGCGGTCGCCATCACGCCCCCGAAGCCGCCGTCGGCCCGCCGCGAGGCCAAGATCCGCCGCTCGATGTCGGTCACGAGCGCGCGCAGATGGGCGCGCGGCGCCGACTCGCCCGGCGTTTCCTCGGCGACGTTCGCGAGCCGCGCGAGCAAGTACCGCGCGAACGGAGCCGGGTAGAAATGCACGGCCTTCGCCCCCTCCGCCTCCCAGACCCGCGCGATCCAGGCGAGCGTGCGATCGAAGTACCCCTCCGGCAGCGGCGCGTGGGCCTCCGCGAGCCCGATCAGCGCGTTCGCCGCCACCGCGACGCACCGCGATCCGAGCCACTTCGGCGCTCCCTCGGGCATGGGCTCGTGCAGGTGCCGCTCGAGCCACACCGCGATCGCCCCGTCCTCGGCCGTGTTGCGCACGAGCACCTCGATCGGCCAGGCGAGCGCCTGCGTCCGCGCGGCCCCGTCCACCGAGCGCGCGACGAGCTGGAGCGCGAGCCCGAGATCGTCTGCGTCCGGCGGGATGCCCGCGAAACCTTCGAAGTAGCGGAACCCGTCGACCCCGCGCCGCGCCACGAGCGCCTCGACGCGCGGCGTGATGTCCTCTCCCGCCCCCGAGAGCGCGAGCAGGCAAAGCCCCACCGGGAACAGCCGCGCCACGTACGTCGCGTCGAACGGCCCTCCCCAGCGCTGGATCTCCCACGACTCGCGCAGCTCGGGGTCGGCGGCGAGGGCATCCCGGGCGAGCGTGATGGCCCGGTCGAGCGCCTCGGCGGGGGCGGGCCCTCGGGGCGTGAACCCGAACAGGCGGGCGGCCCGCGACGCACGTGTGATCTGCGTGGTCGTCAACTCCACGAGGGCCCGCGTGTCCTCTCCGTCGAGCCCCTCGTGCACCTCGTTTGCCCAGGCGGCGCACATCGCTTCGAGCGGCGCCGCGAGCCTCGGGTCTCCGACGAGCCGAAGCAGCGGCGTCCGGTCCGGCGCGGGTTTGGCAGCCTCGGCGATCGCCCGATCGAATTCGGGGCCGAGCTCCCCTCTGCCCCGCGCGATCGAGCCGAGGAGCTGCGGCCGGGGCGCGCTCGCGCCGGCGAAGGTGAGCGAGCGGGCTTCGAGCGCGAGGCGAACGAGCCTCCCGAGGGCGCCCGCCGCGCGGGAGAGGCCGGGCTCGTCCGGACGACCGACCAGGGCGGGCAGGAGGTGGGACAAACCGTAGTCCGCGAGCGGCGAGGACGGCAGGATCACGGCCGCGTCGCCGGCCTCCGCGAGGGCATCCCCCACGGCGACGATCACGGAATCGATGACCTCACCCATCGAGGCATCGATCGAGCGGCGAGCCCCCTCGCGTGATGCGAGCAGGAGCCATGCGGAAGGGGAAAACGATGCCTCGGCGTCCTCGGCCGGCATGGGATCGTGCGGCGCGGACAAACGGGTTGCGGCGTGGATGGCTGCGGCGAGGAGCAGGAAGGTACGAACGAGGGGAGCGCGCGCTCCGGGCCGATGTTCGTCGGCGATGCGGCCGATGAGCGTCGCCGCTGCGCGAAGCGCGGCTTCCTCGTGGCCGAGCGTCTGCAGAGAGGCCTTGGCCCGCTGGGCCTCGGCGCGAGGCAAACCCTCCCAGACGGGGTTCAGCGCATCCACGAAGCAAGGATCCGAAGGAGAACGTTGATGCGCGTGGGGTCCGATGGACCGCCTCGCGTGCGGATCTGCGCGACGTCGCGCGTCTCCGCGCAACCGCTCCGGGAGCTCTTCAGCTCGCGGCCTTGCGGTTGGCCATCTGGCTTTCGAGGCCCTGCGCCATCGCATTCACCTCATCGGGATTGGCGTTCTTGATGGCTTCGATCACTTCGGGAACGGCATCGTATCCCTCGGCCGTCAGCGTGGCTTCGGGTGCCGCGAGCAACTTCTTCCGGAACTCCACGTCCGTCAGCGCACGACCGATGAGCTCTTCAACGCTCTTCTTCGACATGACAACACCTCACGTTTGCTCCGCGGCCCGAACCAATGCTGGACGCTGGAGATCGAATGTACAATCGGATACAGCGTGATCGCCCCTGCTGTCAAGGCGTGGCGGGCGCGGATCTTTGCCCGGCAGGGCCTCCATGGTAGTCTGGGGCTTACGGGCCGTTGTGCCGGAGCTCATGAGCGACAAGTCGAAGCCCGAGCTCGAGCTCCTCATTCGGTCCCGACCCGGCGGCTCTGGATCCACCTCTGGATCCGGCGGTTCGAGCGGCGGCTTCGTCACGCGACGCTACGTCGCGAACCAGGTCGCGCTCACCGTGAGGCCTCGCCGGATCCCGGAGGAGAGCTACGAAATCCAGGCGCAGTCGAGGAAGGATCGCAAGCTCTTTTACGTCATCCGGCAGCTCGAGGCCGACAAATACCTCTTCCTGAACGAAGAAGAGTATTTTCTCTGGCAGAAGATGGACGGTCTCCACACGCTGCGCGACGTCGCGACGGCGTACTTCCTCAAGTTCGGCTCGTTCGACTTCCGCGTCATCCAACGATTCCTCGCTCGCGCCCGCGAGAACAAGCTCATCGTCATTCCGCAGACCGATCTCGTCCGGCGCTCGCTCGCGGACGAGCCCGTGTCGATGCGCTCGCAGTTCCTCACGAAGCTCCGCGGGCTCGACCTGCGTTTGCCGAACGTCGATCAAAAGCTCGCGGTCCTTTACCAGCGGATGCGTGTCCTCTTCACGCGCCCCGCGTTCGCGTGTTACGCGCTGCTGCTCGTCCTCGGCGGCGTGGCGTTCGTAAAACAGTCGGGCCGCGGGTCGGGCGCCGAGATCCTGCACGCGGGGCACGCGCTGCTCGTGCCCGTCTTCTTGCTCTTCCACGTCATGTCCGTCGTGGTGCACGAGCTCGCGCACGCGCTCGCGTGCAAGCACTTCGGCCGCGAAGTGAAGGCGTTTGGCTTCACGTTCATGAACCGGCTCATGCCGAGCGTGTATGCGGACGTGACGGACATGTGGATGTCGACCCGCAAGGCGCGCATGGCCGTGAGCTTCGCCGGCCCCCTCTCGGGGCTGCTCCTCGGCAGCGCGAGCGCGATCCTCGCGTGGATCCTGCCTGCCGGCATCCCCTCGTCGTTCTTCTGGTTCGTCGGGATCACGATCGTCGCGTTCTCGCTCGGCAGCCTCTACCCTTGCCTCTTCATCGAGTCCGACGGCTACCACATCCTGAGCGATTGGCTCCGCATGCCTGCCCTGCGCGAGCACAGCCGCCGTGTCCTGCGCGACAAGCTCCGCGATATCGTACGCGCCCGTAGAACGCGGCCCATGACGAGCGACGAACGCACGTACTTCCTGTATGGATTGGCTTCGGTCGTCAGTCTCACCGCCGTCGCCACCACGATCGTGGTGATCGCCGCGCACCGCCTGACGCGCTAATCCGAGGCCAGACCTGATGAAGTTCACCCCGCGACCGCTCCGCAAGGACCAAATCAAGGACTGCGCCCGCATGCTCCGGCGCGTCACCTTGTTCTCCGCCTGGTCCCCCGACGAGATCGAGGAGTTCGCCGCGCACGTCCAGCTCTTGCCCTTCCCCTCGCAGGAGGTCGTGCTCTGGGAAGGCGACGCCGGCGACGTGCTCTACATCATCGCCGAGGGCAGCGTCGTCGTGTCGCGCCGCCTGAAGGGCGACGTCGAGACCGTCATCTGTCGCTTGCACGCGGGCGACTTCTTCGGCGAGCTCGACGTCATCGACGATCAGTCGGCCTCGGCGAACGTGCAGACCGAGACGCAGTGCCTCTTCTACACGATCGATCGCGACACGCTCTACCGCGAGCTCGAGGCGAACCCGCGCGTCTATTCGAAGTTCCTGCTCGCCCTCCTCAAGGAGGTCGCCAAGCGCCTGCGCACGACGAACCAGCGGCTCATCGACGCGATCCTCTGGGGCATCGACGCGACGTCGCTCGACACGGGCTGATCGTTCAGAGACGAACGGTCCCGAGCGCGGACGAACGGCTGCTCGGCGCGCCCTCCTGCCCACGCCGAAAGCGCAAGAGGAGGAACGTGATGAGCACGGTCGAGGCCGCGACCAGCACGCCCCCTTCGCTCGCCCAGAGCGGCGCGTGTTCGCCCGTGGTCGAGGCGCCGAAGAACGAGACCACGATTGCGTTCCACGCCGCGTGCATCACCACGGGTGGCCAGACGCTCCCCGTGTCGAGCCGGAGCCTCGCCGCGTAATAACTCTGCCCGCAGAGGGACACGACGAAGAGCAGAAGCGAAAGGAGCGGCGACGGGCTCGGGTTGTAGTGCCCGCTCAGGATGAGCGGCGCGTGCCAGAATCCCCACACGACGCCGGTCACGAGCGCCGGATGCGGCACGCCCGCGTCGATGAGGCGCGGCAGGAGGTAGCCACGCCAGCCGATCTCCTCGCCGATCGCAAGCAGGGCCATCGCGGCCGGGCCGATCGTGAGCGCGATGATGCACCCCGCGACGAAGCGCTCGCCGGGTGTGCCCCCGGGGATCGGGAACCCGAGCGGGTGCACCGCCGCAGGCTCGAACGCGGCGATGCCCGTGCCCCACGCGAGCCCATACGCGGGCAAGGCGATCACCACCGGATAGATCAGCGCCGGCACCAGGGACCACGCCACGCGTCGGTCGAAGCGGAACGATACGTCGCCAAACCCCTCGCGCAGGACGAACCGCGCGACAACGGACGCGAGGCAGGGGACCCATACGAATGGGAGGAACCTGCTCACCGCGAGGCCGTGCAGCGCAATGTCCACCTGGAACGGCGCGCTCGCGAGGAGGAGAACCCCGAAGTAGATCGCGAGCCCTCTGCGCGCGCGCCGAACCTTGTCCATCGCCTCGTGCACCGACGGCGAGCTTATACGGGGTCGAGCCGCGCGGATAGGGACAAGGCAGGCCTCGCGCGGCGTTCCCTCGCGGGCTGGGGCGTCGGCGTCCCGACAAGTCTGTGGTATCGCGTGTTTGTCCGGCGCATCCGAGCCGACGGCCCGAGGAAGCGTCGGCCTAGGGAATCGGGCCAAACCCGTACGAGGCGAGGATCCTCTGCCCCTCGGGCCCCGCGATGAAATCGAGCAGCGCCTCGGCATCTGCCCGTGCCCGCGCACGGGTCTTCGTGGTGACGGCAGCCCAGACTTCGGGCCTCGGCGCCCATTCTCCCTTTCCGCCATCGAGCACCTCGATCCCCGCCGCGCCGGGGACCTCCGTACGATAAACGATCGCCGCCGCGACCTCGCCCCGCTCGACGTAGGCGAGCACGGCCGCGACGTTCCCCCCGAGCACCACGCGCCCCTCGAGCGCCTTCCACGCCCCGAGCTTCTCCAGCGCCTCGCGCGCGTAACGACCCGCCGGCACCGCGCCCGGCTCCCCGATCGCGATCTTCTCGCCCGACGGTAAGGCCGTCCCGAGCGTCTGGAACGTGAGCTTCGGCCCGCCCTTCGGCCCGATGAGCACGAGCTCGTTCGTCGCCACCACGCGCGCTCGTTTGGCGTCCACGTGCCCGCCGGCCGCGAGCCTATCGATCGGATCGCGGGCCGCGACGATCACCAGATCGACCCCGGCGCCGCCCTCGATCTGCCGCGCGAGCTCGCCCGAGGCCCCGTACGTCGCGCTCACGCGGACGCCTGGATGCGCCGCGGCATACCCCTCGCTCAGCTTGGGGAACACCTTCCGCAGGCTCGTCGCCGCGGCGACCGTCACCTCCCCGCCCTCCGCGACCTCGCGCTTGCAGCCTGCGGCGACGAACGCGGCGAGGGCGAACCCGAGGACGAACGCCCTCCGGCCTAGGGCTCGCAAAGCCCCTGCTTCCACCGCGCGTAGGACAGCAAAAAGAAGTTTTCGACCGCGGTCTCCATCTCCGGCGACAGCAAGAACGGCGGATGGCAGGGCTCCTGGTCGCACATCTGGCTCTCCTTGCCCTTGTCGATGTGGCGCCGCGCGGGCACGAGATCCAGGAACGCGCCGGTCTCGTCGACGGTGCCGACGGCGATTTTCAGAATGTACGGAAAGAGCCGGTTTTTCTCGAACGTCACGGCGGAGTCGCCGGAGAGCCAATTGCCGCCCATCCCCGCGAAATGGCACGCCTTGCAGGCGCCGGCCGCCGTCGGCTGATTGGGCAGGTCGACCATTCCAGTGGACTCCCAGTCCTTCCACTGCATGCACGCGCCGAACGCTTCGAGCGCTTCGAGCAGCGTCGTGTCGCTCACCGGCCCGCCGCCGCCGCCGCCCGCGCCTCCCGCCCCGCCTTCGCCGCCCCCGCCGCCCACGCCCGGATCTGGCTCGAACGTGGGATCGCCGAAGAGCCCGCGCTCGTCGACCTCCTTGAGGAGCCATTCCGTGACGAGGGTATCGTCCTCGACCGCGAGGGGCGGGCCGGTATGCTCGCCTTTCAGGCGGAGCAGGCTGTTGTCGGGGTGGGCGATGAGCGGCTTCGGGTACCCCTCGATCTTCGCGTACGACGAGCTCTCCTCGGCGCCGAGCCAGATGGGCGCGCTGTTCGCGCCTTGGGTGTGGCACGGCGTGCATTTGGTGGCGAAGATCGGGTAGACGTTCAGGTCGAAGAGCTCCTTCGCCGTGAAGTAATCGTCCGGCGGCCCACCCGCGGCGCCGGCGCCGCCATTGCCGGCGGGCGTGGGCCCGAGGGTGCCGCTCGGCGGCGCGACGCAGCCATACGCCAGGATCAGGGCGAGGACGAACCATGCGGTCGCTTGTCTCATGTCGCTCCCGCCGGGGATCATGGCCCGATCCCCGCGCGGGGGTCAACGAAAGAGGCCGAGCTGCAGCGACGAGCAGGCCGCGCCGTCCTGCGCGACGACGCCGGCGAACTGCTTCACGGGCGGATAAATGTACCCGAACAGGATGCACATTTCGTTGAGCCCGAGGCCGTAGTGGACCTCGATGTCCCGCGTGTTGTCGAACAGGCACGCGTGGCGGATCGCGGAAGCGCCATCGAGATCGAGCGGCGGATCGTAGCTCCGGATGTCACTCGCCAGATCGTAGGCGCCGTCCTCGTAGACGCGACGCGCGGCGCCGTCTTCCGTCACGAAGTCCACCGTGAACCCCTGCGCGAGGTCGTGCGTGTGGGGCATGAGCGAGACGACGTGCCCGCCGAACACGGTGCACGTCGCGCTGACGGTCTCGGTCGTGTGCGGCGGGATCGAGAAGTCCGCGACCTGCACGACGAACGGCGCGACCTCCTGCGCGAGCTCGCCCGCGGGCATCGTGAAGAAATCGTAGGCGAGCTCGATCCGCTGCGGCTCGGTTTTCGTGTTCAGGAAATGGATGCTCGTCGAGATCTCGCGCGTGGTGTCGAGCACGTAGCCCATTCCCTCGGGAAACTGGATGGACTCCTCGCCGACCACCTGCGTCGAGTTCGCGAAGAGCACGTCGGGGATGCCGGCGCCCAGGTTCGAGAAGGGATCGCCGGCGCCGGGGTGGCAGCCGGGATAGGGGTTCGGGCCGAGCTCGGCGTCGAGGGGCTTGGCGACCATGTTGGAGTGGTGCAAACCCGGCGTCGTGTAAAGGCGGCCGCCGTGCACGACCTTGTGCGTAATTTCGGGGATGGGCCACGACAGGCAAAACGAGACCTCCTCGCCGGGCGCGAGCGTGCGCGGCGGGGCGACGATACGAAAGCCGCTCTTCGGCGGCGGCGGGAGGTCGAGATCCTGAAGCGGTTCGCCGTAGGCGACGACGTTGTCCGCGTCGAGCTCGGCGGCCGGCTCGTAACGGCGAACGGGATCGACACAGGCGCCGCGGAAGAGGACCTCGTTGCCGAGACAGAGAGGCTCTCCTCCGCATCCGGACGAGAGCGCGGCGAGGGCGACGAGGGGAGCGATGATTCGGGTACCCATGATCGCGCATGATCCCGCGGCTCCCCGAATCGATCCACTATTTCTGGATGAACAGAACGTTCGTCCGGGCCGTACAAAACGACGGGCGGGTCAGTAGCCGGCGTCGTGCATGGCGGCCGCGTTGATCTCGAGGGCGCGAGCGCGGCGGGCGGCGGGCGGCGCCGCGGGCGCGGCGGCGGCGGTGTCGGAACTCTTGCGCGCTGCGCTCACATTGCGCGCGGCGGCGAGGACGCGCTGTTTTTCTTTCTCGTCGCGGACGGTGGCGGCGACCGCGTTGAGCCGCTGTTCGGCCTGGGCGAGGGCCTTCGAGGCATCCTCGAAGCGGCCCGCGTTCACGTCCTGCGCGGCGGCGATGGAGATCTCCGCGGCCTCGTGCACCGCAGCGATCGTGCGGGCGCGAGCGTTCTCGCTGCGCGCCACGGCCGCGGGATCGTCGGTCAGATCGAAGCGGGCCACGACCTCCTGCACCCGCGGCAAACCCTGCTCCACGGGGTCGCGGAAGTGCAGGCGCACGCTCGCGAGGGGGCGCGCGCCGGTCGCGCTCGCGTCGTCCACGCGCACGCGCACGGCCATTTCGCGGTGCTGGCCGCCGAACATGGCGCCGAGGGGCACGCGCATCCCGCCGCCCGCGACGGGCGTGGCGCGGGCGCCGGCGACGGAGAGGATCGTGACGCCCGGCGCGGGGACGATCTCCACGAAGGCGTCGGTGGCGCGCGTGCCGGCGAAGAGGCGCGTCTCCTCGGCGAGCACGTTCGCCATGTCCTCGGGCGAGGCGAGATGATGCATGCGACCGCTCGATCGCATGGCGAGCGTGTTCAAGGTGCGCTCGTCGTAGTCGAGGCCGACGCCGAGCGCCGTGACCTGGATGCCGCGCTCGGCGCCGGTCTCCGCGATCGCGCCGAGCAATTCGGGCGAGGTGGGGCCGACGGTGGCGACGCCGTCGGAGATGAGGACGACGCGCCGAACGGGGTGCGAAGACGGCGCGGAGGCGACGCGCAGCTCGGCGAGGCGCAGGCCGTCGAAGAGGTTCGTCCCGCCCGCCGGGCTGAGGTGATCGATCACGGCGTGCATGGTCCTGCGCGTGTCGGGATCGAGGGGGAAGGGCGCGATGCGGTCCTCGGCGGTGTCCGAGAAGGCCTGGATCGAGACGATGTCGCCGTCGGGCAGGCTGTCGACCATGCGATGCGCGGCGGCGCGCGCGTGCTGGATCTTGGGGCCGGACATGGAGCCGGACGTGTCGATGACGAGCGCGAGCGCGCTCTTCGCGCGGGCGATCTTGGCGGCCGTGGGGACGTCGACCCACACGCCGAGCAGGGTCTCGCGCTGGCTGCGCAGGATGAAATCACTCGCGGGCGCGGCGCCGATCCAAGAGGCATTTTCGCGAGGCGCGTCGCTCGCGGCGCCCTCTGCGGCGTCGCCTCCGGAGGCCACGACGAGCGTCGTCGGCTCGGACTTCTTCGGCGCGGATGCGGCGACGTTCTCGTGCGTCGGGCTCGCGGCGGGGGCTTGCGGGGCGGCGGCGGCGCACCCGGCGAGCAGGGTGGCCGTGAACAAAGCAATCACCTTCGGTAGCATCGTCGGCTCCTCGTTGGGGGCGCGCCTCGCGGGAGTGGCCAGCTCCCGGGCGCGGCGGCCCGACCTCTTACGGACGAGAGGGGCGAACGATCTTCCGGACGAGAAGAAGTTTCAGACGGGGCCCGGACGGCCGGCTTGGGTGGGTTGGATCGTCTCAGCCGAACGGCCGCGCGTGGGCCGCGACCGCGCGGAGATCGCAAAGAGGAGCACGAGAAAGCCGAGGGCCGGCAGGGTGGTCGAGGCGCTGGTTTGTCCAGGCAGACGACAGGAGCATCCCTCCCCTGCCCCGGGATCGCGTCCGCCTCCGCCGCCGCCTCCGCCTCCGCCGCCGCTTCCGCTTCCGCCTCCGAAATCGATCACGACCTCGGCCTTCGAGACGACGAACGGCGGTGATGCGCCCACCGATTCATAGATGGCGAGTAGCTCCTGCCCGTTCGAATCCGTGATGTTGGCCTCCGCCAGATGCTCGACGTATTTCCGCGTGATCGGTTGATACAGCACCCGCGCGGACAGCTTCCTCTCTCCCGTCATTCCCGCCGGCGCCGCCACCGTGAACGTCGCCTCGTCCCAGGAGCGCACGCCTCCCGCGCCGTCGCCATAATCGATCTCCCCGGTCGGCCGCGTCGTGATCGTCGGAACGAACCCTTTCGGCGGAATGCGTGTATCCGAGAGGATCATGTCGTGCCGCGCGAGATCCTCCGCCGGCTCGGCCGCCGATCCATTCCAGCGCCCATGCTGCGCGCGGTACACCCGCGTCGGCGGCGACGCCTCGATCTCCCCGTTCGCCGCGTCGTACCCGCCCAGGAGAGACGTCTCGTCCCCCGTCGAATCGACGAGCGCGAGCGCAATCCACGCGCGGCGGCCCTCCGCATACCCCGTCGGGAACTTGTGCCCGCAAAGGTTCTCCACGCGCACCGTGACCACGAAAGGCTCGCCGGGCGCGGCCGTGGCGGGCGCGCTCGTGATGTCGATCTTTGCGGCCGCGGCGAGCGTCTCCTCCGTGCGCGCGAGGGCCAGCGCGAAGGCGTCCGGGAACGCCGCGGCGCGCGCGGGGTCCTTGGCCATGACGGCGCGAATGCCGAAGAGGTTTCCGCCGGCAAACACGTGATCCCGCGGATCCGTACGAAGCGGCGCGACGGGGACGGTCGCGACGGGAAAGGGGCCCGACTTGCGGCGGGTATGGCAATCGACGCAGCTTTGCCCGCCCGGCTGGGCATGAGCGCTCTGCGCCCATTCTTCATAGGTGGTATCCAGCGGAAACGCGAGGTCGGTCTCCACGCCGTCCACGTCACGCAATCGCCGCCCGGGGTTCGTCACCTGGTGGCATTGTCCGCAAAACGCCGAGCTCGAGAGCGCGCCATCCTCGGCCGTTCCGTGCACCTGCGCCACGCTGTCGGCATAGGGGCCCCGTTTGTCGAGGTCATTGTCGTACACGATCTGCGCATCGCCGCGATGATACGGCGCCTCGGGCGGGCCCGAGGGCACGGCGCGGTGGCAGGTGTCGCAGCCGACGCCTTGCATGTCCACGGCGTCGAACGCGCTCCCGTCCGGCGGGGTCGCGTGTCCCCGGACGAACGCGATCGGGGAATGGCAACGCAGGCAAAACGTGCCCACGCCGGGTTCGTCCTGGTTCGCGATCGAAAGCGCCGCGCGAAAGACGGGATCTCGCGCAGCATTTCCCATCATGGTGCCGGCCCACCCGTCGTGCGGGAGGTACGTGCGGTCGCCGCCGTGACCACCGCCATGGCATAACGCGCAGCCGTCGGCCCCCTCGAACAGGCTGCCCTGGCCGAGCTCTCCGGGTTTCGTGCCTGCGAGGTCTTCGAAGCCAGCGGACGCGGAGGCGGGGAGCACGAGCGGGAGGAGGGCGGCGAG
This sequence comes from Polyangium sp. 15x6, assembly GCF_029960785.1. Taxonomy (GTDB): domain Bacteria; phylum Myxococcota_A; class Polyangia; order Polyangiales; family Polyangiaceae; genus Polyangium. Next base: position 52,733 of record NZ_JASBQE010000060.1, read on the forward strand.
CGCGACGCGAGCGAGCCCTCGGAGGTCCGGCATGCCTGCTTTGTAGCACGGGCTCGGCTTGTGATAGCGTCGGCGATCATGCGTCACGCCCGGACGACCTCGTTTGCCCTCCTGTCCATCGTCACGCTCGCCGCTTCGATCTTCGGGGTCGCGACCACGGAGTCCGGGTGCGCCAGCGCGACGCCTTGCGAGATCAACAGCGACTGCATCGAGGGCGCGTGCATCGACGGCGCATGCACGCGCGAGTGCGCCGACTCCGAGCGCGACTGCGAGCCCGGATTCCGGTGTCATGCCGGCCAGTGTTTGCCCGACGAGGGCCAGGGCGGCGCCGGGCCCGGCTCCGGCGGTATGGGCGGCATAGGCGGCATGGGCGGCGCCGGCGGAATGGGCGGCGCGACGAGCTCGAGCGCTTCGTCGAGCTCGAGCTCGTCCTCGAGCAGCAGCGCATCTTCGAGCAGCGCTTCGAGCGGCTCCGGCGGCGGGGGCGGCGGGCCGACGAAGGTCGAGCTCGATCTTTGCGCGGCCGACGGGGAATGCGAGGCGGGGCTCACGTGCGAGCCGATGTGGAAGCAGGGGCCGAAGCGCTGCACGCGCGCCTGCATCTCGGACGGCGGATGCGCGAGCGGGATGCGTTGCAGCGCGGTGGGCGCCGCGAAGTATTGCACGATGAGCGATGTCGGGAAGGCGTGCGCGAATGCCTCGACCTGCAATTTCGGCTGCCTCGAGGGTCCAGGGTATTGCACGGTGGCCTGCGCCACGGGATCGGATTGCCCGAATGGATACGGATGCATGCCCGTCGGCAACCCGCCCACGAAGGTCTGCGTGAAGGCCGAGGCATACTGCGAATCCGGAAACACGTCCGCGTGCATCGTGCCCGCCGCGTGTGATACGAACTCGCTGCTCGTCGGGGCTTGCACGCTCGCGTGCACGACGAACGCCGATTGCCCGCAGCGGGCCTCGCTGCTCGCGCCCTGGACCTGCTCGAACGGCCTCTGCACGCGGCCGCCGGACGTGTATGGTCCGATGCCCGGCGGGAGCGTGCCCACGGAATGGCATTGTGATCCGTTCGGCAACCCCGTGAACCTCTGCAACGACGCCCAGCACATGAACTTCCAGACGTTCACGATCCCGCCCGCGCCGGCCGTGAACTGCGCCTCGTCCGTCACGTTCCAGGGCCAGGCCGGCGACGCGTGCGTGAATTCGTGCCGGTATCAGGGCGCCTGCGCCTTTGGTTATTCCTGCACGGCCGTGGGGAACATCCAGGGCGGGCGCATTGGCCTCTGTTTGCCCACGGGCGCGGGCGAGGTGGGCGCGGCCTGCGCGAACGACACGCAATGCGTGTTCGGGTACTGCAATGGCGGCAAATGCAGCCGCGATTGCACGGCCGACGGTGTCTGTCCCAGTGGAACGACGTGCACCGCCGCCGGAGGAGCCTCGCCGAACGTGGAGGGGATGCCGTTCCGGAAATGCCTTTGAGGGAATGGGGCCCAGGGCGTCAGAGCGTGTCGCGCGCGTCCGGATCGATCCTGCGGATCGCGTCGCGCATCACGTCCGGGATGGGAGCGGGCCGGTTCGTGCTCGTGGCAACCAGCACCACGACGGCGCTCCCGGTCGCCACGATGGCCTGCTGGGACGTCGAGGTCACGCGATAATCCATGGTCAAACTCGTGCGGCCGAGGCGGGCCGTCTTGCCCTCGACGCGCACCGTGTCGGGCCAGAAGACAGGGCGGAGGAAGTCGGCGGTGGTCGAGGCGAGCACGGGCTTCTGCAGCGCCTCGCTCGACATGTCGACGCCGATCATGCGCAGGTAAGCGAGCCGCGCCTCCTCGAACCAGGCGAAGTAGCGCGTGTTGTTGACGTGCCCGATCACGTCGAGATCACCCCAGAGCACGGAGATCTCCTGACAAACGGAGAACCGCGTGCCCGCCGCGGGAGCGGGGGGTGCGAAGGTCGTGGAGCTGCGCCCGGTGGGCCTCTCGAAGCGATCGGAAGAAGACAAGGCGACCTCGTGCCGGGTCGCCTGTCATCGGCGCCCCCGTGAGAGAGCGTGGCTGCGTAGTTTCCGCGGCGTCAAGCCTGTGGCATGCTCCGCCGCAGGGAGTAGCGAGGACAATGCTCGGACGACGTCGTTGGATCGGGACCGTGGCCGGCCTTTGTTTGCTGTCGGCGCTCGGGGTGGGATGCGGCAAGAAGGATAACGGTGGCGTGGGCCCGGAGCCTGCCTCGAACGAGTGGAAGGTGGGCGCCTACCTCAGCCTCTCCGGCGCCGAGACGCAGTTCGGCAAGGACACGCAAGAAGGCACCGAGCTCGCGGTCGAGGAGATCAACGCGAAGGGCGGCGTGAAGGGCAAGAAGGTCCGCATCCTCTTCGAGGACGACAAGTCGAACCCGCAGGAGGCCTCGAACAAGGTCCTGCAGCTCATCAACCGCGACAAGGTCGTCGCGCTGCTCGGCGAGGTCGCGTCGTCGCGCTCGAAGGCCGCCGGCATCGTGGCGAACAAGAACAAGATCCCGATGATCTCGCCCTCGTCGACGAACCCGGACGTGACGAAGGTCGGTCCGTTCGTCTTCCGCGTCTGCTTCACGGACGACGTGCAGGGCCAGATGGGCGCGCGGTTCGTCAAGAACAAGCTCAACAAGAACAAGATCGCGCTGCTCTACGCCTCCGACGACCTCTACTCCTCGGGGCTCGCGAACGAGTTCAAGAACGAGGCGAAGAAGCTCGGCATGACCATCGTGGCCGAGAAGAGCTTCCTCAAGAACGAGACGAACTTCACGACGTACCTGAACGAGATCAAGAGCGCCGAGCCCGAGGCGATCTACGCGCCGGTCTACTACAACGCGATGGTGCCGGTGGCGCGGCAGGCGAAGGCCGCGGGGATCCCGGGGAACATGTTCGTCGGCGGCGACGGCTGGCACTCGGACTCGCTGGTGAACGACGCGGGCGAGGAGATGGAGGGCGCGTACTTCACGAACCACTTCTCCCCGGACATGCCGTCGCCGAGCTCGCAGGCGTTCGTGAAGAGGTACGTGGAGAAGTACAAGCGCGAGCCGTCCGCGCTCGCGGCGCAAGGCTACGACTCGGCGATGCTGCTCTTCGACGCGATGGGCCGCGCGAAGGGCGACACGCCCGAGGCCATCCGCGACGCGATCGCCGAGACGAAGGATTTCCCAGGCGCGACGGGCTCGATCACCATCAACGCCGAGCGCAACGCCGAGAAGCCCATCGTGATCGTGCAGATCAAGGGCAAGAAGTTCACGTACTTCGACACGGTCTCCGCGAAGTAGCCCGATCTCAGCCCGACACGACGACGGGCCGCGAGGCGGCGCGCGCCGCCTCGGCTTCGGCGAGGGCCTCCTCCTCGGCGCGCGCGTCGGCGTCCTTCGGAGCATCGAGCGGCCTCTCCTCGGCCGTCCGGTCGAGCGCGGCGACCGCGTCCGGGGCGAAGGTCTCCATCCAGCGCCGGAGCGGGGCGTGGGTGCGGAGCTCGCGCTTGATGCGCGGGATCTCCCCAGCGCCGGCGGTCTCGGGGTTCGCCGCAGCGCGCACGGTATCGACGAGCAGCTCGTCGCGCCCGGAGAGCATCAGATCGAGGCCGGCCTGCGCGGCGATCTCCGCGGCGCCCTTCCGATCGGCCTGCCGGACGCACGAGAGCAGACGCACGCGGAAGAGGGAGCTGCTCCGGTAGGCGTACGTCGAAGGCAACGAGGCGAGCTCGGCTTCGGCTTCGGCGTGCCGATCCATCGCGGCGAGGAGGAAGGCGCGCTCGCTGATCAGGCCGGGAAGGAGGAGATCCGAGGCCGAGATGCGGAGGGTGTAGTTCGAGAGGAGCCCGAGGCCCCGATCGCAGTGCTCGAGGGCTTTGGCGGGATCGACGGCGCGCTCTGCAATGTACGCGAGCGTGAGGTGCGCTTGCGACGCGACGAGGGGAAAGCGGCTCTTCGTGAGGGGCCCGAGCAGCGCGACGGCCTCGTCGAACTTGCCCTGCGCGACCAGGCCGTTCGCGGCGACGAGCGCGCGCGACTGCTTGCGGCCCCTCACGAAGTTGATGGCGGCGAGCACGAACACGAGGACCAGGAAGAGCACCGGCAAGGCGCCCAGCATCACCTCCAGGCCTTCACTCGGAGGCGGCGGGGGCACGGGACGTCCGCGGCGGGTTCGAGGCGCGGGCTCGAGCGTCCTCCAGATCACGACGAACAGGCCGATCAAGAGGGCCCAGAGCCCGAGGACCCTCCCGATCGCCCGGCCGGGACGCTGCCCCTCGGCCTGCTTGCGCGCAGCGGAGACGGCCTTCTTCGCCTCCTCGGTGGCCTCGGGGGTCGCGAGCTCGACGGTCTTGTCGGGCCGGGCGCCGCCCGCCTCGACGAACGGCGCGGCCTCGGGGACGACCTGCGCGATCCAGTCGGCGAGCGGCGGCTCTTCGCTCTCCGCGTCGCGCTTGGCGCCTTTGCGGTACACGCTCGTCGCGTTCGTCTCCAGCATGCGCTGGAAGGCCCGGACGATCGCGCGCTCCCGGCGATCGATGACGTCGAAGAGTAGCTCGTGGTTCGTGACCAGGTGCTCGCGCAGCGCGTCGCGATGGCCGGCGCGCTCGAGCAAGATGGCCTCGGCCAGGGCGACACGGCCGAGGGCCTGCGGCAGGGCGTCGTCGCTCGCGCGCACGGCCTCGATGTCCTCGCGCGCGCCTTCTCGCTCGCCGCTCGCCGCGCGCAAAAAGGCGCGAATGCCGCGCGCGTTCAGGGCGTGCATCTTGATCTGATCGCGGTAGAGCAGGCCGCGCGGGGCCGTGAGGGCGCGATCGAGGTGCGCGAGCGCGGACGGGATCTCGCCGCGGCGCATGGCGATGAGGCCGCGCTGGACGGCGGCGACGCACACGATGAGGGGGTGCGGCCGCCCCTGTTCGGCGAGGTCGAGGTGCGCCTCGGCGTCGGCGAGGCGGCCGCGGCTGAGGAGGTCGAACGCGGCGTTGACGATCTGCACGCCCGCGGCGATTCGAAGGCTCGCACCGCCGAGGAAAACGAAGAGCCCGCCGAGCACGGCGAGGACCGGCCCCGCGGTCAGGAGCAGCCCGCTCGACGCGCCGAACAGGAGGACGCTGGCGAAGCCGGCGACGCCGCTCAGGAGGAACAACGCGCCGATGACGACGAGGACCGTGTGGTACCGATGCGTCGCGTGGCGAGGCAGGTTTTTCGGGGCGGGTGCGCTCATCGTGGAGGTCGGTCGGGCCGCGGCACTCGCCGCGTCGCGCCTTCGGCTCCATCCTAAGCCGAGATGCGCCCCGCGATGTGCACGATCCTCGACGGACCGATGGGAACGGAGCTCGCCGCGCGTGGCGTGCCCACGCCCGCGCCGCTCTGGAGCGCGCTCGCGCTCGATCGCGCGCCCGAGGTCGTTCGGGCGATCCATCGCGACTACGCGGCGGCGGGCGCGACGGTGCACACGGCGAACACGTTCCGGACCAAGCGGCGCAGCGCGGGCGAGCGCTGGGAGGAGCTCGCGCGGAGAGCGGTCGCGATCGCGCGGGAAGCCGTGCCGCCGGGGCATCGGATCGCGGGGAGCGTGGCGCCGCTCGAGGATTGTTACAGGCCGGATCTATCGCCGACGAACCCCGGGCCCGAGCACCACGAGCTCTGCGAGGTGCTCGCGGACGCGGGGGTGGATCTGATTCTTTGCGAGACGTTCCCGCACGTCGGCGAAGCGATCGTGGCGGTGGAGGAGGCGCTAAGGACGGGTTTGCCCGTGTGGGCGGCGTTCACCGCGGGCCCGGATGCGGATTTGCTGACGCCGGCGGAGGTCCTCGCGGGCGCGCGGGAGGCGGCGGCGCGGGGGGCGAGCGCGGTTTTGATCAATTGCACGAAGGCGACGCGGACGCTTCCGTACGTGGAAAAACTCGCAGCGGTGGGGATTCCTTTCGGCGTGTATGCGAATGCGGGCGCTGTCGAGGAGGGAATCGGCTGGGGCGACGCCGCGCGCGGGGCGGAGCTTTATACAGAGCTCGCGGAAGCGTGGATCCAGGCAGGGGCGACGATCGTCGGCGGGTGCTGCGGGACGGGCCCGCAGCACGTGCGAGCGATCGCGGAGCGAATGCGCGGGAGAGGCTGAACCTCAGACGCGTTCGAGGATCGTGGCGATGCCCTGACCGCCGCCGATGCACAAGGTGACGAGCGCGGTCTGCGCGTCGCGACGCTCGAGCTCGTCGAGGGCGGTGCCGAGGAGCATCGCGCCGGTCGCGCCGAGCGGGTGGCCGAGCGCGATGGAGCCGCCGTTCACGTTCACGCGATCCGGGTCGATCCCGAGCGCGCGCGTCGTTTGCAGCACGACGCCCGCGAAGGCCTCGTTGATCTCCCACAGGTCGATGTCACGCGCCTCCATCCCCGCGGCGCGCAGCGCTTTTAGGCTTGCCGGCGTGGGCGCCGTGAGCATGATGAGCGGCTCGGTCCCGACGGTCGCCATCGAACGGATCCGGGCGCGCGGCTTGACGCCCTTCGCCTTCACGTACTGCTCCGAGGCGAGCACCACCGCCGCGGCCCCGTCCACGATGCCGCTCGAATTGCCCGCCGTATGGAAGTGCCGGATCTCCTTCGCTTGCGGGTACGCACCGAGCGCGATCTGATCGAGCGTCTCGCCGTTCGGACCGACCGCTGCGCCGCCGAGCGCGACGAACGCGGGCTCGAGCGCGGCGAGCCCATCGGCCGTGGTGTTCGGCCGGGGAAACTCGTCCTGCGCGAGGAGCGTCGCGCCCGTGCTCGGATCCGTCACCGGGATCAGCGACTTCGCGAATCGCTTCTCCTGGATGGCGCGCGCCGCGTTCTTTTGCGAGCGCAAGGCCACGGCGTCGATCTCCTCGCGCGTAAAACCTTCCAGCGTGGCGATCAGATCGGCGCTGATGCCCTGGGGGACCTGGAAGACGCGCTTGCGGAGCACGGTGTTGCCGCCGTCCTGCCCGCCGCCGTCGGCGCCCATGGGGACACGCGACATGCTCTCCACGCCGCCGGCGACGACGAGATCCATCGCGCCCGATCCGACCGCCATGGCGCCGAAGTTCACCGCCTGGAGCCCCGAGCCGCAGAAGCGGTTGAGCGAAACGCCCGGCACCTCGTCGGGCCACCCCGCCGCGAGCACCGCGTTGCGGGCGAGGTTCGCGCCTTGCTCGCCGACCTGCGAGACGATGCCCGCCATCACGTCGTCGACCTCGCGAGGATCGAAGCCAGTACGCTGCGGGAGCGCCCGGAGCACCTGCGCGAGGAGTTCCTGCGGGTGAACGCCCGAAAGCGCACCCTTGCCAGCCTTGCCACGGCCTCGTGGCGTCCGTGCGGCGTCGATGATGTAACTCGTTCCCATGTGGTCGCTCCCTTCGTATGACGTTCATCATATGATAATCATCATGTGAGCTGTCAAGGCGGCCTCTGGGGAAGCAAGGAGAGTCCGCCCCACGTCGCCGCCCTTGGCAGCGGGTTGACATGATGGCCGTCATATGACATCTATCATGCATGAAGAAGGAGCCCCTCTCCAAGGCCGAGCGCTGGGAGCGCACGCACGAGACGCTGCGGCTCACGGCGGCGCGGCTCTTGCGCACGCGAGGCCTCAGGCTGCCCTCGGTGGCCGACGTCATGAAGGGCGCGAAGCTCACGGTCGGCGGCTTTTACGGGCACTGGGAGAGCAAGGAGGCGCTCTTCGAGGAAGCCCTGCGCGACGCGCTGCGGAACAACTGGTCCGAGCTCGTGCAGCAATCGCGCGGGGAGACGGCGAAGGAGCGGCTCACCTGGATCCTGCGCCGTTACCTCTCCCGCTCGCACCGTGACAACCCCGAGGCCGGCTGCCCACTGCCCGCCTCGCTGAGCGACATCTCCATGCTCGGCGCGCCTTATCAGAAGGCGTTCGCCGAGGAGGTCGAGTCGCTCGCCGCGGAGCTCGCCGAGGTGGCCGGGCCGATCGGCGGCAAGCAGCTCGTGCTCGGGCTCTTCGCCTTGATGGTCGGCGGCCTGAGCCTCGCCCGCGCCACGGAGGGGACGCCGCTCTCGGACGCCATTCTCACCGCGAGCCGCGCGCTCGCCTACGCCGCCCTCGATCGCGCCGAGCAAAAGGCCTCGGAGAAGGACGAATCATGACGACGACCGAAGAGACCCCCTGGATGAAGAAGATGCGGGCGATCCTGAAGGGCGCCGAGCCGCCGCCGATCGCCAAGCTGATCGGCTTCGAGCTCGTCGACGTGGGCCCAGGCTCGGCGATCTTCACGCTGGTCGGCGATCCGAGCAAGCACGCGAATCCGATGGGCACGATGCACGGCGGCGTGCTGGTCGATCTCGGCGACGCCGCGATGGGCTTCGCCATGGCGAGCACGCTCGGGGAGGGCGAGAGCTTCACGACGGTGGAGCTCAAAGCGAATTATTTCAAGCCCGTATGGAAAGCGCGGCTGCGCGCCGAGGCGCGGATGGTGAAGCGGTCGCGGTCGCTCGGGTACATCGAATGCGACATCGTCGACGAGGAGAAGGCGCTCGTCTGCCGGCTGGCCAGCACGTGCATGGTGCTGCGCGGCGAAGCGGCTCAGGGTCGCTGATCCGATCCGCTCGCCGGGCCACCTATTGGCATCCGATGCGGGTCGTGGCGAGGGCGACGTCGTCGAACCAGAGATTCATGTCCTGGCCGGCATAACTCTCCCATCCGAGCTTCAGGTCCGTGACCTTCGGCTTCCAGTTCGGCTTCTGCGTGAGCCATTGCTGGTCCACGTCGGGCGTCGGGGTCCCGTCGATCACGAGGCCCGGGACCTCGGCGCCGTCGACCCAGGTCCGGATCGCGCCCGCGGCGCCGTCGACCTGGAATTCGATGCAGCGCCATTGATCGGCCGTGAGCGCGACGCTCATTCCGATGCCCGTGGGGCTGAGCGAGGGCAAGGTCGCGTCGTCGGATTCGCGGTTCCACATGAGGATCTTGCTCTGGCCGCCCATGCGGAGATCCTTGGGGCCGTCGTTCTCGTCGCGCATGGCCATGAACGTCGTGTGGCCGTCGCCCTGCGCGGCCGACATGCGCAGGTAGAAGCGGCCATAGACCACGTCGCCGAGCTCCGCGAACGCCGCGGTATGCGCGATGAAGACGTGATTGCAATAACCGCCCTTGCCCGTCACGAGCACGGAGTTCTTGCCGCTGTGCGCCTGGGTCGCGTCGACGGCGGCCGTGCCGGTGCCCGTGCAGTTCGGCATGACGACCGCCCAGCGCGTCGGATCGGGCGCTTCGCCCGCCGTGGCGGCCTCGAAATCGTCGCAAAGAGGCAGATTCGAGCAATCGAACGACGCGCCGCCGGCGCCGCCGGCGCCGCCCGTGCCGCCCGATCCGCCGCTCGCGGAGCTCGAGCTCGACGCGGACATGCCGCCCGCCCCGCCCTGCCCTCCGCTGCCGCCCTGCCCGCCGCTGCCAGCCTGGCCACCGCCGCCCGCGCCGGTTCCACTTGCCCCTTCGTCGCAGGCGACGACCGGGATGGAGAGGACGAGGAGCATGAATACGTGAGGAAGCATCGTTCGTAGGTTCATCAGGGCTGCCTACCAGGGTTTCCCCGAGCAAGCGAGGCCGCCGGACGTACTGAACATTTGCTCATTGCCAACGGTAGGACCGTCGTTTACCTTGGCCCGGCTTGATCGGCGAAACCCTGGGCCAGAAGTACAAGCTCCTTTCCCTGCTCGGACGAGGGGGGATGGGCGCCGTTTACGAAGCCGCGCACACCGAGACGGGCGCGCGGGTCGCCGTGAAGGTGCTCCATCACCACCTCGCCGAAGGGGAAGGGCTGCGTCGCTTTCGTCGGGAAGCACAGGCGGTTTCGCGGATCCAGAGCCCGCACATCGTCCGCATCCTCGATACCGGGACCGACGAGCCGAGCAAAAACCTTTATTTCGTGACCGAGCTGCTCGAAGGCGAGGATCTGCAGCGGCTCATCGACCGGATCGGCACGCTTTCGCTGCGCGGCGCCCTCGGTATCGCGAGCCAGGTCCTCCGCGGGCTCGCCGCCGCCCACGCGGCGCGCGTGGTGCATCGCGACATCAAGCCGGCAAACCTCTTTCTCGCTCGCGAACCGAATGGCGCGCTGACGGTCAAGATCCTCGATTTCGGTATCGCGAAGGTCCGCGCCGAGCCGCTCGGCCTCGGGCAGACGACGGACCTGACGGCCACGGGAAACCTGCTCGGCTCGCCGCTCTACATGTCGCCCGAGCAGGTGCAAAACAGCCGCGATGTGGATCATCGGACGGATCTGTGGTCGCTCGGGTGCGTGCTGTATGCGGCGCTCGCCGGACGGGCGCCCCATCAGCATCTTTCGTCGATCGGGCAGCTGCTCGTGGCCATTTGCGTGACGCCGGCGAGGTCGCTCGTGGATGTCGCGCCGTGGGTGCCGGCCGATGTGGCCGCGGTCGTCGAGCGCGCGCTCGCGATTGCCGCGGAATCACGGCCCCAGAGCGCCGAGGAGATGCTGTCGGAGCTCGCGAGATTCGTTTCGCCCGGCGAGACGCTGCGGGAGGATTGGCTGGCGACGGGAGACCGAGCCCGCGGGGTCGTGGGTTCGAGCACGCCGCCGAGCCCGCCTTCGTCGATGTCGACGCCGCGGTTCGTCGTGCCGCCCTCGTCGGAGCGGCCGATTCGCGGGGACGAGCCGACGGCATGGGCGGGATCGTTCACGGAGACGGCGCCCTCGGAGGGGCCGCGGTCGGCCGCGCGATCGGCGGTGCCAAAACTCCCGACGCGCGTGGCCGGGCGGCACGTGACCGTGGATCCACGCCGATTCCTTGGAGAGCAAAGCGAGCTCTGGACGTTCTCGCTCGACGTGCACACGCACCTGTCGAGCCTGATCGCGCGGATCTGGAAGGCATTACGCCGCGCGGGCGCGAAGGTGCCTCCGATGACGTACGGGACCGAATGGATCCTGTTCGAGCCGCGGACGAAGCGGTTCGTCGAGGACGACCCATGCGAGGGCGGAGAACGTTTGTCCCTGGAGGCGGCGGGGATCCGGCCAGGGGCGGTGCTCTGGGTGATGATGCCCGCGGAGCGCGGGACGGCCTGATCAGAAAGCCCGCTCGTCCCGTGCTGTCCCCGGCGGGAGCACGGCCTCCTCGGCGAGCGCTCCCTGCTTGGTTCCTCGCTCCGAAGTCCCCATGCGTCGAGGCCACGAAAAAACGTCCGAGGCGCGCGGTGCTCGGTCGTGGGGGCCGTGCTACCGCTGTCCCGCGTGAGTAAGCCCCGCGATATCGTCGTCGCCACGCACGGCCACTGCTTCGACGGCATGGCGAGCGCCGCCGTGTTCACCCACCTCGTGCGCTCCCTCGCCCCCCGGCAGCCGCTCTCGTTCCGGTACCGCTCGTGCGGCTACGGCCCCGGCATGCAGACGATCCCGGAAGGGTGGCTCGACGGCGAGGAGAACGCGATCCTGGATTTTCGCTACACGAAGAGCGCGCGCCTCACGTGGTACTTCGATCACCACATCACCGCGTTCGGCTCGGTCGAGGAGCAACGCGAGGCGCTCGCGTCGGAGGACGTGACGCACCACGTGTTCTACGAGCCCACGTACGGCTCGTGCACGAAGCTCATCGCGGACGTGGCGAGTAGCCGGTTCGGCATCCAGAGCGAGGCGCTCGCGCCGCTCGTCGCCTGGGCCGACGTGATCGACGCGGCGCGTTTTCCCTCGGCGGAGGCAGCGGTCGACCGTGAAGAACCCGTGCTCAAGCTGGCGTCGGTCGTCGAGCACCACGGCGACGGGCCGTTTCTGAAGGACCTCGTGCCGCGGCTCCTCGAACGGCCGCTCGCCGAGGTGGCGCGCGGTGCAGACATCGCCGAGCTCTTCCGGCCGCTCGGAGCGGCGCGCGAGACGTTCATCCGCCGCGTGAAGCAGGTCGGGACGATGATGGGCAGCGTGGTGTTCGTGGACCTCAGCGACGCGCCGATCGACGCGGCGGCGAAGTTCGTCACGTACGCCCTCTTCCCCGAAGCCGTCTATTCCGTGACGCTCACGCGCCAGAAGCAGCACTGCAAGGTGTCGGTCGGGTACAACCCCTGGTGCGGCAAGGAGCGGCGGCACGACATCGCGGCGATCTGCCGGCGCTACGACGGCGGGGGGCATCCGGTCGTGGGGGCGGCGTCGTTCCCACTGTCGGAGATCACGCGGGCGCGCGCCGTGGCGCTGTCGATCGCGCGGGAGCTCGACACGTGAGGTCGCGCGGCGCCCTCGCCTTCCGGCGCGCGGACGGGCGGCCGCCGCTCGTGTACGGGCACCGCGGCGTGCGCGGGGCGCGGCCGGAGAACACGCTCGCGGCGTTCGAGCTCGCCGCAGAGGAGGGCGCGGACGGGGTCGAGCTCGACGTGCGCGTCGATCGAGACGGCGAGCTCGTCGTGCTGCACGATCCGACGTTCGAGCGCGTGACGGGCGGCGCGGATACGCGAGCCGCGGCGGATCTGCCGTACGAGGAGATCCGGCGGATCGACGTGGGGAGCGGGGAGCGCGCGCCGCGGCTCACGGAGGTGCTCGCGCTCGCGCAGGCGCGCAGGCTGCGCGTGAACGTGGAGATGAAGCACGACGTGCCGGATCGAGCGGCCGTGGTGCGAGCGACGGCGCGCAAGCTCGGGGCCTTCGATCCACGCGTGCCGGTGATCGTGTCGTCGTTCGATCCGCGCATGGTCGCAGCGCTCGGTACGCTCGCGCCGCGGATCCCGCGGGCGCTCCTGGTGCATCGCACGCGCTGGTCGCGGGCCGCGCTCGAGCTCGCCCGGGGCCTCGGGCAAGCGGTGCACGTCGAGCGGATCCTCACGCAAGGCAGCACGGTGCGGCAGCTCTTGCAGAGCGGGCTCGTGGTGAACGTGTGGACGGTGAACGACACGCGCGAGGCGATGGATCTCGCGGCGCTCGGCGTCGACGGCATCATCACGGACGTGCCGGGGCTCGTCCGTGATGCGCTCGGGTAGCCGCGTGATCTACTTCTCGCAGGTGACGTAGAGCTTGCGCACGCCGCCGGGCTCGGGCTGCTGGAAGGCGCCAGGCACGAGGGGCGGGTTCCACTGCGCTTCTTTGTACTGGAAGATCACGTCTTCCTCGGTGTGCGGCACGCGCATGCGGATCGAGCGCGGCAGCTCCGCGTCGCAGGCGCCGCCGATGGGCTGGATCGGGTCCTCGATGCCGTCGGGATCGACCCGCGGCGGCGCGGTGCGGGCAGCCTCGTGGTTCGAGAGCTCGGCCTGGTAGAGGTCGACGCCGCGCTGCGAGACGAGCACGGAGAGGACACGCACGCGCTGCTGGGACCAGGGTTTGTCCCAGTCCTCGGGCCGGATGCCGAGGTGGATCTCCTGCTGCGCGTCACGCGTGCTCGGCACGAGGACACGGTAAAAACCGTTGTCGGTGTCCCAGGTGATCGTGGGGGCGCCGGGCTGGTGCAGGAGGACGGGCGCCTCGCCGCGGAGGAGCGAGACGAGCGCGTGCCCAGGGATGGGGACGCGGGTCATGCGCGCGAGGTTGCAAGGGCTCGCCGGGCCGAAGAGGAATTGCTTCTCCTTCACGTCGAGCATCTGGAAGCGCTCGCCGTCGGCCGTGAGGGTGTAGAGCATGGCGCCGAAGGGGCTGACCACGTCGAAGCGGACGCGGTCGGGGTTCACGGCGAAGAGGTGGACCTCGCCGCGGACGCGGCCCTCGGGGGCGAAGCGGTCGATCTTGGCCTGGCCCTGCACGCCGTTGACGCACGCATAGGTGGCCTTCATCCGGCCGAGCGCGTCGTCTCCCGTGGGAAAGACGGACGGAGGCGGACGCGTGCCGCCGCACGCCGTGGCGAGGAGGAGGGCCGAGCCGAGGGAAAACCGTGCGACGTGGGCGCGCATGCGGGCTGGACCGTTGCAGGAAAGTCCGAGCCCGTCAACGTGGCGGTCCACAGCGTAGCGCCGGGGTTTCACCCCGGACCCGACCAGGGGTTGTTCACCCCTGGACCCGAACCAGCGCAAGCGCTGGACCCGGGGTCGATGAACTGCGCGATGCGCAGTTCATCGAACAGGCCAGTTCAAGACCAGCGACGCGAACGTTGCGGCTGAGGGGGGAGCGCTGCCGCCTTGGCTGGCAAGGTCGTGGAGGGTCTTGTCACGGGCCCATCCGAGAAACCGCGCATGGCGCGGTTTCTCGGCCCTCGGTCCAGGCCGTGCCTGGTCCGGGGTGAAGGGGGCGGACAGCCCCCTTCTGGGTGCGGGGCAAAGCCCCGCGACCGGGGTCAGGAAGCGCGCAGCGCGTCGAGCAGATCGACGTCCGGAATCGCGATCGGCAGCCGCGCCCGGATCACCGCCACGTCGTTGTCCTCGCACAGCCGCGCCACGGCGAGGCCGTCGTAGAGCGCGATCGGCGCCGTCCCCGGGACGGACGCCTCTTCCCGCGCGCCGGACAACGTTTGCCCGGCCGTGAAGATCCATCCGACCGTGGCCGGCCCGTAGTGGTGGAGCGAGCCGCGCAGCTCCGTCACCCGCTCGCGGCCGACCTCACGGCCGTCGCGGCGGATCACGATCGCCACCCGGATCTCGTCGTTGCCCATGCGCAGGACGCCCGAGAAGTGCGACTCGCCACCGGGCGCGCCGGCGCGGCGCACCGCGCGGAGCTGGCCGACGCCCATGCGCTCGAGCGCGAGGACGCAGACCTCGATGAACGCGTGGCCAGGCAGCTCGCCGAGCTTGCGGGCGAAGGCACGGCGGGCCGCGTCGCGGTAGCGCTCCACCGCGGCGAGGGCCTCCTGCTCCAGGCGCGCAAGGTCGCCGCCGAGCAGCCAGTCCGTCAGGGCCACGCGGCCGCCGGCGAAGCGGAAGCGCGGGCGCTGACCGGCCGCGATCCGGCGGGCGTTGTCGGCGCGCACGGCGGCGGCCACCTGCGACTGCACGAGCTGCGCATCGCCCGAGAGGCGGCCGCGGCGCTGCGCCGTCTCGGCGATCTGCCGCAGGGACACGGCGCCGGCGTTGCGATCGAACGTCGACAGGATCGCGGCCACCGCGTCGGCGAGCTCGCGCCCTGCGAGGTCGTCGAGCGCCGGATGACCTTCACCCGGGGTCAGCTCGATGACCTGCGGGCCGCGGTAGACGGCCTCGGTCGGCGCCACGTCGCGCACGATCTCACGATCACGGCTGATCTCACGATCACGGCTGATCTCACGATCACGGCCGATGTCGCGGTCGCGGTCGCGGTCGCGGTCGCGATCACGGCCGTCGCGACGAACCTCGAACGCGGGCGTCGCCGTGTACGAGGGCAGCCCGCCCCCGCTCGTGGGCAGGGCCTGGGCCTCGCCGTTCGTGCTGCGACCGCGGCGACGGCGGCGACGACGGCGGCGGCCTTCTCCTCCGGGCTCGGCAGCGCCCCCACCGGCGCGCTCGTCGCCACCGCCGAGGATCGGCTGGTCGTCGTCTTCTTCCTCGTCGAACATCTCGGCGGCGCCGGCGGCGGCTTCCGCGCGCATCACGTCATCGGGGCCGGCGGGGCCTGCGTCGATCTCGTCCTCCTCCTCCGCCGCGCGTGCGTAGGATGGAGCCGACGGGCGGGGCGTGGGCGGAGACAGCTTCGCGGGGGCCGGGGACACGAGCGTCTCGTCGTCCTCCTCGGCCTCTTCCTCGGCGGCGGGCGCCTCGGCGGGGGTGACGGGGGCGGCCTCGAGCTCCTCGGGCGCCTCTTCCGTCTCGGCCTCCGCGGCCTCCGTCTCGACCTCGGCCTCTTCTTCCTCGGCGACCTCCGGGGCGGCCTCTTCCTCGACCTCGTGTCGGGCGGCCTTGGCCGGCTCTTGCTTGCCGCCGCGCTTGCCCTTCTTGCCGTCGAGGCCTGCGCGCAGCGTCTTCTCGTCCCACTCCCGGAGCGCGAAGACGCCGGGCTTGACCCGGATGAGCGGCGTGTCGGACGAGTCCTTCTTGAGCATCGCGGCGAGCCGGGCGCCCATCGTGACCTCGGGGCTCTTCCCGACGTGGCTGAGCAAGTTCTTCTCTATCGCGATATCGGTGATCTCTTTGTAGTGGAGCGGCCTGCCGACGAGGCGAAGCACCTCGGCCGCTGCATCGGTAAACGTCATCTTTTGTCCAGCCCTTCGGGCGCTCCCATCACTTGGGCGCTCCTCTTGGTGCGCGTCGCACGTGCCGTCCTTATTTCGACGCCACGCGCTGGGCCTCTGCCCGCCACGACCGGGAAGCGCACATTCGCTCCCACTCGGCCGGACACGCTACTGAACAGCCGCATAACACGGGACGATCGACGAGTCAACCGCGGCAGCCCGAACGAACGTCCCGACCCGCACGAATACGACCCGCACGAACACCCTGGACGGACTTCCGGACGAACCCGCGCCGCCCGCTTGCCAGGGCCAGGGCTACGGCCGGTACGTCTTCGGGTTCGCGAGCTTGCCCGGCAACCAGCGGAAAAAGTCGAGGATCGTGGACGAATCGAAGATGCCGTCCGACGAGTCCCACACGATGAACTCCACCGTGGCGATCTCGCCGGGAACGATCGGCGCCTCCGTGGTCAGCCATCCCGTGCTCCCGCCGATGGAGCTCGGCGTGTTGTTGCAGGGCGAGTCGAAGTCGTCGTAGCCCGTGCCCGAGAGCTCGGATTTGCCCCCGGAGCAGAAATTGAAGCCCGGCGTGCCGAAGCAACCCGTCGGGCCCGCCACGCAACGATCGAAGAAATTCAGGTTCACGGAGCCGGGCGTGCCCTGGCCGTCGAACACCACGTTGCGGTTGTTCGCGATTCCCGACGCCTTCGTCTTCAAGAGCACGACCCAGAGGTCGTTGAACGGCGAGCAGGCATACTCCGGGTACTCCGACGACCAGTACGCATGATCAAACGCAAAACTGCTCGCGTTCGTGGGCGTGCGCACCTGAATCTTGAGGTTGACCGGGTTGAACGCGGTGGACGCGAAGGGGACCGGGCACCCTGATTTGTTGGTCGGGAAGCCGGGGGGCGTGGCCGACTGCGTGCCGGTGTCCGTGCCGCCCTGCGGCGTGCCGAACTGGAAGTACGGCTGGCTCGGCGTGGCCGCGAGGCCGGTCGAGAGGAAGACGAAGTTCTGGTTCGCCCGCGGGCCGAGCACGTTGCCCATCGAGGTGATGATCGCGTGCGACTGCGGGAACGGCGTGCCCGTGCCGTCCGCGAGCCGAAGCTCGGCCGAGATCACGCCCCAGCGCTTGTTCGCGCCGGTCGCATTCAGCGTCGTCGTCTGGCAAAGCTCGATCGACTTCGCGTAGTCGAGCGGATCCTGCGAGGTGTACGAAAGGCCCGCGCTGCACGCGGTGTTCGGGTTGTCGATCACGCCGTCGCAGTCGTCGTCCTTGCCGTTCGGGAAGTCGAACGCGCCCGGGTTCACCAGCGGATCGGCGTCGTTGCAGTCGCCGTCGCAGACCGAGTAGCCATCCCCGTCGGCGTCCGGGCAGGGGCCGTCGGGTGTCACGTCGACGGGGACGTCTTGCGGGACGTCCTCGGGGACGTCTTGCGGGACGTCCTCGGGGACGTCTTCGGGCACGTCGGCCGGAACGTCGACCGGAACGTCTTCGGGGACGTCCTCGGGCACGTCCTCGGGCACGTCCTCGGGGACGTCCTCGGGCACGTCCTCGGGAACATCGATCGGAACATCGATCGGCACGTCCTCGATCACGTCGATCGGCACGTCCTCGACCACGTCGAACGGCGCGTCCTCGACGGTCTCCTCGATCACGTCGAACACGACGTCCGGCGACACGTCGGGCTCCGCGTCGGATCCGTCGGGCGAGACGTCGGGCTGTGCGTCTTCGCCGAGCGCGTCGGGGCCGGCGTCGTCATCGTCCTCGCCCGTGGAGTCTTCGTCGTCGATGTCGGTGCGCGCGCCGCAGCCCGGCACGAGCCAGACGGCCGGCGCGGCGAGCGCAACCAGAACGAGACCCCAGCGAAACGAAAAGCGCACAGCCCAAGCCTCCCGAGAACACCCCCGGCGACAGCTCACACCGCCGCGGATCCAGAGAGTATCAGGAAACGCAGGAAACGTACGCAGTCCGCCTCGAACGGGAGTACGCTCGTGGGATGGAGCTCGGGCGGCTCCTTCAGGAGCTCATCCAGGCCGCACGCAAGGCGGGCATCACCGTGCGCTCCGAGTCCTTCGACCCCTCGCTCTCCGACGGCGGCAAGAAGTGGCGCGGAGGGCTCTGTGTCATCCGCGGCAAACGGTTCATCCTCGTGGACGAACGCGCTCCGCTCGTCGACCGCATCGCCACCGTCGCCGCCTCGCTCGCCAGCGTCGACCTCGAGCACGTCTTCCTTCCCCCGATCGTCCGAGCGACCATCGGCGCTTACCAGCGCGAGTCCCCCGAGCGCCCCGTCCCGAACGCGACCGTCCCGCTGCCGCCCGTGCGCGCGCGGCTCCGCCGCCCCGACGACGAAGACCCCTGAATCGCACGCGGCGTTCGTCCGCGCGCACGCTGAGGCAAAGGCGCCTCGATCGCCGGCGCGTGCAGGACGGCGCGATCACGCTCCGGACCGCCGCGGCGCGAAATCCACGGTCTCCGCGTCGCCACCATTGCGCGAAAAAGGAACGATTCCAGGATGGCACACGCGTTGCTCCGTAATGGCGAGCGCCTCGAGCGCGTCGGGGGAGCTTGGGGGCCCGCCTCCTCCCGACCCTTTTCGGGCCCAACGACGCTCTTCGTGCTTACTTCCATGACGCAATCCCCTCCAAGGGTCACGCCTCCGCGGGCCACGCCGGCCCCCGAGAGATCGCATCGGCCCGATTCCACGCAGATGCCCGCGCCCGGCACGAGCCGCCGTTCGCCGAGCGTGCCCCCGAGCGCTGAACCCGCGCGCCCCAAGCGCCCCACGCCGAGCGTGCCGCCGCCGCCCGCGCCCGGCCTGTCCGACGCCGCCGCCGCGCTCTCCGGCGCCGCCGCC
>NZ_JASBQE010000061.1 GCF_029960785.1 Polyangium sp. 15x6
CACGGGCCCGTCGGATGAACCGCGCATCGCGCGGTTCATCCGCCCTCGGTCCAGGCAGTGCCTGGTCCGGGGTGCAGGGGGCGGACAGCCCCCTGCTGGGGTGCGGGGCAACGCCCCGCTCCGCTGTCAGGGCTGCGCTTCGGCCCCGGTGCCGAGCGCGCCATTGGCGTCGCGGCCGCCCCACACGAGGATGCGCGCGCCGGTCCATACGGCTGTCGCGTCGCGGCGTGAGCTTAGCGTGGGCACCTCGGGGATCGGCTCCCAGGTCCCGCCGTTCATGCCCGGCGTATACCGCCCGCCGTCGCCGAGGCTCCCGGTGCAGACGAGATCGCCGCAGCCTCCCCAGACGACCATGGACGACCCGGTCCAGACCGCGACGTGGGATCGCCGCGCGCTCGGCGCGCCCGTCGTGCTCATGGGCGCCCACGTGCCTTGCGCGCCCTCCTTGGGGTCGAAGATCCCGCCGGTGTCGAGGTAGGGCCCGCCGTTCCATCCTCCCCAGATGTAGATTTCCGAGCCCGTCCATACTGCCGTGTGGGACTCGCGGAAGGATGCTGCGTTCGTCGTGGAGGTCTTTGCCGTCCACTTGTCGTCGAACGGCGAGTACATCGCGCCGTCGCCGAGCCAATCGAAGAAGTCCATCCCGCCCCACACGATCATCTGCTCGCCGGTCCATGTCGCGGAGTGCTGCGTGCGTGGGCTCGGCGCGCCCACCGTGCTCGTCGGGGTCCAGGTCTTCGTCGGGATGTAGTAACGGCCGCCGGAGAGCAGCGCCTGGTTGTTCCCCGACGTCCCTCCCCAGACGATCATGTACAGGCCCGTCGCGACGGCCGAGTGCCGGATGCGCGCTGCGGGCTCGTTCGCCGTCGGGAGCGGCGTCCAGGTATCGGTCTTCGGGTCGTAGCTCGCGCCTGCGCCGACCATCCCGTTCGTCGAATAGCCGCCCCACACCATCATGACCTGGCCCGTCCAGACCGCCGTGTGCCCGAAGCGCGGGGAGGGGGCGTTGACGGTGCTCATGGCTTTCCACGTCTTCGCCATCGGATCGTAGAGCGCGCCGTCGCCGAGCAGCGGATCGAGGCCACCGCGCTCGCCGCCCCAGATGATCATGTGCGTGCCGGTCCAGATCGCGGTGTGGTTGAAGCGCGGCGAAGGCGCGTTCTCCGCGGGCAACGGGACCCACGAAAGGCAGGCTCCGCCGACGGCCGTGTGTGAGATCATGCCCGTCTGCGGATCACAGGAATCGCTCGTGCACGGATCGCCGTCGTCCGTGGCGACTGGCTTCGGCGCGCACGCGCCCGCCGCGTCGCAGGCGAAGCTCTCGACGCAGGGCTCCGGGGTGCCGCACGACGTACCTATCGCGAGGGGCGTCGACGCGCATGCGCCGGCTGTGCATGTGTCTGCCGTGCAGGGGTTTCCGTCGTCGCAGCTCGTGTCCGAGGTGCAGCCTGCGTCGCCGCCGCTGTCGGGCGCGCCTGCGTCCGGGGCGTCCGTGTCTTCGGGGATGAGATCGTAATCGATCTCGGCGATGAGCACGCAGCTCGTGACCGACGACGCGGCGAGCGCGGCGAGGAGCGCGCTCGCGAGGGCGAGCGACGCGCGGCGGGGAGACATCCCTTTTCGGTACCAAGGATGTCGTCGAGCTTCAAGAACTCCTTCCCATCGCGGGAATAGGGGCGCATAATCCGGATCTGATCTCTCCTCGTCCTCGATCCTCGAGACGAGGCGAATCGAGGCGAGGACGTGCGGATCGATGCCGGACAAGGCGCGCGCCCTCGGGTTCCCGGGCCTCCCCGGGTGGACATGCATCGATCCACCTGGATCACCCTCGATCCTTTATGGCAGTGAAAACTTCTCGTGAAATCGGATCCTGGAGCCGCTCCATTCTGGGGCTGCTCTTGTCGCTCGGCGTTGTGGTCACGATCGCGGGGATGAGCGCGTGTTCGAGCAATGACTCGGAGGGCTCGTCGGAGGGGACTGGCGCGAGCGGGGGCGGGGGCGGGGCCGGTGGGGGTGAGCCTGCGGGGCCGACGCCGTACGAGCTTTTCCTGAAAATCGAGCCCGACCTCGTGGCGAATTGCAACATCTGCCACAAGAAGGGCGGCTCGGCGCCGGCGCCGTTCCTCGCGGGGGAGACGCCCGAGGAGCGGTACCAGACGATAACGTTCTGGCCGGGCATCGTGGTCAACGCGGCCGAGCAAAGCATTCTGCTCACGCACCCGGAGTCGGCGAACCATGGCGGCGGCGAGGCGCCGAGGATCCCGGAAAACGTCAAGCCCGGCGTGATCACGTGGCTCACGGCGGAGGCCGACGGCTTGCCGGATAGCAGCGTGGATATCGGGCCGAGCGTGCGTCCGTTCCGTCCTTTGCCCGGCGGCGCGCTGAACACGGTCTACCTCGACGCGCTCGGCGACGATTTCCAGTACATGTCGATCGCGTTCTTCGCCGAGGCGCTCGGCGGCACGAGCGACGCGCCCACCATGCTCCGGCTGACGAACATCACGGTCCACCCCGTGGTGGACAAACCGCTGCACATCGTGCACCCGGTCTTCACGGTGTACGTGCCTGGACAACCGGGCGATCCGGACCCGGTCGACAGCTTCTCGAACCTCGACCAGACGTTCACGCTCGGCGGCGACAACACGCTCGGCACCGGCGAGGTCGTCCTGACGAACTGGCAGAAGGGGGCCTATCTCGGGATCGCGTTCGAGCTCATCGAGGTCTACGGCGGCAATGCGGGCCCCGGGACGGGCTGCAACGATCTCGTGAACTTCCAGCAGAACGTCGTGCCGGCCATGCAGACGTGCATGATGAAATGCCACGGCGGGGCGAACCCGCAGGCGAAAGGCACGATGGATCTGTCGGAGCTCAACGCGATGATGCCCACGGCGGCATGCCAGGAGGTGCGGGCGCGCATCAAGCCGGGTGATCCGGCGGCGAGCCAGATCCTGCAGGTGACGGATCCGGTTCAGCCGATCGTGCACATGTACAAATTCGACGGTGATCTGAACGCATACAACGCTTTCAAGACCAAGGTGGAGCCTTGGATCATGGCGGAGCAGCAATGACAATGAAATGGGGCAAGAGAGCGTGGACCGGGACCGCGCTGATGGGACTTTCTTTGGTCCTTTCTGCGTGTAACCCGGACGATCCCAACCAGCTCCTCGGCGGGCCGCCCGCCAATGGGGGCAAGCCCTGCCCGCCCTCCGCGGGCGGCGAGGGCGGATCCACGGCGTCGGCCACCGTCGGCAATGGTGGATCGGGCAGCGATCCGACGACGACGAGCGGCGGGACGACCGGCGGCGGCGTGAAGACCGTGCTCGACGAGCGCATCGTCTCGTACAGCGAGGCGCTGCGCACCGCGAGCCTGAAGCTCGTCGGCAAGCTGCCGAAGAACGACGAGATCGAGGGCATCCGGAGCGCCGCGGACCCGAAGCAGGTCTACGAGACGTTCGTCGACGAGTACATGAAGTCGCCGCGGTTCGCCGCGATGATGCTCGATTACTGGAAGAACACGTTCCGCTCGGGCGCGATGGCGCCGAACGAGGCGCCGAACCGCAACAACGCGCCGCTCTTCGCGGCGAAGATCACCGTCGAGGGCGGCGATTATCGCCAGATCTTCACGGCCACGAGCGGCACCTGCCCCTCGTTCGATCCGGCCACCGGCACGTTCACGCCCGTCGATTGCGCGAATGGCCCCGCCGCCGCGCCCGCGGCCGGCGTGCTCACGGACGCGGGCCTCATGGCCCAGTACGCGAGCGCGCTCGCGTTCCGGCGCGTCCGCTTCATCCAGGAGACGTTCTCCTGCCGCAAGATGCCGGCCGAATACCGGGCCACGCCGGAGCCGAAGGGCGGCGGGTTCTATACGTCGCCCTGGCCGTTCGAATCGATCGGCGGCGCGGCGAACGGCGGCCGTGTCGACTTCCTCGATGCTTCGTCGACGATCTGCGCGAACTGCCACGGCTCGATGAACCATCGCGCCCCGCTCTTCGCGGCCTACGACGACGCCGGCAAGTACGTCGAGCCCGCCGCCGGAATGGACGGCGTCCTCGAGTTCGCGGCCACGGTGCCCATCGACGGCAATCCGAAGGTCAAGATGAGCGATTACCTGCCCCCCGGCGAGACGACGGCCTTCAAGTTCGGCCAGCCCGCGGCGAACCTCCTCGAGTTCGGCCAGCGCATGGCGGCGGACGACGAGGTCGCGCGTTGCGCGGTGGTCCGCGTCTGGAACTACGCCATGTCGAAGGGCGACGCGGTCTACGATCTGGCGGACGTGCCCGATTCGGTCATCGCCCCGCTCGTCACGCAATTCAAGACAAACTACAACCTGCGCGAGATCATCCGCGCCGCGTTCGTCCACGACGACTTCGTGAGGTATTGATCATGGCGCGGAGCTTCCTCGGCTGGGCGCTGCCCGGCCTGTTCTTCACGATCGGCTTCGGATTCGCGGCGTGCCTCGGCAGCGCGGATCCGATGGGCGAGGACTGCGTGCCGACGACGTCGGGCCCCGGCGTGGGCGGCAGCGGCGGCACGGGCGGTACGGGCGGCGCGGGCGGCGGCAATGCCGGCGCGGGCGCGCAATCGAACGGCGATCCCGAGACGAGCGAGAATGGCAGCAACAACTTCCACCACCCGATGGACCCGACGCAGGCGGGCCAGGACGATCCGTTCGAGATCCTGAAGAAGCGCGCGGCCGAAGGACCGCCGGAGATCCGCACGCGGCTGCATTCCTGCAGCAAGCTCACGTATGCGGCGCTCGGCGATCTGCTCACGACGCGCGGCGTGGATCTCGACAAGGTCGCCGCGGCGGGCCAGCCTCCGACGGCGGGTCAGCTCTACAAATCGGCGGCGACGAAGGATTCGCTCGGCGTGGCGAACTTCGACGCGCGCATGGGCGAATCGTATTTCTACACGATCTCGGCGGCCGCGAAGGTGCTCGACATCTTCATCCAGGCCGCGCCCGAGATCATCCAGAACATCGAGAACGCCGAGGAGTGCAAGATCAACGGCGTGGGCAATCCCATGTTCGACGCTGCCACGGGCAGGTGCGTCTACAACTCGCTGAGCTGCATCATGGGCCGGCCGGCGACCGAGGACGACATGGACCTCTGCAACCTGATGATCGAGCAGGCGAACAAGGCGGATCCCAAGGATCTCGCGAACAAGCGCGCGCTCACCGTCGCTGCGTTCCTGAGCGCGGCGCATACCTGCGAGTAGGAGATCGGGCCATGGCAAACTACAAACTCAAGGATTTGCGCGGCCCTCAGCGCCGGAACTTCCTCCGGCTGATGGCCGCGGCGGGCGCGGGCTTCGCGCTCGAGCGCTCGCGGCTTCTCAATTTCATCGCCGACGAAGGCGGCACCGCGCTCGCCGCCGAGGCGTGCGGCGAGACGAACCGCCACGTCGGTATCGTCTCCGGCGGCGGCAATTTCTGCCTCTGGCAGCTCATGTGGCCGCTGCCCGACGTCGCCGCGGCCAAGAACGCGGCCTTCGCGTACGACGCGATCGACCAGGGGTTCATGACGAACTACGTCGACGAGACGTCGTATTTCAAGTCGGGCGCCGCCGACCGTCCGTTCTATTACGGCCCGGATTCGCCGTTCGTCGACCAGGCGTCGCAGACCGTGATCCGCCCGATGAGCGCGTACCTCGTCGCCGACACGGCCGTGCACCACCGAAAGCCGCTCCGCCAGATCACGATCGACGGCGCGCTCCCGGGCAACACGAACAACAGCGGCGACGGCATCGTTGGCAACAGCGTCACGCTCTTCGCCGCGATCGGCGCATTGCAACGCACGACGACCTCGATCCTGCCGTCGATCGGCGTCGCGCCCGCCTCGATTGGCTCGGCCCCCGGCGCGCCCACGCTCTCGGTCGTGCCGAGCGCGGACTCGATGGTCGACCTGTTCAACAGCGCCGCGTCGAAGGCGATCCTGCTCGCGCAGGAGGACAAGTCGATGTTCGAGACCTATTACAAGGCGATCCTCGGCCTGCGCGAGGCCGCCGGGCGCCCGACCTGGGCCCGCGAGCTCGACATCGCCAAGAAGGCCTCGAACCTGATTGGCCGAAACCTCGCCGCGCAGCTCATGCCGACGACCGCGGACCTCGCGTTTTACGGGGCCACCGAGGTTCAGGACATGGCGGCGAGCATGTTCTTCGGTGGTCAGAACGGCAAGGACAGGCTCCTCAACCTGGCGAAGGCCCTCATCATCACGAAGAAGGCATTCTCGCTCGGATTGACGAACCAGGTGATCATCGGCGTCATCGCGGAGACGGGCGGCGGCATCTTCACCGATCCGCACGAGACCTTCGCGCAGATCGCCGGCGCGCGGAACGTGATCAAGTATTACGGCATGTTCCTCGACCGGTTCTACCAGGACCTGGCGAACTCGCCGGATCCGGCCTGCACCGCGAAGAACCTCGACAAGACCGTCATCACCACGGTGCACGGCGATCACCCGCACGACCCGCTCACGCGGCCGGCGTGGCCCGACTCGACGCCGGGCGGCGCGAACTGGATCTACGTGATGGGCAATGGCTACCTCCCGGCCGGTTGGCACGGTCATCCGAAGACCAACAACACGGCGCTCGGCATCGACCCGACGACGGGCCTGAGCACCGATTACAACGGGACGAAGTCCGTGCACGCCGCGAGCGCCGCGATCCTCTACGCAATCGCGAACGGCGACATGAAGAAGGTGACGGAGTTCTACAAGGGCGACGCCATCACCGCACTCGTGAACAAGGTGTGACCGAGTCACCTGTTCGATGACGTCGGCCGCGGAGCGATCCGCGGCCGATGTCTTTTGTGGGTACGAACGCCGAATCGCGCGACGGCGAAGAGGTGTAAGGTCGAGTCCGGCGCGAACGTTGTGCGGAGGCGAGGTGGAGCGAATGAAGCGGAGCATGGTGTGTTTTGCGGCATTTTTCGCCGCGGGTGTCGGGCTCGCGATCGGGTGCGGGGGTGGGCCCGCGGTCGTGCAAAGCAGTGATCAGGCCGCCGAGCCGCTCTCCTCGCAGGGGAAGCAGGCGAAGACCGAGCCCACGGGAATCACGACCAGCGCGGGGCCCGAGGTGGCGACAGGGCCGACCGAATGGGGGATCGTGGCGCCAGCGCCGGAGCCGACCGTGAATTACCAGAGCGTCGTGGCGAAGGTCGAGTCGATGATCCGCGACCGCGATGTCCTCGAGGGGGCGAATCGCCGCGGTTTGTCGGTCACGAAGGTGACGTGGGAGGACACGGCCCGGGCGAAGGGGTCGTCGCTGGGACCGAACATTTCGGATCTGACGTTGCAGGTGCGGTTCCACGACGAGAGCGGGAGTTATTACAAGACGGCGCTGATGCCGGTGCTCCGATTTCCGAATTTCACGGACCGCACGGGCGACGTCCCGGCCGACCGGTTTTTCGTGCGCGTCGGCAATCAGAAGGCAGACGGCGGGTCGATCGAGTCGGTGCCGCTGAAGGACGTGCTCAAGAACATTCGCGCATTCGCCAGCCTGCCGAGCTCGATCCTCGGCAGCGGCAACCTGCTCGCGCCGCGGGACACGCATTTCCTGGTGAGCGCGCAGGCCGTGTTCCTGCCGATTCCGAAATCCGGTAAGGCCGAGTTCAACCCGGTCATCTTCAATTATCAATCGGCCCCGAAGTCACCGGCCGTGCTCACGCTCCTGGTGACGCGCGAGGGGACGAGCATCAGCGTGATCGAGAACCGCCGCGAGGACATGGGCATGCGCGGGGGAGGGCAAGATCTCTATTTCAACAACAAGGGCCAGCGCGCCGCGTTCACGGCCGAGCGCCGGAGCGACGTGAAGGCGCGCATCGAGGCGCAAGGCGGGCCAAAGACGGAGGCGGATCAGAGCGCCCTCGCAAAAGGAGCGGACGTGCTCTTCTTGGTGCAAGTGCCGCTCGTGCACGCGAACCGCGGGCAGCTCGGCGGTCCGATTCCGACCATGCCGAGCCTGGAGCCGAAAGGCGGCGGGGCGCCGATGCCCATGGCCACGGCCACGACCAAGCCGTCGAAGAAGGCAGCCGACCTCGCAGTCACAGAGGACAGCGACGTGGAGCAAGCGGTGCTCGGCCACGGCCCGAACCTGGGGCCCTACAACGAGGGGCGAGACCTCAAGCTCGTGCGCGATCCCAAGTTCCCGATCCGGGTGACGGTGCAGTTCTACAAGGCGACGAGCAACGGAGTCGTGGACGAGTCAGACCTCGACGGAATCGCAAAGTCGATCGGGAGCGTGTACGAGCACGCCGATTTCGTCGGCTCACTCGTAGTGCCGGAAGGAGATCCGCGCAGGCCGACGGCATGGCAGACAATCCCCGGGGAGTGGTTCCCCTGGTGATGTCTCATGTCGAAGCCGCTGCGCTGGGGCTTCGCCCCAGGCCCCACCAGGGGCTATCCGCCCCTGGACCCGGACCAGCGCAAGCGCTGGACCCGGGGTCGATGAACTGCGCGATGCGCAGTTCATCGAACAGGCCCGAGCCAAGACCAGCCACGACCCTGCCAGCCAAGACAGCCGCGCTGCCCTTTCGACGGGCAAGGCTCTCTCACCGGCCGTTGGAAGAACTGCGCGGAGCGCAGTTCTTCCACCCCGAGTCCAGGGCTTGCCCTGGTCCGGGTCGAGGGGCGGACAGCCCCCGCGGGGTCCGGGGCAGAGCCCCGGCGAAGCGCTCCGCCTCAGGCTGGGAGCGAGAGTGCTTCCTCCACCCACGCGCGCGCCTTCGCGGCGAGCGCGGACAGGCGCTCGGCGTCCCACATCGCGCGTGGCAGCAGCATCTCGCGGCGGTTCATGGTGTTCCTCGTGTCGAAGAGCTCGCAGAAGGACAGGAGCGCGAGGGCCTTCCGGAATCGATCCACCGGCGCGCCCTCGTCTTGCTCGTGTAGATACGCCTCTGCGAGCCGCGCCATGCTCTGGAGCTCGTTCGCTTCCCAGAGGAGGGGGACGTCGAGGAGCCGCTGCGCCGCGCCTGCGTCCCCTCGCGCGAGCGCCTCGTCTGCGGCGACGACGATACGCAGGTAGTCCCGCGTCAGGGCTTGCGTGGGCGTCCATGACCTCTCCTCCGAGAGCGGCACGCAGAGCGGGATGAGCACCTCGGGCTCGCACTTGCCTTCCTCGCATGCGGCCGAGCGATCGAGCTCGACGAGCGCCGCCTCCGGTTCGTCGAGCATCATCAGCGTGATCCCGCGCATGTGGTGAAGGTGCTTGGCCTCCGCGGGCTCGCGGAAGCGCGAAGGATCGACCCCTGCGAGGTGATCCAGCACCTCGCGCCACCGTCCGGCGATGGCGAGCGACCGGCTGTGTCCCAGCCGGATCCTTGGATGATCGGGGAACCGATCGCATCCAAGCGCGTTGACGAACCCTGCGCTCGTCCCCTCGCGGAGACGAAGAAGCGCGTGCTCGAGTGCCAAGACCTCGTCGGGACCTGCCTTCCGCCGCGCCCACTCGATGCGCCGAGCGATCCCTTGCTTGCTCTCCCGCCGGAGCGCGCGCTCCTCCGCGACGGCCGCTGCGAGATTTTTCCCCGTGGGCTTGTGGCAGTCGAGGTGCTTCGCGTGCACCGTGCTCCTGGGCAAGCTCGGGAACTGGAACGCGGCGACGGCTTCGCCCTCGACGGCCTTCGGGGGCACCGGGCCGAGCGGCACGATCTCGTGGTGATCGTCGTGCGCCACGACCAGCGCCGCGCGCCTCCCGTCGGCGGTCCCTGCGATCAGCGCCCGCCGGGGCACCCGCACCCGGTACTTGATCGCGAGCCCGTCCTCTCCGTCCTCCAGGCCGAAGAGCAAGCGCCCATCGTCCTCGAGGTCGAACAGCACGAAGCACATCCCCGTGTCGAGGCTTGCGATCGCCGTCGCTTCGCGCACGGCGTGCACGCCTTCGAACAGACGCATGGGCCGCGCGCCGTGGGAGTCGATCTCGAAGAAACCCCACCGCGCGGCGCGAGCGTCCTTTGGGCCTTCGGGATCGCTGGTGACGCCGACGATACGCTCACCGTCCGGGGCTGCGACGACCGAGCGCGCGAGGAGCGCGTCGCTCGGCAACGTGGGGCCAGAGGGCGACCCACGGGAGCCGTAGAAGGTCGTGCGGCCCTCGTCCTTGTCGTCGTCGAACTGGCAGACGACCACGCGAGGTACCTTCGATCCGACGACCGCGCCCGAGTGGACACGCGTGGCGCGATGCTCGCGGATCTCGCGCGCGAGCCGCAGGTCCGCGAGATCGTAGACGGAGAGGAGCCGGCGAATGCTGTCTTTCCTGCTGGTCGACAGCGTGTTGAGCCAGAGCCACCGCCCATCCGCGGTGACGGTCGCCTCCTCGACGTGCACCTCGGGCAGGACCATCTTGTCGACGTCCTCGAACTCGCGGGTCGGCAGGACCGCGTCACCGTTGCCGAGCACGTTCGAGCACCACCGCTCGACCGTCCAGTCATCCATGTCGATTTCGAGCAGGCTCGCGCGCTTGCCGGCGAGGAGCAGGCGTCGGTCGCGGATCGCGGCGGCCAAGAGCTCGATCGGGTTTGGCGTGCGGAGCGTGACGCGCGTGAGGAGCGCTCCCGTCGCCATGTCGATCACGCGGACGAACACCCACGCGTCCCTCGTCTGGGGGACGATGAGGACGACCTCCTCGCGCCCGTCGCGCATCCGCACGAGCATCGTCTCCCACTTCCACCGCGGCGGGACGCGTGCGTCGTGGAGCTTCGCCGCCGGGGCTTCGCCTCCCTCGAACGTCTCGACCTGCACCGAGAACTGGCGCCGCACCTCCGCGCGGATCTCCCCGCGCAGGGCTGCGATCCGCGCCGTGTCCTCGCCCTCCACGCGCGCGGCGAGCTCTTCACACACGGCGAGCGCGCGCAACGTATCCCCCTCGCGCCGGAGCTCTGCGATCGACGCCGCGAGCGTTTGCCGTTCGAGCTTGCGCTGCACCTCCGTGCGAAACCGATCGAAGACCGAGGCCTCCTCCTCCGGCAGATCCTTTCGTTGCACCTCGCCGAGGATCTTGCTCGCCTGCGCCGTATCGCCTTCCTCCATCACCCGCCGCGCCGCCTCGACCCGCCCCGTCGCCACGCGCCGACGTTCCTCCGCGATCGCGGCCTGCGCTCGCTTTCGTACGTCCTCCGCAGGACCGAATCCTTGCAGCACCTTCGCGTGTCCGTCGACGAGCTCCATCGCTGCCTCCGGCGCTCGCTCGGCGATCTCCGCGGCGCGGTGGAGCGCGACGATCGCGGCCACCGCCGGCTTCACCTTCGCGCCCTCGCCGGGCGGCGTGACGGCATCCATCCACGCGAGGAGCTTCGATCCCGCGTGCTCCTTCACCTGGATGCGCCCTGCTGCGGGGAGCGCGGCGTACGCGGCGAGCCCCTCGGCGAGCGCGCCCGCGCCGATCATCTCGGCGATCGACGCGGCGTGCGCTTCGTCTTCCCGCGCTCGGGCCTCGGCGAGCTTCGCGGCGATCCGTCGTTCGGCGGGCGCCGCCTCGTGCTCCGGCAGCCCGAGGCCCTTCGCCGCTTCGAGCAGCGCGACGGCTTGCACGGTCTCCCCCTGATCGAGCGCATCGTGCGCGTCGTCGAGCTTTCGCCGCGCCTCGTCTCGCTTCTTTTGCTCCTCGACACCACGGAGGATCCTCCGGGCGACCTCGCTCTCCGGGTGATCCGCGAGGATCTCGCGGGCTCGTTCTTCCGCCCCGCGGAGATCACCCTCCGCGAAGAGCCGTGACGCCTCCGCTTCTGCGGGACCTCGCGTCGCGGCCCGCGCCTTCGCGAGCGCGCTCGTGAGGCTGGCGAGCTCCGGGTGTGTGGCGTCCATGGCTCGTGCCCGCGCGAGATCGTCCGCGGAGACGGCGAGATTTCCCGCCGTGAGCGCGCCTCTCGCGAGCGCCACGAAGATCTCGGCGAGGCGCGCCGGTGGAGCCTTCGCGTTCGCGGCCGGAAGCAGACGAAGGGCGCGGGCGCGGTCGTCGAGCCTCGCGGCGGCGAGCGCGAGGAGCAGACGCACGTGCACATCGGCAAGCGTCTCCGCGGGGAGCGTCTCGCCGAGCTCGAGCGCATCCGCGTCGACGCCGAGCGTGGTCACGAGCAGCGAGAGCAGCGCGCTCGCGGCTCGTGCGTCACCGCCGCTCCGGGCGAGCGCCTCTTCGAGGTGGTTCCGCGCGAGCTCGTAGTCGTACTCCGCGAGCGCATCCTCGGCCGCGCGGAGCAGATCCGGCACGGCCTCGCCCGCGCGGCTGCCTTCGTGCGGCCGTGGCGTGGTTTTTCGCGGCGCTTCGGGGGTCGGGATCGCAGGGGATGAGGCCGTGTCGATCACGCGCTGGACGAAGGAGCGCGCATCGTCGTCGAGCTCCGCGATGACGGCGTGGCAGGCGTCGAGGCCCGAGGGACGATGGTGGAGGAGGACGACGCCGGGCTGATCGGGCTCGGGGCGGATCTCGATGTCGTCGCGAAAGTGCGTGACGAGCACGCTCTGGAGGCGGCTCTTCAGGGCATACCGCCGCGCCGTCTCGCGCCGATCGAGGCCGAGGTCGGTGGGGTTGACGTCGCGGATCAGGGCGACGAGCTCTCGCGCGTCGGGGCGTACCCGGCCGGCGATGACGTCTTCGGGGTCGAGCGAGGCGCCTCGCTTCTTCTTGTCCTTGGCCATGGGCGTGGGGGGACGGCGTGCCGTTCGGACCATCGGAGGTCCGGACGGGGCGTCGTGTCAAGGGAAGGGAAGGGGGCCCACGTTGGAATGCTCCCCTCAGCGCGTGGACCGCTCTTCAGGGCGCAGGGGGTGGTCCCGAAGCCCCGGAGAGCCTGCACGTCGCGCTCCGGGCTACGTGGGACGAAAAAGCAATCGCGTGGGAAGGTCGCGCGGGCCTGCATGAGGCAACGGCACACGCCCGGGGAGCGAAATGCTTTTCCGTGGGAGTGAAATGCTTTTCCGTGGGAGTGAAATGCTTTTCCGTGGGAGCGAACCGCACTTCCGTAGGAGCGAACCGCACTTCCGTAGGAAGGTAGGCGTGTGATGTAGCTTTCTTTACTCGGACCGGTGGGAAGCTCGCTCGAACGTGTCGGAAGGAACGGCAGGGCCGCAGGAACGATCCGCGGCCCTGCCCTCCCGGCCCCCTCAGCCGACGAGCCGCTCCGCGATCTGCACCGCGTTCAGCGCCGCGCCCTTCCGCAGGTTGTCCGCGACGATCCACAGGTTGAGCGCCCCCGGCACCGCGAGGTCGTCGCGCACGCGGCCGACGAAGACGTCGTCCGTGCCGGCCGCCTCGCGCGGCTGCGGGTGGTTGCCGGGCGCGTAGGGCTCGTCGAAGAGGCGGACGCCTGGGGCCCGGCGCAAAAGCTCGCGCGCCTCGGTCGCCGTCATCGGGCGGTGGAACTGCGCGTGCACGGCCTCGCTGTGGCCCGTGACGACCGGGACGCGCACCGTCGTCGGCGTCACGCCGATCTCGGGATCGCCCAGGATCTTGCGCGTCTCGTTCACCATCTTGAGCTCCTCCTCCGACCAGTCGGGCAGGCTCCCGGTCTTCCAGTCCATGAGGAGGTTGCCCGCGAGCGAGCCCGGGAAGATCTTGGCCGTGGGCTCGGCGCCGGCCGCGAGCTCGCGCGTCTGCGAGATGAGCTCGTCCATCGCCGCGTGGCCCTTGCCGCTCGCGGCCTGGTACGTGGAGACGACGACGTGCTTGAGCCGCGCCGCGGCGTGCAGCGGCCCGAGCGCGACGACCATCTGGATCGTGCTGCAGTTCGGGTTCGCGATGATGCCCTTCGGGCGGTTCTTCGCGGCGTCCATGTTCACCTCGGGCACGACGAGGGGGCAGTCCGGATCCGCGCGCCACGCGCTCGAGTTGTCGATGACCACCGCGCCGCGCGCGGCCGCGAGCGGCGCGAGCTCGCGCGCGGCGGCGGCGCCGGCGCTGAAGAGCGCGATGTCCACGCCGTCGAAGGCCTCGGCGCACGCGAGCTTCACTTCGAGCTCGCCGCCGCGGAAGGGGACACGGCTCCCCGCGGAGCGCGCCGAGGCGAGGGCGCGCACTTCGGTCGCCGGAAAGCGCCGAAGCTCCAGGGTCCGCAACATCTCCCGCCCCACCACGCCCGTGGCGCCCACGACAGCAACGACGCACGACATGTGCCCGCTATAGCGCCCGGCGCGCGGTCCGCGCAAGAACGCTGCGCCTCGGCGAGCCGCGCGCTAGCATGCTTGCGTGATGCGAGGCTCCTCCCGCGTTTCGACGTGCCTCCTCGCGCTTCTCGCGCTCGCGCCGCTCACGTCGCTCACCGCGACAGGCTGCAAACCCGGCGCCTCGGGTCGCGCGGTGCAGGGGGCTCCTGCTCCCGCGGCGAACGCTGCGGCCGTCCCGGAAAAGCTCGTCCCGATGGTCTCGCCGTCGCGGCTCTTGCCCGACGTGCGCGGCGATCGCGGGTTCGTCGCGTACGAGGCGGGCGCGCGGCGCGTGCTCGTCGATCGCATGCGGCTCATCGTGTACGAGGACGGGACGACGGAGCGAGCGAACGAGCTCTTGCCGCTCGGTCACGTGAACGCCGTGGCGCTGCCGAGCCGGCTCGGCGGCGGGTTCGTCTTCCACGCGACCTCGGGCGGCGGCACGCAGCTCTGGCGGGCTTCGTCGTGGCTCGGAAAGCTGCGGCCGCTCGTGCAGTTCTCGTCGACGACGAGCGAGGTCGTCCCGGGGTTCGACAGGCTCTACCTGCGGCTCACCGCGAACGGAAAGCTCGTCGCGGTCGATCCCGAGTCGGGCGAGGTGCGTTCGCTCGCGCCGCTTCCGCCGGCCGCGGCGTACGGCGGGCTCGCGTTCGCCGACGGGTTCACGGGGGTCGTCGACGCCGATCTGCGCGGCGTGCTCGCCACGTTCGACGCGGGCGCGACGTGGAGGCCGCTGAAGCTCCCCGAGCGCCCCGCGGCGATCTCGATCGCGGGCGGCGAGCCGACGATGTTCGTGGCAGGCGGGAAGTACGTGCTCGATGCGCGCGGCAACCTGACCTTCCGCGCGAACCAGGTCGCGACGGACGACGAAGGCGACGTGACCACGGCGGCCGCGCCGAAAGGCCCGTTCGGGAAGAAGGTGCTGCGCGCGGCCGTGGAGGACGGTTTTCCCGACACGCCGCGCACGGCCGTCGTCGCGCGGGCCGGGGCGCTCGCGCGCGTGTCGCTCGACAAGGGCACGATCGTCGATCTGAACCTCACGGCGTTCCCCGAGCGCGAGGCGAACTGCCACGCGGTGCGCCTCGGCGCGTCGTACGGGTTCGTCTGCGGGGAGCGCGAGGGGCCGACGAACGTGTACGCGTTCGTGCCGCCACTCGCGATGCAGAAGGTGCTCTCGTTCAAGGGTCCGCGGTTCGTGTCGGCGAACGGCGCGGGCGCGCTCGTGGTGCGCGGGACGTGCGGGGACAGCGAGAGCGAGGCGCGAGGGCCGGGCGCGAAGGCGGCGAGCGCGGCGAGCGACGCGGGCACGCGCGTGTACTGCGTGCGCGCGGCGAGCGGGGCGACGCGCGAGGTGCGGGTGAAGGGGGATCTCGGGGTCGAGCGGGTCGTGGCGCTCTCGGACGAGCGGGTCGCGATCCTGGTGCCGCCGCGCGCGGGCAGCACGGGGCAGCTCACGATCCTGAAGGGCGCGGAGATGACGAACGTGCCGCTCGCGCTGCCGCAGAAGCCGCGCAGCGTGGCGCGCGAGCTCAGGCGCGGGATGTGGCTCGAAGGGTTCGAGGAGCGCGAGCCCGGCGTGCTCGGCGGCTGGGTCGAGGCAGGCGGGCCGGTGATCGGCGTGCGCGTGAAGCTCGACGGCACGGTGACCGCGGGCGAGGCGCGCGACAACGAGAACGGCGTGGTGATCTCGGGTCGGTTCGCGCTGTCGCCGGGCGAGGGCGGGCGCGCGGCGGAGTCGAGCGACGGGGGCATGACGTGGAAGGTCTTCGATCTGCCCGAGCACGACGTGGAGCCGGGCGACGCGCCGACGCGGGCCTGCGGGCCCGTGGGGTGCGTGCTCGCTGGCTGGATCCGCGTGGGCTGGGGCAAACCCGCGATCTCGGGGGATCTCGGCTCGGCCGAGGCGCCGCCGTCGCTCTACGTGCCGGTGAAGACGACGCCGACGGTGCGCGTCTCGTGCGCGCCCGTGGGCAAACCCGTCACCGAGCCGCTCCCGGACAAGCCCGCGAAGAAGGAAGTCGCGGTCGCGCCTCCGCCGCCCGGCATGGGCGGCTTCGGCGGCTTCGGCGGCTTCGGGCGCATGCCGCCGCAGCCGCAGAAGACGCCCTGGAGCACGTTCCGCAACCTGCCCGCGCCGACGCTGGAGAAGGACGAGATCGGGATCGACAACGGCGCGCCCTACGATCTCGTGAGCCTGCGCGCGTACGCCTGGGGCAAGAAGGGCTCGGACTGGTCGCGGACGGGGCATTTCCTGGTGCGATTCGACGATCGCTTCGATCCCGCGGGCGGCGTTCGATCCACGGCGACGAGCGCGCCGCCCTGGCCCGACGAGATACAGGCGGCCGAGGGGATGGGCGTCGGCTCGTACCCGCTCGCGTCGTGGGGATCGTTCCTCGATCCGAGCGGCCGTCACGCGCTTTCGCACGTGTGCCGAGGCACGAGCTGCTCGCTGCTCGCGGCGAGCGAGGGGCAACCGGTGTTGCTTCTGCGCGACGCGGCGGGGCGGACGACGGGGTTCGCGAGGCCGCTGCCGCAGGGCGCGGTGCGCCTCGGCGAGAGCTGGTTTCTCCTCGTGCAGGGCGTGTCGTACGACACGGTGACGCTGCACCGCGTGGATCTCGGCGTCATGCGCCTGGTGACGTCGTTCTACCGGCCGAGCCCCTCGCGGTACGCGCTGCCGGAGCCGCCGCGGCTCGTGCGTCGCGCGCTCGGGACGGGTCTCGGGCTTCTCGTGACGAGCATCCCGGATCCAGGCGATCGTTTCGGCGGGATGTACGTGCACCCGCTCGATCCGGAGACGGGCGCAGTGGGCGAGCCCATCGCGCTCGGCAAGCGAGATCTCGGCGGGATGCTGCCGCCGCGCTGCGCGGAAGGGCAGGACGGCTGGATCATGGATACGTCGCTCGACGCGTCGCCCGCGGTGGATATCCCAGGCGGGCGGGCCGCGCTCGACTCGATCGAGATGCGGCTGCGTGTCGATCCAGGATCGGTGTGCGTGGAGGGGATCGCAGCGCGTCTCGACGGGACATTCGTGCCAGACAAGGAGGCGAAGGCGTCGCCCGCAGAAAAACCGTCGCCGGCCGGGGCGGTGCCGCTCGCAGCGACGGAGCGATCGACGGGGCGGCGGTGGAACTTCGCCTGCAGTCGGCGCTGAGGGGAGCGTAGCGCCGGGGTTTCACCCCGGACCCGACGAGGGGTTGTCCACCCCTCGACCCGGACCAGCGCAAGCGCTGGACCCGGGGCGACAGCGCGCGATGCGCGCAGTCGACAGGGAAGACGTCCCCAGCACGTACGGCAGCGCTGCTGTCTCGCTGGGCAAGGCCTTCGTGGTCTTGCCACGGCCTCTGTTCGATGAACTGCGCATCGCGCAGTTCATCGACCCCGAGTCCAGCGCTTGCGCTGGTCCGGGGTGCAGGGGGCGGACAGCCCCCTGCTGGGGTGCGGGGCAAAGCCCCGCGCATGCGCATCCCTGTGACAGCACCCTCTCAGGGTTTTTTCGCGATGACGATGTACTGGTCGGGTAGGGTTTCCTGGATGGTCTCGGCCTTGAGGCCTGCGGCCTCGAGCTCGGCGATCATCGCCTCCGGCGTGATGCGGTGCTCCTTCGGCGGGCCCTTCGTGGCCTCCATCGTGAAGTCGACGATGACGAGCAAACCGCCGGGCTTGAGGCCGTCTTTGAGCTTCGCGGCGTAGTCCTTTCGTCCGTCGATGTGGTGCCACGTGTCGACGATGAGCACGCGATCGACGGTGGCCTGCCCGAGCCCCGGATCGGACAGCCCGACCTGACGCGCCTCGACGTTGTCGAGCTTCTCCTTCACCGCGCGCTCGCGCAGGTAGCGCACCATGTCGGCCTCGACGTCGAGGGCGAGCACCTTGCCGCTCGGCCCGACGGCGCGCGAGAGGTGCGGCTCGAAGTACCCGGTGCCCGCGCCGATGTCCGCGACGACGAGGCCCGGCGTGATGCGCATCGCGGCGACGACCTCGGCCGGCTTCTGCCACGCGTCGCGCGCCGGATCGTCGAACTCCTTGGCCCAGTCCTCGGCCTTCTCGAAGCGATGCACGAGCGGACCGCCGTGCCCGTGATGGCCGCCGCCATGCCCGTGATGCGGTTTGCCGGGGAGTGCCCCATGCCCCTGGGTTTGCCTCGCCACGAGCTCGTCATGCGGCATCGTCTCCGCCGTGCTGTAGACGGGCTTCGGGGGAGGTTTGCTCGCACAGGCGATGACGGGAAGCAGGAGGAGGCAATGGTAGGGCCGCATCGGACGATGCGTTAGCACGCCGCCGGTTCCCCGCCCGGGGGAAAGCGGGCGTTGAAGGCGCGGTGGACGGCGACCGCAGGATCGTCGGACAGCGCGAGATCCCGCTCGCGGTAGCCAGTCCCGATCGACAGGACCGTCACGTCGCGGCGCTCGACCCGGAACCGGATGCGGAAGTCTTTGTGCGCGAGGCGCAAGGTCCCGTCGGGCAACGCGCGGATGCGTCGGTACGGGTGCGGCTGCGGGCCGAGGCGGAGGGTGCGCGTGACGGGCGCGACGAGGTCGATCCCGTGTTCGTCCTTCAGGTACGCGGCCTGCTCCGCGGCGTACGGACTCCACGTGACGGAAAAACCCGGCTCGGGATCCGCCGGGATTTCGCCCGCGCTCTCGTTCTCCGCGGCGAGCGGCTCGAGCCAGCCCGTGCGCGCGCCGGGGCGCGCCTCCGCGTAGGGGATGTACGGTTTGATGTCGAGGACCGGGCTCTCGTCGATCATGTCCACGTCGCGCACGTGGATCACGAGGCCCTCGACGGAGACGAGCCGCACGAGCGAGAGGCCGATGGGGTTCGGTCGGTGCGGTGATCGCGTGGCGAGCACGCCGCGGCGCTTTCCTGTGCTGCGCGGGGGCAGAACCTTGGGCCTCCAGTGGTACACGCCGGGGGCTCCGCTCGGACGAGCCGAGCTCTGCCCCCGGACCCCCGCGTTGAGGTGGAAGCAGAAGACGACCCAGAGGTACTCCCAGCCTTCGAGGTCGCTCACCGCGTGCTCGAGCCCGAGGCCGGAGGCGAGCTCGATGCGGCCCTCCGCGCCCTCCGAGGCGTGTGGCTGGCGCGGCGTGCTCACGCGATCGGGGAACGGCGTGCGCAGGATCCCGATCGGCGTGAACGAGAACGGCTGGAGGCGGGGATCGTCGGGAGGCAGCAATGGGCTCGGGGGTTTGGGGGCGAAGCTCGGCTCGCCGAGCGTAGCCCCCAAGCGTAGACCATCAATGGGGGCGAAGCTCGGCTCGCCGAGCGTAGCCCCCAAGCGTAGACCATCAATGGGGGCGAAGCTCGGCTCGCCGAGCGTAGCCCCCAAGCGTAGACCATCAATTCACTCGGTCCACATCGACTCGGTCTCGCCCATCGTGCGGTAGTTCGTGTCGATGTGGTTCATGAGCTCGAGCCACCACGTCTCGAGCTTCGCGCCGCTCTGGAGCGGGCTCTCGCCGAAGAACGTGCCGCGAATGCACTCGGCCTTGCCGTCCGGACCGACGCGGCAGCGGCCGTCGACGAAGACGAGGATCATCTTCGGCAAGCGGCTCTCCGCGCTGTCCGCCGGCGAGTTCATGAACGTCTTGATCAAGGCCGACGCCGCGACGAGATCCTGCGGCTCCTGGCCGTAGCCGTGCAGCGCGTAGACGACCGGGTAGCGCCGATCCTTCTGATCCTTGTGCGAATAACCGGGCGGCAGCGCCACGCTGACCGGGCCGACGCGGCCGAGCGATGATTTGAACTCGAACGAACAGGCGCCCTGCACCTCGCACGACTCCGCCTCCGGATCCGGGTCGTCGTTGCTCTCCAGGACGAGCGTGCGCAGCTCCGGATCGGGCCAGCGCGAGCTGATGAAGTAGAGCGCGCTCTGCAAGCGGGCGACGAGCTCGTTCGCCGTGCCCACGTGCTGGCCGCTGCCGCTCTCGATGTCCTCGGCCGTCGGATCGAGCTTGCCGTACCGCTGGAGCACGATGCCCGGCAGGTCCTCGTAGGGCACGCGCGAGGGCGCGTAGCCGCTCAGGTTGCCCGGCGTGAGCTCGGGGTGCTGCGTGAAGTCCGAGAAGTACGTGACGTTGCGCCTGCGCGCGCCGAACGCGCCCGCGAGGTGCTGCGCGCTGACGGCGAAGTTGAAGAGGTCACGCGTGCCGCCGTCGGTCCACACGTCGATGCGACGCATGGCCGCGTCGTCGAGCTCGCCGCCGGGCGGCGTGTCGCGCGTGATGCGATGCACGATCGAGTGCGCGTCGCGCTCCCAGAACCGATCGAGCCCGCTCGCGACCGTGAACTTCCCGTCGCCCTCGCCGACGTCGTAGCCGTCGCCCTCCTTTTGCCAGCCGCCGGGCGGTTGCTGCTTCGTGCCGGCCACGCCGTCGAGGCCGACGTCCTGGAACGGCTCGCCGTCGTCGAAGCGCATGTTGCGCTCGGTGCCGCCCGGGTTGTACTGCGCGTCGTAGTCGTCGCCGGCGGGATCCTCGTTCACGCCGGGCATGTAGCCAGGCTCCTGGGTGCTCGGGATCCCGTCCTTGCCGACGTCGTCCCAGGGCTCGTGGCCAGCGCGGATGATCGGCTCGAGCTCGTCGCGCTTGCCGTTGCCGTTGTAGTCGACCGCGAGCGCGAGCTCGAGCGGGAAGCCATTGCTCTCGTCGGTCCACCAGTTCGAGTACGGCGTGCGCTCCTGCTTCTGCGGCGAGCCGTCGCAGACGGTGATCACCGGGAAGGTGCCGTCGGGGTTGAACTCGTCGTCGAAGTAGTTCGTGAGCGTGAGCGTGTTCGCGCAGCGCTCCGTCGGGCAGTTCTGCGCGAGCTCCTCCTGCTTGTCCTTGTCCGGCCCGTCGAGCGGATCGACCCAGAGCGTGCACTCGTCCGTCGGACGACCACCGGTCTGGCTCGGATCGTTCGGACGAACGCCGGCGGGCAGGTTCTCCGCGCCGGGCGTGAGGTTCTCGCCGTTCGGGTTGCCGAACATGACGGCGAGGTCGCGGAAGATCTGCACGTACGCCTCGCGGTTGAAGCTGCCGCCGGTGCCGCTGCGCGGGTACTCGAACCACCACTGGTTGAAGACCTGCGTGTGCTCGTACGGGTCGCGCGGCGGCAGCATCCAGGCGCACTTGCCGGGCGATCCGTCGATCACGCCGATGCACGTCTCGTCCTGCGCGCACTCGGCGTTCGTCTGGCAGAGCGTGGGCTCGAGGTTGATGTCGCCGAGGACCGTGCCCTTCTGGATCGGTCGGAATCCGCCGACGTAGTGGCGTTTGACGGCGTCGAGCATCCACGTCCAATCGACCGGGCCGCCGAGCGGGGCGAGGACGTCGAAGAGGTGGTGGTGGCGCATGCCGAACATGGCCGTGCCGCCGCCGCCCATGGAGACGCCGAGGATCGCGCGGTGGGTGAGCCTGCGCGGGAAGGCGTTCGTGCCCGCGTCCTCCGCCACGACGGCCTGGTAGGTGCCGAGCCGCGGCGCCTTGAACGAGAGCGCCCATCCGTCGCCCATCTTCACGAAGCGAGCGTCCGCGACGGGGACGACGCGCGGCTCCTTGAAGGCCGGGCCCGAGTACGAGACGGCGAGGTGCCGGAGGCGCGCTTTGTCGGGCAAACGCGCGGGGTTCACGGGGATGGTCATCGGCACGTCGCGCTGGAACTTCGAGGCGACCGGGCCGAACGTGACCGCAGGGCCGAGGGCCGTGTAGCCCGCAGGGGGCTTCGTGTCGGCGCAGGCGATCGTCGCGTCGAATTTGGGGACGCTCCAGAGGAAGCTGCCGCTGTTCGGGTTGCTCGCGCGCTCGGGCAGGCCGAGGCTCGCCGCGGCAAGGCTGCCCTTCGCGGTGAGCGTCGTGCCGCCCTCGACGGGGCCCGCCGCGCCGTCGCCAGACGCGCAGGTGAGGTCCGCGGTGCCAGACGTGTCGAGCACCTCGACTTCGAGCGTGGCCTCGGCGTCGGTGCCGTCGCCGCGGGGGAGGAAGGCCTTCACCGTGGCGCTGCCGCCGGTCTTGCCAGGGGCGACCGCGACGTCGACGCCGGCCTTGTACAGATCGAGCGTGTCGGCCTTCGGCGCGGGCGTGACGTCCGCGCTCGAGGTCTCGAAGCGGATGGCGGTCTTCGTGCAGAAGTCGGGCTCGGCGACGAGGCGGACCGACCGCGACGCGCACGTCGCGCCGTCCGCGCACTTGGCGAGGAACACCCGGCTCGGCTCGAAGCGGAGCTTGACCACGTCGGGCGACGGCGCCGAGCAGTAATCACCCGGCCGGAGCGTCGGGTCCGTGCCGCCGGGGTTCGTCCCCGGCGTGGTTTCGGTGGTGCAACTCGGCGCGGCGACGGCGCCGATCGCGCCGAGCAGCGCGAGGACGAAAGCCGCGCGTGTGCGCTTGGAAGAAAAGCCCCCTAGGCGAGCGGTTGTCATGGGGACGGGAGGATACCGAAGCCGCGCGCCGCTCGCGACGGCCGTGAATCAGGGCTCGGGCGCTCCGGGATCGGGCGCAGGCTCGGGCGGCGGCTCGGGGGGCATCTCCTCGCCGAGATCGGGGAGCACGCCCGTGACCGGAGACTTGTCGATCGGCGCGACGATCACGCCGTCGGTCACGGTGCCGAGCCACGAGCCCTGGAGCGAGACGGGCACCGCGATGTCGTCGACCGTCGCGCCGGCCGCCGCGAAGATCTGGATGAGGCCGATTTTTCCCTCGATGGCAGAACCATCCTGGGCCGCGTCCCAGCGCGCGGTGAGCGCTTCCTGACAGAGGCCCGCGAGACACGTGGCGTCGCAGGTCCCGAAGCCGCCGAGGGCTTGGCCGAGCGCGTCGCAGCCCGCGATCGTCGCGAGCGCGTCGCCCATCGTGCTGCCTTCGGGCGCGCCTTCGAGCGCCGCGCTTTTGCACGCGCCGCCCACGTAACGCGTGGGCAGCCAGAAGATCTCGCCGCTCGTGGAGATGTTGTCGCCCGGCTCGGACGCGATCTTCACGAGGTGCGTGCCGGGCATGCCGGCTTCGTCGGCCGGAACGACGCCGAAGCGGCTCGGCGAAAAACTCCCGTACCCGGGGACGGCCGTGATCGCGGTGAGGCGACCCGCGAGCTCGGTCGGCGGCGCGGCGGTGGCCGTCTGCAAGAAGCCTTCGATCGCCGCGCGCAGCGACATCGGCTGCGCGGCGAGGTGATCCTTCGTGATCGTGTCCCAGCCGCTCGCCGCGCGAGCCTCGGCGAAGAGCACGGCGTCTTGCTCGGACACGCGCGCGGCCATCTCGTCGAGCAGCACGCTGGCCATCTCGACATCGGCGGGCGAGAACCCGTCCAGCAAGCTCTTGCCCGCGGCCGTCATCATCGACAGGAACGGCGTCTGCGCGGGCGAGAAGGTGAACGTCACGTCGAGGTCGGTCTTGCCGACCACGACGGGTTTGTCGATGATGTTGACCTTGATCGTCTGCGTCGTGCCGGCGATGAGGCCGCTCGCCGTCGCGCAGCCCCAGGCGTAGTGGCCGGCGCGCACCGAGACCGCGATCGTCGGGCCCACGGGCGCTTTTTCCACGAGCAGCGGCGTGTCGACGGGCGCGCTGCCCACGAACTCGGCCGGGGCGTTCTCCGGCAGGAGCGGCGCGACCGCCTCGCACGTCGAGCGCGGCAGCAAGCTGACCGTCCACTCCGTGACCTCGCGTTTGCCCTTGTACTGCGGCACGACCTCGAGCGTCGCGAAGCCGTCGCTGCTCACCGTGACCGGGAGCTCGGCCTCGGGGCCGTCCTTGATCCATGCGCGAAGCCGGTACTTCGTCGCCTTGTTCGGCGCGCGCATCGTCACCGTGGCGGTGCCCGCCGCGTCCATCGGCGCGGCCACGCGATCGAGCGTCGCGTCGAGCGAATCGCCGAGCAGGATGAACCTGACCTCGTCCGACGACGGCGGCTCCGTGCGCACCGTGATCGTGGCCATTTCACGCATGCCGAGCGTGAGAGGTCCCTCGTTCGTGAAGATGAGCTGCGTCTTGCGGGCCGGTTCGACGGGCGGCGACCAGGGCGTCTCCGCGCGATTCTCTTCCTCCGCGGAGCAGCCGAAAACGGCCGGCCCCGCCGTGGCGAAGAGGACAAACCAGGAAAGTCGAGAAGGAAAGCGCATCGGGGGGGAGTTTACCCCGGAACGAGGCCGGCGGCGACCTCTCTCTCGCACGATCGCCAGGTTTTTCAGGGCGGGAGCGGCACGCGGTCTGTCCGGACGTGCGCGAGAGCGCCCGCGGCGGGCAAACCCGGAGGCGCCGAGGTCTTGCCGGGTAGCCCGGGCGAAACCAGGAGCCGCGCCGCGTTCCCGCAGAGAATCAAGGCCTCGCCGAACGCGAGGCCCGCCGCGACGAGCGGGCTCAAAAAGCCCGCCGCGCAGAGCGGGATGACGGCCGCGTTGTAGACGACGGAGACGAGGAGGCTCTGCCGCAGGGTCGCCCGCAAGGCGCGCGCGAGGTCGACGAGCCACGCGATGGTCTCCAGGCGGTCGTCCGAGAGCACGAGGGGCGCCGGCACCGCCACGGGCAAAGCGCCCGGGGCGACGGCGAGCGAGACGTCCGCCGGGCACTTTTTCGCGCGGTCTTCCTGGCCGTCGCTGATGTGGAGGACACGCGCGCCGGCCTGCTGGAGGTCACGGACGTGCAGGGCTTTCTCCACGGGGCCGAGGCCGCCGAGCGCGGGCACGCCGAGCCGGTGCGCGAGCGCGAGCGTCGCGTCCGGACCGTCGCCGCTCACGAGCCGGCAGCCGAGGCCGCGCTGAAAGAGCGCGCGGAACGCCTTCTCCGCCCCGACCCGCGGCGGATCCCAGAGCTCGAACCAGGCCTCGACGGTGCCGTTTCGACGGACGCACACGACGCTCGCACCCTCGCGCGCGTCCGGAGGCAAGGGATCGCCGGGGCGCGCGGTCGAGACTTCCACGAGCGCGCCACGCGCCCGGCCGACCACGCCGTCGTGCCGCACGTCCGGGGTCTCGTCGAGCGGGCCCGGACGCACGCCGGCCACGGCGAGGTGATGCGCGATGGCGCGGCCTGCCCGGTGCGTCGCGCAGGATTGCAGCGCGGCGACGTCT
Source organism: Polyangium sp. 15x6 (assembly GCF_029960785.1). Lineage (GTDB taxonomy): Bacteria > Myxococcota_A > Polyangia > Polyangiales > Polyangiaceae > Polyangium. Next base: position 25,180 of record NZ_JASBQE010000061.1, read on the forward strand.
TCGAGGATCGAGATGTCCGGGAACTCGCGCCACGCAAGGCGCGTGACCCGCGGCGTGCCCAGCGTCACGGTGCCCGTCTTGTCGAAGCAGGCGACCGTGGCGGTCGCGAGGCTTTCGAGCGCCGCCGGATCCTTGACGACCACGCCGGCCGCGCGCGCCCGCAGGACGGCGATGGTCCGCGCCGCCGGCAGCGCGATCAGGAAGGCCGCGGGCGAGGCGCCGATGAGCACCGCGATCGCCGTGAGATAACCGTCGGGGTGGAAGGGGCCGCGGCCGAGCAGCGCGTGCACGACGAACGCGAAGCCAGCGAAGGAGACGGACGCGACCGAAAGCGCGAGCGAGGCGATGTGCGCGAACGATTTCCCGCTGCGTTGCCGCGCGTCGCGCTCGATCCGCAAGGCGGCGCGATGCACCTCGGCGTCGGCCGCGGCGGCGACCTCCGAAGAGGGCGCGCGCGCCACGCGCCCCGTGACCTCGCCCGAGAGGAGCCGCGCGCCGGTCTCGAGGATCTGCCCGCCAGCCCGATCCTCGGCGTGGCCATCCGGCAGGGCCACGCGCGCCGCGCTGTCGAGGACGATCTCCACCGGCGCGATGTCGCCTTCGCCGAGGCGCACGCGGTCCCCGGGCGCGAGTAGGGCGCACGCGACGCGCTCGTCCACGCCGCCCGCGCCCACGCGGCGCACGCGGGCCTCGCGGGCCGATGCGGCGTGCGAGAGGCTCCGGAAGGCGCGCGTGAGCAGCGCCGTGTGGGCGTAGAGCCCGAGGATCGAAAAACCCAGGATCGCGCCGGACGCCTCGAACGCCGCGAGCGACAGGCCGTCGAGCTCGAGCCCGAACCTCGCGAGCTTCTCCATGATGGAGGCGGCATGGCTCGGGTCGAACAACATCGCGAGGACGCCCAGGGCGAGCGCGACCGTGGCGCAGGCCAGCGTGACGACCTCGGTGCCGAGGACGCCGCGGCGGACGAGGGCGCGGGCGCGGTGGAAGAGGGGCGGTCCGGCCACGGCGAACAGCAGCAGCGTGAAGCCGAGCTCGACCCAGGCGATCTCCCGCTCGGGGGCGCGCGTGGGCCGCCACGAGGCGAGGGCGATGAGGTTCGCGAGCAGCGCGACGACCAGGCCGAACCGTCCGGCGTCGAGCCGCGCTCGTTCGCTCGGCTGTGCGCCCGTAGCGGCCGTGAGCGTGAAGCCGCGCTGGGCCATGGCCTGGGTGATCTCGCGCTCGCTCGTGACCCGTACGTCGTAGATGGCCTGGGCGATCTCGCCGAAGAAGCCGACGGAGGCCGCGCGGACGCCGGGCAGCGCGCGCAAGGCTTGCTCGGCGTGGCGGGCGCAGCTCCGGCAGGAGAGGCCTTCGACGTGGAAGGTCGCCTCGTGCTCGAACGCGGGGCGCCCGCGGCCGCCCTCGCGTCCGGGACGAGCGTCTCCATCGACCAGCGCAGTGGGGAAGGATTTGTGCATCGTCGCCGCGAACCGGAGTCGCCGGGTGCGCTAGCGAACTTCGGGCCGACCGGCCCGGGCAAGTCGTGCACGGGCCGAGGTCGGTAACACCGCGTAATTGCGGAAAATCGTGACGGGAAGGGAGAACGTGGAGGGCCGCCGGGACGATCGGCGGGGAGGCGGGGGGATCCGACCCTTCCGGGTCGTTACTTCTTGTAGATCTGGGCGGCGGCGAGGCCGGCGCCGCGGGTGGCCTTCACGATGACCTTGCCGGGGCCGCCGATGGGCAGCGGGTTCTTGAAGCAACCGTTCGCCTTGCCGCCGAGGATGGCCGTGGCGCCCTGGCCGCTGCTCTGGGCGAGGACCTGGGGGGGCAGGGGGGCGGCGTGGAGGACGAGCTGCACGTCGAGCTGCTGGATGCCGACGCCCGAGGCGATGACCGAGTAGCACTTGCCGGCCTCGATGTTGATCGCCTGCTCGAGGACCTGGCCCTCCTGGAACTGCGCGGCGAAGGGCTGGCCGTCGGGCTGCATGCCGGGGGCCTCCGAGGAGGCGAGGCCCTGGAGCGCGAGCGTGGCGACCTGGGCGGCCGCGGGGGCGATCGGCGTGGCCGGGCTACCCCCCGTGGCGCCCGTCGCACCCGTCGCGGCGGGCGCCGGGGTGGTCGGGGTGGGCGTCACGGCGGGGGCGGGCTGCTGGTACTGGTTCGGGTTGTACGAGCCGGGCTGCTGGCCCTGGGCGTACTGGTTCTGCTGCGAGGGGTCGTTCGGGTCCGGGGTGTCGCTGCCGCCGCAGCCGACGGCGAAGAGGCCCAGCAGGGCCACGGGGAGGATCATCGAGAGGCGCATGGGTTGGCTCCTTGGAAATCTATGCTGCCGTGGTTCGGGAGCGCGGCGGCGTCGCCGCACCTCGGAAGACGCTCGGGGCCGACGCTGCGGCTCACCGATGCTTGGGCTTTAAGACGGCCCAGGCGTCCGCTACTTACACCGAATTCGTGCTGTGAGGGGAGGGGTTTGGACGCGGCGTTCGTCGCAGAACCGTGCTCGGGGCCGAGGGGCCTCGGCCCCGGCCGGTTTCACTTGGGCTGCTCGATGCAGCAACCCGTGAGGCAGTAGTAGCCGAAGTCGCAGGGCTCCTGGCCGGGCAGACCGCAGGGCTGGATGCCGGTCGGGCACTGCTCGGGGGGGGGGTCGCCGGCGTCCGTGCCACCCATGCCGCCGCCGCCGTCGACGCCCGCGTCGGGGGGCGGCGGGAAGCACTCGGGCGGCAGGGTGTCCTTGCCGATGCAGAGCTCGCACTTGCCGCATTCGTTGTAGCAGGCGCCCTTCACCTGGGTGCAGGGGGCGCACTTCTTCGGGTCGTCGAGGTTCTCGAGGTCGCAGGCGAAGTTGCCCTGGCCGTCCTCGGTGCCGAGCCAAACGGGACCGTACGCCTGTCCGTTCTTGTGAAGGACGCAGCAGCCGAAGCAATCGCAGCCGTTCGGGGTGAGCGACGGGCAGATCTGCTTGCAGGTGTCCGGCTGATTGTTGAGCAGCTCGTCACAGCTCAGGCCCGTGCCGGGCGTGTTTGCGTTCGGATTGTACGCGCACGAGCTACCGTTCCACCACTCCGGGTTGTAGCCCGGCGCGACGGAAAGCGGGTCGCACTTGTGGTTCCAGTAGCATTCGTCGTTGCCCGAGCCGGAGTTCGAATCCCAGAAGCAGTCCGTAATGCACGCTGCGCCGGAGCCGCCGGGGATGCTCACGCCGAGGCCCGTCTCGCTGTTGTCGCAGGGGCCGAGGCACTCCGAATCCTGCCAGTCGATGAAGCCGTCGCCGTCGTTGTCGATCGTGTCGCCGCACTGGTAGACCTGGTTGACGCATGCGGCCATGACGAACCCGCCGTCGGGGCCCCCCCAGCCATCCGGGCCGGCGTCCGGGATGTTGCCCGTGCCGCCGGAGCCGCCCGTGCTGCCGCCCACGCCGCCCACGCCGCCCACGCCGCCCGCGCCGCCCGCATTGCCGCCCGCGCCGCCCGCGCCGCCGCTCGCGCCCGAGCCGCTGGGACTCTGCGTCTGGGGATCATCGCTACAGCCCACGGCAATGAGGGACGCGACGAGGGGGCTCGCGAGGAGCAGGACCATTACGCTCTTGGAGAAGGACGGCATGTAAAGTCTCCTTGCCTGAAGCTCTGGCTCCGGGGGGCTCGGGTTCCCGGGCCGTGTCCACGGACGAACGAAGCGAAGGCAGAATGCACGAGGCGCGCCAGGCAGGCAAGGCATGGATGAGCGCCGAAATATCGCATTTCAACGCGGGCGGCCGGCGTGGGTGGTTGCACGAGTGACCAGGTGTTGTCGTCAGTCGGGAATCGCCCGACGACGGCGCGGGCAGGATTCAGACGAGGCGCGAGAGGATGGCCCAGGTAATGTGGACCATTGCATGGGCGAGGATTGCGGCTTCCAGGCTGCGGCGGAAATAGAGCCAGCCGAAGACCATGCCGGCGCATGCATTCAAAACGATGGTCCGCGCGACCACGGGGACCGTCAGCGAGACGCTCAGCCCGAGGACGGCGGGCAGGTGGGCTGCCCCGAAAACGAGGGCGGCGATCACGACCGCGGCCCACATCGTCCCCGCAGGAGGGCTGCCCGAGGCCTTCCCGCGGATACTTCCGATGAGCCAGGCGAGAAAGGTCGCGAGGCCCCATCGAAAGATGAGCTCCTCGTTGATTCCCCCGGCGAGGGCGCCCGCGACCCTCTGGTTCAGGGGGAGGTCCTGGAGGATGCGGAGGCGCTGCGCCGCTTCGCCCATGGAGGGGGCGAAGAGTTGGTCGAGGACGGGGAGCACGAGCGCGGCGAGGACCCCGAGACCGAGGGCGAGCGGCGCTTCTTTCGAGAATCCCGGAGAAAGCTTCGGTTCACGCCCTGCCCATGCGGCGATGTGGGATCGCAGGTGCAATCGGGGCGCGAAGGCCATCCCGACCGCGACGCCCAGTGCCACGAAGAGGAGGGACTGGAACACCGACGCGACCACGAGCGCTGTCAGCGACGGCACGGGCGTACCGCTCGTCGTCGCCAATTGCCGGAGCTGCGGGATCAGGATGGGGAGCAGGCCGAGGACGCCCACGACCCCCATGCCGAAGAGTACGGCGAACTTCCTTCGTGAATGCTGCCCAGTTGCCATATCGGCTTTCTGGGGCAAGCGGGCGTTCAGCGCAAGACCTCGATCCCACGCGCCGCGATGCGATCGAGGACCGCAGGGTCGTCGACCGAGCCGAGTCGAACGTCGAGATGCGCGAGCTTGGGGAGCGTTTCCAGGCTCGCCGCGTGCGTCCAATCGCCGGTCAGGGTGAGATGCGTGAGCTTGGCCAATCCTTCGAGGGGGCGGAGATCGCGGAGCTCGTCGAAAAAGCCGTGGCCGTCGAGATCGAGCGTCTCGAGGGCCTCGAGCGCGCCGATTCCTGCGAGCGAGCGGAGCGCATAGGTGTCGTCCTCGCCGCCGGTATAGACGCCGGCGCCGCTTTCCATCATCATGTAGATCTCGTTTCCGCCGTCGAAATCGAGCCGATCGAGCCGCGCGACCTTCTTGCGATCGAGCTTGATCGAATGCAGCCGGGCCATGGCCGCCCGGAGCCGATCCGTATCGTCGTCGCCCTCGATCCCTTCGAGCTTGGCCTCGACCCGCTCCGGATTCACGGCCTCGGCCTCCATCAGCGCGCCGAGCACGGCGATGTGCAGGCCGGGATCCGGGAAAACGATGCGGGTCTCGTCCTTGTCCTTGTCCGCGGCCTTCTTCGTCGCGGCTTTTTTCGTGGTCATTGGGGTGTTTTTTCTCGGAAATCGTACGCCCGGCGCGCGCGGAAGGCCTCCAGCGGCGTCGGGAACCAGCGCAAATGGCGGAAGGCCTCCGGGATGTCGAGCTCGCCGTGCGGATCCGGCGGACCCTCGACGGGGGCGCTCGCGAAGATCGAACGCGCTTCGTCGAGGTACGCGGCCAGCGCGCTTTCCGGCTCGCTCGCGCGCATCGAGCGATATTCGAGCTCGCCCCCGCGGTAGGTCAAATCGTTCAGGCGGAGCGCGGGCCGGGGACGGCCGGCGACGTGTGTCCACGTGCCCGTTTCGGCGTCGCACCGGTACATCGGGAGCAGCTTCCAGCCGTCGCTCGCGATCATGTGGATCGCGGCGACGATGTAGAGGAAGACCGCCTCCGTGATGAAGGAATTGAAATGAATCCGGACCCAGCCCGGCCGGATCACGCCGCTGCCGGCCTCGAGCGCGCCCGCGAAGGCCGCGGAATGCTCGTGGCCTTTGCCGAGGATGCGGCGGCCATGAGGAGCCGCCGAGGCGCATTCGCCACGCGCCTGGATGCCGAAGAGATCGTTCAGCAGGGCGACGACGAAGTTCCAGTGGAGGAACTGGTCGCGGTCGTGGCGGATCAGGAGCGATACGAAGGACAATCGTTCGAGGCCCGGATCGCCGAGCAGCCAGATCTTTCCGTTCGTCCGGAACGAGGCCATGGCGCGGCTGACGAAATCGTTTTCGCGGGCGCGAATCGTGTCCGTGCCGATGGCCGCCTTGAGCTGGAAGGCAAGGCCCGCGCGGATGGAGCCGAGGACGGCTTCCGTGCCCGTCTCCTTGCGGCGGTCGACGAGCGAGCGCTTGGCGACGAGGACGCCGGGCGCGCCGGCGCCGCCGATGAATTCGTGCGGCGAGAGGAAGACGGCGTCCTTGTACGCGAGGGCGCCGTGGCCCGCGGGGTTCATTCGAATGTCGAGGGAAGGCCCCGCGGCGGTGTAATCCCAGAAGGAGAGCGCGCCGTGCCGGTGCAGGAGGGTCGTGATCGCGACGTCGTCCGAGAGGATGCCCGTCACGTGGGATGCCGCCGAAAAACTCCCGATCTTGAGCGGGCGGTCCGCATGTCGGACGAGCTCCGCTTCGAGCGCGTGCAGATCGATGCGGCCCTCGGCGTCCACGTCGATCGTCACGACGTCGGCGATGGATTCGCGCCAGCGGAGCACATTCGAATGGGGCTGGTAAGGTCCGATGAAGACGACGGGGCGCTCGTTCTCCGGGATCCGAGCCCGCAGGCGATACCGTTCGTCGAGCGCGGGCGGGACCTGGAGCCCGAGCGCGCGGATCACCTCGTCGATCGCGGACGTCGCGCCCGATCCGCAGAAGATGACGATGTCGTCGCTGCCGCCCCCCACGCTCTCGTGAATGATTTCACGCGCGTCCTCGCGGAGGAGCGACGTCTGTGTGCCGGTGCCCGAGGACTCCGCGTGTGCATTCGCGTGGAGCGGCATCACCTCGTTGCGGAGAAACTCCTCGAGGAAGCGTAGCGAGCGGCCGGAGGCCGTTTCATTCGCATAGACGAGGCGCCGTGGTCCGAAGGGCCCGGGAAGGACCACGTCGTCCCCGATGACCGAGGCGCGCACCTTCGCGAGGAGCGCCTCCTTGTCGGAGCGCGCGTCGCGCGGGCATGCTTGCGGGCGGGTCGCGTCCGCATCGTCGATCGGGGCGTGCGGGACGTCGAGCAGGGTCCGGAGGCCTTCGACGAATCCGCTCAGGCTTTGCTCGACGAGCGTTTCCGTGCCAGCCGCGGCGGCCCGCATCGTGCTCGCCAGGGTCATTCGCATCAGCGTCTTCGTGCCCATCGTGCGATCGCTGTGCGTGCCCACGAGGAGTGCCTGCGTCGCACGCCGGGCGATGCCGGCGTCCGTCTGCTGGAGGGCGTCGATGAGGTCGCGATTGATGGCCTCGGCGAGCATGAAGGCCATGGCGGGGCTCCATGCGAAGAGGCGCGCGAGCGGCTCGGGCGCGAGCTCGAGGAGCACCACGTCTTCCCGCGCGATACACGTGACCCGCTGCGGGCCGAGGTCGAGCAGCGCTTCCATGCCCATGGTCTTTCCGGGCCCGAGGACGGCGAGGTGCGTTTGCCTCGGGCCCGAGCGGACGGTGATCTCGACGGCGCCACGCGCGAGGATGAAGCCCGAGCCGCTGCGCGCGCCTTCGGCGAAGATCGTGCGCCCGCGCGGCACCACGCGCTCGACGAGGGCGCCCGCGACCTGCGCGATCTGTTCGATGCTGAAGGATTCGAAGAAAGGAAGGGCACGGAGGGAGACGGCGATGTGCGGGGAGATCGGCTGGCCCTCGCCGAGGTCCTCGGCCGGGGCCACGGCGGCGGAGGGCGCGGGCCCCGCCATTTCACGGGTGACGGCCCTGAGCTCGTTGCAAAGGAATAGGGAGAGGCGGCGGAGGACCTTCAGCGCGGCGGGGTGGCGCGTGCGCCTGAGGTGCTCGAATTCGGCGATCTCCAGCGTATACCCCGACGCGCGCCGGACCGCGGTGACGGTGGCCGCGCGGAGCATGGGCTGGTTCAAGGCGAGCTCGCCGAGCACGCCGCCGGGGCCGCTCTCGCCGACGAAGATGCGGTCGTCGCCGGGCGTCCGGCTCGAGACCGCGAGGAGCCCGTCCTCGACGAGATAAAGCTTGTCGGCCGGCGAGCCCTGCATGCAAAGGACGTCGCCGACCTCGGCGCGGAAGGGCCGCATGAGCGAGGCCATCTCGCGGATCTCGTCGCCGTCGAGGTCCGAGAAGAGCGCCGTTCCGCGCAGCAACGAGGCGATCGCGTCGGGGCCGTTCGCCGTCCGCGTGGTGACGCCGGAGTCCGCTTTGGGCTCCACCTCCGCGCCCGCGGCGCGCCGAATGCCGCGGAGCACGGCGCCCGAGAGCTGCTCCCAGGCCTGGCTCCACGCCTCGGCGAGCTCGTCGGGCATCTGGCCGCCCTCGGAGAGATCGAGCTCCGCGCGGAGCGCCTCGCCGAACGAATCGACGTGCACCTCGCGGACGCCGTAAAGCACGTGCCGCGCGCCGAGCTCTTCGAGCATCGCGTGGAGCCCGTGCGCATCACGCAGGCAAGCGACGCTCGCGGTCAAGGCGGTGACGAGCTTGCGCCCCTGGCCGGAGAGGTCGTCCGGGAAGAGATGCCGCATCTCGGGGTGGCGCGCGAAGAGGCGATCGTAGAATCGCTGGGAAAAGCTCGATCGCGAGAGCGCCCGCTTGAACATCATGCGCACGAGCTCGGCTTGTCGTTCCGACGGCGAGGCCGCGATCTCGGGGAGCAAGCCGAGCGCGCGGCTCGTCGCGACCACGCCTTCGAGGGCGTCCGCGAGCGCGTCCGCGGAGGCGAAGCGCTTGGCGGGATCCTTTTGCACCGCGCGATCGACGGTCGCGGCGAGCTCGAAGGGGACGTCGGGCCGGAGCGCGGCGATGCTCGGCAGGGGCTCTTTGAGGATCGCCTCGACGAGCTGCATCAAAGGCCGCTTGGGCCCATACGGCGGCGCGCCGGCGAGCAGCTCCCAGAGGATGAGGCCGAGGGAATAGATGTCGCTCGCGATGGTCGCGGGCGCGCCCTTCCACAGCTCGGGCGCGAGGTAGCGGGGCGTGCCGAGGATATCCCCTTTTCGGGTGACGTCGGCCGAGGGCATGCCCGCGGTGGCCACGAAGCGCGCGATGCTCTCGGGGCCCGCCTCCTCGGGCGCGGGCCGCGCCGGGACCTTGGCGACGCCGAAATCGATGAGCTTGCCAGCGCCCGCGCGGGTGCGCATGACATTGGCCGGTTTGAGGTCCCGATGCAGGACGGAGGCGCGATGGGCGGCCGCGAGCCCACGCGCGACGTCGACGCCGAGCGCGAGGCTCTCCTGCCAGTCGAGCGTGCCGGCGAGCGTATCGAGGCTCTGCCCGGCGACGAGCTCGTACACGATGTAAGGCTGCCCGAGCGCCTCGCCGCTGCGGTAGACCGCGACCACGTTCGGATGCTCGATGCGGCCGAGCGCGAGGGCCTCGAGGCGGAAGCGCTCGCGGTCGCGCTCCGCCGGAGAAGCGCCGCGGATCATTTTGATCGCGACGTGGCGATCGAGTGTGAGATCGAGGGCGCGCCAAACCTCGCCCATCGCCCCTTCGCCGAGCCGCTCGAGGAGGCGATACCCATCGAACTCCGTGAGGGTCCTCGCGGCAGAGGAAGCAGGCGGGGGGGTGGAGGGGCCCGATTCGAACACGCGGCGATGGTAGGCCAGCGTGTGGGGGCGGCAAGGCGAATCAGCGCGGGAAATCTGCGGCGGTCAGGACAAGGCTTACGCCTCGCCGTGCGCGGGCGATGTCTGCTCGACTTCACCGGTCTCCGGGTCCACGTCCTCAATGGGCTTGCGCTCGCGCAGGTAGCGGCGGATCGCCTCGTTCCGCACGAGGATCGGCCCTCGCCGCGCGCCGCGGGCCTTTCGATCGGCGCCGCTGTCGGAGGGATACTCGCCGAGGATCGATGTCCCGCGAGGGCGGGATCGTTTTCGGGAAGGCCGGGGCGATGTCCCGCGAGGGCGGGATCGTTTTCGGGAAGGCCGGGGCGATGTCCCACGAGGGCGGGGAGACGTCCCGCGAGGGCGGCCCGGCGTCCCGCAAGGGCGGGGCGATGTTCCGCAAGGGCGGGCCGGCGTCCCGCAAGGGCGGGGTGATGTTCCGCAAGGGCGGGGTGATGTTCCGCAAGGGCGGGGTGATGTTCCGCAAGGGCGGGGCGGTGTTCCGCGAGGGCGGGCACGCGTTCCGCAAGGGCGGGGCGGTGTTCCGCGAGGGCGCCCAATGTGTGCAACCGGAATCTTGGGAGAGGGGACCGACCGCCTCAGTTCCCTGCGTCGAGGAGCGGCAGCGTGCCGACGTTCTCGGGGAGAGGGCCGTCGAACACGGTGCTTCCACCGGCGGTGAGCTTCAGCGTTCCGCCGGCCTGGTCTTCGCCGAAGACGACCTCGACGCTCGTTCCGTCGTCGAAGGCCACGCTTGCGCCAATCGTGCCGGCGCTCGACGTCGGCGTGGAGGTTGCAATCGTGCCCCCCTTCGCGAGCAGCGTCAGGAAACGTGCATGTCCGCCCGCGGCCGGGTCGCTGACGTCGAGCCGGTAGCCGCCGCTCATTTCCGCTTCGAGGGATGGCCAGGCGAGCACCTCTGCGCTCGGGAGCGCGGGGAAGAGCGGCTTTACCTCGAGGGAGCCTTGCGCGCCGCTCACCTCCCACCCCTCGCCGAGGGTTTTTGGCATGATGGGCGCATTGAGCTGCCACACGGCCTGGGCGCCGTCGTTCGTGTCCACGCGATCCATCACCAGGTAGGCGCCTGGCCCCTTCAAGAAGAGCACCTCGCGATCCACGCGGCCCACGGCCGCTTTGCCGCCGTAGACGGGCGTGATGTCCGCGCGCAGGTAAAGGAAATGCGGCGTATCGTGCAGGGCCACCAGGTGGGCCGCGCCATTCTGCATCGTGACCGTGGCGCCGTTCTGCTCGATGCGCACGAGGTTGTGCGCCTCTTCGTTCTGGTAGATGCCCGATTGGGACTGGATGTTCTGATCGTAGGCGAGCCATTCGCCCTGGTAGATCAAGAGCGAACCCTGGTCGCGGTGCGCGTGGCTCTCCGTGAAGGGGCCGGCGATGAAGGCGCCCCACGAAGCTTTCGTGTCCCAGCCGTTCCGGAAGTAGACGCTCCCCGTGCCCGGCGCGTGGTAGGTCGGGTGCAGGTCCGAGAGCGGGCGTTTTCCGTGCGCCTGCTTGTAATAGAGGAAGTCGTCGATGTACATGAACCGCTGATCCATCTGCGGCACCGCGCAATCGTCGAGCCACGTCTGCGCCACGTCCGTGAGCGGATCGTCCGGGCCGAGCAGGTGGGACAGGGTCAGCACGTACGAGCGGTGATAATCGAAGAGGGCCGCCGTGCTGTCGCGCGCGTGGTCGCCGATCGGCGCGACGCGATCGAGCGTGGGCACGGTGGAATGGAGGAAGCTCGGCAAGGACGCGCGCGTGTGGCCCGTGAGATCCCAGATCCGCTCGCCGGTGCTCGATTCCCACAGGTCGTAGAGCCGGAAGAGGTTCTTCATCGCCACGCCATAACCGGTCCCCTCGCGTGAACCGCCGCCCTGGAGATCACTCGTGAACGTGGGCACGAGCTCGTTCTGGATCTTCGTCACGCGGAACGTGTCGATCCACGTCTGCGCGCTTTCGTGCTCTCCGAGGGACGTGAGGCCGAGGAGCATCGTCGCGCGCAGGAAGGAGTAATAGTAGTTGTTCGAGGGGTTCTCGATCGACCAGCCGCTCCACGGATAGGAGACGCCTCCCCAGCTCGCCTCCTCCGGGTGCCACACGTTCCAGACCGCCTGGTTGGCATAAGCGAGCCAGCGGGTGCGCTGCTCGGGCGTGGTGGCGTCGAAGCACCAATCGTGGACCAGCGCGAGGTCGCCGATGGTCTCGCCGACGTGGAGGTAGCTGTCGAAGGCCACCTCGGCGCGCTCGCCGGCGGCGATCAGCGCCTCTTCCGCGGCCACGCGCGCTTCGACGGTGTCGACGGCGTATTTGCAATAATCCGCCTCGCCGGTAAGAGCGCCGAGGAGCGCGGCGAAGTGCGCCTCGAATGCGTAGACATTGCCGTTTTGCAGGTGGCCGTCCACCATGTCCCGGAAGCGCACGGCGGCCGGTTCGGCGCTTGCGAGCGCGGAGGAGAGTCGCGTGTGGTTCGCCTCGTTCAGGTAGATCCGCGGGTGTTCCGCGGGGATGACCGGGCCGCCCCCGCCGGCGGCGCCGCTCCCTCCCGTACCGCCGGAGCCGCCCTCCGCCGTCCCACCGCCGCCGCCCTGCCCGCCGGTGCCCGTGCTCCCGGGCGTGTCCGAGCAGGCCGCCATGAACAGAGCCGCGAGTGCCGCGGCAGAGCTGAAAAATAGTCTGGAAGAAATCATGGCTCATCATGCCCGATACCCCGCGCGGCAGGGGCGAAAATCAACGCCCTGCCATGCGGGGTACCGTGCCGTGGCCACCGTTTCGCCTCAGTGTCGCGATAGGCAAGAAAGGATTGCGCCCCGCGAGAGTTTCACGGCGCTCTCGGGCGGGCTTTCTTCCGATTTCACGAGGGCCTCGTCGAGCCCCGCGTAACAATCACCGCCCACGCGCTCCGGACCGAAGGACGCCACGTAGGTGATTCCCGCCTCGAGGATCTCGGCCTCCTGCGCCGGGAGCGCCACGGTCCGATACCCCGAGGTGTCGCTCCAGTACCCTTCGACCCAGACGAGCTCGCCGGGGACCCACGCCCCCTCGACCCAGTGCCCCTCGATCCAGATGTCCACCCATTGCCCCGGGGCGCACTCCGTCTCGTAGACGTCGGTGCACTCCTCGTACGTATACGCGGGATCGCATTGGGTCTCGTAGTACCCCGTGTCCACCCACTCGTCGGTCCACTCGATGCAGTTGCCCTCGTCGTCGTACCAGGAGCAGTAGCTCTCCCAGTAGCCATCTTCGACATACACGTCGTAGCAGGTCTCCTCGACCGAATACGTGTCGCACTCCGTGCCGACGTATTCGTCGTGGCAGGTGCCTTCCTGCCAGACGGATTCGTAGTATCCGTCGACCCATAGCTGCTCGTAGTACCCGTCCGTGCGGACCCAGGCTCCCTCGACCCAGGTGCCGCTTTCGACCCAGACGTCTTGATACGCGTGCTCCGATTCGGTGAGCACGAGGTAGAGCGATTCCCAGACGAGCTCCCCGGTGGGCTCCATCCGCGCGTCGGCGAAGCCCATGTCGCGGACGGTGCGGTTCCAGGCCGCGATGGCCTCGGTGTCGCTCCGGAGCACCCGGTCCGCGGCGTGCCCGAGAATGTCCACCCGGCTCTGCTCGGAGCCTTCGATCGGCGCCATGACGTCGGCCGAGATCAGCCCGATCGAGAGAAATGTCTCGACTTTGTCCCAGGTCGCTCCGACGGCAACGACCTCGCTCGGCCCGGGTCCCTCGTCCACGCGACGCGCAAACTCGGCGTCGAGCGTGCGCGCCTGATCGTCGAGCGTGCCCCGGGACATCGTTTCGTCGACCATCCGATCGAACTCGGCGAAGAAACCCGCGCTGTGCTCGACGGGCGGGAGCTCACGCTCCCCCGATCCGAAGAAGCAGCCGCCGAGGAAGGGGACCATCAGGAGCGAGAGCGATCGAAGCAAACCCATGGTGACTCCTTGCGAAGTATCACGAAGCTTGACGTACGCCGCCGAGGTCTTGCAAGCAGTCTTGCAATCGGCGGCACCCGCCCTCCCAAAAACGCCCAGACCCGGCGTCGCGCCGTGCAAGCCCGCTCGGGCCCACTATCCTCGCGGCTCCGTGAACCGCGAAAGAATCATCATCCTGGGCGGAGGAATGGCCGCCCTGACCACGGCATTCGAGTTGACCAGCACGCCCGGCTGGGAGGATCATTACGAGGTCACTGTCTATCAGCAGGGGCATCGCCTCGGCGGGAAGGGCGCGAGTGGCCGGAACCACGAGCGATTCGATCGCATCGAGGAGCATGGCCTCCACCTCTTCTACGGCTTCTACGACAACGCATTTTCCGTGATGCGCCGCTGCTACGAGGAGCTCGGGCGCCCCGCGGGCGCGCCGCTCGCGACCCTCGAGGACGCGTTCGAGCCGCACTCGCTCATCGTCTTCGAGGAGCAATTCGAGGGCGTCTGGCAGCACCAGCCCCTGCTCTTTCCCCGGAACAGCGAGCCTCCGGGCCTCGGCCGGAAGGTCCCCACCCCGGCCGAGCTGATCCCGATCATGCTGCAATTCCTCCTCGACCTTTTCGACGCGCAGCCCGCGCTGCGAGGCGGCTCGGAGGCGAGATCGCGGCCGCTCGGCGTCGGGCTCCGTGTCCTCCGTCGCGGGGTCGCAGGCCTGCTCGCGTCCTTGCGCGAGCTAGTCGCCGCGCCCGCGGAAGACCTCGTCGCCGTGCGCCGCGAGGAAGTCCTCCGCCGGCTGCTCGCCTGGTCCGCGGCCGTGTTTCGCCGCTGCGAGCGGCTGCTCGCGCGGCAGCCGGAGATCCGGAGCGCCTGGGCGGCCGTGGACATCACGCTGGCGATGGTCCGCGGGATGATCGCCGACGGCCTGACCGACCACGACGACGTCGATTGGTTGCGCCTCGACCACGAGGATTTCCGGGCGTGGCTGCGGCGGCACGGCGCTTCCGAGGCCTCCGTGCGGGCGTCGACGGTCTCGGGCGTCTACGCCGGGGCCTACAGCGCCGGACGCGAGATCGGCGCGGGGACGGCGCTGCACTGGACGCTGCGGATGCTCTATACCTACCGCGGCGCGATTTTTTACAAGATGCAGGCGGGGATGGGCGACGTGATCTTCGCCCCGCTCTACCAGGTCCTCCGCCGGCGCGGCGTGCGCTTCCGTTTCTTTCATCGCGTCGACAAGCTCCGCCTCTCGGCCGATCGCCGGCGCATTGCGTCGATCGAGATGGGTCGGCAGATCGCGGTGAAGGGCGGCGCCGATTACGAGCCGCTCTTCGACGTGAAGGGTCTGCCCTGCTGGCCGAGCGAGCCGCTCTACGAGCAGCTCGTCGGGGGCGAGGCCCTGCGCGCGAGCGGCGAGAGCCTGGAGGACTGGGGCTCGCGGTTTCCCGATCAGGAGCCGCCCCTCGTCCTCGAGGACGGACGCGATTTCGATCGGGTCGTCCTCGGCGTGGGCCTCGGCGTTTTGCCCGCCCTTTGCGAGGAGCTCGTCGCCGACGCGAACAATCCGCGCTTCGCCGCGATGATCCGGGAGATCACGACCACGCCGACCGTGTCGGCGCAGCTCTGGATCCGCGACGATCTCCGCGCGACCGGCTGGCATTTGCCGTCACCGGTCATGATCCCCTATGCCGAGCCCCTCGATACCTGGGCGGACATGAGCCACCTCCTGCCGCGTGAAAGCTTCCCCGAGCCCGGGGGCCCGCAGAGCATCGCTTACCTCACCGCCGCAATGGACGACGACGAACCGCCGCCGATCGAGCGTTCCGCCTACGTCGGTCACGCCGCCCGGCAGCTCGAACGCGTGCGTGCACTCACGGCAGCCCACCTCGACGCGTCCGTGGCCCACCTCTGGCCTGCGATCGTGAAGCCCGACGGCGCGCTCGATCGGAGCCGCCTCCACGCGCCGGCGTCGATCGACGATCCTCTCGCTTTCCAGCACTTCAGCCCGGTCCAGCACCCCTCCGATCGGTATGTGCTCTCGCCGCGAGGGACCACGCGCCACCGCCTCGCCGCGGACGAGTCCGGCTACGAAAACCTCGTGCTCGCCGGCGATTGGACCCTCACGCCGATGAACCTCGGCTGCGTCGAGGCGGCGACGATGTCCGGCATTCGCGCGGCCCAGGTGCTCACGGGCCTGCCCATTCCGATGCACGACGACTGGCTCCGCGGCCGCCCACGTGCGCCGGCGAGCATCCCCGGGCCGCTTTACATCGAGCGAGGCGTCAACGAGTCGACCTCGCCGCCCTACGACGCGCGGTCGAGCGTGATGGTCGCCGCCCTCCTCCGCGCCGATCCGCGCCGCCTGCGTGATCTCTGCGCCCGTCACCTCGGCCTGCACGAGGACCGCGTCTACATCCCGCTCGGTCCTTCGGTGGTCTTTTACGCGCAGGACAACCGCCTCCTCTCGGCCATAGACGCGCCCGGCGTGGTCGCGGAGCGTGATTTCGGCTTCCTCGTGCCGGTGGCGATTTGCGAGCGCCGCGGTGGACGCCTCGAACCGATCGCCGTCGGCGCCTATACGCCTTACCTCTGGGTCGATCTCGGGGCGGCGCTCGTCGGCGGCCGCGAGGTCCTCGGTTTTCCCAAAGGACACGCCGATCTCGGCTTCGATGCCACGGCCACGGGGAGGCTCGCCCTCCACGTCGACGCATGGTTACCGCCCGAGGGCGGCGGTGCTTCTACCCCGTGGCGCCATGAACGGATCGTCGAGGCCCGCGACGCCGGCGAGGGGGCCAGCGAGACCTCGCTCCTCGACGCCCTGCGCGCGAGCCATGACGCGGCCTGGCTCGGGGCCGCGGGCCTCGACGCGCGCGCGCAGGTCAAACTCCTCGGCCTCGCGGCCGAGTGCTTGCGGACCGGCGCATTCACGATGGTGTTCCTCAAGCAATTCCGCGACGCCGCCCGGCGCGAGATCGCCTGCTACCAGGCGATCGTCGAGGCCCCTTGCCGTCGCATCGGCGCCCCCCGCGCGAGCGCGAGGCTTCCTCGTCCCATCGAGCTCTCCGTCTCGCGGCGTTCCGGCCTCGCGAGCACGCTCGGGCTCGTCGGCGAAGGCAGCGACGAGCGAATGCGTCTGCGAGCTCTCGCCGGCTTTTACATGGAGCTCGACTTCACGATCGGCGTCGGGGAGGTCGTGGCCCCGCGTTCGTCGCGAGCGAGTCGAGCGCTCATTGCCTGAGCATTGGTCTCATGAGGAACCGCCGCGCCGGGGTTTCACCCCGGGCCCGACCAGGGGTTGTCCACCCCTGGACCCGGACCAGCGCCAGCGCTGGACCTTTCATGGAAGAACTGCGCGTCGCGCAGGTCTTCCAACCGGCCGGTGGGACCGCGTTGCCGGTTGAAAAGCCAGGCCTGTGCGATGAACTGCGCACCGCGCAGTTCATCGTCCCGGGTCCAGCCCCTGGCTGGTCCGGGTCCAGGGGCGGACAGCCCCTGGTGGGGCCTGGGGCAACGCCCCAGCGCAACGGCTTCGACACGAGACCCGTGCGCAGCCCCGTGCGCGGGCGCTACTTGCCGCTCAGCGTCGCATACAGGATGTTCGTGCACATCTCGTCGTTCGTCCCTTCGCCCCACGTCGTGGGGGTCGTGCGCCCCCGCGTGTCGAAGTCACACGAGATACCAAAGGTGCTCCCGGGGGCCACGTCGATGGGCGTCTCGTACCACCACAGGTCTTGCCAGTGGAAATTCCACCGGTCGACGTCGGTGAGGCATTCCTCCCCGTCCGCTCGTTTCAGGAAGGTGCGCTGCGTCCGGCCGATCACGTGCATGTGCGGCATTGCGCCGTAGACGCGGATGCCGCCGGACGCATCGACGCCGCCGTAGGACCCCAGCAGCGAAAGCGACAGGTCGACGCTGACATTGGCTTGCGCATCCTTGGGGGGCAGCGAGAACTGAAAGCTCCCGACCGGCAGCAAATACGCTCGCGTCAAGGAGGTGTCCTTTTCGAGCTGGTACGTGACCTTGGAGCGGTCCGTGAAAGGTCCTCCCGTGAGCGGTACGTTGTAATGCACCTGGAGGGCGATCTTGCGGCCCGCGCCGTGGAAGATCCCCGTGCCCGCGGGCAGGATCGTCGCTCCGCTGCCCGGGACCCAGACACCGTAAAGGACGGAGTTTTGCACGCCGGCGGCGCCGAAGCACCGATACCCAGGCCCGGGATCCGCGGCGTCCAGGGCCTCCGCGTCGGCGTCGGCCTGGTCGTCGGCCAGGTAAAAGAGCGATACATGGTGCACGACGCGCGCATCCCCGGGCTGGATGTCGTACCCCGTGATGAACGTGTCCTCGGTGATGCCGGGGTCGACGACGAAGCAACGGTATTCGTCGAGCTCGCCCGGAGGAGGCTCGGGCGTGTAATCGAGGCCGATGTCGAAGGTCGCGAGCTCGCCCGCGAGCTTCGGGGTATCGAAGGCCGGCGGCGGGGGCGCGTCCTTCGGATCCCCGAGCGGCGCGCCGGCCTCGGACCAGCGCTGAAAGAGCGCGATCTGCTCGTCGTTCAGCCACCGGGCATTCTTGTAGGTCTGGCACGATCCGTCGTTGTTGACCGGCATCGGCGGCATCGTACGGGCCTCGGTCGCGGCCGCCATGGCCCCGGCCATGTTCGCCGCGGTCTGGGCGTCGGTCAGGGAGAACGGCGCGATACCGCCGGCCTCGTGGCAGCTCGCGCACGCCTCGTTCACGAGCGGCGCGATGTCCTTGTAATACGTGGGACCGGTCGAGCCGCCGGGGTTCTCGGCGCCGCCGCAGCCGGCGACGCAGCCGAGAGCCAGGAGCAAGGACACGGCGATGGGACGTCTCATGGTTCCTCCATGCGCAGAGGGCGACAAGCAAAGACGAGCGGCCCGCCCGCTCGCACGGAGAGTATCTTTGGAGATGTATCTGTCAAGATACATCCGAGGATGGATGTATCTGGCCAGATTCATCTATCCACGTCGTGGCGTTTTCTTTTCGGGCGCCTCGGAGCCATCCTCGCGCTCGCCTGCGCGCAGGACGAGGTCGTGGATCAGCTCCAGCGCCGCGAGCACGCGGGCCTTTTCGCGCGCGGTTGCGTGGGTGAGGAGGGGCTCGAGCGCCTCTTCGACGTTGCGCGTCATGCGCTGTTCGACGGCTTCCTTGTAATGCACGGTGGCCTCGATGCGCTGCTTGCGCCGGTCGTCCGCGTCGGGGTAGCGGCGGACGAACCCGTTGCGTTCGAGCTCGGCCAGGACCTGGGAAATGCGGCTTTGCGCGATCGAGAGCTGCGTGACGAGGTCGCTCGCGGTGAGCCCCGGGCGCTCGATCACGGCGCGCAGCACGAGCCGCTCGGCCACGGCGCGCAGCACGAGGTGCTCGACCGATGGCTCGTCGGGCACCCCCTCCGGAGCGGCCATCGCGCGCTCGGCAAGCATGGCCAGCCTTCGGCCGACGAGATAGAGGGAGGCAGCATCCATCCGCCCTTGCTCACGAAGATCACGCGTGCTGTCAAGACGGAAGCCCCCACCTCCACGCCTCGCCCCGCCGCTTCCCTTACGCTACGTTGTCGCCGCCATGAGCGACGTGCGTCAACGGATCCAGGAGATCATCGTTCAAAACCGCGTGGTCCTCTTCATGAAGGGGACGAAGAGCTTCCCGCAGTGCGGGTTTTCTCAGCGCGCCGTGCAGATCCTCAAGGAGGCGGGGGCCGAGTTCGTGGACGTGAACGTCCTGAAGGACCCCGACATCCGCCAGGGCATCAAGGAGTTCTCGAACTGGCCGACGATCCCGCAGGTCTACATCGACGGGAAGTTCGTCGGCGGAAGCGACATCCTCCTCGAGATGCAGGCATCGGGCGAGCTCGCGCAGCTCCTCACGCCGAAGAACTGACTTCTCGAGGCCGCTGCGCTGGGGCGTTGCCCCAGGCCCCACCAGGGGTTGTCCACCCCTGGACCCGGACCAGCGCAAGCGCTGGACCCGGGGTCGATGAACTGCGCGATGCGCAGTTCATCGAACAGGCCGAGGCAAGACCAAGGGCGACCCTGCCAGCCAAGACCGCCGCGACGGGCAACGCTGTCCTGGTCTTGCCACCGGCCGGTGGAAGAACTGCGCATCGCGCAGTTCTTCCATCACGAGTCCAGCGCTTGCGCTGGTTCGGGTCGAGGGGCGAACAGCCCCCGCGGGGTCCGGGGCAGAGCCCCGGCGCGGCGACCCCAAGCAAAGACCCTAAACGCGCGCTCGCTTTAGCGCTGCGGCCAGCACCTCGTCGAACATCGCCGCCGTGAGCCGGCCCGTCTGCGTGTTCTGCTGGCTCACGTGGTAACTGCCGAACAGCCACGCCTGGCCCCTGCCGCCGCGCGGATCCGGGATTTCTGCGCGTGCTCCGTGGGCGAAGGGAGGCGCGGCGGAGACATCGCCGTGCTTCTTGGCGAGCGTGAGGACCGCGTCGTAGCCGGTTTTTCCGAGCGCGAGGTAGGTGTGGGCCCGGTCGAGCAGCGCGAGCTCGGCTTCGAGCCAGGGGCGGCAGGAAGCGAGCTCGGCCGGCGTGGGCTTGTTCTCGGGCGGCGCGCAGCGGCATGGGGCCACGATGAAGGCGCCCGTGAGCGTCAGGCCGTCGCCGCGGCGCACGCTCGTCGGCTGCGAGGCGACGCCGGCTCGGTGGAGCGCGGCGTAGAGGAAATCGCCCGAGCGATCCCCCGTGAACATCCGGCCCGTGCGGTTGCCGCCGTGCGCGGCTGGCGCGAGGCCCATGATGATCAGCGTGGCGTCGGGGTCGCCGAAGCCGGGGATCGGGCGGCCCCAGTAGGTCTCGTCCCGGTAGGCGCGGCGTTTGACGCGCGCGACCTCTTCGCGCCACGCGACCAGACGATCACAGCGGCGGCACTCGACGAGCGCTTCGTGCAAGAGCTCGAGCGAGCGCCGCTTGCTCGTCATGACACCCCACGCACGCTCGCCGGGGCGCTCTTCGGCGCGCGCTCGGACAGGGGCGTGCGCGCGTCGCGTAGCTCCTCGCCCACGATCATGCCGGCGACGATCCGATCCATCACCACGTCGAATCGCACGCGCTGGAACCGCGCGCCACTCGCGAGCCAGTCCGTGTGGCCTCCCGCGCCCGGGAAGTGACCGACGATGTCGAGGTGGTCCGCTTTGCCCACCCAGACGAGATCGCCCCAGATCTGCGAGGTCAAAGGAACCACGCCGTCGTTCGCCGTCGGAGGCAACGCCTCGCCGAGCATCGCCTTGAGCTTCGCTTGCGCGGCGCCGTCCGCCGCCGCGCACGGGTATCGCTCGTCGAGGCGGCTCGTCAGGTTGTAGAGCGCCGTGAAGATCGTCGCGCTCATGGCGGTCCACGGCGAGCGGAGCGCGGAGATCCAGTCGCGCACCGCGTTCGAAGGGGCATAGGTCGCGACGCACTGGTAGCGCACGCCGGGGCGGTCCTCGACGCCAGCCTGGAAGAGGTCCATCGCCTCGGGCATGAGCTGCACGATGGCGCCCTGATCGCCGCGCAAAAGGTCGAGCCAGGTGCGCAGCTCGCGGCTCGAGGCCTCATCGAGGACCTTGGCCACGGCGTCGACGGCGCGGTTGACCATCTCCAGCTCGAAGTTGCCGATCGAGAGGCGGCCGAACGCGGCGACGAGCGCGGAGGTGGCGGCGAGCGGGGGCGCGCCGAGCTTGAGCGCGGTCACGGTGAGCGCGGAGATCGCGTAGAGCATGCGCTGGCCGCTGACGGTCGCGAAGAAGGCCGCGAGCGGCGTGCCGTAGTGCGGCGTGTTCATGGTCGTGATCGACGAGAGCCGCGGCAGCCACGCGAGCTCCTTGCGGGTGACGCCGGGCAGCCGCGCGGTCGGGGAGGCGACGAGGCGCGCGTCGAGGCCGCCCGTCGAGTGGCCGACCACGTGGATGGGGCCGTCGTCGTCGCCGGCCGTGGAGGCGATCATGTGCGCGAGCTTGGCCGCGCGGCGGCAGACGCTGGCCGTCGGGTGGACGTCGCAGACGAGGACCTTGGCGATGCGGCCGCGCTGGCGGAAGCGCTCTTCGAGCGCGACGACGAGGTGCTCGAAGTACTCGAACGACGCGAGCCGCGCGAAGCCGAACATGCCGGGAGAGAGGTAGATACGAACGGGAGGCGACACGAAGGAGAGGGTAGCCTAGCTGCGCGCAGGTCGCCGCCTCGCCAGCACGAGCGCGAGGCCCACGAAGAAGAGCCCCGCCGCGCGCCCGCCTTCGCGGCCCTGGCCGGCGGCCCGGCAATCGCAGCCTCCGGCGGCCTCGAGCGGCCGGGGGAGGCGAGCTTCCTCGCAGGTCAGGGCCGTGAGCGGGGCTTTGGCCTTGAGCAGCGTGCCCTGCGCGAGGCGGGTCTCGAGGCTCCCCGTGTTGCGGTTGTCGTGGTGGTAGCTCTCCCAGGCGATGACGCCGTCGGTGCGGCCGCGCGTGTGCCAGACGTGCAAAAAGCCGCTGCGCGTGCCGGCCGCGACCTCGAGCGTGCCGTCGCCGTCGAGGTCGCCGACGGCGGCCGTGGAGGCGATCCACTGGCCCGTGAACTTGGGAAAACCCGCGGGCTCGCGGCCGCAACCGTCGTAGGCGTGGAGGAAGTAGCCGCCCGAGCCGGTGATGATCTCGGGGTAGTCGTCGCCGTCGAGATCGGCGATCGCGTGGTTGTTGAAGAACGTGAAGTCTTCGAGCAGGAAGGGCGAGCCGGGGAGCATCGCGCCGGTCTTGCCGCTCCAGACCGCGAGCAGGTGCTCGCCCGCGCCCGTGCCGCCGCCCTGGAGCGCCTGCGCGAGCGAGAGCGAGCCGCCCGAGGCGACGACGTCGGGCACGCCGTCCTGATCGAGGTCGCCGACGGAGGGGCTCGAAAAGAGCGGGAGCATCGCGTTCGGCTGGGAGGCGCGCGAGAGCGGGCCGAAGATGCTGGAGGGATCGAGGCCGCGGATCGTCTTGTCCGGATCGCTGGGATCGGGGCGAGCGGGAAGGGCGTTCGCGGGCAGCGTGCCGAGCGAGGTTTGTTCGCCGGGCTCGGTGGGCACGACGAACGGCAAGCTGACGTTGCCGTGCGCGACGGCGGCGAGCGTGCCCTCGAAGCGCGCGATCGCCGGGGAGTTCGGGATGCCCTCGGCGACGAGCGGGAAGATCTCGAAGGAGCTGAGCGAGACGGGCCAGCCGGCGAGGATCGGGCCGTCGGGGGCCTTGGTGCCGCGGCCGTCGACCACGGTGATCCCGCCGAACTGACCACTCGTGCCGAGCCGCTCGTTCGAGCCGAGCACGAGGTCCATCACGCCGTCGCCGTTGAAGTCCGCGACCGCGGGCGTCGTGAGGATGCGGCTGCGCTTCGTGGGGTTGTTCTCGGGGTCGATGCGGATCTCGACGGGGAAGCCGGGCAGGGGGGCGCCAGCCGGGTCGAAGACGTGGACCTTGCCGTCGAACGCGGCCTGCACGATGTCGAGCCGGCCGTCGCGATCGAGATCGACGAGCACGGGCGCAGCGAAGGCGCCCCGCGTGATGCGCTGGTCCTCGTCCATGCAAGGGCCAGCGGGCGGAGGGAGGTCGACGCCGCGCGGGCACGAGGGGATGCGCGGCAAGCGGCGCGGAAAACCTTGGCGAACGGAGCCGTCCGCTTCGAGGACGTAGATCGTCCCGGCGAAGGTGGTGGCGACGATCTCGATCGTGCCATCGTCGTCGAGATCGGCGATGGCGGGCGCGTTCATGAAGCCTTCACGCGCGAGGCTCGGATCGACCTTGCCCGACGCGTAGCCGGGCGCGGTGATGTGGCTCGGCGTATCGCTCTCGGGCGGAGCGGTGAGGCCGTCGATGGTGGTCGTCTGGAAGGGGAAGCCGGGGAAGGGGACGGGGCCGGCCTTCGTGAGCGTGAGGACGTGGATCGCGCCGCCGCCCGTCGGGACCACGAGCTCGCGTACGCCGTCGCCGTCGAGATCGGCCATCTTGGGGCTCGCTTCGAGGCTGTCGCCGAGCCAGACGGGAAAACCGCGCGCGAGGTCGGGATCGCTGTGCACGTAGTAGGTGCGGCGCATCTCGCCTCGCACGTCGCCGACGGCGCCGCCGTAGTGCGCGGTCGCGCGGACACGCACGGTGATCGTGTGATCGTTTTCCCCGAAGGGGCTGTCGACGTCGCGCGGGTGGCTCACCGTGACGTTGCGGACGTCGAGGAGCGCGAGGGGCTCGGCGCTGCCGGCGACGAAGGTGGGATCCAGGTTCTCGCGATGATCGAGGACGTGCTTCTGGAAGTCTTCTTCGAGCGGCTGCACGCCGCTCGCCCACTCGACGACGTAGTCGTAGGCGTTCGCCCGCGGCGCGGAGATGGTGCCGCGGATCTGGATCGGGCCAGAAGCACGATCCTTGTAGAGGACCTCGAACCAGCGTGGCGAGACGATGTCGACCGAGGGCGGGATGCGGCCGTCGCGGATCGCCTCGAGCGCGCGGCTGGCGTTGACGCGGCCGTAGCCGAAGCGTTGATCGAAGCCGGGCTGCGAGAAGCGGTAGATCGATCCGGGCTCGCGCGACTCGGGCACGTCGATGTCGTCGGCCGTGAAGAAGAAGATCGACTGCGCCTCGCCCGGCGAGAGCTGCGGCACGGTGTTGTACTGGAGCGCCGCGGAGTAAAGCAGGCCCGCGATGCCGCTGAGCTGGCCCGTGGCCTCGCTGGAGCAAGAGTTACCCGAGGCCGAGAGGAGGTTCTGGCCGCCGTAGTTCGAGCAGGGGTGGAAGTCGACGAAGCTGCGCGAGGTGCGGGCGCTCGCGCCGTCGTACTGGATCGCGTGCACCGGCAGCGTGTGGTTGCTCGCGGCCGGCATGTTGTGGTGGCGCGAGTTCTCGTCGGCCATCGAGGTGATGACGAGGACCTTGTTCTCGTACGCGTAGTCGAGCGCGGCCTGCGCGTAGCGCGTCATGTTCAGCGTGCCGAGCGCGCACTGCACGACCTTCGCGCCACTGTCGGTCGCGTACACGACGGCCTCACCGAAGGCCTGCACGTCGCCGATGAAGCTGTCGCCGACGCGGAGCGGGAGGAACATGCACCGCGGGCAGGCGCCCGCGAGGCCGATGCCGTTGTGGGCCTGGGACGACGAGTCTTCGGCCTCGCCCGTGCCGTGCCCGTACCGCGTGTCGTCGTACGGGTCGTTGTCGTTCTTCATGAAGTCCCAGCCCGAGATGTCGTCGATGTACCCGTTGCCGTCGTCATCGATGCCATCCGAGAAGGCGAGGATCAGATCGCCGGCGTCGAGCACGCCGTTCGCGTTGCGATCGGAGGCGGGCAGCGGCATCGAGGTCGCGTAGTCCGAGACCGAGAACACGCCGTCGCCGTTGCAGTCGAAGCCGGCGAGATCGCCGGCGCCGCCGCAGGGGCCGCCGCCCGCCTGGAAAGGTTTGTGCGTGAGGAGCTCGCGGCGGTTCAGGTACGCCTTGTCGAGGAGATCGGGCTTCTCCCAGAAGATGCCGCTGTCGGTCACGGCGATGACGACGCGCGGATCGCCGATCGAGACGCGCCACGCGCGATCGATGCTCATGCCAGACGCGACTTCGTCGGCGCGGCGGACGACGCCCGGCGCGGCGGGCGGGAGGAACGAGTAGTAGTTCCACTGGCCGTCGCGATCGTCCGAATGGGCGTAGCCCGGATCGTTCGGCCAGTTCGCGGGATCGGCCATGTCCGCGTCGGGCGACGGGGGCCAACTGGCGGACGCGGGGTGGGGCAGCAGGGCGCTCGCGAGGGCCAGGGCGGCGAGCAAGCCGCCGCGCCACGAGGGGCGGTACGTTCGCATCGTCTCCTCATCGGCCCCGCGCGGCGCGGTTTCTGGCGAGGCCGCGTAAGTGTGTGTGCGCAAAAAGTACGGGAGAAGGAGCGGAGAGCAGCTAGATGTAGCAGCCGATGGGCGAGGAGGAAACGCGAGGGACAGGGAGCGTGGATCTGCGGGGCATCCCACGGGTGGACCGTGTCCTCGCGAATCCGTCCCTCGCAGAGGCCAAGCGTAAGCTCGGCGCCGCTACGTTGACGCGCCTCGTGCGGCGATTTCTCGACGAAGCACGCGAAGCGGTGCGCGGCGGCGCGCCGTGTCCCTCCGTGGAGGACGTGGCGCTCCGCGTCGCAGCGCACGCCGAGCGAACGCTCCGGACGCGCGCGCGGCGGGTGATCAACGCGACGGGCGTCGTGCTGCACACGAACCTCGGGCGCGCTCCGCTCGGCGCGCGCGTGGCCGAGGCGCTCGCGAGCTCGGCCGCGGGGTACACGTCGATCGAGATCGATCTCGCGACGGGCCGGCGCGGGCGTCGCGGCGCGTTCGCCGAGGACGCGCTCTGCGAGCTCTCCGGCGCAGAGGCGGCGCTCGTCGTGAACAACAACGCCGCGGCCGTGCTCTTGATGCTGGGCGCGCTCGCGGCAGGCCGGCCCGTCGTGGTGTCGCGCGGCGAGCTCGTGGAGATCGGCGGAGGGTTCCGGGTGCCCGAGGTGATGGCGCGATCGGGCGCGCGGCTCGTCGAGGTGGGTACGACGAACAAGACGCGCATCGCGGACTATGCGTGCGCGCTCGACGCGGCGCCCGACGCGGCGGCGATCCTGCGCGTGCATCAGGGAAATTTCCGTCAGGTGGGGTTCGTCGAGCGGCCGGAGCATCGGTCGCTCGCGGCGCTCGCGCGCGAGCGGAAGGTGCTCTTGCTGGAGGATCTCGGCGGCGGCGCGATCGTGGAGCTCGAGCCGCTTGGTTTCTCCGAGCCGAGCGTGCGGAGCTCGGTCGAGGCGGGATCCGACGTGGTTTGTTTCAGCACCGACAAGGTGCTCGGCGGGCCGCAGGGCGGGGCGATCGTGGGGCGCGCCGATCTCGTCGCGGCGTGCCGGAAAGATCCGCTGGCGCGCGCCTTGCGCCTCGGCCGGCTGCCGCTGGTCGCACTCGAAGCGACGCTCGCCGCGTACCTCGAAGGTGACCTCGACGCGATCCCGACCCTGGCCGCGCTGCGCGCGCCGCTCTCCGCCGTGCACGCGCGGGCCGAGCGGATCCAGGCCGAGCTCGCGCAAAAAGGCGTGACGTCGTCCGTCGTGGAGCTCGGGGGCGCCGTGGGGGGAGGCGCGTGTGCCGAGGAGCCGCTGCCTTCGTTCGGCGTGGCGCTCGAAGCGACGGGCGGCGCGCTCGCGGCGATCGCGGAGCGCCTCCGCGCGGGAGATCCGCCGGTCCTGCCGCGCGTGCAGGAAGGCCAGATCCTCTTCGACGTGCGCACGTTGCTCGACGGCGAGGACGAGCCGCTCACCGCGGCGATCGTTCACGCCGTGAAAGGTTGAGCCTCAAACGATCTCGAGCCTGTCGTTCGGCGCGGGGATCACGATCGTGCCGTGCCCCCGCTCGCGCATCTTGTCCGCGAGCACGCGTTGCGGTTGCGGCTCGCCGTGCACGAGCGCGATCGTCCCGGCCGGCCCCCGCGATCGGCAAGCGTCAGCGTAGGCCACGAGATCCCGCTGATCGGCGTGTGCGCTGAAGCCGTTCAGGACCACGACATCCGCGCGCCGCTCGCGCTCGACCCCGAAGATCCGGACGCGCGCTCGTCTCTCCACGAGCCTCCGGCCGAGCGTGTGTTGCGCCTGGTAGCCCACGATCAGCACGGTGTTCCGTGGATCCTCCACGCCGTTCTTCAGGTGGTGGAGGATCCGACCGGCCTCGCACATGCCGCTCGCCGAGATGACGATCGCGCTGCCTTCGCCGCCGAGCTCCTTGCTGCGCTCCTTGTCCTCGATGTACTCGAGGTCCTCGAAGTCGAAGGGCGTGTCCGTGCCACGGAGCAGCTCGCGCGCCTCGGCGTCGTAACACTCGGGGTGGAGCTTGAAGACGTCCGTGATGCGGACCGTGAGCGGCGAGTCGACGTAGACCGGCACGCGCGGGATCTGCCCGGCCTTGCGCAGCTTCTTCAGCGCGAAGATCACCTCCTGCGCGCGCTCGAGCGCGAACGAAGGGATGAAGACCTTGCCGCCCCGCGCGACCGTTCGCGTGACCACGCGCGCGAGGTCATCCTCCATCTTGTCGACGCCGTCGTGTAGCCGATCGCCGTACGTGCTCTCGGTGACGAGGACGTCGGTGCCCTCGGGGACCTCGGGATCCCGCAGGATGGGCCGCCCGGCACGTCCGAGATCCCCGGTGAAGACGAGGCGCCGCTTCTTCCCGCGCTCTTCGAGGTCGAGCACCGTGATCGCGCTGCCGAGCACGTGCCCGGCGTCGAAGAAGGTCAGGCGCACGCCGTCCGCGATCGGGATCGAGCGGTGGTAGGGGACGGAGACGAACCGCGAGATCGCGTCGAGCACGTCCTCCTCGCCGTAGATCGCCTCGACGAGCTCGTCCTCGCGGCCCTCCCGCACGGATTGCTTGTTCAGGTAGCGCGCGTCGGCCTGCTGGATCGCCGCCGCGTCGCGGAGCATGAGCGCCGCGAGATCCCGCGTCGCCGGCGTCGCATACACGAGCCCGTCGAAGCCGTTCTTCGCGAGCATCGGCAGCGCGCCCGAATGATCGATGTGCGCGTGGGAGAGCACCACCGCCGAGATCTCGCGCGCGGGCACGCGCAGGCGGCGGTTGTACTCGAACGACTCGCGCCGCCGCCCCTGGAACAGGCCGCAGTCGAGCAGCACGGTGGCGTGCTCCGTGCGGACGACGTGCATCGAGCCAGTGACGGTCTGCGCCGCGCCGACGAACTGGATGTCCACGCGAAACCTCTACAGCGTGTGCTGGAAGAAGCCCATGATGCGGCGACCGACGCGGTTGCCGAAGGGGTGCATCTGCGGCGCTTCGTCGACGAGGCCCCCGAGCGCGTTGTACACGACGAGCGAGACCTCGCCGGTCGTGCTGGCGATCGGGAAGCGCCACCCGACGCGCCCGTTCAGGAGGGCGTAGCCGGGGATGTCGAAGGTCTGCACCTGGATGCCCGAGAGCGTGGCGACCTGCTCGGCCCACGTCTGCGCCGACTGGTAGTGGAAGGTGATCTCGCCGTCGATGCCGGGCTTCGTGCGGAGCTGGACGCCGGCGTTGATCTTGTGCCGGCTCGTGCGCTGGTCCGTCGGCGCCGAGCAGCCGTCGGGCAGCTCCTGCGAGGAAATGTTCAGCGCGTAGTTCGCGAAGATGTCGAGGCCCTCGATCGGGTAGAGGCGCGTGCCGACCTCGCCGCCGAACACGTTCTGGATGTCGCAGCGGTTCAGCCACCCGCCGAAGCCGACCGTGTAGCGGCCCGTCTCCGGGTTGAGCCCGCCGAGCCCGTCGGCGCGGTTCGCCAGCGTGAGCGGCCGCTCGCCGGCGAGCGCGATCAGATCCGAGATGCGGTTGTAATAGGCGGTCGCTTCGAACTCGAAGCGATCACTCATCTGGTTCAGGTAGCTCGCCTCGGCCGTGATGATGCTCTCGGGCCGGAGCCGGAAGGCCGTGTCCTCGTAGCGCTGCGACGCCGAGATCAGCTCGACGCCCGGGAGCTGAAGCTGGATCGGCAGATCGAGGTACGACTCGAGGAAGGTCGTGTTGCGGAACGCGGTCGAGCCGCTCACGCGGATCGACTGGAGATCGGTCGGCTTGAAGATGAGCGAGCCGCGCGGCGAGACCTTCACGGTCCCGAGGTAGGGCACGTAGTCGGCGCGGCCCGAGACGACGAGCTGCACGCTCTTGCCGAAGTGCAGCGTGTCCTGGAGGAAGAGCGAGCCCCAGTTCTCGATCGGCGTGTCGTCCTGCAGGTACGTCCAGGTGATCGACTTCAAGCGGTACGCGGCGCCGGCGCGGAGGCTGTGCTCGACCGACTTCGGCCACGTGACGTCCTTGAAGAAGTTGAGCTCGGCGTCGACGACGTTCTGGTTCGCCTGGCTCGGGAAGAGCGTGTGGCCGTAGTAGTCGTGGTTCGACGAGGTCTGCGCGGCGACGCGGGCGTAAAAGACGCGCGCGGAAAAGTTCTCGGTCTTGAAGAGCGCGGTGATGTCGGAGTTGTCGAAGCGGGCGCGGTAGTCGTTGAACGGGCCGATGCCGTAGACGTCGATGTCGCTGCGCGCGAAGCCGCCGCCGATCTGGAGCTCGCGGTTGTTCTTGAAGCGCTGCGCGAGGCGGATGTCGACACGCAGGTTCTCCGCGCCGAGGTTCTGGTTCGGATCGAAGACCACGATGTCCTTTCGTCCGTCCTGCACCTCGCGGGTCCAGCGTGAATACCGGGTGTAACCGACCGACGCGCGATACCCGAGGTCGCCGTCGCGCCCCGTAGCCCACGCCGAACCGTAGCCCTGGCCGCTGTCGCCGTATCCCACGCGGAAGCCCGTGCGTCCCTCGCCCGGCGCGATCGTGATGATGTTGACGACGCCGGCGAACGCGTTCGCGCCGTAGAGCGCGGAGCCCGGGCCACGCACGACCTCGATGCGCTCGATCTGATCGACGTCGATCGAGAGCGTCTCCCAGAACGTCGCGCCGAGGATGTCGAGGTACGCGGGCCGCTGCCCGTTGATGAGCACGAGCAGCTTGTTCGCGAGGCGGCTGTTGAAGCCGCGCATCGAGACGTTCGTGTCGCCGCCCGTGATTTGCATGACGTCCATGCCGGGCACGCGACGCAAGAGCTCGGGGATACGCGTGATGCCCGAGAGGCGGATGTCCTGCCGCGTGATGATCGTGGTCGAGTTCGGCGAGTCGAGCGGGCTCTGGGCGCCACGCGAGGCCGTGATGACCGTCTCGCGGTAGACGTCCTCGTCGCGCGCCTTGCCGACGATCTTGTTGACGTCGGCCTGCGCCTGGCCGTCGCCGGACGTGGTGTCGCCGGGCTTGGTATCGCCGGGCTTCGTATCGCCGAGCTTGGTGTCGCCGGGCTTCGTATCGCCCGGTTTGGTGTCGCCGGGCTTGGTATCACCGGGCGTGGTGTCACCGGGCTTCGCGTCGCTCGGTTTGGTGTCGCCCTCGTTCGTCTTCGGCGGCTCGGTGTTCTTCGTTTGCTCGGCGCGCTGCAGCGCGAGCTTCTCTTCGAGCTGCTTCAGGACCTGCGCGGCCTCGGCGCGGTCGGGCGGATCGGACGCGACGTACTGCTTGTACGCGTTGATGGCCTGCTCGAGGTTGCCGGCCTCGGCGTGCGCGCGGGCGATGTTGAAGAGGACGTTCGGGTGCGGAAGGATCTCCTGCGCGCGCTCGAGCTCCTTGATGCCCTCGGGATAGTTGCCCTTGCTGATGAGCTCCATGCCCGCGCGGAAGTGCCGCCTCGCCTCGGTGCGCGCGTCGGCCATCGCGGGGCCCGCGGCGAGGGCCGTGGCGAAGGCGAGGGCGAGCGCGACGAGCGCGCGCGTCGAGCGCGTGCGTCGTGGCTCCGTGGAGGAAGAGGGCGCGTCACGGTGGGCGGATGAGGGCTCGGACGACATGGCGGTTCCTCGGGGGCAAACCGCACTCTACACGAGCATTCAACCGCCCTCACCGCCATTTCGGCGGACGGCGCGCGTCAGTATGGATTGCCTTTGTAAGGATCCGGCTTGTAGTTCGGATCCTTGTTGCCGCCGGTCTTCGTCGTGGCAGGCGCGGTGCGCACGCCGCCCGCGGCGGCGTCGAGCGTGACCTTCACCTTCTCCTCGACGACCGTGACTTTGATGGTCTTCGACTGGTAGCCCTTCTTCGACAGCGTGAGGCTGTGCACGACGTCGGCCGCGGCGCCGGCGCCGCGGAACGTCACGTCGCAGGGCGTGCCGCCGCAGAGCGTCTCGTTGCCCTCCATGACGCTCGCGCCGGAAGGATCACTCTCGATGTGCACGACGCGATCGCCCGGACGCGCAGGCGCCTGCGGCGTGGTCTGCGTGGGCGTGGGCGGCGGCGTCGTCGCGGGCGAGGCGCTGCCCGCCGTCGGGTCGCCGGAGCCGCGGGTCTGCGTGAGCGTGATGATGATGCCCACGAAGCCGAGCACGAGGACGCCCGTGATCAACATGAACCGACGTTTGCCGCTCTGGCCGGCGAGCGCGTCGGGGTCGGGCAGGGGCATCGGCTGCGAGGCCGTGAGCGGATCGCTGAGCGTGTTCGGGCCGCTGAAGCCGAGCGCCGCGGGACGCGCGCCGGAGAGCGAGAGCGACGTCGAAGGGCCGCTGTCGCCGGGCGGACTTGAAAGCCTGCGCAGCGGGCCCGAGAGGCCGGTCGTGTCGCCGGGCGGGAGGCTGTCGAAGCTTCGCGGCCGGTGGAACGCGCCGGAGTGCGCGTAGGCCTGGTACGGCCCCGTCATCATCTCTTCGGCGCCGCCGCCGCAACGCTTCAGCGCGCTCAGCAGTTCGTCCATGGTCCCGAAGCGACGCTGCGGATCCTTCTCGAGACAGCGGAGGACGATCGCCTCCATCTCCTCGGAGATCGCGAGGTTCGGGTTGTAATGGATCATCGGCGGCGGCGGGTCGTTCACGTGCGCCATGAGCGTGCCGACGCCGGGGCCCTTGTCGAAGGGCACCTTGCCGCAGAGCATCTCGTAGAGCATCACGCCGAGCGAGTAGATGTCGGTGCGGCCCGAGACCTCCGCGCCCACGATCTGCTCGGGCGCCATGTACTTCGGCGAGCCCATGAACAGGCCTTGCTGCGTGAGATCCTCCGCCTCGCCGGTCACGTCCTTGACGAGGCCGAAGTCGAGGACCTTCACGTTGTCCCGTTCGTCGCCGTGTTGTGTCAGGAGCACGTTGCCCGGCTTGAGGTCGCGGTGCACGACGCCGATCTGGTGCGCCTCGCGCAGCGAGCGGCAGATCTGCCGGGCGACGTGACACGTGCGGCCCTCGGGGAACGGGCCTTCTTCGCGCAGCACGCGGTGGAGCGTCTTGCCGTCGACGAACTCCATCGCGATGTAATAGATGTCGTCGCTCTGCCCGTAATCGAACACGGTGACGGTGTTCGGGTGCGTGAGCTTCGCGGCGATCGACGCTTCGAGGAAGAAGCGCTTGTGGAACTCCGGATCGCGGTCGCCCTCGTACTTCGGGGAGAGGACCTTGAGGGCGCAGATGCGTCCGAGCGGCGCTTGCTCGGCCCGGTACACCTTGCCCATGCCGCCGCGGGCGATGACGCCGACGATCTTGAAGCGACCGCCGATGGTCATCCCGATGAGGGGATCCGGCGCGGCCCCCCTCGGGTCATCGACGCCCTCCGCCTGCTGGTCTTGTCGGGACGCGCCCATATGTGGAACCTGGGCCATCGGGTTTTGGATCCTCGGCGAGCGGCGGCCCCCTAAGGCACGCTCCGGTTGCGCGAAAAGTCTGCCGGTCGCGCGCTCTTGTGTCAATTGTGCTGACCATTCGCCCCGGTGCGAGGGGCCCGGGTGATCAGCCGAGGGAAGTTCGTCCAGGGGGCGTCGGCGTCGACGGAACGACCTGCCCCGATGCAGGACCCGGGCCCGGCGGGGGCGTCGAAGGGTTGATGGGCGCGCGCGGCGCGGAAGCCGGCGCGTCGGCCGCCGTGAGGTCGGGGAGCGGGATCGCCATCCCGATGCCGCTTGGCATGGGCGCGGCCTTGGGGATCATCGGGACCTGCGCGGAAGGCGGAGTCACGGCGAGCATCGCGGGCGTGCTCACCTTGCCCGAGGACAGCGGGCGCGTGTCGGAGCCCTCCACGAGCACGCCGTCGACCTCCATCATGAGCGTCGCCGAGGTGACCACGATGTGCCGGCCGAGGCGCTTGACGAGCAAGACCGCGCGCGCGCCGGGCGACCAGCGCGGCAAGACACGCGCCTTGTCGGACTCCTCGTCGACGAGCCACCCGACGAGCTCCGAGCCCACGAGCTGCGACGACGTCGCGGCCACGAGCTTGCCGGCCTTCAGGCGATACCGGCTGTTCTTCGTCTCGAAGACCCGATCGCCAGACACGTCGGGGCGCAGCCTTCCCTCGAGAAAGGCGTCGATGCTCACGCGGACGACGCGATCGGTGTCGGGCTCGAGGAAGTTCATGGCGCCTCCCATGGGGGAACCCCGTCATGCCTCGATTATCACGCCCTGTCGCGGAGATACATCCCCCGGCATGCGGATCCCGAGAGACCACCCGGCCGGCGTTCGGCCGCATGGTCTCCCGGGCTACCACATGAAACGGGATTCGCAGGGGATCAGGGAACGCGAGCCACGACCGCGAGGACCGTGGTGTCGCTTCCGCGTTGACCGACCACCCAGATCCGATCTTCGTCGTCCGTGAAGAAGGGGAGCGACGTGCCGGCCGTGGCCGCCGAGAGGAGCACGCCCGGCGTGCCCTCCGCGACGACGGCCCCGCTTTGCACGCGGTAACGCTGCGCGACGACGTCGAGCGCATCGAACGTCGTCCCATCGATGGGCTGGAACGCGAGCACGCCGGCGTCGTCGGATCCGGGCGCGATCGCGGCGAGGCTGCCCGCGTAGCCCGGCAGCGTGAAGAGCGACGCGCCGGCGGTGGGTGCCGCGCCTCGCGCGACCTTCTCCGCCGCGTAGCCGCGCGCGTCTTGATCCCCGCTCGCCTCCGACATCACGACGAACACGTTGCCCGCGCGATCCGCGGCGAGGGGACCGGACGCGACGCCGAAAATGTCGACCGCCGCCGGCGCGCTGCACGTCATGTCGCCATCGGGCACGAGCCGCGGCATCGACGCCGCGGTGCCGCAGGCGTCAGCCGCGTAGAGGGCGTTCGTCTTCGTCGCGGCGTCGTTCACGGCCGAGATCCCCGTGTAGATCAGGCGCCCGAGCGTCTCGTCGCCCAAGCCGACGCCCGCATAGAACCCGTTCACCGGGTAACGCGTCGCGACGGTCGTGTCGTCGAGCAGGATGATCTCGCCCGTGAGATCGGAGGCCGTGTACGAGACGACCGTCCAGCCGAAGAACGGCAGGTCGATCGCTTGAGCACCAAGGAACGTCATCGCCGGGATCTTCGTGTCGACGTCGGCCTTCGTGATCGTGAGCTTGCCCGTGGCGCCCTCGGGCGGCGTGAGGCGCTCGATCGTCACGGAGCCGGGCGCGGGCGCGGCGCTCACCGCGACAGGGCCGCCGTGCCTGCCCCACGTCGAGGGCAGACCGACGACCGCGTCGGATTCGTACAGCCCGACGACGCAGAACGCGGCGTCCTTCACGGTGAAGAGATCCGCGTACGTTGAAGCGTCGAGGCACGCGCTGCCGCCGCCGCCTCCGGCGCCGCCGCTACCACCGCTGCCGCCGCTACCGCCGCTGCCGCCGTTGCCGCCGTTGCCGCCGCTTCCGTTCGAGTCGTCGCTGCACGCGACCATCATCAAGCTCGCGCCGATCGCGAGGGCGAGCGCGAGCCGCGCGCTCTTCCAGCGTTTCGATTCGTCGTTCATGTTCGTCTCCGCATGGGCGACACACCCGCGCCCTCGGGTCTCGTGGACGGGATCGAGTGATCCCGCCGAAGAGCGGCGCCGGCGTGGGCATGGACGGAGAGACGCGGACGCGAGGGCCCCCGCGCCGCATGCTCCACCCCGGAGGCCGCGGTCGGGCCTCGACGCAGCAGGTTTCCTGGCTCCCGGATCGTCCTCGGGCGGACCTTCCCGCGCGTTCGCGCCTCCCCGGCTCGCACCAGGGAAGAGCTCTCCGCGCAGTGGATCTTCCGCCTTCGTCCCCGGCTACAGTGGCGGGGGCCGCGCCGGCGTTGGACCGGCTTCCCTGTTGTCCGGCGCGTGCGCCCGGCGAGCCTCGACTCGCCGCACGAACGCGCCCACTGCTCGAGATTGGCGGACCCCAGAATTTCCATCCCGGAGCCAGCACGGGGCGGCGTAGGCGATGAACGAGCGTGCAGTCAAGAAGAGGTTCATCGACGGGAGCGCTCGCTCACTCGCCGGCTTCTCGGGCGTGGGGAGGCGACCACGGGGGGGCCACAAACAGCAGCGGTAGGGGGGACGCGAGGGGAGGGGCCACGGGCCGCCCGGGCCGCGCGGTGGGCCCGGACCGACCCCGAAACCCCGGAAAACGCTTGTCCGCGCGGGAAGGTACTCGTTCTTGAAAAGGACTCGTTGCGCTCTCGCCCGAGATGGACGACGCTTGTGGGAAACCAGCACCGTCCCGACCCACTGGGCAACGAGGCGGCTGACCCTCTTCTCGTCGTGACCAACAGAACTCCTCCCCCCCCGATCACTCCCGGAACGGTCATCAACGACCGATACGAAATCCGACAAAGCCTCGGCAAGGGTGGCATGGGCGAGGTCTTCCTCGCATTCGACCGATCGACGCAGCAAGAGGTCGCGCTGAAGGTCGTGCGCGAGGAATCGCGCATGCCCGGCGACGACGAGGCGCTGCGGCAAGAGCTCTTGCTTGCGCGATCGGTCGCCCATCCCAACGTTTGCAAGGTCTTCGATCTCGCCCCGAGCCTCTGGGGGCCCATCCTCGTGATGGAGAAGATCGCCGGACAAACCCTCCACACGCACATCCGGAAGAAGAAAGCGCAAGGCGGCTACACCGCCGACGAGTTCCGGAAGATCGCGTCGGAGGTGTGCAGCGGCCTCGCTGCCATCCACGCGCAGGGGCTCGTGCACGGCGATCTCACGCCGGGCAACGTGATGGTGAGCGAAGGCCGCACCGTCATCCTCGATTTCGGCTTCGCGCAGGAGCGCGCCCGCGCTTCGGCGCGTCGCCCCGGAGCGCCTCCGGACGGCGGCACGCCGAACTACATGTCGCCCGAGCGCCTGCGCAACGGCGGCGCCAGCGTCGACGACGACGTCTACGCCATGGTGCTCACGCTCTGGGAGATGTGGACCTGCCGCGTCCCCGAGCCGGGCTACAAGCCGCGCGCGCGGCCCATGCGCCAGCAGATCATGTTCGACGTGCCCGCGGGTCTCGCGACCGACGAGGTCAAGCAGATCTTCCGCGGCATGAACGAAGACCCGACGATGCGCCCCCAGGCGCGTCACCTTCGGTTCTTCAACCCGACGCAGCTCACGACGAGCCCGATCCAGCTCCCGCGCGAGCGCCTCGAGCCAGGGCCGCCGCCGGGCCGCGCCCAGACCGCCGCGTTCACGCCCGGCGCGCAGTCGCTGCTCATCACGTACGCGACGAACGCGCCGGAGATCGTCGGGCAGATCCTGCCCCTCGACAAACCGATCATGACCCTCGGCCGTCGCGCCGATCAGGACCTCGTGATCCCCGAGGCGACGGTGAGCGGCCAGCATGCGCTGCTCCGCTGCCAGTCGGGTTCGTGGACGATCGAGGACCTCGGCAGCACGAACGGCAGCTACGCGGAGTTCGGCTTCGAGCGCAAGAGCCAGATCACCTTCATGCACAACGGCGAGGTTCAGGTCGGCGAGTGCCGCCTGAAGCTCGTGAGCTTCGGCCCCGAGTCGCCCTCGCACAAGCGCGCGCGCCAGTATCTCGCGAAGCGCGACGGCCTCACGGGCTTGCTCGTGCGCGAGCACCTCATGAAGGCCATCGACGAGGACGGGCTCTTCGCCGAGTGGGCCGAAGTGAACGTGCAGGTCGCGCGCTACGAGCTGCGCGGCCCGAACCGGCAGGTGAGCGAGAGGCCCACGATCCTCGAGATGCTCGCGCTGCGCAAGGCGGCCCAGCGCGTCGTCGACCTGACGGAGATGCTCATGTTGAGCCTCACGCCCGTCGTCGCCGGCCGCACCGGGCCGCTCAAGTTCGTGGTGTCGATGGTTGGCCACTCCCTCGAAGAGGCCCGCCACGTCGTCGAGCAAGTCCTCTCCCAGGTGCAAGGCACGCTGCCGGATTCGCTCGAGCTCACCGCCACCATCGTCAAGGGCGAGCCGGGTCGACCGGCCCGGACCCTCCTCGATTAACCCCGTGTCCTCCCGGTGAAGAGCTTCGGCCGACGATGATCAGGCCCCCGCTGTCGTCGAGCCCGCCGTCGCAGCCGTCCCCTTACCGCTACCTCGGTCGCGGCGGGGGCGAGCGACCCGTGCGCATGCAGATCATCTTCGCGCTCGTCGCGGGGATGATCCTCGTCGCCGTTCCGCTTTATCTCTGGCGCGGTCCGCGGCCCGATTCGATCCCTTCGGCGGATGCGGCCGTCGCGGACGCGGGCACCCCGCTCGACGCGAGCGCCCCGGTGTTCGTGGTCGACGCGGGCCCGCCGCCGGTCACCCTTTCTCCGTTCACCACGATTCGTTGCGAGAACCCGGGGCCCGGCAAGACTCCACCGGAGCGGTGCGATCACGTTACCTTCTTCGAGGACGGCCTCGCCCGCGCCATCCGCGAGAACACAGCGTGCGCGCCCACCGGAAAGTCGCAGACCACCGTGAGCTTCGTGCTGGAGATGGACTTCCGCACGAAGAAGACGAACCTCTTCGTCGGCAAGTCGTCGAGCATCAAGCGCGACAAAGCGAAGGAGCTGCTCCGCTGCGTCAAGCGCGCCATGCCGAAGCCCGACTGGCCCACGATCCCGCACCAGTACGTCCGCTACAAGGTGAACGTCGTCGCGACGTATCCGCCCGCGGACAAGCTCGGGCTCTAGCCCTCGCGGCGCTTTTCGTTTCGTCGTTCTCCTCGTCCCTCGCGGGTGCGGCCGAGGAGAGCGACGAAGCGCCGCCGCCGCCCGCGTACTCGCCGTACGAGCGCGAGACGATCAAGGCGGTCCTCGCGGCGCAGGGCAAGACGATCGACGAGTCGCCCGAAGGCAAGACCATCGAGTCCGTCGACGTCGTCACGCTCGACGTCATCGAGCAGCGCGATCCGGTCCCGAACTTCGTCAACATCTTCCACGCCACGACGCGCAAGTACATCGTCCGCCGCGAGGTCCTCCTCGAGCCGGGGCAACCGTACAAGCAGGAGCTCGCCGACGAGACCGGCCGAAACCTCCGCAACATCCCGCAGTTCTCGCTCGTCCTCGTGTTCGCTGCGCGCGGCAGCAAGCCCGATCGCGTGCGGCTCCTCGTCGTCACGAAGGACGTCTGGAGCTTGCGCGTCGGCCTGGGCTACCGCTTCGCCTCCGGCCGCCTCGAGTACCTGCTCGTCCAGCCGAGCGAAGAGAACCTCTTCGGCACGCACCACTCCGCGCTCGTGCAGGCGTACTTCCAGCCCGAGACGTACGCCCTCGGCGCGCGCTACTCGATCCCGCGCGTCGGCGGCAGCCGCATCCTCTTCAAGGCCGAGGGCAACGTCGTGTGGAACCGCGAGAGCGGCAAACCCGAGGGCTCCTTCGGCTCGTTTCAGTACGGCCAGCCTCTCTACTCGACCCGCGCCGAGTGGTCGTACATCGCGCAGATCGCGTGGCGTTACGAGATCGATCGTCGATACGTCGGCGGCCAGCTCGCCTCCTTCGACGCGAAGTCCACCGAGCAGGACGACGCGATCCCTTTCCGTTACCGAGCCGACGTGATCGCGGGCTCGTACACGCTCACGCGATCCTTCGGTCGTCGCACGAAATACGACGCCAGCGTGGGCGCCGAGGTGAGCCGCCGCGTCTACCGGCAGGACGACCTCTCTCGGTATGCGCCCGACGCCGCGCGCGAGTTCGTCGACTTCGCCGTGCCCCGCAGCGACACGCGCATCGGCCCCTTCGCCCAGATACGCGCCTACTCCACGCGCTTCATGCGCGTGCTCGACTTCAACACGCTCGGCTTGCAGGAGGACATCCGACTCGGCCACGACCTCCTCCTGCGTGTCTACCCCGTCTTCGCCGGAATCGGATCGAGCCGCGACTTCTTCGGCGCCACGGCGTCGGCGAGCTACACCGCGCCGATGGGGGACGGCATCGCGCGCGTCTTCGCCGAGGGCGTCGTCGAGATGGAGCCCGAGCGCATCGCCGACGCCTCGCTCGAAGCCGGCGCGCGCATCCAGACCCCGCGCACGGGCATCGGCCGGCTCGTCCTCGACGCCCGCATCCTCCGTCGCTTCCGCAACTACATGAACCGGCGCTCCGTGCTCGGCGGCGACACGCGGCTGCGCGGCTACACGACGCTCGCGTACATCGGCTCGGACGTGCTCACGTACAACCTCGAGTTCCGCGCGCGTCCTTTTCAGCTCTTCTCGTTCCAGCTCGGCCCCGTCGCGTTCTTCGACGCCGGCGACGCGTTCGACGGCTTCGAGGAGATGCGCATGAAGCACTCGGTCGGCGTGGGCTTGCGCGCCGTCTTCCCGCAGCTCGATCGCTCCGTCATGCGTGTCGACTGGGGGTTTCCCCTGACGCGCGAGTTCGCCCCCGAGGGCCCGTGGCCCGGCCAGTTCGTCGTCACGTTCCAGCAGGCGTTCCCCATGCCGCAGATCCCGCTGCGCGCGACCGACTTCTAGCGCTGCGTGGGAAGGGCCGATCGGATCCGCGCGACATGTGCGTCGAACGGCGCACGGAGCGATGCCGGGACCGGCTCCTTCTCGAGCGCCTCCATGGTGGCCGCGCGCGCGCGACCTGCGTGGATCGCGTGCCATGCTTGCTCCAGCGCGCGCCGGACGCGCGTCACGTCGTCGACCGGCGTGCCCTTCTCCTTCGGCGTCCGCAGCGGTGCGTCGGCGCGGCGCGCGTGAAAGGCGATCGCGGACTCCGAGCGCGCGCGATATCGCCCGGCCGCGAAGGTCGCGACTTCGAGGAACGCGGGCCGGATCGGATCGTCCTCCGGCACGACCACGCGTCCCACGAGATCGAGGTGCCCGTCCTCGTCGATGTCCGCGACCTGCGTCGGAGCGAGCGTCATCTCGACGTCGTACTGCGCCGATCCCGTCGGGAAGATCCGGTGCACCTCAAGCGTGCCGCCGCTGCCTCGCAGCACCACGTCGAGCATCTCATCTCCGTTGAGATCCGTGAGCGCGCGAAACGCGCCGTCCTCGTAGCCGCCGCTCGCGCCGGGAACGAGCGCGGGCACGAGCTCCGTCGCGTGATCGGCCGCGTCGCGCGGGCCCACGGCGAGCACCACGCCGTGCACCGTGGCGGCGCGCACGGCGAAGGACTTTCTTCCGAGGATGTCCACACCTTCGTAGCCCCGGACGACCACGTCGCCGCCCCCGCGCGGCAGCTTGGCGCGGATCTCCGACGTCTTTTGCAGGCCGAGGGCTCTCGTCTCCTCGTCGATCGCGGAGAGCTTCACCTCGATGTCGGGCGGAGCCGCGAACGCCGTGATGGGGGGCATTTCTCCGCCTCCCCACGGTGAGACCCGGTGATCCGAGGTGCACCCCGCGAAACCGATCGACGCCACGAGGACGAACAACCGCGCTGCCTTTTCTGCTACCGTTCGCCCTCGCATGCGCCTCTTGATCGCCGACAAGATGGACACCCAAGCGCTCGAGGAGCTCCGCATCCTGGGCGTCGAGATCATTTCCCGCCCGGAGATTACCAAAGAGACGTTACCCGCGGCCCTCGAGGGCATCGGGATTCTCGTCGTTCGTTCGACCGAGGTGACGGCGCGCGCCATCGAGGCGGGTCGCCAGCTCAACCTCATCGTGCGCGCGGGCGCCGGTGTGAACACGATCGACGTCGCCGCGGCGAGCGCGCGCGGCGTGTACGTCGCGAACTGCCCCGGCAAGAACGCGATCGCCGTCGCCGAGTTGACGATGGGCCTCGTGGTCGCGCTCGATCGACGCATCGTCGACGCGACGACGGATCTGCGCGCGGGCAAATGGGAGAAGACGCGGTACGCGCAGGCAGAAGGGCTCTACGGTCGACGCATCGGCGTCG
This sequence comes from Polyangium sp. 15x6, assembly GCF_029960785.1. Taxonomy (GTDB): domain Bacteria; phylum Myxococcota_A; class Polyangia; order Polyangiales; family Polyangiaceae; genus Polyangium. The sequence goes on from NZ_JASBQE010000061.1 coordinate 66,115, forward strand.
CGGGGCTCGGCGCCATCGGCCGCGAGGTTTTGCATCGCGCGCGTGGCTTCGGCCTCGAGCCGCATGCCTGGTCGCGCTCGCTCTCGCAGAACAAGGCGCAGCGGCTCGACGTCGGGTTTGCCCGCAGCCTCGAGGAGCTCGCGGCGCGTTCGCACGTGCTCACGATTCATCTGCCGCTCGACAGCCGGACGCGCGGCATCGTTGGTCGCAGCGTGCTCGAGGCACTGCCGGACGGGGCGATCGTGGTGAACACCGCGCGCAGCGAGGTGATGGACTACGAGGCGCTCGAAGACGTGATCGCGAAGAAGGGACTACGCGTCGGCCTCGACGTGTTCCCGAACGAGCCGGATCGCGGCACGGGCACGATCGAGCCGCGCATCTTCGGCCGGGGCATCGTGTACGGGACGCCGCACATCGGCGCGTCGACCGAGCAGGCGCAGCGGGCGATCGCCATGGAGACTGCGCGCATCATCCGCGCCTTCATGACCGAGGAGACCGTGCCGAACGTGGTGAACATCTGCGCCACCTCGCCTGCTCGTTACGTGGTCGTGATTCGCATGCTCGACAAGGTGGGCGTCTTGGCGAACACGCTGAGCGTGCTCAAGCGTCACGGCATCAACATCGAGGAGATCTCGAACACCGTCTTCGACGGCGCGCTCGCGACGTGTACGAAGATGCGCGTCTCTGGACGGCCGAGTGATGCCTGCATGAAAGAAATCGCCGCGTTCGACGAGGTCCTGCACGTGGACGTGGTATCGTTGCCGAACCTCGCCTAGCGAGGTCACGCCTGCCCGTCCGGAAGGCCGCTTCACAGCGGATTTTCCTGGGCTTTTTGCTCATGCGCGGTGGGCGTCCATGCCCCCTTGCGTATCCGCCCAGGTTCGTTTAGAGTCACCCCGACAAAACTAGGCGGATCCGCGGAGCCGGATTCCCAAGTTTGGGAATCGGCTCTTTTTTTTTCGCGTGGGCCTTCGCACGGCGATCGCCCGGGGCGAAGACGGTCCTCCGCCGCGCGGGGCCTCGCGCCCGTCCTCTCAGGCATGCAGCAAGCGTCGAACGAGCAAACCAGCAAGAAGACCATCGATTTCGATCGCATCCGTGCGGCCGTCGGCCCCGTGCTTGCGAGCCACGGCGTGGTGCTCGTGGACGTCGAGTGGTTCACCGACCAGGGGACGTGGACCTTGCGCCTGACGATCGAGCGCGAGGGTTTGCAGGACTCGTCGGATCCGGCCGGCGGCGTATCGCTCGAGGACTGCGCCGACGTCTCGCGGGACGTCTCGACGGCGCTCGACGCGGAGGACGACGTGATCCCGCATCACTACAGCCTCGAGGTGTCCTCACCCGGGCTCGAGCGGCGCTTGAAGAGCCTTTCGGATTTCCTGCGATTCCGCGGCAAATTGGCGCGTGTGAAGCTCTCTCGGCCGGCGCCCGACGGCCAGAGCCTCCTGCGCGGCGAACTCGCGGAGGCGCCGGACGACAAGATCGCCGTCATCGTCGACGGCAAGCGGATCGAAGCGCCTTTCGCGGATGTCGTGGAGGCGCGTCTCGTGTTCGAGCTCGTGACGCAGCCGAAGAAGCAGAAGAAGAGCGCGCGTGCGGGCAAGTCGAAGCAAAGCGGTAACCGGTAGTTGAGATCAGGAGAGCGAGCAGCCATGGCAACGATGGGAGCGACGCCCACCGTGGATACGAGCCTCGGGGCGATCCTCGAGCAGGTCGCGAAGGAGAAGGGCATCGACCGGAAGATCCTCGTCGAGACGATCGAGGCGGCGATCTTGAAGGCAGCCCAGAGCGTCTTCGGACCGACGCGCGAGCTCGAGGCGCGGTTCAACGAGGACAGCGGCCAGGTCGACCTCTTCCAGTACATGACCGTCGTCGAGGACGTGGCCGAGCCCGAGCGCGAGATTTCGCTCGCCGACGTGGAGAAGCACAAGCTCGACGCGACGCTCGGCGAGGAGCTCGGCTTTCAGGTCTTCTGGCGCCCCGAGGACGCGGAGAAGGCGCGCGAGCAGGACAAGGAGTTCGGGGACATCCTGAAGCTCAAGGCCGGGCGCACGACGTTCGGCCGCATCGCCGCGCAGACGGCGAAGCAGGTGCTCCTGCAGCGCGTCCGCGACGCCGAGCGCGACCTCATCTTCAACGAGTACAAGGACCGGAAGGGCGAGCTCATCCGGGGCATCGTTCGCCGCTTCGAGAAGGGCAACAACATCATCGTCGACATCGGCAAGACCGAAGGGATCCTGCCGTTCCGCGAGCAGACGCCGCGCGAGACGTACCGGCCGGGTGATCGCATCGTTGCCTACGTGAAGGACATCGATCGCGAGGCGCGTGGGCCGCAGGTGATCTTGTCTCGGTCCGATCCGCGCCTCGTGGAAAAACTCTTCGAGGCCGAGGTGCCCGAGATCTACGAGGGCATCGTGCGCATCGTTTCGGTCGCCCGTGAGCCGGGCGCGCGCTCGAAGATCGCGGTGACCTCGCGCGATGCGGACGTCGATCCGGTGGGCGCGTGTGTCGGCATGAAGGGCTCGCGCGTGCAGGCGGTCGTGCAGGAGCTGCGCGGAGAGAAGATCGACATCGTGCCGTTCGATCGTGATCCGGCGCGGTACGTCATCGCCGCGATCCAGCCGGCCGAGGTGCACAAGGTCATCGTCGACGAGGCGGACGGGCGCATGGAGCTCGTCGTGCCGGACGAGAAGCTCTCGCTCGCGATCGGCAGGAAGGGCCAGAACGTCCGGCTCGCCGCGCAGCTCACGAACTGGAAGCTCGACATCATCAGCGAGTCCAAGTTCAAGCAGATGGAGGAGGAGGCGATCCACGCGCTCCAGCAGATCGACGGCGTGTCCGAGTCGATCGCGAAGTCGATGTACCGGCTCGGCTTCCGGGCGCTCGAGGAGGTCAGCGAGGCGGCCGTGGAGGAGCTCGCGGCGATCCCCGGGCTCGGCGGCGCCGAGGTGGCCGAGCGGATCAAGACGCAGGCCGACACGACCATGGAGCGGCTGCGTCAGGAGCGTATCCGGGCCGCGAGCCAGCGGACGGAGGCGCTCACGGATCGCGAGCGCTTGATGTTCATCCGGGGCGTCGGCGATCGGACCGTGGGCCTTCTCGAAGAGGCGGGCTACAAGACCGTGGAGGACATTCTCCGCGAGGACGAGGACCGGCTGGCGATCCGGACCGGCCTCGGCATCAAGAAGGCGCGGGCCATCCGGCAGGGGGCGCGTGACTTCGTGGAGAGCGAGCAGAAGGTGCTCGAGGCGGGCCGCGCAGACGCGAGACGCGCCGCAGTGGCGGCTTCGACAAAGCAGGCGTAAGAGGGCGCGGCCGTCCCTTCGTGGACGCGCCGCACCCAGAGAACGAAACGGATGATGGTGGAAGCACGGACAGACGCAGAACGAGCGACGCCGCAGACGGACCGGGAAGGTTCGTCGCGGGTGCGCACGTGTGTCGGCTGTGGAGAGCGGGTGGAAGTCCCGCGCTCCGGGTCGGCTCCGTCCGTGCTCGTCCGTCTCGTGCTCGGTCCGAGCGGCGAGGTCGCGGTGGACGCGGCGGGCGGTGGCTTCGGCCGCGGCGCGCACGTGCACCCGAGGCCATCGTGCGTGGAGAAGGCCGCGCAGCGGGGCCTCTCGCGCGCGGCGAAGGGCAAGGTGAGCTTGCTCTGGGACGAGGCGTCCGAGCAGGCGGGCGAGGAGACGACGGCGTCGGGGACGACGTCGTCGGGCAAGCTCGTCCCGCTCGACGCGGGCTCGCTTTCGCGAGCGATCGTGCGCTCGCTGGATCGGCGGGCGCAGGGGCTCGTGGTCGCGGCAGCCCGGGCGCGGAAGATCGCGCTCGGGGCCGACGCGGTGACGGGCGCCGAGGAACGGGGGGAAGCGGATCTCATCGTGGTCGCGACGGACGCGGCTGCGGGCTCGGAGCTCTCGGCCGTGCGCCGGGCGGTCTCCGAGGGGCGCGCGGTCGCCTGGGGGACGAAGAAGGTCTTGGCTACGTTGTGCTCTGCCGCTGCGTCGTCGAAGCGCGCGGAAGGGCTCGCCGTCGTGGCGATCAAGGATGATCGGATCGCGGCGGCGCTCCGGGAGGCCGTGCAAGCGGCCTCCGCGCTCGTCGCGGCGCCGCTCGAGGGTGCGGCGGCGGGTCGCAAGCGCCATGATGCGAGGCGCCCCGGTGATACCGGGCAGCAGTCCTCGGGAAGGTCCACGCCGAAGGATGCGGGCGGCGGGATCGATGAAGATGGGGCGCGGTCCGGTCAGGATCGTCGTGCGGACGGGTGAGTCGGGTTTGTCGTTACTGGAGCGAGGTGCATGAGCAAAGTTCGGGTGTACGAGGTCGCTAAACAGCTCAACATGGATCAGAAGACGCTGGTCGCGCTCTTCCAGTCCATGGGTATCGGCGACGTGCGCAACCACATGAGCGCGGTCGAGAGCGATGTGGTGGAGCGCGTGAAGCGCCATCTGGAGCGGCAAAAGGCGCCCGAGGTGGTCGAGGAACGGATCCGTCCGACGGTCGTGAAGCGCCGTGCACGGGGCACCGAAGGCGAGACCTCCGGCCCCGAGCCGACGACGACACCCGCCCGTGCCGCCGCTCCCAACATCCCGCCCGCGCGCGCCTCCGCTCCGTCTGCCGCTCCCGCCCCGACGAGCCCGACAGCGACGGCGCCCGCGCCGAGGACCGCGCAAGCTCCGGCGCCGGTCGTCGAGGCGGCGAAGCCTGCTCCCGCGCCCGCTCCCGAGAAGCCCGCAGCGACGCAGACGGCGCCCGCCCAGCCGGTGGAACGTGAAGCGAAGGAGGCGCGCGAGGTTGCTCCGCCTGCGCCGCCCCCTGCTCCGGCCCCGGTCGCGGCAGCGGAGCCCCCGAAGCCCGTCGCCGTCGAGAAGGCCCCGGAGGCGCCCGCGCCGAAGCCCGTGGAGGTGGCGCCCGCGCCGCCGGTCGAGGCTTCGAAGCCCGCGCCTGTGCCCGCGGTCGTTGCCGAGGCCCCGAAGGCCGCGGCAGCCCCGGCCGAGCCCGCGCCCGCCCCGAAGGCGGCCGAGCCCGCGCCGGCGCCGAAGGCAGCGGCGGA